>CBINFS010000047.1:0-26989 GCA_966250015.1 uncultured bacterium | reverse complement strand
TTACAGTACCGGACACACTGGCGGACCGAATACAGTCCGAAAGCAACGGAATTTCGGAGAGAATGATCCGATGGATGCTGTTCTCCCGCCAAACTTTCCCGACCTTCGAGCTTTACTGAAAGAGAGATCCTGCCTGAAACGGCGGCAGACCTGTATCGTTAAGGAAATACGCCCATCCTTCACACCCTTGACCAGACTCGGTGACGCTTATGCCAAACGTGACGCCGGAAGTCATCACGCCAGAGTCCGTACGGACGATCGTAGGAAAGTACCTGCAAACGGCAGGAATGCTGCCGCTCGTGCTCGACATGGAGCGTAGCCAGGGAGTCCTGCTCCGTGACAGGCTCGAAGGCAGAACGTTCCTGGATTTTTTCGGCTTCTTCGCTTCGAATGCCCTGGGTATGAACCACCCGAAGCTCACCGGGGATGAGGACTTCCTGGCTCGTTTGAAGCAGGCAGCGATCAACAAGGTGACCAACTCGGACGTCCTCACCGAGCACAAGGCGCGATTCGTTCAGACGTTCAGCCGCATCGGGATACCCGAGTACATGAAGTATGCCTTCTTCATTGCCGGCGGCTCACTCGCCGTCGAGAATGCGCTGAAGGCTGCGTTCGACTGGAAAGTCCGCAAAAACTTCCGGAAAGGGTATCGCCGTGAGGTCGGGCACAAGGTCCTCCACTTCGAGGAGGCCTTCCACGGCCGGACCGGTTATACCCTCTCGCTGACGAACACGGCAGACCCGCGCAAGACCCAGTATTACCCCAAGTTTGACTGGCCGAGGGTCGTCAATCCAAAAATCAACTTTCCGCTGAACGAACAGAACCTTCAGGATGTCGAGCGCCGGGAAAATCTCGCGCTCGCCCAGGCAAAACAGCACTTCCGGGAGAATCCGGACGGCATCGCGTGCATCATCATCGAGCCGATCCAGGGTGAGGGAGGCGACAACCACTTCCGCCCCGAGTTCCTCCGTCAGCTCAGGGACCTCGCAGACGAAAACGATGCACTGCTGATCTTCGACGAGGTCCAGACCGGTGTCGGGATCACGGGCGCCTTCTGGGCGCACCAGGCTTTCGGCGTCGTGCCGGACATCTTCGCGTTCGGCAAAAAGACGCAGGTCTGCGGTATACTCGCGAGCAGCAAGCTCGACGAGATCGACGACCACGTTTTTCGCGTGCCGAGCCGCATCAACTCGACGTGGGGGGGCAACCTGGTCGACATGGTCCGCTTCGACCGGATCCTCGAAGTCATCGAAGAGGACAACCTCGTCGAAAACGCCGCCCGAACCGGAAAACACCTTCTCCGCCGGCTTCTGGAGCTTCAAGAGGCTTGCAGCTCAGTTTCCAATGCCCGTGGGCTCGGGCTGATGTGTGCGTTCGACATGCCGAGCAGAGAAATGAGAGACCGGGTGCTGGATGAGTGCTACCGGGAAGGCCTGATCATCCTTGGCTCTGGGGTGCGGTCCGTGCGGTTCCGCTCACCGCTCATCATCAGGGAGGAAGAGATCGACGAGGGCGTCGAGATGATCCGGCGCGCCGTCGAAACCGTAGAGAGAGAAACCGGCTGGCGCGATTCCAGAAATACCATACGAGCTTGAAAATGGTCAGGAAGCTGACGGATCCGGCTCGTATACCGGCCCCGGGTAACAAAGTGATCGAGGAGTACGTAGGCCGGGCTAGCACCGGATCGTCCAACCTGAGTGTGGCCCGCATGCTGGCGCCTCCGGGTTGGACCGAGCCGTTTCAACGGCCGGAGTTCGACGAAGTGACGATCGTTCTACGCGGCGCCATCCGTGTGGAGTACGAAGGCGGGCAGCTCGACGTGGGAGAAGGGGAGATGGTGCTCGTGGAAACCGGCGAACGCATCCGATACAGTAATCCTTTCGGACGGGAGGCGGCCTATTACGCGATCTGCGTACCGGCATTTAACGTGGAAACCGTACATCGCGAATAGATCCGCACGGTGGTGCGGCTATCGCGATGTACGGTTTCCGGTGTTTTTTGCGGGTCGACTAATCGGGTCGATCCGGCGGTATTTCATTCAGCCGCCGTTTATTTGATCTTGACCCACTCGCCCTTCTTCGCGCTTTCGAGGACGGCCTCGACCATCTTCACCTCGAAGTAACCGTCGGCGAACGTCGGGAAGTCCGGCTTGTCCTGGCCCCACTTCTTGCCGTCGCGGATGTAGCGGTAGATGTTGCGGAAGTTGTTCTTCGGCCCGTCCGGATAGCCCTCGGGGTGGCCGCCCGGATAGTGCGCGTAGGTGCGGGCGTCGTTGTCGAGCAGGGCGGGGTCCTTGATGATGATCTCGTTCGGTTTGTCGCGGTACCCAACCCACAGCTCGTTCGGCCGCTCCTGGTTCCAGGCGATGGCGGCTTTCGTGCCGTCGATCTCGAACCATTCGTGGTTCTTGCGGCCTGCACTGACCTGCGAAACGGTGAACGCGCCGCGGGCGCCGTTGTTGAACTTGATCAGGACGTTTGCGCCGTCTTCGGTGTCGATCGGCACTTCGTCGTAGTCGCCTTCATACCCCTCTTCTTTGCCCTTGAAGCTCTCGAACTCTTTTCTCGGCTTCTTGCGGGTCTCCCACACGCGGAAGGTGTCGGCGATGAGGCTTTCGATCTTCAGGCCGGTGATGAACTGGGTGAGATCGCACCAGTGCGAGCCGATGTCGGCCACGCAGCGGGAAGCGCCGCTCACTTCGGAGTCGATACGCCAGTTGTAGTCGGTCTGGTAGAGGAGCCAGTCCTGGATGTAATGTCCATGGACGTTGACGATCTCACCGAGCTCGCCGCGTTCGACCATGCCTTTTGCGTGCTGGATGAGCGGGTAGAAGCGATAGTTGAAGTTGATCGCCCCGACGAGGCCCTTCTGCTCTGCGAGCTTGACGAGCTCGGCGGATTCCTCGGACGTCTTCGTCAACGGCTTCTCCGAGACGCAGTGCTTTCCGGCCTCGAGGATCGCCTTGTTGATCTCGTAGTGGAGGTTGTTCGGGGTGGTGTTATGCACCACTTCGACCTCCGGCAGCTCGAGAATCTTGCGCCAGTCGCCGAAAGCCTTCGGGATCGCATAGAGATCGGCGAGCGCCTGTGCGCCCTCCTGTGTGATGTCGGCAATCGCAACGACCTCGACACCGGCGACGCGACGGAGGGCTTCCACATGGGTGCGGCCCATAAAGCCGGTTCCGATAACCGCCGTCTTGATCATTCTCATGGTAATCTCACGTGGTTAGGTTGAACGAAAAGGGAGAAATTGTCAGGATTTGCTCCCAGCCACTACCGGACGGGTGGCAGCCTGCTGCGTAACCGGCTGCCAGACTGGAAGCACTTTCAGGAATGTAAGAAACAGGGCTTACTCTGTCGAGGAAAACTGGTAAATACCTTGCATCCTGAACGGCCGCCGACACGGTCCCCGTTTCATCGCTTCGGATTGTTCCGGTTGATGCGGCGGACCATCCGGCCGAACTCCCGCTCTTTCTGTTTCCGCTTCAGCTGAGCCAGCTTCGTTTGCTGCTCCCCGAATCGGGCGAGCTCGCGTCTGAGCTTCAGGTAGCTCTCGTATCGATCCGGTGCGATCGTGCCGTCTTCCACGGCCGCCCTAACGGCGCAGCCGGGCTCGCTCTCGTGCGTGCAATCCCGGAATCGGCACAACTGGGCGAGGTTTTCGACGTCTGCAAAGGCGCCCTGCAATTTGTCCGGCTCGCCCCAGAGCTGGAGCTCGCGGAGGCCGGGCGTGTCGATCACCATGCCGCCTCCCGGAAGGATTATGAGCTCGCGACGGGTCGTCGTATGACGGCCCCGGCTGTCGTCCTCCCTTACCGCGCCGGTCGTCTGCCGCGCAGAGCCGAGGAGCCGGTTGATGAGCGTTGACTTGCCGGCGCCGGACGACCCCACGAAGCCTGCCGTCACACCAGGTTTGATCAGCGACCGGATGGCCACCAGGCCGGTATCCTGGAGGGCGCTCACTGCATACACTTCGATCCCGGGAACGACGCGTTCGACGTCGTTCAGGTATTGACCGACGTCCGGGCACAGGTCGGTCTTGTTCAGCAGGATGATCGGCGTTGCTCCGCAGTCGGACGCCTGGACGACGTACCGCTCGATCCGGCGCAGATTGAAGTTGCCGTCCAGCCCGGTGACCAGAAACAGCAGGTCGATGTTTGCTGCGATGACCTGCTCCTGCGTACGGACTCCCGCCGTTTTTCTCGAGAAAACGCTGAATCTCGGGAGCAGGGAAACGACGATCGCCAGCCCGTCGTCGAGGGTATTGACGGCCACCCAGTCTCCCACTGTGGGAAAGGAGTCATCCATCCAGTTTCCCGGAAGGATACCCGGTAAGGTGTCGGTTACGGTCTGTAGGAGGTATCGCCCTTTGTCCTGCCGGATGACGCGTGCAGGTGTTAATCCGGCGGGCAACAATGTATCGAAAGCGCTCTGGAAGGATGGTTTCCATCCCAGATCAGTCAGGTTCATGGCAAATGCTTGAGGTTGACGTTCAGAGACACTCCATCCCCTCGGGATCCGCGACCGGGCCCGGAGAGAGGTGGAAACGGGAAGTGGAGTTGGATGAAGGTCGGTGACCCTTCATCGAACGTCAGGCAAGCATATGCTACTGATCAGGATGGTGGAGACGCCGCCCGGCGCCTCCGGTTTTGGCGAAGTACGTGGCACGAACCAACGGGTTTCACGCAGATAGGATTTCCGGGAAATGAAAAGGTCCCACTTCCAGTGAGAAAGTGGGACCTGCTATCGGATAGCCTCTCGTTTTTACTCTTCGGGGTCCGGTTGGCCGTTCTGGGGTAACGATTCGTTTTCGGACAGGTCATCTTCACTCACCACGCGCGAGACGTCGGCGATGGCGTCGCCGTCGCGCAGGTTGATCAGGCGCACGCCCTGCGTATTACGCCCGAGCGTGCTGATGCTGCCGACGTTCATGCGGATCATGATGCCGTTCTGCGTGACGATCATCAGATCGTCGGAATCTTCGACGGCTTTGATTGCAACGAGCGGTCCGGTCTTGGGCGTGATCTTCAGCGTTCGGACGCCTTTGCCGCCTCTGCTCTGGAGGCGATAGTCCTCCAGGAGGCTGCGCTTGCCGTAGCCGTTGGCGCTGATGGCCAGCAGATCCTGCCTGCCGTTGGTGAAAACGACCATACCCACGACGGTTTCGCCCTCTTCCAGGGTCATTCCACGCACGCCACGCGTGTTCCTGCCCATCGGACGGGCGTCGCTTTCGTGGAACCGTACCGAAAGCCCGTTCGATGCGGCCAGCACTACCTGGGAATCCCCGTCCGTCAATCTGGCTTCGATCAGGTCGTCGCCTTCGGTGATGTCGATGGCGATGATGCCGTCGGCACGAGGGCGGCTGAAGGCTTCGAGCGGCGTCTTTTTGACCTGTCCCCGGCGAGTCGCCATCATCACGTAATGGTCTTCGAGGAAACGGGGGTTCTCGAAGTCCTCTTTGCTGATGGCCAGCACCGCGCGCACACGGTCTTCCGGCGCTATCTGGATGAGATTACGGATCGACCGGCCCTTGGCCGTCCGGGGGCCTTCCGGAATCTCGAATACACGCAGCCAGTAGCACTTGCCGTGATCGGTGAAGAAGAGCAGGTAATCGTGATTGAAGGAGCTGAACAGGTGCTCGACGTAATCCTCTTCGCGCATTCCCGACCCGCGCATGCCGATGCCGCCTCGGCCCTGCTGCCGGTACTCCAGGGTGTTCGTCCGCTTGATTAGACCCTGGTGCGTGATGGTCACGACGACCTGGTCGTCCTCGATGAGGTCTTCCAGGATGAAATCGTCGCCGCCGCTGTAGTCGATCTCGGTGCGGCGTGCATCGGCGTACTTTCTTTTGATTTCGAGCAGCTCTTCCTTGACGATCTCGAAGCGAAGCTGCTCGCTGGCGAGGATGCTCTTGAGGCGTTCGATCTCCTTGAGTACCTCACGGTACTCTTCCTCGATCTTCTGGCGCTCGAGACCGGTCAGGCGGCTCAGGCGCAGGGCGAGGATCGCTTCGGCCTGCTCCTCGCTCAGCGTAAACATCGATTCGCCGTGGGTGGGCAGGCCAAGGCGTTCGAGCTGCTCCTTCGTGAGCTTCTCTGGGAAAACGCCCTGCATGAGGTTGACTTTCGCCTGCTCGGTATCCTCACTCTGGCGGATGATCGTGATGACGGCGTCGAGGTGGTCGAGCGCGATCGTGAGGCCCTCGAGGATGTGCGCCCGCTCCTCCGCCTTACGCAGCTCGAACTGCGTGCGACGGTGGACGACCTCGTGCCGGTGGTCGATGTAGTGGCGGATCGCGTCCTTCAACGTCAGCGTCCGCGGCCGTCCCCCCACGAGGGCGACCATGTTGACCCCAAACGTCTGCTGGAGCTGCGTGAACTTGAAAAGCTGGTTCTGTACGACGAGCGGGACGGCATCCCGCTTGAGCTCGATCACGATCCGCATGCCCTCACGGTCCGACTCGTCCCGAAGGTCGTGGATGCCGTCGATCTTTTTGTCGCGGACGAGGCTGGCGATCTTTTCGATCAGGTTGCTCTTGTTGACCTGATACGGGATCTCGGTGACGATGAGCGCAGGGCGGCTCCCGCGGAGCTCTTCTTCGTGCATACGGGCGCGCATGACGACGCGGCCCCGGCCCGTCAGATAAGCCTCCCGCACGCCGCCATAGCCGTAGATGATACCCCCGGTCGGAAAATCCGGCGCCGGGATGTACTTCATCAGCTCCTCGACGGTGATGTCGTTGTTGTCGATGTAGGCGACGAGGCCGTCGATGACCTCACCGAGGTTGTGCGGCGGAATCTTGGTGGCCATGCCGACCGCGATGCCGTCTGAGCCGTTCACCAGCAGGTTGGGGAATGCCGAGGGGAGCACCTGTGGCTCCATGAGCGAACCGTCGAAGTTCTCCTGGAAATCGACGGTCTCCCTATCAATGTCCCTCAGCATTTCTTCGGCGATGCGCGTCATGCGCGCCTCGGTGTACCGCATGGCCGCGGCCGAGTCGCCGTCGATCGAACCGAAGTTGCCCTGCCCGTCGACGAGCGGATAGCGCATGGAGAAATCCTGCGCCATGCGTACCATCGTATCGTAAACCGCCGAATCGCCGTGCGGGTGGTACTTACCGAGCACCTCACCCACGATACGGGCACTCTTTTTATGCGCGCTGCCACCGGTCAGGCCAAGCTCGCTCATCCCGTAGAGGACCCGACGGTGTACGGGCTTCAAACCGTCTCGTACATCCGGAAGAGCGCGCCCTACGATGACCGACATCGAATAATCGATGTAGGAGGACTTCATCTCCTCCGAGATATTTATCGGGAAAATCCGCTTTTGCGCTTGTTCCATTCCTGTTTGCTTTGTTCAATACCACAGGCGCATTTCCGACGGCCGGAAACGGCCCATTTCAAATCCTCTCAAGATACGAAAAGCCCATCAGAACTGCCCGTAAGACTTGCAAAGGAGCGTAATGCGTAGGTATTTATGATTTATAATTATAGCTTTTATAATACGCCTGCCTTATTGAAATGATCTCTATATTCGTACAGAAAAGCCCCATTACGTGAAAGAAAACGCGATATCCACGATATTTCATTTACTCCTCCTTCTTAACTATCCGGTATCATGGTCAATACTGATTTGCGCGCAGTGAAGGCAACGTACCAGGGCTTCCTTTTACTCCTCTTTATTGCGATAGCGGCAGGTTGTCTGTCATCGAACGAAAAACAAGTGGACGAAGGAATTGAATTACAGGGACATCGGGGGGCGCGTGGACTTTACCCCGAGAACTCCATTCCCGGTTTTCTCCATACCCTCGACCTCGGGGTGACGACGCTCGAGATGGACGTGGTGATCTCGAAGGACCGGCAGGTCGTCGTGTCGCACGACCACTGGTTCAATGCTGCGATCTGTCTCCAGCCTGACGGACAGACGATCCCACCGGAGCGTGAGCGGGAGATTTTGCTGTTCGACATGGACTACGAGGAGATCGCACAGTACGACTGCGGAAGCATTCGTCACCCCGACTTCCCCCGGCAGCAGCCCGAACGCGTCTCCAAACCCTTGCTGCGCGACGCCATTCTTGCCGCGGAGCAACACGCCGCCGAGCACGGGCTTCGTCCGGTACACTACAACGTCGAGATTAAATCTCATCCCGATCGTGACGGGATTGCCCACCCTCCACCGGAGGAGTTCGTGCCGTTAGTCCTCGACGTTCTGGAAGAAACGGGCGTCAAGGACCGGGCAAACCTGCAGTCTTTCGATCCTCGGAATCTCCAGGTCGCCCGCTCCCTCGATCCCACGCTGCTCCTCGCACTTCTCGTGGATTACGAGGAAAACCATAGCCTGGATTTCCACCTGGACCGCCTCGGTTTTGTACCCCAGATCTATAGCCCCAACTACCGGCTCGTGGACGAAGCGCTGGTCCGGGACGTGCACGAGCGCGGTATGAAGCTAATCCCCTGGACGGTGAATACGCTGGAGGAGATGGAGAGATTGATCGCGTTGGGCGTAGATGGGATCATTACCGACTATCCTGATCTTGGCAAAGACTTGCGGAAGAGATAGACAAGATCGTTAAGGTTTCCACCCCTGCGGTTTTCGATTTTTATAGGCTACCTGTTGGTTTTTTCTGGATCGAGAACGAATTGCGTTTAATCGTTGCAGCTAACCGAAGTCCGATTCGACAGACCGAAGACGGCTGGGCTCCTGCAATCGGGGGGCTTGCAACTGCTTTGCTGCCCGTCGTTCAGAGCATGGGGGGAGTCTGGGTGTCGTCGAAAGACGAGCCCGATCAGCCCGACCGACAGGATTATCAGGAAGGCGACACGACGATCACGGTGCGCCGTGTCGAGCTGAGCGAGGAGGAGCTGCAAAACTATTACAGCGGAATGGCGAACAGCGTGCTGTGGCCCGTTTCGCACTACATGATCCATCACCTCGAGTTTGAACGCGCCTTTTTCCGGGATTACGACGTCGTCAACCGCCGATTTGCCGACGTCATCGTGGAAGAGTACCACGAAGGAGACGTGATCTGGGTACAGGACTATCACCTGATGCTGGTGCCGCTTTACATCCGCGAGCGGATACCGGACGCCAAAATCGGCTTTTTCTGGCACATTCCCTGGCCTGCGATGGAGGTCTACCGGATCCTCCCGTGGGCGCGAACGCTTTTGCAGGGGCTGCTCGCGTGCGATCTGATTGGCTTCCACGTCGGGGAATACGTCGAAAACTTCATCGAGGGGGCGCGCGTGCTACTGGGCGCCCGGACGTGGGAGAAGGGTGTGGTCTGGCATGAAAGAAAGGTCCGAGTAGAGGCGCATCCGATTGGGATCGACGTCGAGCACTTCAAAAATGCGGCGAATGCGGCCGGCTGCGAAGTAGAGGAACTCCGGAAGGAGGTCGGAACGGAATACCTAATCGTCGGGGTCGATCGTCTCGACTACACGAAGGGGATTCTCCCGCGCCTGCTCGCCTTCGAGGAGCTTCTTCAGAAATATCCGGAGTATCACGAAAGGGTTACCCTCTACCAGATTGCCACGCCGAGCCGTACCGAGGTGGAATCATACCGCCAGCTCAAGCGTGAGGTCGACGAGGCGGTTGGTAGGATCAACGGGGCTTTTGCCGTGAGCAACTGGGTTCCGATCCGGTACCGGTACCGGCCTTACACGCAGGAGGAGCTGGTCGTCTTTTACCGCGCCGCCGACGTGATGCTCGTCACACCCATCCGGGACGGCATGAACCTGGTGACGCAGGAGTTCATTGCGGCCAGCGAGAACGGCGTCCTCGTGCTGTCGGAGCTGACCGGCGCCGCCTACCTCATGCCGGAGGCTTTGCAGGTCAACAGCTACGATCACGAGGCGCTGACGCGTGTCATGGTGGAGGCGCTCGAGATGTCGGAAGCCGAAAAGCGCGAGCGCCTGTCCCGGCTCAAAAAAACGGTCGAAGACCTCGACGTTCACCAGTGGGCCGGGCGATTTCTTACTTCGCTCGAAGCGGCGTAGGCAGCTGTTGTGCCTTGCCCTGATAGTTGTTTCTGTTCGTATCAGTAAAGGATCATGTCGTTGCGTTACCCACCTGTTCCGGTTTCACCGCTTCTTTTCCTGGATTATGACGGTACGCTTGCGCCGATCGTCGACGATCCCATGCAGGCTTTTCCCCATCCTGAGGTGCCCGACCTGCTCCGTGAACTGGACAAAAAGTACCCGCTCTGGATCGTAACCGGCAGAAACCTGAACGACCTTTCGGTGCTGCTCGGAGTCCCGTTGCAGGGGATCGGGCTCCACGGCGCGCAGGAAGGGCGGATCGGCGGCCCGACCGAATACCTGGTGAATGAGGACGCCATTCGGGGGCTAAACGAGATGAAAGCAACCGTTCCTCTGCAACCGGGCGTTTGGGTCGAGGATAAGGGGATCACGTTCGCCGTCCATTATCGCACGGCTGCCGACCCTGATGCCGTACGAAATGCCCTCGAAACGTGGGCTTCTGGAATACCGGACGAGCTGGAGGCAATCCGGGGAAAGATGGTTATCGAGCTGAAACCCGGGGGTATCGACAAGGGAAAAGCCGTCCGACGGATCGTGGACCGGTATCCGGGGCGTACCCCGGTTTACATTGGGGACGATGCGACCGACGAAGATGCGTTCAGGGCGCTCGACGGGGATGCCGTTACGATCAAGGTTGGCAAGACGCTCGGGGCTGCACGGTACCTGCTGAGCGGAGTGGATGAAGTGGTCGAATACCTGAAGCGTTTCGTTTGAGCGAGGACGTAAATCCACCGGTCAGGCCGGTTCCAGCTCATACGAAAACCGATTCACGAGGTGGGACGAGAGGAGCAGGTGGCAAACGTACTGGCGGGCCTCCTCTGGGTCCAGGGTGGTCTTACCCCGGTCGGTGACGAGCGTGATGCTACGAGGCGTTTCGACGTAGTCGACGACGAGCCCTTCACGTACCGCAATCGTGATGAGCCTGCGAAACGAGCATCGGCCTATACCCGGCCCAAAGGGACACGATGAACAGCGACTATACACTATGATGTAACCGTATTGTAATTTGAACGGTCGCCATATTAGGCTTTTATCCGAAACACATCAATGCCGTCACGTTAATTGCGCCAGGTCCAAATACTTGATGCGCCAATGGCGTGCGCCTTCGTCCGCCTTTGGTTCACTCCAGGAGTATTACGATTAATATTGGACGCTTCTACCCCGGGAATACCGGTCACTTTATGAATAAGCTCGACGAGATTGTCTCCCAGTTTCAAATGCTTTCCCCTTCCGACAGGCTCGAGCTGCTGATGGAGTATGCCGACCGGCTCCCGGCCTTACCCGAAGCGTACCACGCCCTGAGAGACTCTGGTCTCTACCTGATACGCGAATGCCGGTCGCCGGTGTTTTTGATGGTGGAAGTCAGGCAAGGATACGTACACGTCGTGGCCGACGTACCGCAGGAGGCGCCCGTCGCGCGGGGCTTTGTGTCGGTCCTGGTTTCCGCGTTCGACGGCGTTAGCGTGGACGAAGTGATGAGCGCCCCACCGGATCTCCTTCAGCACCTCGGCCTGAGCGGCCTGCTGGGAATGCAGCGGACCCGAGGCCTCACGGCGGTTTACCGGCGCCTTGTGAGCGAAACGAGGCGCCAGGCAAGAAACGGGTGAAGAGCCGGATCAGATCACGCCGTACTTTTTGCCGACGCTCGTGAAGGCTTCAACACAACGGTCCAGGTGCTCGCGCTCGTGGGCGGCGGAGATCTGTACGCGGATCCTGGCCTGACCCTTCGGCACGACCGGGTAGCTGAAGCCGACGACGTAGATCCCGAGGTCGAGGAGATCGGCTGACATGTTTTGCGCGAGCCGGGCGTCGTAGAGCATGATCGGTACGATCGGGTGAATGCCCGGCTTGATGTCGAAGCCCCTCGCGGTCATCTCCGCCCGGAAGTACCGCGTGTTCGATTCGAGCTTGTCGCGTAGGGCCGTGGTCTCGCTGAGCCGGTCCAGCACGTGGATGCTCGTATAGGCGATGACCGGCGCGAGGGTATTTGAAAAGAGGTAGGGGCGCGAGCGCTGCCGGAGCAGGGCGATGAGCTCCTTGCGGCCCGTCGTGAAGCCGCCGGACGCGCCTCCGAGCGCCTTCCCGAGCGTGCTGGTGACGAGGTCAACGCGTCCCATGACGTTGCAATGCTCGATCGAGCCCCGGCCTGTCGGGCCGAAGAAACCTGTGGCGTGGCTGTCGTCGACCATCACGAGGGCGTCGTACTTCTCTGCGAGGTCGCAAATGGCGTCGAGCCGGGCCACGTCGCCGTCCATGCTGAACACCCCGTCGGTCGCGATCAGCCGTATGCGCGCGTCGCTCGAGTCCTTCAGCGCCTGCTCTAGCTCGTCCATGTCACTGTGGGCGTATCGGTAACGCCGGGCCTTGCAGAGGCGGATGCCGTCGATGATGCTCGCGTGGTTGAGCGCATCGCTGATGACCGCGCAATTCTCGTCCAACAGCGTCTCGAACAGCCCGCCGTTTGCGTCGAAGCACGACGTGTAGAGGATGGTGTCGTCGGTGCCGAGGAAGGCGGAAATCTTACGCTCGAGCTCTTTGTGGACGTCCTGCGTTCCGCAAATGAACCGGACGGACGATAGCCCGAAGCCGTACGCTTCGAGTCCCTTCCGGGCAATGGCGATCAGCTCCGGGTCGTTGGCCAGGCCCAGGTAGTTGTTCGCGCAGAAGTTTATGACTTCCCTGTCGTGGTTGACCTCGATCCGGGCAGCCTGCGGGGAGGTGATGACGCGTTCATCCTTGTACAATCCCGATTGCCGGATGTCGTCCAGGATGGCTTGATAGTAAGCGGTGGCGGCCTCGTTCATGTTCGAAGTATGCGGGTCTAGGGTCGGTTTGAATGCGATGATCTGGCTAACGATTGTCCGTTGCCGGCAAGGGCGAGCTTCTGCGAGAGCTTTTCGAGCATGTCCTCCACCATCGAGGAGAGGGTGTACTCGGGTTGCCAGTGCCAGTCCTTTCGCGCCTGCGAATCGTCGATCACCTGGGGCCAGGAATCGGCAATCTCCTGATGGAAGTCAGGGCTGTAGTGACACGTGAATCCAGGAAGGTGCTTCGTGATTTCCGCTGCGAGCTCTTCGGCGGAGAAGCTGAACGCCGCCAGGTTGTAGCTCGTGCGGACGGTGAGCCGGTCGGGATCCGCCTCCATGAGCTCGATCGTAGCCCGGATGGCGTCCGGCATGTACATCATGGGGAGCCGGGTGTCGGGCCGGACGAAGCACGTGTAGGAGCCCTTTTCGAGCGCAGCGTAAAAGATCTCGACTGCGTAATCGGTCGTTCCGCCGCCGGGAGGGGCGGTGTAGCTGATGACCCCGGGATACCGGACGCTCCGAACGTCTACGCCAAACCGTCCGGCGTAGTAGCGGCACAAAAACTCCCCGGATACCTTGGTGATGCCGTACATCGTAGTCGGATCGAGGATCGTCGTTTGGGGAGCGTTCTGATGGGGCGATCCGGGGCCGAAAACGGCGATCGAGCTCGGCCAAAAGACCTTCAGTCCTTTGCGTGCCGCCAGATCGAGTATGTTTTTTGTGCCGTTGACGTTGACGTCCCACGCGGCGTCCGGATTGTGTTCACCCGTGGCGGAGAGCAGGCTGGCCAGATGGTAAATGGTGTCTATACCGAAGTGATCGACGGTTTCTTCCAATAGCTTTGCGTCGCGAACGTCGATCTGACGGTAGAGTGAAATGCCGTTGGTTGCGCCGGCGGGAGGCACGATGTCGCTCTCCACGATCCGATCTGCACCGTAACGGTTGCGGAGCGCAACGACGAGATCGCTGCCGATCTGCCCCTTCGCTCCAGTGACCAGGATTCTATTCATTAAAGTCTATGTGACGAATCAAGCGATAGGTTTTGTTTTTTCGGCAGCCGGTCATCGGCGAGACTTCCGAATACAACAGGCCTGTGTTTCGATAGGGACGGGATGAAGCCGGATATCACAGGAGCGGAGGCTGTCAATAAGTACGGCGTTCATGGTCGGCGTAATATTCGCAGTCACTCAGAACGGAAAGAAACTCTGAGAGGATCATGGCTGTGGCGCCCCACACCTTGAAGCCGCGGATCAGGAAAAACGGGACTTTGACACGTTGACCGTAGAGCACCCATTCTTCCAACTTCCGGCTGTCCGGTGTGAGGAGCTCGGCGAGCGGAACCTGGAGGATATCCGCCACTTCATCCTCGCACGGCCTCAGTGCCGGCGGCGTACGTAACGCTCCAACGAAGGGATGTACGCAGTAGTTCGTAGGGGGAATATAGAGCGGAGTGAGTTCTCCGAGAAGATCGACTTCAGTAGCCGGCAGGTTGATTTCCTCTTCGGCCTCACGCAGGGCCGTTTCGTGGAGCTCCTCGTTGCCTTCCCGGCCTCCACCGGGGAAGGAAATCTGTCCGGCGTGCGTTGAGAGGTGGGTGGGCCGCACCGTGAGGATGGTATTCGGCTCGCCGGCCGCCGGGTACAGGGCGATTAGAACGGCCGCCTCCCGGCAGTTTTTGCTCCAGGCGGTCCGCAGATTGGCGCCCGGCCGTACGGGCGCCATCTCGAGCTGCGCCTCGATCCCCGGCAACTTGTTCTGTAAACCGCTCCGCAGGCTTTCGACGAAACGTTGGTATGAGCGCTCGTACATGGCACTCTTAATCCGTACGGGCACGGTGGTGTTCCTCGAAAGCTTGCAAATGGCCCACAACCCGGCCGGTACCTTAACCGCACCGGCCGGGCGAGGACGAGCGCTGCGGATTAGGGGATCAGCTAATCTCGATGTTGCGCGGCTTGCTCTGTTCGGCCTTCGGAATGTGGATCGTCAGGAGCCCATCCTTTCGCGTAGCGGTGATTCCTTCCGAATTGACCTTCTCCGGGATCGTAAACGCCCGGTGGAACTTCCCACGGAAACGTTCTACCTGGATTTTCTTCAATTCCGAGGTTTCTTCTTCCTTCCGTTCGCCAGTGACCGTGAGGACGCCGTCTTGATAGTTGATCTCGATGTCTTCTGCCGGGATGCCGGGGAGCTCCACCTTGATCACGTAGGCTTCCTTCGTTTCACCGAAGTCTGCCCGTGGGCGCCACGCACCCTCGAATCCCTGGCCGCAGAAATCCTCGCCTGCGCCGAAGAATCGGTTGAACATGCGGTCGAACTCACGCTGCAAGTTACCGAGGTTCTGGAAAGGTGCTTGCCTGGTGTAGTACGTCATGGTCTTAACCTTCTTTCTATGGTTGATGTGATCGTATTCTTGGGTGTACCCGAGCTCTCAGGTATTCGGAGTTTTTAATCGACAACTAACGTGCCGGTCGGACGGGTCAAGTCACTGCGTCAGACACCTGCCTTGCACGAATACGGATGTGGCAGTATCTGGACGTGAACGACTGCCGATCAGGCAGCAAACGAAGGTGGTAGAAACGATTTAGTGAAGGTTCTGTCAGGTTCGCGCTTCGTTCGCTTTACGTAAAACCAACAATTCGGGCCCCGATACAGGGAGGGAACCAGCAAACGATTTGGAGAATTAGAAAGGTGTGCCTGCAAAAGCCTGCATTTACAAGCATTTAGGGCTGAGGTGTAGTGAATTGGGTAGCGAAATCACGTCTATAGAACAGGCTGGTCACAAACGACGGATGCCATGGAGGTAGATATTCGCCGGGTTGCTTGAACCCGTGGCGGATCGTACTTTTGCTAGTACTTAGAACCACGGCCGTTAGTCTTCCGCGCGAGCACTTTTCTGTTGTCGAGCAGCACGGTGACTTGCCTTTTAAGCATACACTATTTTAGCAATTACCAGAAACGATCAACGATCATGAAAGGAATTCTACTCGTAGTTACCCTGCTCCTGACGGGGTTGGTCCTGGGCGGTGCAGGATGTGCCAGCGACCCGAACGTCGAAGGAGCCAAGCTGGATCTGCGGAATAAGGATTATGCCCGTGCGCTTGAAAATGTGAATACGGCTCTCGAAAAAGATCCGCAAAATGCCGAAGCGCTGGATCTGAAGGGACGTATCCTTCAGGAGCAAGCATTCGCCGTCAATGACCGTGACGAGCACTCCCGGCTCATCGCAGAGATGATCGAAGCCTACAAGCAGGCCGTCGCAATCGACCCGTCTCTTCAGGAAGACATCGATCAGCGGCTCCGCCTCGCTTACTACAACGAGTACCAGCGCGGTATTCAGGCGTTCAATCGTGCCCGTGAGGACTCCGAACAGTACAACGACGCCGCACTCTACTTTGCGAACGCCTCCCTGATTCAACCGGATTCGGCGGGAGCCTACGTTAATCAGGGCATCGCATTGATGAATGCAGGCCGTATGGCTGAAGCCATCGAACCCCTGGAGAACGCCATCGAGCACGGTGAGGACCAGCCCGACACCTACATCTACCTGGCCGACCTTTACTCGACCAATAACCGCGCCGATGAGGCCGTTGCGCTCCTCGAAAACGCTCGCCAGACCTTCCCGGACAATACCGACGTCCTGAATAACCTGCTGAATGCGTACGTTCGCGCCAACCAGCTGGACCGGGCGAAGGACGTCTTCGGGCAGGCCGTGCAGGACGACCCGAACAACAAGCTTTACCGGTACAACTACGGCTCACTTCTGTTAAATACCGAAGAATACGACGCTGCAATCGAGCAGCTAAAGGCAGCCATCGCGCTCGATCCTCAGTACAGCGTCGCACAGTATAACCTGGGCGCTGCCTACATCAATAAGGCCGTCGACGTCAACGAACGTATCCAGGAGCTCGACGACAACCTGCGTGAGCAGCGCGCATCGCTCTCCGACGCTCAGATTGCTGAGAAGGAAGCCGAGATTGACCGGCTCGTGCAGGAACGCCGCGGTCTCTTCGAGCAGGCGATCGAACCGCTGGAACAGGCTCGCTCGATCATGGAGGCGGAAGGCGAGGACGTAACCCAGGTGTGCCAGGCCCTCTTTACGGCTTACGTTCAGACCGCCCAGCAGGATAAGGCTGAGGCCATTTCCGGCTGCGCAGGGTATTGATCCCCGGTCTGCCTGATCAACGTATAGATCCGATCTGATATTCGTGGAGCCCGGAAGTCACTGTGTGACCTCCGGGCTCCGGCCGTTTTAACGGTCCGGCAAGAATCTTAAGTGTATCGTGGACGTTTGCCGGAGTTACCTATTCCAACCCAATACAGAGCGAGATGAAGGACGCAACGCTACACGAACACCTAGGTTTTGGCACACTCGCCGTGCACGCCGGGCAGGAACCGGACCCCTCGACCGGCGCGATCATGACTCCCATCTACCAGACGTCGACCTACGTTCAAGAGGCGCCGGGTGTACACAAAGGCTACGAGTATTCCCGCGTGTCGAACCCTACACGAGACGCGCTCGAAAGCAATCTTGCCGCGCTCGAAGGGACGAAGTACGCCGTGTGTTTTGCGTCCGGCGTGGCCGGCATCGACGCCATCTTGAAGGGATTGCGGCCCGGCGACCACGTGATCGCCATCGACGACCTCTACGGCGGAACGTATCGCCTGTTTACGCAGGTGTTCGAGCCGTTCGGGCTTAGGTTCTCGTTCGTCGACATGACCGACGTCGAAAAGGTCGAGCAGGCCATCGAGCCTCAGACCAGACTGATGTGGATCGAGACGCCGACGAATCCGCTGATGCGCATCGTCGACATCGAGCTCCTTTCGAAGCTGGCGAAAAGCCACGGCATCGACGTGGCCGTCGACAATACCTTCGCCTCGCCCTACCTCCAGCAACCCGTCAAGATGGGCGCGGATCTGGTGCTGCACTCCTCAACCAAGTACCTCGGCGGCCATTCGGACGTGATTGGCGGCGTGGTGTGCACGAGCAGGGAAGACTGGCACGAAAAGCTCCGGTTCCAGATCAAAAGCACGGGAGCGGCTCCCGGACCGATGGACTCGTTTCTGATTCTCCGCGGTACGAAGACGTTGCACCTCAGAATGGAACGCCATTGCGAAAACGCCCGGCGGATCGCCACCTATCTGGACGAGCACCCAGCGGTTTCCGTCGTGCGGTACCCCGGCCTGCCTTCTTTCCCGGGGCACGAGATCGCCCGCAGGCAAATGCGGGACTTCGGCGGGATGCTGTCCTTCTCGCTCAAAGACAACCGGATAGAAAAGGCGATGAAGGTCCTGACGGGTACGAAGCTCTTCTCGCTCGCCGAAAGCCTGGGGGGTGTCGAAAGCCTGATCGAGCACCCCGCCACGATGACCCATGCCTCGATACCCGCCGTCGAAAGGGCGCGCATCGGCCTGGATGATTCCCTGATTCGCCTTTCGGTGGGCGTCGAGGATGCCGAAGACCTCATCCGCGACCTCGACCGCGCCCTCCTGCTCGTCTGACGGATAGTCAGTAGGCCAGTACGTCGAGGGCGGCTTCGTAGATGTCGCTCTCCTGCGGCAGTACGGTTTGCTCGAGCACGTCGGAGAACGGGATCGGCGTAAACGCACCGGCCACGCGGCGTACGGGCGCGTCGAGCATCTCGAACGCCCGGTCGGCTATCTGGGCGCTGATCTCCGCCCCGAATCCGGCGAACTCGTGATCCTCGTACACGACCAGGACGCGGTTCGTCTTCCGAACCGACTCCAGGATGGTCTCCGAATCCAGTGGGACGATCGTCCGCAGGTCGATGACCTCCACCGACATGCGCTCGCTTTCGAGCCTCCGGGCCACGGAAAGCGACTTGTGGACCATCATGCCGTAGGTGACGATCGTCAGGTCGGTCCCTTCACGAACGATGCGTGCCTTGCCGAAAGGCAGCAGATAGTCGGCGTCAGGCTCGGGCGAACGGGCCATCGCCATGCGATAAAGCGCCTTGTGCTCGAGGAACAGAACGGGGTCCTCCATTCGAATGGCTGTTTTGAGCAGTCCCTTGGCGTCGGCCGCATTCGAGGGCAGGGCGATCTTGAAACCCGGTATGTGCCCGAAAATCCCTTCTATATTCTGGGAATGGCACAGCCCGCCGTGTATGTAACCCCCCACGGGGACGCGAATCACCATCGGGCAGCCCCACCGTCCATTCGATCGGTATCGGAAAGTGGCCACCACGTCGTGCAATTGCTGCATCGCTGGCCAGATGTAATCGCCGAACTGAATCTCGACGATCGGCCTGAAACCGGCAGCGCTCATCCCGACGGCAGTTCCGATGATCGAGTTTTCGGCGAGCGGGGAGTTGAAGCACCGGGCTTCGCCGAAGCACGCCGTCAGCTCCCGCGTGACCGTAAAAACACCTCCTTTGGCCCCGGCGACGTCTTCACCGTACACGATGATCCGTTCGTCGCGGGCCATCTCTTCGTGGAGGGCGTGGTTCAACGCGTCGACCATGACGACGGGATCACCTGAAGGCGCCGTCTTTTCGTACTCGAGGTCAAGCTCGCCTTCAAAAAATACGTGGCGGGTAGCCGTCTCCGGCGTCGGATCAGGATCCAACAAAACTTGCCGGGCTGCTTCGTCGATCGAGCGGCTGACTTCTCTGCGCAAGTCTGCGACGGCTTCAGCGTCCAGAATCCCTGCTTCCAGCAACCGCGATTCCATTCGCTTGATCGGGTCGATCTGGCGATCCTGCTCGAGCTCTTCCGGCGAGCGGTACTTGGCGTGATTGTCCGACGCGGAATGGGGGAGGAGGCGGACGACGTCAGCCACGACGCATACGGGTCCTTTCCCGGCGCGCAAGTGTTCGATGGCCGCTTTGGCAACCGAGTAGACGGCGAAAAAGTCCGTGCCGTCCACCTGTGCACGGGCGAGCCCTTCGTACCCACGGGTGAGCTTATAAGCCGAGCCGCCTGCCGTCTGATGCTCGACGGGTACGGAGATGGCGTACTTGTTGTCCTGGATGAGGAAGAGCACGGGGGCCTTTATCCGGGCCGCCCAGTTTGCGGCCTCGTGGAAGGCGCCCTGCGACGTGGCGCCTTCGCCGCTCGAACAGTAGACGTACGCATCGGTGCCCTGCCGCTCGATCGCCATCGCCAGGCCGAGAGCGGGGAGAAACTGGGCGCCAACCGACGACGACAGCGGAAGCAGATTCAGCTCGGGACTGCTGAAGTGCTCGGCCATTTGCCGGCCGCCCGAGTGGGGGTCCGTTGCCTTGGCCAGATGCTGCTGTAAAACGCTCTCGACCGATCCCCCGATGGAAAGGTACATGCACAGGTCGCGGTAGTAGAAGCTGAACCAGTCGTGCCCGGGCTTAGATAGCAGGCCGAAGGCTGCCTGCGTGGCTTCGTGTCCCGCCGCACCGATGTGAAAGAATCCTTTGCCCTGCTTGAACATTGAGAGCATCTTCTCGTCCAGCCGCCGCGAGAGAAGCATCGTACGAAAAACGTGAATCAGCGTCTCCGGCTCGAAATCAGAAACCCCCGCAGGGTATACGTCGAGGTCCCCCTTATAGGGAAAGCCGGGATGCCGGGGACGTCGCCCGTTTCCGGCGTCGGATTCCAGACTGTCCGAAACATCGGGCAGTACGGCCGTCGCCTGTTCGTCGTACGCTTTGTGAGGATGCCTGACTTGTTTCTCCATTCTCATCGAATGCTGATTACGATTGGATGAAGTGCGGGCGATACCCTACCGGAGGAAAAAATACGAAGACGCCTGATAATGCTCTTACGGTGCGAGCAGTCAGGCGGGTTCCACCTCTTCGGTGGATTCAACATACGGCAATTCGAACCAGAAACGGGAGCCCCGGCCAAACGTGCTTTCCAGATGAATCTGTTCGCCGTGGGCGTGGAGTATCTGCTTGACGATGCTGAGCCCGAGCCCGGTGCCCCCGCTCTTGCGGGACCGGTCGGGATCCACCCGGTGGAACCGCTCGAACACGCGGTCGAGGTGTTCTTCAGCGATACCCCTACCGGTATCGATGACCTCGACGCGCACCTTGTCCAGCCGGCGGCGGAAACGGCAGCGGACCGTACCCTCGTCCGTGTAGGCGATCGCATTGTCGATCAGGTTGATCAGGACCTGCCGGATACGGTTACGATCGGCTTCCACGTTCACCGATGGGTTGTCGATTTCGAGGTTCAGGTTCTTTTCTTCGGCTTTCGGCCGTAGCATCTCGCCGACCTCTTCGAGCAGAAGCTGGAGGTCGAAAACGCGCGGCTGGATGAGGTCCTCGCGGTATTCCAGGCGGGCTATTTCGATGAGGTCGTTGAACAGATTGTTGAGGCGTTGAAGGTTGGCCAGGCCTTTTTCGGCGTAACGTTTTCGCTGGTCGTCTTTCAGCGTCGGTGTGCTGAGCGCCTCGAGGTAACCGCTGATCGCAAAAATCGGGTTACGGACCTCGTGCGACACGTTCCCGATGAACTCGTTCTGGAGCTGCGCCAGCCGTTCCAGCTCGTCGATTTTCTCGCGGAAGCTGGTCGACATCTGGTTGAGCCGGCCGGCGAGGTCCTGGAACTCGGCCGCGCGCGACTCTACCCGGATCTTCTCGTCAAACTTCCCTTCGCTGATGCTGTGTGCGCTTCGGCGGATCGCGTGCAGGGGTGTCACGACCTGTCGTGCGGCGATCCAGCTACCCAGGAGCGAAAGCAGCAGGATGAACACGAGTCCGGTCATCAACGCCGCTCCCACACGATCCATCACGGTTATGAGCGGCCCCGCCGTGCGTACGACGCGAACGGCCAGCTCAGGCTTCGCATGATGGACCGCCGTCAGGACGTGAGGCGAGTCGTCCGATTCGATCGTCTCCCTCATGCTTGCCAGAGCCGCAGCGGCATTGGGTCCTGCCGACACCCTGGCCACGTAGGGTGCGATGGAGGGGTTGCCCGCCGAGCTCGTGTATACGTCGCCGTTGATGGCAACCGTCACGTGCAGACCGGTCGTCCGGCTGTAGACGTCGACCACGTCCTGGCGCGCAGACGCACTGCCGGCTCGTTCGACGGCAGCCGCCAGACGCTCGGCGTGCGCAAACAGATCGCGCTGTACGATGTTGTTGACTTCGGTCCTGAGGACGAATGAAACGTAGAAGCCGACCAGAATGACCGCCAGGCCGACGAACAACGCAAACGTCAGGATCATCCACGTCTGTGTGGATGCCCGTGCAGGGATAATGCCCCTGACTACCTTTTTAAACCAGCGGGTGTAGTGAAGGCGCCTGCGACGGCGTGCGGCCTTGATCCTGTCCTTATGCTTCGACCGATCCATCCTCTACAAACCTGTATCCGACGCCACGAACGGTCTGTATGTGTTGGGCAAACGGACCAAGCTTTTCGCGCAGGTTTTTGATGTGCGCGTCGACCGTCCGCTCGGTGACCATCATGGCGTCCTTCCAGATCGTCTCGAGTAGCTGCTGGCGCGTGAAGGCTTTGCGAGGATGGCGGACGAGGTACCGCAGCAGCTCGAACTCGGTCAGCGTGAGGCCGAGGTCCTTATCATCGAGGGCTGCACGGTATTCGTCCTCGTATATGGTCAGATCGTCTACCTGAATGGTCCGACTCTCTTCGACGCCGGCGCGGCGCAAAACGGCGCGGACGTGCGCGAGGACGACCTGCGGCGATACAGGCTTCGTCAGGTAATCGTCGCCGCCCATCATCAATCCCTTGACCTGATCCTCCTCCTCGATCTTGGCGCTCAGGAAGATAATGGGAATCAGCTCAGTCTCAGCGCGTGAGCGCAGGCGTTCGCAAACCTGATACCCGTCCAGGCCGGGGAGCATGATATCGAGTATGATCAGGTCGATCTCGGGCGATGCCTTCTCGATCGCTTCTTCACCATCATAAGCACGTATGACCCTATAGCCTTCCTGCTCCAGAAAGTGACTTACTACCTCGACGACATCCTCTTCGTCGTCCACCACGAGAATGTTGATTCCTGATTTTGGCGCGTTCATCCGACCTTAATTTTTTTGATTTGGTTACAGGTTTCAGGTTTGGAATGTAGTCCTTGAACGAAGCAAGGGGATGGTAATGTTTCTCAATCGTAAAGATTGTATGCATAAATGTGGAAAAACCCGGTCAAATCGGCTCGGCCGACTCGGTATATACCCGAGGAACCCTTGCGGAGACACCGCAAAGTACTTCGTAAGGGATCGTCTGGGCCAGATCGGCCACTTCGTCGACCGTCGGTCCTCCGTCTCCGAACAGCACGGCCCGGTCGCCGGTCTGCACCTCGGCGCCGACGCCGTCCGGGTCGCCCAGGTCGACCATCAGCATGTCCATACATACCACGCCGGCAACCGGGTACCGCCGATTCCGGATGCCTACGAAGCCGCGATTTGAAAGCAGGCGTGGATAGCCGTCTGCGTAGCCCGCTGCAACGGTGGCAATACGCGTTCGGCGCTGTGCCGTCCACGTTCGCCCGTAGGATACCGTCGTGCCCGGCTCCACCGTCTTGACGTGGCATACGCGCGACACCAGACGCATGACCGGTTTGAGCCGAATCTGGTCGGCAAGTGTCGGGAGGCTGTGCACGCCGTAAAGGGCAAGACCGGGGCGGACCAATGCGCGCTCGAAATCGGCAAAACTCTCGGGCACGGTGAGGATGGCGGCGCTATTCGCGGCATGCACCGGAATGTCGCGCCGGCCGATTCCGGCGAGCGCCCGCCTGAACGCCCCGAGCTGTTCCGCCGAAAACGTATCGTCCTCCTCGTCGGCGTTGGCGAAGTGGGTCCAGATACCTCTCAACGTTACGCCCGGTGCGGCGTCGAGACGGCGCACGACTTCCGGCGCTTCGTCCGGACTCACCCCGAGCCGGCTCATGCCGGTGTCGACCTTGACGTGTACGTTGAAGCCGGCGCCGTTCTTTGCCTCGCGAATGACGGCTTCGGCAACGGCCGCCGAAGAGACGGTTACGTCCAGGTCGTACTCGGCGTAGGTGTGCAGGCACTCCGGAAAGGGAACCCCGAAGACCAGGATCTCTCCCTCGATCCCGCATTCCCTGAGCTGAATGCCTTCGGCCACGTTGGCGACGGCAAAATGCCGGACGCCTACCTCCACGAGTGCAGCGGCCACACGAGGCGCTCCGTGGCCGTATGCGTCTGCCTTGACGACGGCCATCAGCGATGCGCCGCCCGCCGCCTTCTGGAGAGCAATTGCGTTGTGTTTGAGGTTCGTCAGGTTGATTTCTGCAACCGTGGACGCGAACGGGATCACTTCAGGGGATTGAATGGATATGGGGTGCACGTGCTTTCCTGCCTTTCAAGAACCACTTTACTCCGGCTCGCGGCCGGACGATGCAGGATCCTCAACAGGTATGGCCCTCTCCAGGTTCACCGGTTTCGAAAATCTCACCACAATTTCCTCTCAGAGGGCGTCTGTAATGCGGAAGGAGTGTGCGTAAAGCGTAGGCACCTCGTCGACAGACAGCACGGGCACCTCGATGACCAGATTGCCACCCCTCGTGCGCCACTTCAAAGGCTGATCGTACCCGAGCAGCGTGACCGTTGCGTTTCGATCCGGGTTGACGCCGGGGAGGACGAGCTCCCGTCCCGGCCACGAAAGGGTGGTCGCGTAGAGCGTGTCGCCTTTGCGCGTGGACCGTACATTCTCGACTTCTTTCGCTTCGTACCAGGGGCGTGTGCCGTAGATGGCCTCACCGTTTACCTCGAGCCACTTGCCCATGTCGGCCAGTCGTTGCTGCATGATTACCGGTATCCGGCCGTCTGCGGTCGGGCCTACGTTCAGCAGCAAGTTTCCACCCCGGCTGACCACGTTGACGAGCAGATGGATCAGGTCTTCCGATGTGGAGTAGTCGTCCAGGTTTTCCATACGGTTGAAGCCGAACGAGCCGCCGATTCCCCGGCATTCTTCCCATTTGTGCCGGGCGGCCTCGTCGCTGATGGCGTCGTTGTGGACCAGGCTGTATTCGGTCGTGTAAAAACCGCCGTGCAGGCTCCGGGTCTCCTTGCCCCACCGGTCGTTTACGACCACCGATTCACGGACCGGCGATTCGTTGTATAGCCAGGCCAGGAACTCCTCACTTTTCCACACGCTGCTTTCGTGGTCCCACTCACCGTCGGGCCAGATGACGTCCGGCTCGTACCGATTGACGAGGTCCTTTAGCTGTGGCCACATGTGCGTGTCGATGTATTGCTGCAGGTTGCTCCGGTAGAGGGGATTGAACCACTCGTACAGCGAATAATAAAAACCCATCCTCAGGCCGTGCTTGCGGACGGCATTGGTCAGCTCCCCGGCGATGTCACGGTGCGGCCCGACGTCCACGCTGTTCCAGTTCCAGCTATGCTCGCTCGGCCACAGGGCGAACCCCTCGTGGTGCTTCGACGTGAGGACGACGTAGCGGGCGCCGGCACGGGCGAACAGGTCCGCCCACTGGTCGGGGTCGAACAGCTCGGCCTTGAACTGATGGGCGAAATCCTGGTATTGCGTGCCCTTCCCGAAGACACGGTCGTGGAAAGCACGGAACTGAGCGTTGCCCTCCGCATCCGGGTCGGACCAGCGGTTCCAGTACCACTCCGCATACTTGGCATAGATGCCGACGTCGTCACCCGTGGGGCCGAAAGCCGGGACCGAGTACACGCCCCAGTGGATGAAGATGCCGAACTTGGCGTCGTCGTACCAGGACGGAAGCGGGCGTGCGTCGAGCGAGGACCAGTCAGCCTCGTAGCGTGTGGCGCCAGTCTGTGCCAGCACCGTGTTCGTTGCGACCGCAAAGGCCAGGACGGTAAGGGTGAGTCGGAGAAAAGTTTTCATGATCGGGGTGGTCCGGATTAACGAAAGATCGGCGCGTGGAAAATGTAGGGGGAGCGTGGGGCTGCTTGACAATACCCCTGGCAGATAATAATGTAAACGCGTGAGGATTGGAATGTACGAGTTTCGTACTCGTCGTGGCAGGCCTGGCATTGGGGACCGGCAACGAGTTTATACGTATTTAATATGGAGCTATTGCTATGAAAATGTGGTCATTCGACCCGGCGCTCGTGGTGGCTATTCTTCTGGGTTGTATAGGCGTGATGAGCGTGGGAGCCGTCACGGCGCAGGCGCAACAAACACAGAGGGAGCCTCGCTTCCGGGTGCTCGTCTTTTCAAAAACGGCGGGGTTCCGCCACACCTCCATCCCGGACGGTATCGCGGCCATCTGGCGCCTGGGTGAGCAGAACAATTTTGCGGTGGATGCCTCCGAAGACGCGACGCTTTTCGACCCGGACGTGCTGAGCCGGTATAAAGTCGTCATCTTTTTGAGCACGACGGGCGACATTCTCACGCCCGGGCAGCAGGCGGCCTTCGAGCAGTTCATCAAGAGCGGCGGCGGCTTCGTGGGTATCCACGCTGCGGCGGACACCGAGTACGACTGGCCGTGGTTCGGCGAGCTGGTCGGGGGTTACTTCAAGAGCCACCCCGAGCAACAGGACGCTGTGGTGATCGTCGAGGATCGCGAGCACCTCTCCACTCGCCACCTGCCCGAACGCTGGCAGCGGTGGGACGAATGGTACAACTACCGGCAGAACCCGCGCGGAAAGGTGAACGTCCTCGCTTCGATGGATGAAAGCTCGTACAAGAGTGGCGAGCAGCAGGACGATCACCCGATCGCCTGGTATCACGAGTTTGACGGCGGCCGTGCGTGGTACACCGGCATGGGGCACACCGAAGCAAGCTTCACCGAGCCCGAGTTCATACAGCACGTGCTGGGCGGCATCGAATGGGCTGCCGGATCCACCGAATTGCAGCAGCCAGGCCGATAATCGAACCGTTCATTTTGGATGGCAGCGTCTCTTGAGGGCCGGTTTTCAACAAAGCCGGCCCTCTGCTTTTTTGGCGGAATGAGCGGTAGGGTGTCTCCTGCATCCATACTATATAATTATTCCGGCTCCGAAGAATTGAGTGCTCACGCGGAGACGCAAAGGCGCGAAGGTTGTTGATCTACTGTCCGCAGATGGCGCAGATGTTTTATAGGACGGCCGCTAGACGGGACATTTACTGTCCCAAAATACCTCAAATCCACGTCATCCCGGTCGTATAAGGCAAAACCGCAGAAATAAATAGTATGCACATCTGGATCTCCGCCTTCGCGGAGATGACGTGTCTTTGGGATAGACGGCGCTAAATC
>CBINFS010000046.1:0-27013 GCA_966250015.1 uncultured bacterium | reverse complement strand
CCTGGTCGCGTCGAAATGGAGAGGAATCCCAGGGTGCAAACATCACCTCGCAAATTCTCAATAGTTAGTCCACCTCGTAGTGTCGGCCGACGGTCGATGAGCCAATCCGAATATCTCATCGCAAACTGCTCCTCGAAAACGTATACAGCATCTTCGGGAATCCCAAGGTGTTTAACCGTTTGATAAATCGCTTGAATGAGGTCCGAACTCGGTACACCGATTTCAACTCGGTTCGTGATTTCGTTAACGTCGACAGTGGTGATACGGTGCAAGACGGATAAGTTCTTTAGAATTGCATATCTCCAGTCATCTAACATCGCAAAGTCGTACCCAACTTCCTTCACTGTGAGTTGCCTGACTTTTTCTGCGATGGTTGAGAGTTCCCCTCTCTCCAACCGCGCCAATAAGGCGACTACGGCTTGGTCACGTTGTTTCGTATCGGTCAGATTAACCACTAGTTGTCCTGCCTCATCAAAGTAATAACCGCCAAACCCAGGCACTTCGAGTGTCAGATTGCGTAACTTGTCGTCGTGCGTGGATGGTCCTTCACGCGAGTTGCTGGAATTCTCATGCTCACTGAGTGTTACCCCCTCCTGTATGCTTGAAACGATTTGATCGCCGCAACCATTCATAAAGATAATGAGGACGCAGGAATAAATTAGATACTGAAAGAAAGATCTCCCCGTTGTAGTGTTCATTGGAGTATGTGTAATTTATGGTTTGAGTTTCCGGTATCTCCGGAATCATCCATCCACACGTACACATCTTCTCTTCACACGTAACCGTGGGGCAATTTCATGAGTTATACAAGGGAATATGCTGTGCCCATTTCCGACTCCGGGCTCCTTATCTATGAGCCTAATGGTGCTGAACCATCGCACGGCGGCGGCCTCGAATCAAAGTCTATTGCGACGCAAACACATTAACTGGGCACCCTGCACCTCCACAGCACCACACGTTGCTGCCAAGTTTCTGCAACGAACCGCCCATTCAAAGCGTTTTATGCAACTCCGGGGGTTGCCACGGGTTAACGACCGGGCTTCCTGTAATTCATTGAAGTGATTGATTGCTATATACCATGAACAAGATTTCCGAAACCATCACCGTCGAAGGAATGAACTGCGGCCACTGCGTGAAGGCAGTACAGCAGGCGCTGGAGGGCGTCAAGGGGGTCGAAATAGAGTCGGTCGAGATCGGTACGGCCCGGATCAGCTATGATCCGGACGAAGTCGACCGCGAGAGCATCGTGGCAGCCATTCAGGAAGAGGGGTACACGGTCGTCCAGTAGCCTTGAAGGGACACCGTTGTTTTTTTCCGCATGACCGAGCGTTTACGCTTAAACCGTCGCAGAAACGCTTTGGCTACTGTACATTCTCCTGCACGTATCCGGCCTTTCCGTCCCATTGAACTCAGATCAGGTATATCGTGAGTACCGAACTGACGCCTGAAATGCAGCGCATCGCCGATGCCCGCCACCACGACCCCTTCGCCGTCCTCGGCAAGCATCCAACCGAAGACGGGTGCGTCATCAGAGCCTTTCTACCCTATGCTACGGAAGCTTCGGTAGAAGGCACATTGCCGATGACGCGGATCGAAAATTCGGATTTTTTCGAGTGGAGAGGTCCCTGGGAAAGCGTCCCGGACCGGTACCGGCTGATGTGGCGTGATCACTGGAACTACGACCACGTCGCGTACGACCCGTACTGCTTCCCGCCACAGCTCGGCGACCTCGATTTGCACCTATACGGTGAGGGTAAGCACTGGCACTCGTATCGGTTCCTCGGATCACATCCACGCGTCGTCGACGGGGTGGCTGGTGTGCTCTTCGCCGTGTGGGCGCCCAATGCTGAACGCGTGAGCGTAGTCGGTAACTTCAACCGCTGGGACGGCCGCGTCCATCCCATGCGCGTGCGCGGCGGCAGCGGCGTGTGGGAGCTCTTCATCCCCAACATCGGACCGGGCGAGCTATACAAATACGAGATCCGTAACCGCAACGCCGGTACGATCCACCTCAAGTCCGACCCCTACGGCAACTATTTTGAAGTCCGCCCGGCCACCGCTACCATCGTCGTCGACGACAAACCGTTCCAGTGGAACGACGACGCTTGGCTCGAACACCGAAAGAATTGGGACTGGCAACATAGCCCGATGTCGGTGTACGAAGTGCACCTCGGCTCGTGGCAGCGCGATGAGGAAGGCGGGTTCCTCGGCTATCGCGAGCTGGCCCACCGCCTGGTTGATTACGTCAAAAACATGGGCTTCAGCCACATCGAGCTGTTGCCCATCACCGAGCACCCCTACGACCCGTCGTGGGGGTACCAGACGACAGGCTATTACGCCCCCACGAGCCGCTTCGGCACACCAGACGACTTCCGCTACTTCGTCGACTACTGCCACCAGCACCACATCGGCGTGATTCTGGACTGGGTGCCGGCTCACTTCCCGAAGGATGCACACGGCCTCGCACGCTTCGACGGCGAAGCCCTCTACGAACACGCCGACCCCAGAAGAGGCGAACACCTGGACTGGACGACTCTCATCTTCAACTACAGTCGTCACGAAGTCAAGAACTTCCTGCTTTCGAGCGCCCTCTACTGGATCGAAGAGTTTCACGTTGACGGCCTGCGCGTCGATGCCGTCGCGTCGATGCTCTACCTGGACTATTCCCGCACCGAATGGATCCCCAACCAGTACGGCGGCCGCGAAAACCTGGAAGCCATCGACTTCCTGCGCGAGTTGAACAGCGTTACGCAGAGCGAGAACCCGGGAGCCCTCGTCATCGCCGAAGAATCCACGTCGTGGCCTCAGGTCTCAAGGCCACCCTGGCTCGGCGGGCTCGGGTTCAGCATGAAGTGGAACATGGGGTGGATGAACGACACCCTCCGATACTTTGCCGAGGATCCCATCCACCGGAAGTATCACCACAACACGCTGACGTTCAGCATGCTCTATGCCTTTACCGAAAACTTCGTCCTCCCCTTCTCACACGACGAAGTCGTCCACGGCAAAGGCTCCATGTTGAACAAGATGCCCGGCGACGAGTGGCAAAAACACGCCAATCTGCGGTGCCTCTACACCTACATGTTTACCCACCCGGGCAAAAAGCTGCTCTTCATGGGCACCGAGTTCGGGCAGGGCACCGAATGGAGCAGCAGCCGCGCGCTGGACTGGTACGTCCTTGAGTATCCCTTCCACAAGGGGCTCCAGACCCTCGTCAAGGACCTGAACCGGCTCTATCACAATACCCCGGCGCTCTACTACTACGATTTCGAATGGGCCGGCTTCCAGTGGATCGACCCCAACGACGCCGATCAATCCATTCTCAGCTACCTCCGGAAAAACGGGGACGACGTGGTCGTGGTCGTCGTCAACTTTACCCCGGTTCCACGCTACGGATACCGCATCGGAGTGCCCCGGTTAGGAGCCTATCGCGAGATCCTGAACTCGGACTCGTCCTATTACGGCGGCAGCAACGTGGGTAACGGCGAGGGGCCCCTGCATGCGGAAGAAGTCCCCTGGATGAACCAGCCCTACTCCATCCAGGTGACGGTGCCACCGCTGGCCGGCATCATCCTGCGCCCATCCTGAGAACCGACGGATCCGCTAATTCCCGAGCTGATGAAGAAGTTTTTTTGTGACGCCGTGCTGTTCGACCTCGACGGCGTGCTCGTGGACTCGATCGAATGCATCAAGCGCCACTGGACGAACTGGGCAGCCCGCCACGGCGTCGACATAGAGTACCTCAACCGCGTGGCCCACGGCCGGAGAACGATCGACATCATCCGTCTCGTTGCCCCTCACCTCTCGGCGGAAGAAGAGGACGCCGCCATGTCGGCTGCCGAAGCGAGCGATACCGACGGGCTGCGCGAAGTGCCGGGCGCCGACGCACTGGTCCGCGCGCTCCCTCCCGACGCCTGGGCCGTCGTTACCTCCGGGTCACTGGCCGTCGCAACCGCCCGTATGAAGCGCATCGGCCTGCCCGTGCCGGACGTCATCGTCACGGCCAACGACGTATCCGAAGGCAAACCCAATCCTGCGCCCTTCCTGTTGGCCGCTGAACGCCTCGGTGTGGCGCCTGAACGGTGCATCGTCTTCGAAGACGCCCCGGCGGGAATCGAAGCCGGGCTGGCAGGCGGCATGCAGGTAATCGCCGTCGTTTCCACCCATTCCGCCGACCAGCTCACGAAGGCGAGCGCCGTCGTGGACCGTCTCTCTGACGTTCAAATTCGCGTCGAGAACGGCGAGACAGGCTTCCGCCTCACCGTCCTGACGGAGTAAGCTGAACAATTGAAGCCCGATTTCAGGCGGTCGGACGCTGCCGGTTGATCCGCTTCAGGCTGTCAGGCGGCGGCATGAACATGTCCTGCCACGTGAGGCCCAGCTTGTCGACCATCTCCAAGCAATAATCGCTCCGGCCAAGATTGGCGTCGATATTGTTGGACCCGCACGTAAACTTGACGCCCGCCTCCTTTGCCAACCGCAGGAATTTTTCGCTTGGTATGCGGTAGAGCTCGTTGATCTCGATAGCAACCCCGTTGGCGACGGCAGCGTCGATCACCCTCTTCATCCGTGCTTCGGTCCACAGCTCGTCATATTCCGGCTGCAACTCCTCCGGAACGAACGTCGGATTGACGTAGATGTCGATGGGCTCGTCGGTGATCACCGAGACAATCCGGTCGACCAGCGTATCCATAAACTTTTGCTTGTCCCCGATCTCAACTTCCTCGTTCACCCAGAGCCGCATCCGCTTCCCTTCGTCGTTCGTCCACGTCATGGCGTCGGTGAACACGTAGTCGAACTTCGAGATTGCCTCCGGTGAGAACATGGTCACCCACTCGCGCCCTTCGGCCTGCATACCCACGAAAAACGGCGTGCCTTTCAGGCTATCCAGGAAAGCGTAAATCCCCTCGTCGTCCTGAATCGGGAAGCCGAACCCGCAGTTTGGCGCAATCCCGTAGTTGATCCCGTTTCTCTTCGACAGTTCGAGAGCCTTCTCGAGCGTCAGGTCTCCTTTCAGGTGTACGTGGAGATCGACCAGCGGGAAGTTTTGCTGCCCGAGCCTGATGATCCGGGCATAGGTCTCGTCGACTTCCGGGACGTCCACCGGCTCCGCCTCGACGTCGTCGGGCAGCGGCTTGACCATGATGTTCTTGTAGTAAACCTTGCTGTGAGGATCGTGGCACTGAAGGGCAAAGGTGCCACTCGAGAGCCGTCCCTCCTGGGGTTCGCCGCCATCGACTGCCGGTATGGGCTGCTCGTAATAGTCGACCACCACCATGTCGTTCACCTTTGTGACGACCTGCTTGCCCCGAACGATGATGTGCATCGTATACCACTCACCGTCGTTTACGAGCTGTTTGTACTGGTTCCGAAATCCGTACAGGCTCCCGGTCTTTTTCAGCTCGCGGTAGTCCCCCTCCCCCAGATGGGTATTGTTGACCTGGACTTCGTATCCCTTCGACGGCCACCCCTCGTCCTGGTAAGCGGTATGGAAAAAGATTCCGGAGTTTGAGCCGGGCTCCGTTTTGACGTCCGCCTTGAACTCGAAGTTTTTGAAGGTCGCCTGGCTGTCGGCGCCAACGTAAAACAGGTGGGCGCGAGGACCTTCGCATACGATCTGCCCGTCGACCACCGAAACGGACCCGGGGTTCTCGCTGGCTCGCCAGCCTTCGAGGGTTTGACCGTCGAAAAGCGAAATCCATTCATCCGACCGCTTGCAACCGGTTTGCAGCATACTTGCCGCCACGACCAGCCCCGCGAGAACAATAGGACACAGTTTTCTGAACATTGTATTTTGTGCGACTGTTGGAGAAGGGACAAGACACTCCTCAAAATCGCGCCGGGCAAAGGCATTGTCAAACGGTTTCACCATGAACGAATCGAAAGCGCTCCTCTTCGAACCCCTGCGTTTACGAGAGATCACGCTGAAAAACAGGATCGGCGTGAGTCCCATGTGCCAGTATTCGAGCGTTGACGGTTTTGCGAACGACTGGCACCTCGTGCACCTCGGCAGCCGGGCTGTCGGCGGCGCCGGCCTCGTCATGGTAGAGGCGACGGCGGTCACTCCCGAGGGCCGGATTTCACCCCGCGACATGGGTATCTGGTCAGACGATCACGTGGAAGGACTGGCCCGGTGCACCCGTTTTATTGAGGACAATGGTGCCGTTCCCGGCATCCAGCTCGCACACGCCGGGCGAAAAGCCTCGACGTTGCCGCCGTGGGAAGGAACCGGTGCGGCTCCCGTCGAAAAAGGTGGATGGCAGCCTGTTGTAGCACCCGGCAACGAACGCTTCGCCCCTGATTATCCCGAGCCCGTTGCGCTCGACGTCGCCGGAATCCAGCGCATCGTTTCTGCTTTTCGGGACGGGGCACGGCGCGCATTGGAGGCAGGCTTCAAGGTGATCGAGATCCACGCCGCCCACGGCTACCTCCTCCACCAGTTCCTTTCTCCGCTGACCAACCACCGCGACGACGTCTATGGGGGAAGCTTCGAAAACCGAACCCGCTTCACCCTCGAAGTCGTCGAGGCCGTGCGAACCGTATGGCCTGCCGAATATCCGCTGTTCGTCCGCATATCTGCCACCGACTGGGTTGAGGACGGGTGGGACGTCGAGCAATCGGTCCGCCTGGCACATTTGCTGAAGGCGGCCGGCGTCGACCTCGTCGACTGTTCGTCCGGCGGCATAAAGCCCGGCGTCCGAATCCCGCTGAATGCAGGCTACCAGGTGCCCTTTTCCGAACGGATCCGTACGGAAGTTGGCATCAAGACAGCCGCCGTCGGCCTGATCACCAACCCGGAACACGCGGAGGATATCCTACAGCGCGGGCAGGCCGACCTGGTCTTGCTCGCCCGGCAGATGCTCCGCGATCCCTACTGGCCTCTACACGCCGCCGCACAGCTTGGCGTACGGATCGAATGGCCGGTGCAGTACCGGCGAGCCCAGGACTGACCCGCCGAACAAAAAACCGGCGGCGCACCCCTCACAGGTACGCCGCCGGTCTATACTATGCTTGCAAGCTATCCCGGACTAGTTGAGTCCCAGGTTTGTGGCGGGATAGCTGAACGTGTAGCTGCCCGAGCCGGTCTCGACCACTACGGCTGACCCGTCTTGCCGGACGCCGGTGATACCCGGCACCTGGCCGAGCGCCTGGCCACCTTCCGTCACCTCCGCCTGTACCGCACCCGGCAGGCGAATCGTGGCGTGCGTGTTCGGCGGCACCGTCACGGCAAGTGTAAACCGGTCGCCCTCGATCTTCCAGTCCGAGACCACCTTGCCGTACATCGTGTTGAGAGATGCCTGAGCGTACGTCAGTCCTCCGCCTGGCTGGGGCTGGATCAGGACGTGTTTGTAGCCCGGCTCCTTCGGGTCGACGTCGATGCCGGCAACCACGCTGTACAGCCATTCACCGATGGCGCCGTAAGCGTAGTGGTTGAACGAGTTCATCCCTTTGTCCTGGAACGTGCTGTCGGGCTTGATTCCATCCCAACGCTCCCAGATCGTCGTGGCGCCCATCGTGACCGGGTAGAGCCACGAGGGGTAGGTCTTCTGGTTGAGCAGGTCGTACGCCACGTCCAGGCGGCCGTTGCTGCTGAGCGCATGGCAGAGATACGGCGTCCCCAGGAATCCCGTCGTCAGGTGGTTCTCGAACGAACGGATGTCGCGGACGAGACGATCGGTCGCACTCGCGCGCAGCTCTTCCGGAAAGAGGTTAAACCACAGCGCCAGCACGTAGGCCGTCTGGGTATTAGACGACAACCGGCCGGTCGGGGTCATGAACTCTTTGGCAAACGCCTTCTTGATGTCTGAGAAAAGCGCAGCATACTTCTTTGCGTCCTCGGTTTTCCCGAGCACTTCCGCGGTCCGCTGAAGCAGGCTCGTTGAATAGCCAAAGAAGGCGGTGGCAATGAGGTCCTTGTCCGTCGTGGCGCCTGGGTAGTCCGATCGGTTCGTGGAATACGCGAGCCAGTCGCCGAAGTGGAAGCCCTTATCCCAGATCAGGTCGTCACCCGCTTCGCGCCGCTGGAACTCGACCCAGGCCTTCATGCTCTCGTACTGGCGCTCGAGAATCCTGGTATCGCCGTAGACGAGATAGAGCGTCCACGGGGCGATGGTGCCTACGTCCGCCCATCCCGCCGATCCACCCCCTTCGGCCTGCCGGTAACTCAGCACGTCCGGAACGACGTAGGGGATGGCGCCGTTCGGTTTCTGGTCTGCTGCCACGTCGGCGAGCCATTTGGTGAAGAATGAGGCCACGTCGGCGTTGAAGGCGGCGGTCCGAATGAACGCCTGCGCGTCGCCCGTCCAGCCGAGACGCTCGTCACGCTGCGGACAGTCGGTCGGTACGTCCAGGAAGTTGCCCTTCTGACCCCAGACGATGTTGTGCTGTAGCTGGTTGATGAGCGGGTTTGAGCAGGCGAACGTACCGGTCGGCGTGATGTCAGAATGGATGACGATGCCGGTTATGTTATCGAGCGTGGGCTCCCCCGGAAATCCGTCGATGTCCACGTACCGAAAACCCTGGAACGTGAAGTGCGGTTCGTAGACTTCCTGCCCTTCCCCTTTCAGGATGTACGTCACCTTCTGGTCGGCCGTACGCAGGTTTTCCGTATAAAAGTTGCCGTATTTGTCGAGTACCTCCGCGTGTCGCAGGGTAATCGTGGTACCGGCGGGACCCTGTACGGTCAGGCGAACGCGCCCGACCATGTTCTGGCCCATGTCGAAGACGACGTCGCCTTCAGGCGTGCGAATGATTTCGACGGGTTTTAGCTCTTCTACCCGCACCACCGGCGGCCCGGCAGGCGCCACGAGTACGTCTTTCGACTGGTTCAGGATCTTGACCCCAGCCCAATCCGATGCATCATATCCGGCGGAGCTCCAGCCTTCCTTCTCGAGGCGGGCGTCGTAGGTCTCGCCCTCGTAAATGTCCGACATCAGGATCGGGCCGTACGACGATTGCCAGCTCTCATCCGTCACGATCCACTCTTCCCGGCCGTTGCGGTATTTAACGTGGATCTGTGCGATCAAGGCCAGCTTATCGCCGTAGAGGTTGCGGTTGCCCTCCCACGCCAGGTTGCCCCGGTACCAGCCGTCGCCCAGCATCGCTCCGACGGCGTTTTCACCGGCCTGAAGCAGGTCGGTGACGTCGTACGTCTGGTATTGAATCCGATGGTCATAGGAGGTCCAACCCGGAGTAAAGACCTGATCCCCGACGGTCCGGCCATTGATCTCCATTTCATACAATCCGAGCGCGCTGACGTAAACGCGGGCGGAAACCGGCTTCCCCTGGAGACTGAACGTTTTCCGAAGCATCGGGCTGGGCCGGTCGCCTTCCTGATTCTCCTCCAGGTCAGGCGTGATCCACGACGCCTTCCAGTCCGCCACGTTCAGCAGCCCCATCTCCCAGAAGGCGGGCTCGCTCCACTCCGACGCCCGGTCATTCTGGTCCCATACCCGGACTTGCCAGTAATACCGCTTCCCCGATTCCAGCGCGGGACCTTCGTACTCCCTGTGGATCGATTCACCCGAAGCCACCTTGCCGGTATCCCAGATCGAGTTCCTTCTCAGCCGTCCCGGCTCTTCCGCGACCCGGATCTGGTAGGCCGTCTGAACGACGCCGCGATCAGCCGATACGAGCTGCCAGCTGAATCGCGGCTTCAGGACGTCGATGCCGATCGGATTGACCTTGTATTCCGTGCGCAGGTAAGTGACCCCCGGTGGTTTCTGCGCAGCCGCGGGCGGTGAAGCCACCAGAAATAGTAGGCAAACACCCATCAGAGCACAGGTGTACCGCAAGATTGTATTTCGCATGGCAGGGCTTTATTGGTTGTGGCACAAAGCAACCCCTCCCGTCTTGCGCCGGCGCGCATGCTGGGAGGAGAAGGAATAATATCCGCGTAACCGGTATTTACAAATCCGTTATTAAAAAATTCGTGTGTGAGTAGTGTCGTAACCCTCTACGCAATTCTTACGGGTTTCGCATCGAGTACTGAGAATACGCTCCGTAACCGTCTTTACATGATGTAGAGGTTCCGGTTGAAGTGGTCAGTTCTTCATACCTTCCAAAAGGTACCGGAATCGACGGCCACTGTCGTTCATATCCGTGGCCAGTATATTGCTCAGGTACGGTGTAAGCAACTCTACCGCTTACGCCTCCCCCGGCTTTCCCATTTGTTTTCTTCAACACTTGAATCTGCCATGATTTCGTCGTGCCGAATTTCCCTGTTGTTTTCCGCTCTTTTGCTCCTCATGATCTCGTTTCACCCTGATGCAATGGCCGCGGAGGTGGTGACGTACCCGGCGCCTCCGGGCGCTGCCGCCTCGCCGGATTATTCCGTGAAGGTTAACGGGCAGGAGGTCTTCACCTACCAGGTACCCGTGGCTTCCATTGCGTATTTCAGCACCGACGGCCCCGTCGAGATCGAAATAACGCCCCGCGTCGACGTCAAGTGGGTCGACGTCCGGCCAAAACGCCTCGCCATTGTGCCCACACTGGCGAACAACGTCATCCGCTTTACCCTCGAGCAGCCTGCCAACATCAGCGTCGAGCTGAACGGCCGGATCGAGCAACCGCTCTTCATTTTTGCCAATCCGCTGGAAACAAATCGGCCTTCACCTGACGACCCGAAGGTCCATTACTTCGAAGGTGGAAAGATCCACGACGCCGGCCTCGTCGAGATCGGAAGCGACGAGACCGTCTACATCGAGGGCGGCGCCATCGTACGAGGCGCGTTCCTGACGAAAAACACGAAAAATGTCGCCATCCGTGGCCGGGGCATGATCGACGGCTCGGTGATCAATGACCTCCGCGCAAAGCAGGTCCGCGTGTCCCACCTCCTGTCGCTACAGGACGCCGTCGGCATCGATCTGGAGGGTGTTATCCTCGTCGATTCGTACGTGTGGAACGTCGTACCTGTACGGTCGCGCGACATCCGAATTAATAACATCAAGATCGTAAGCGGTAACGCCTCCGACGACGGCATCGACATCGTCCGCAGCCAGAACGTCACGATCGAAAACGTGTTCGTCCGTACCAAGGACGACTGCATCGCCATCAAAACCCACACCGACGACCCGCACAACAGGGGCACCACCGACGTTTTCGTCCGCAACAGCGTGTTTTGGAATGCCGAGTGGGGGAACGGCTTCGAAATCGGCTTCGAGCTCCGCTCGCCCGTCGTCCGCAACGTAGTCTTCGAAAACAACGATTTCATCCACGTAGAGAGCGGCGCCGTGCTCAGCATCCACAACGCCGACTCGGCAACCGTTCACGACATCCGCTTCGAGGACGTCCGTATCGAGGACGCACGGCAGAAACTGTTCGACCTGGCCATTTTCTATTCGCGGTTCAGTATGGACGGCCCGAGAACCGAAGAAGAGCTGACCCGGCGGTACCTGCACGGCGCGTGGGACAACGTCATGAAGTTCGACCCGGAAGAGCGGGAGGAAATTGCAAAGAACAGAGGCCATGTAAGGGATGTCATCTTTAAAAATGTCTACATACTGGAAGGCCCTCTACCTTACTCCATCTTTTGTGGGTTCGATGAGAACCACCTGGTCGAAAACATCCTCATTGACGGCCTGTGGGTTGGTGGACGAAGGATCGAACGGCTGGAAGAAGCGAAGTTTTACATCGAGCACGCTCGCAACATTCGCTTCGCGAACCCCCGCGCCGACTACATCCTGCCCAGTACGCGGTAAGCTGGTCGACGTGAGGGCTGGATGATCCCGGACCGGGAAGGCCTCCCCCGGGCTTCGACCAAACGTTGCCTTGCTGCAACACACTCCATTTTTCGGTACCAGACCCAACGATAGGATGAAAACGCGTTTGATTCCTTTGATCTGTCTGCTCTTCCTGGCAGCGTCGACCGCGCTGGCCCAGACAGGCGACGCGGTGAAGATGGAAGAGACGACGATGACGATCCCGACCTACCCGATCGGGGATCCCGACCCCAACCCGATCTTCTACACCCCGGAACGCTACCAGGGGGCGCAGATGCACATGTACCCCTATCCGTACCTGGGCTATCTCACCAACAGGAAGACCGATCGGACGTATAAGGCGCTCACGCTCGAAAACGAATACATCCGCATCGTCGTCCTCCCCGAGCTTGGCGGCCGCCTCTACATCGCCCGGGACAAAACCAACAACTACGACTTCTTCTACTATAACCGGGTCGTCAAGCCGGCGCTCATCGGTATGGCAGGGGCGTGGATGTCCGGCGGCGTCGAGTGGAACATCCCCCACCACCACCGCGCCTCGACTTTCATGCCGGTGGACTATCGCCTCGAAGCGCATCCGGACGGCAGCAAAACGATCTGGGTCGGCGAGTACGAGAAGCGGCACGGCGCCCGGTGGGCCGTCGGCCTGACCCTCCGCCCCGGCGCCGCGTACGTCGAGACCTCCCTCAAGTACCTCAACGTGACGCCTCATCCGCAAAGCATCCTGATGTGGATGAACACGGCCGTACACGCCAACGAGAACTACCAGGTCTTCTTCCCCACCGATACCGAACGCGCCACCTTCCACTCGAAAACTCAGTTCACCGACTGGCCGATCTCGAAGCAGGTCTACCAGGGCATCGACTTTACGAAGGGCGTCGACGTGAGCTGGTGGAAAAACATCTCTTCACCCACCTCCTTCTTCGCGTGGGACACGAAAGAGGACTTCCTTGCCGGTATCGACCACGGGAAAAAAGCCGGCACGGTCATCGTCGGCAACCACCACATCTTTCCCGGGAAAAAGGTCTGGTACTGGGGGAACAACGAAGTGCAGCGGCTCTGGGATCAGATGCTCACCGACGAAGACGGTCCCTACCTCGAGCTCATGATGGGGATGTACTCCGACAACCAGCCCGACTATAGCTGGACGGACCCCTTCACCGCACGAACGGGCACGTCGTACTACTACCCGATCAAAGACCTCTCCGGCCTAAAAAAGGCCAACCGCGACATGGCGGTAAACTTCGTGCTCGAAGGCCGAACGGCACTGATCGAGATTTACCCGACCGTCGCCTTCCCGAACGCGCGGCTCGTCCTGAGAAAGGATGGTGCCGAGCTGCATGGCGAGAACCTCTCCCTCAGCCCTGCAACCACGGTCAAAAAATCGGTCAACCTCGACGAATCCATCGACCCGCAACAAATCGAGCTTGCCGTGCTCGACTCAGACGGCCGCGAGCTGATCTCCTACACCACACCGGCGCGTAAGGACGATCCCGTTCCCGAGCCTTACCGCTCGCCGGAAGAGCCGGCTCAGTTCAAGAGCCCGGACGAGCTGTACCTGGCCGGCCTGCGGCTCGAACAGTTCGGCGATCCACGGCTGGATCACGTCAAATACTACGAAGAGGCGCTCAAAAGAGACCCGAACCACATCCTGACCAATACCCGCCTCGGCATCCACTATCACCGACTTGGGCTCCTCGATAAGGCCGAGGAGCACCTGCGCGTGGCGGTCGGACGGGTGACGGCCAACCACACTCGGGCTGCATACGCCGAACCGCTTTATTACCTGGGCGCGGTCCTGCTCCAGCAGGAAAAGCTCGACGAAGCGTACGACGTGCTCTACGCCGCTACCTGGAGCGACGCCTGGACCTCCCCCGCCTACTACCTGCTCGCCACCATCGACGGCCGGCGCGGCGACTTCGCGAGGGCAATGGAACACATCGAGCACGCCATAACCGCTAACGGGCGTAACACGGAAGCCCTCGCCCTGCAGGCGGCGCTCCTTCGCCGTAACGGCGAGACCGATGCAGCCCAAGAAGTCGTAGATCTCGCACTCTCCCGCGACCCCCTGAACCTGACGGCGCTGAACGAGAAATATCTGCTCGACCAGAAGAGCGTCGACCTGAAGGCCCTCTACCGCGACGAAGCCGACAACTACCTCCTGACGGCCGGCCGGTACGGAGACGCCGGGCTGTACGAAGATGCGATCGGCCTGCTCGAGCTCGCGGCCGGCTCGTCCAACGCACGGCTTGCGTCCAACCCGCTGATCCACTACGCGCTCGGCTTCTATGCGGAAAAGTCGGGGCGTACGCATGAGGCCGGGACGCACTATGCAAAGGCCGCTACCCTTCCCGTTGATCGCGTATTCCCGTGGGGGTTCACCACGCGTCGCGTGCTCGAAGCCGCGGTAGAAGCCAACCCTCAGGACGCGCACGCCCTGTACCTGCTCGGGAACACCCTGGCGGATTCCGACCCGCAAAAGGCTGCCAATCTCTGGAAAAAAGCGATTGCCATCGACGGCACAAACGCCCGGTACTACCGCAATCTGGCCTTCGTGCAGGCACAGATTTTCGACGAGATCACCGAGGCCGTCAAAAACATCGAAAAGGCCGTCAGCCTGGCGCCCGACGACCCCCGCATCCTGCTTGAAGCGGATACCTACTACGAAGCGGCGAGACGGTCTCCCGCAGAGCGTCTCGAGTTCCTCGCCCGCTATCCCCGAACGGTTTCGGAGTGGGATCAGCTGAACATCCGCAGAATCAGCCTGCTGAACTTCGCTGGACGGTACGATGAAAGCATCGACGTGCTGAAAAACTCTCACTTCTACGTCGCGGAGGTATCCAGCATCAATCCGCACTCCGAGTGGTCCAATGCACACCTGTACCGGGGAATCGGGCGACTTGCCGCGGGCAATACGGAGCAGGCGCTGGCTGATTTCAGGACGGTCCTGGATTTCCCACGGAACCTCGAAGTCGTGCGCGACGCCAGAGCCGGTATTGCGCATTACTGGATCGGGAAAGCCCTGCAGGCACAGGGTAAATCCGCCGAAGCCAAGGAAGCCTTCGAACAGATCGCTTCCTTCAGGACCCAGAGAGGGTTCGGCGGCGGCGATACACCCCTCCTCCGCTACTATGCCGCTCTCGCCCTCCGCGAGCTCGGGCAGAACGACCGGGCCGACGCCATCTTCCGCGACATGATCGAAGACGGCGAGAACGGCCTCAAACGTGAGTACCACGACGCAACGGATCTTCGCGGCCTTCGCGTTCGGCAGGAAAGGGTGACCTCGCAGGCCGACGCCTGGCTCTCCATCGGACTGGCGCAGCTTGGCACGGGTGACACGGCAAAAGCGAACGAGTCCCTCCGCAAGGTGCTCGAGCTGGAACCAGGCAACATTGACGCCTACAACTTCCTGAATAATCCCGACCTCCTCGCAATGCGTTGAGATACGGGCGCAGGATTATTCCTTTACGGCAAGCCCCGGGGCATTGAACAACCCCGGGGCTTGCCGTAATTTGTTTGTGTTTAAAACGACCGTTTGACCTGCCCGGAACCGGTCCATGGATGAAAAGGGACTGCCTGAAACTGAACCCCAGCGCAAAATCATCGATGCAACCATCGAGTGCATCGAACGGGTGGGCCTTCAGGGAGTGACCGTCAGAAAGATTGCGGAAGAAGCCGGCGTCAACATCGCAGCAATCAACTATTACTTCCGCAGCAAGGACCTGCTCGTCGAACGTGCGATGGAGCAGACGCTCCACAATATTTTCGACGACTGGTATGAATGGCTTGCGGATCCCAACGCCGATCTGCATGCGGTACTCTACCGCATGCTCGAAGAAGTCATCGTAGGTTCGATTCGTTACCCGGGCATCTCCCGCGCCCACCTCTTTGCCATCCTGGTCGAGCAAAAGACCGATACACCGTTCACCGTCCGGTTCAGGAAGTTCCTTTCAGACCTTCAACGAATCATCGCGGCAGCCCATCCCTCAGCCTCCGACCGGATGATTCAGAATGCGCTCCGCCAGCTGTTCTCGGCCGCATTTTTCCCGTCTCTCGTGCCGGCCGTCTTCTTTGCAGACACACCTCCTTCAGCCATGCTGGATCAGGACGAAAGGCAAACCTACATCCAGCTAATCCTCGATTCATTTTTCGCCGCCCTCGAATCGGACGGCGCCCAATAGTCCTCTCCCGCTCCAGTACTCTCTCAACATGAAGATCATATGAATATATACGATTGATTTAAACAAATGTTTTAATCTGCCGTTTAATACAACATGTCCAGTCGAAAAGATGCTTTTCACCAAACATGAATGAAGGGGGGTTCAGATGGCCATCGGAAGTCAACTCCAGCCCGGCAGACTCAGCCTGTACGTACTACTGACCACGTTAACGCTTCTCTTACCGCCATCCCTCCTCGCGCAGGCTCCTCCGGCCCACCGGCAGACTGTCCGCGGTACCATCGTCGACCGTCACTCACAGCTTCCGCTGCCCGGCGCCAGCGTCGTCGTCCTCGGATCCGATCCCTTGATCGGCACGGCAGCCGACGAAGACGGCCGGTTCGTGCTCGAAAACATTCCGGTTGGCAGGCACGACCTTCAGTTCAGCTACATCGGGTACGAACCGCTCATACTCCCCCAGGTCCTGGTTTCATCAGGCAAGGAAACCGTACTCCAGGTAGCGTTGAAGGAGCAGGCTGTCGTTGGGGACGAAATCGTCGTGACGCCGGACGTCCGTAAGGACCAGCCGCTCAACGACATGGCCGCCGTCAGCGCCCGTTCGTTTTCGGTCGAGGAAACCCGGCGGTATGCCGGCGGGCTCGACGACCCGGCGCGAATGGCGGCCGCCTTCGCAGGCGTCACGGGCTCGGCAGGCCTCGGTGACAACGCCCTGATCATTCGGGGAAATGCCCCCAAAGGGGTTCTCTGGCGCCTCGAAGGTGTCGAAATCCCGAACCCAAGCCATTTTGCCGGCCTGACCGTCACCGGCGGCGGTGGGTTAACGCTCTTCAGTGGACAGGTGCTCGCCAACTCGGACTTCTTCACCGGCGCCTTCCCCGCAGAGTACGGCAACGTGCTCGCCGGCGTGTTCGACATGAACTTCCGCACCGGCAACCCGACACAACACGAACGGACGATACAGCTTGGCGTCATTGGCGTCGAAGCAGCGCTCGAAGGCCCGTTCTCCAGAGGCAGTGCCTCCACCTATCTCGTCAACTACCGCTACTCGACGCTCGCCCTGCTCATCCCGCTGCTCCCGACCGACTCCAACGTCATCCGCTACCAGGACGTCTCCTTCAAGCTGGCCTTCCCGACGAGGCGAGCCGGCCGGTTCGAGATCTGGGGGATCGGCGGGCTGGACGGCCAGCGCATGAGCGAAGAGCCCGACTCCTCGAAGTGGGAATACGAGATCTGGGACCGCCTCAATTACGACCTCGTGCTTGGCGTCGGCGCGGCGGGCGTCTCCCACACCCTTCCGCTGGGGCGAAGCAGCTACCTGAAAACGTTCGCCGCCGCAACCGTCAACCACACCGCCAACGACCAGCGCCGTCTGGCCGACGACCTGGTTCTGAAAGACCACCTCACCCTCGACAACACCACGGGAAGAGGGGTTTTCGGCGCTTTCCTCAACCACCGGCTCAGTGCCGGGCACGTGAACCGCACCGGCCTGACGGTCCAGCAGCTCTTCTACGACTTGCACCTGCGCTACGCACCGAATGACGTTCCGCCGCTGGTGCCCCTCGTCCAAGGTGACGGAAACAGTACGCTCCTTCAGTTCTACACCCAGTCAAAGGTCGACCTCTCGCGGCGTACCACCCTGAATGCCGGGCTCCACGCCGGGTACTTCGCCCTGACCGGCCATTACACCCTCGAGCCAAGAGTCAGCCTGCGGCAGGCGCTACCGGGCGACCAGGCGATCAAGGTCGGCTACGGCCTCCACAGCCAGATCGAAGACCTCCGCCTCTACTTCATCGAACAGGCTTCCCCTGACGGTGTTATCCGGCCCAATCGAAAGCTCGATTTTACAAAAGCGCACCACCTCGTTCTGGGTTACGAACGCCCCCTGCGCGCTGACACAAGGCTGAATGCCGAAGTCTACTACCAGTACCTCTTCGACGTGCCCGTCGTCCCCGACAGCTCCTTTTCGATGCTCAACTGGGAGCAGGACTGGACCTTCGACGGCAGGCTCGTCAATCAGGGAGCGGGAAAGAACTACGGCGTCGACCTCACCCTCGAGCGATTCTTCAGCAACGGGTATTACTACCTGCTGACCGGATCGCTGTTCGACTCGCGCTACCGGGGAGGCGACGGCGTCTGGCGCGAGACCCGCTTCGACCAGCAATTTGCCGCAAACGCGCTGTTTGGAAAAGAATATACCATCGGCCGGAGCGGCAACCTGCTCGGGATCAACGGCCGGCTGATGGCGATGGGAGGGCGCCGTTACAGTCCGATCGACCACGCGGCTTCCATCGAGCGGCAGGAAGTGGTTTTCGACGAATCCCGTGCGTTCACCGAGCGGAAAAGCGGCATCTTCATAGTCGACCTCACACTTACCTACCGCCGCAATCACCGCCGCTTCTCGGACGTCTGGGCGCTCCAGGTCAAAAACGTGCTGGGTGTAAAGGACACCTACTTCGACTACAACTTCCAGACGAACCGGGTTGAAGAGGTGAAGGAAGGCTACCCGGTCCCCGTGCTCAGCTACAAGGTCGAGTTTTGAGTGCATGCCCGGCCTCGTGCGTGAGGCCGGGCATGCCGCCTGCTTATTTCACAGGCTCGATACGGAAGCGATAGCTGTAAGGTTGAGCCGGAATCGTGTACTCGTCGTGGACCCTGGCTCCCCAGCTATTGTCACCACCAACACCCATGTGACGGAAGTCGATCAGGACCTCATTAAAGTCACGGCGGGGTAGATCGATCGGATGTTTGGCCTCTTCGAGGTCTTCCATCGTATAAGGACGCGCGGTAAACTCGATGACCGGATCACCGGCAAACCGAATGCCTTTCCCGGCATCGTCTGTAAAGGTCACCCACCGCACGTCGGTCCGGTTGCCGTTCTGCTGGGGTCTCGGGTAAGAGGTGGCGATTTCTTCCACCGTGCCGTCGTAAACGCCGAATATGCCGCCTGTCTTGCGATCCCAGTAGGTCTCCTGCCAGCCTCGGCCGTACCATTGCACGTTATTCAGATTCTGAATGATGGCCAGCCGCGACCCGAGCCTCGGCAGCGCGTGAAGGCCGTTTACTTTCGGTGCGAAGTCAACGGCGACGTCCACGGCTCCGTTACCGGAGATCGTATACACCACGTCATAGTCGACTTTCCCGTCGAGCATCTCGGCACGGGCGGTCACCTGAACGGATTCGGCTCCAACTTGCCTCGCCTGCACCGACGCCACACGGCGTTCCTGCGCGGCGTTGAGCCAGTCGGCATACCGCTGGACAAACCGGTTACGATACTGATTGTCGTTCGGGACGCGCCAGGTGTTCGGCCTCATCGGGTTGGCGATCAGCTCTGTCCCGTCCAGCTCGTATCCCGCCAGCTCACCGGTCGTCCGATCAATTGTCACCCGCATCCCGGGTGAGGAAATGGTATAGGTCGTGGCGGTGCTGTCGAGCGTAACCGGTGCCCCCTGCCCTGCGTCTGCGCCGAGGGTTCGGGCTGGCTCAGACAGCCGAAATTGATCCCACGCGATCTCATGCCCTGCGGGAGCCCACGACGTGGCTTCCGGCAGCGTGTACGATATGAGTAAGAAGTGCTCTTTCGTCCGGTCGTCGAGCATTCCGAAATCGATCTCGAGCGTTCCGGTCTCTCCGGGTCCGATGGATAGCCGATCCACCGATCCGCTCCGGACAGGCAGGCCGTTTGCAAGCAAGGTCCAGCTCACGTCGAACTGATCGAGGTTCGTGAAGAAAAAGTCGTTCCTCACCGAGAAGCGCCCCGCCTTCGCATCGACGGCTTTCGTTTTGACGTTCTGGTAGACCTTCTTTACCTCGAAAAGAGATGGGTTCGGCCGCCGGTCCGCCTGGAGCAGGCCGTTCATGCAGAAGTTCTGATCGTTAGGCACGTCCCCAAAATCGCCGCCGTAGGCAAAGTACCGCTCGCCGGTTTCACTGGTCTTCCAGAGCCCCTGGTCCACCCAGTCCCAGATGAAGCCGCCCTGCATCTGAGGGTGCTGCTCAAACACATCCCAGTATTCCTGAAGGTTTCCCACGCTGTTACCCATCGCGTGGGCGTATTCGCACAGGATGAACGGTTTGTCCGGAAATTTGGCCGAACGCTCGACGAGGTCGGCAGGAGGCGGATACATCCACGAGTTGATGTCCGTAGCGTAGCCGTCGCCTACCGCGGAGGAGCCTTCGTAGTGTACGGGGCGGGTGGGATCATTTTGATGGATCCAATCCGTTGCGGCGTCCAGGTTCGGTCCGCTGCCCGACTCGTTACCCAGACTCCAGATGACGATGCTCGGGTGATTCCGGTCTCGCTGAACCATTCGTTGCACGCGCGCCAGGTGTGCCTCACGCCACGCAGGATCGTGAGTGAGTTTGTTGTCCGGGGTGTTTCCGTACCCGTGTGATTCGATGTTCGCCTCGTCGATGACGTAGAGTCCGTATTCGTCCGCCAGGTCGTACCACTCCGGAACGTTGGGGTAATGAGACGTGCGGACCGCGTTGACGTTGTGTTGCTTCATGAGCTCGATGTCCCGGATCATCGACTCGCGGGTTACGTACTGCCCCGTCTCCGGGTCGTGCTCGTGCCGGTTGACCCCCTTGAACAGGATCGGCTTGCCATTCACGAGGACCTGAGCGTTCCGAATTTCCACCTCCCGGAATCCGACGCGGGATGGCACCACCTCGACGACGTTTTCGTCCGAATCGCGCACGATCAGGAAAAGCCCGTACAGGTTGGGCGTCTCAGCCGTCCACTTGAGCGGATTGTCCACGTCCGCGACAAACGTCACCTCGGTTCGCGCCCCCGCAGCCAGCTCGTAGGGTTGCACTAATGGCGAAACGACGGCTCCCCCTGAGGCATCGAGTAGCTGAACCTCGATCGTGCCCTGCCTTTGCTGCCCGGAATAGTTGATGAGCTCGGTCTCGACCGTGAGTGTTGCGTCGGTGTAGGTCTCATCCAGGTCGGTCTGCACGACGAAATCACGTACGTGCACCTCAGGGGCCGACCAAAGGTAGACGTCGCGGAAGATGCCGCTCAGGCGCCAGAAGTCCTGGTCTTCGAGGTAGCTGCCGTCACTCAGCCGGTAGACTTCGACGGCCAGGGTATTCTCACCAGGTTGCAGAAAGCTCGTCAGGTTGAACTCGGCGGGCAAACGGCTGTCCTCGCTGTAACCCACGTACTGGCCGTTCACCCACAGGTAAAACGCACTGTTTACCCCGTCGAGCGTAATAAAGACCTGCCGGCCGTCCCATTCCTGCGGAACCGTAAACGAACGCCGATACGACCCGACCGGGTTACGGTGTTTAAAAGTGGTAAAGTCCTCCGGCGGCTCCGAGGTCACCCGGGGTGGATCCATCGCAAAGGGGTACCGGATGTTGACGTAGAGCGGCACCCCGTACCCCTGTAGCTGCCAGTTCGAAGGCACCGGGATGTCGTCCCACCCACTCACGTCAAAATCAGGCCGAAAGAAGCCCTCCGGACGGCTGGCCGGGTCGGGCGACCAGTGAAACTTCCACGTACCGTTTAAGGACGCGAAAAACGGAGATGTCGAGCGATCGTACGCCCGGGCTTGCTCCACGCTGGCATACGGCATCAGCGTGACGTGCATCGGCTCGCGGTTTACTTCGAAAACCTGCTCGTTCTCCCACTCCGGGGCTGACTGCGCAAAAACAGGAACGCGGCTGTACGTACACCAGATCAGGAGCACGAGCCCCCCGATTACCAGCCGTATGGTTCTATTTGAATGGATGCGGTGCATGACTGACGTGTCTTCTGGTTGCAGGTTACGCTGGAAGCCGCCAATCGTTGGCGGTGGTTTGGGGCTGTCCTACCACGTACAAAGGGATTCGATATCTCCACAGGCGCCCGACGGTATTTTTAAAAAGATACGATGCGCGCTACGGCCGTACCAGACCCATCCTGGACGCAATGTCAGACCCTCTGACAGAGATTCAGGCGGCTATGCCAACTCAACAGATCGTGTATGTAATTCCTTCACGTTTACCAGACCTGTGCGCCGAATACTCTGCCAGTTTTTCGCCAAAAATCCCGGAGCGGACTTTGGCACGCATTATGTCTTATTTGTGGGCGAAAGCCTCGAAAAGAGGCAATACATAATGAATTGGCGCCGAAAATGGTTGCTCATTCACGTAGAAATAAAATCACAAATAAAACCATAGAGAGGTGAACGATTATGAACGGACTGATTCGTTATACGCCATCGTTGACAAGCTTGCAGCGTGAAGTCGATCGTCTGTTCGAACAGGTGCTGGGCACCGACTTCGCCGAGGAGCGCGTGTCGAGCTGGACACCCCGCACCGACATCTCCGAAACGGATGATCGCTACATCATCCGAATGGACACGCCGGGCCTGACAAAAAATGACGTCACCGTCCAGCTGCACGACGGTATGTTGAGCGTGAGCGGTGAGCGGAAGTTTGAGAACGAGGAGAAGAAGGAGAACTACCACCGCCTGGAGCGGAGCTGGGGCCACTTCTACCGCTCGTTCCCGCTGCCGCAGGCCGGTGACGCCGATCGCGTGACGGCCTCGATGGCCAACGGCGTGCTCACGATCGAGGTGATGAAGCGTGAGGAGAGCAAACCGCGCAAGATCAAGATCTCGTAAACGAAGATCTTATTGGGCTTCGTAAGTTCTTCCTTCAACGCCCTGTTCGGCAAGCGCCGGACAGGGCTTTTTGCATTCGTACTGTTGATAAAGGTAGCTTGATTGACTGACCGGTCCGGCGTACTCTACAGCGTTCAGACCGACGCACGATCACCCGTTTGACCGATGTCACACAAAATCGTCTTCCTGCGCCTCTTTCTTAGCCCCTTAGCCCTGTTCACCCTCGTCTGGCTCGTCCTGGCCGGATGTAACACGCAGCCGGATGGCGATGCCGTCGCCCTGTGGGGGCGCTGGGAGCAGACGCTGGTAGCAGAAGAGAAAGCCGATCCCAAAACCAGCGTCACCGTCGAGCTCACCTCACCCGATGGCGATACGAGAACCGTCGATGCATTCTGGGACGGCGACACGACCTGGAAGGTCCGGTTCATGCCCGACCGCGAAGGGACCTGGCGTTATCGCACGGCCTCCGAGCCAGCGGTGGCGGGACTTCACGACGTGCAGGGCGCCTTCGAGGTTCGGCCTTCGCAAGAACCGGCCAACCCCTTCCTCCGGCACGGTGCGCTGCGGGTTTCCGAGAATGGCCGGCACCTCGTCCACGCCGATGGCACCCCCTTCTTCTGGCTCGGCGACACCGCCTGGAACGGCGCCCTCCGATCCACCGCCGAGGACTGGCAAACGTACCTGAACGACCGGCGCGAAAAACACTTCACCGGCATCCAGTTCGTCACGACCCAGTGGCGAGCGGCGTACGGCAGTGCAGACAGCCTGGTGGCCTACACCGGCTTCGACGACATCGAGATCAACCCGGCCTTCTTCAAAAGAATCGACGAACGGATCGATGCGATCAACGACGCCGGCCTGCTCGCCGCCCCCGTCTTGCTCTGGACGCTCGGGGAGCCTGATCAGAACCCGGGCAAGCTGCCCGAAGATCAGGCCATCCGGCTCGCCCGCTACCTCGTAGCCCGCTACGGCGCCCACCACGTGATGTGGATCCTGGCCGGTGACGAGAACTACTCGGGGGAAACCGGCGCTCGCTGGCCCAGGATCGGCCGTGCGGTCTTCGACACGCCCCACCACGCCCCGGTCACCCTGCACCCGCAGGGGATGCAGTGGCACTTCGACGAGTTTGCGGACGAAGACTGGCTCGACGTGATCATCTACCAGAGCGGCCACGGCGACGACGCGGCAACCCTCGCGTGGATGCAAACCGGCCCGCCCGCGCAGAAGTGGAACCAGGAGCCCGCACGCCCGGTCATCAACTCGGAACCCCCGTACGAGGACCACGTCGCCTACCAGTCACGGCAACCGCACACCGCCTACAACGTCCGGAGGGCGGTTTACTGGAGCCTGCTCAACGCCCCTACTGCGGGCGTCACCTACGGCGCGCACGGCATCTGGAGCTGGGAGTCCGAACCCGCCGTGCCCCTCAACCACCCGGGCGCGGGGCTCGCCAGGCCCTGGTCCGAAGCGATGAACTTCGAAGGCAGCACCCACATGAAACACGCCGCCGAACTGTTCACGTCGATCGACTGGTGGACCCTCGAGCCCGCTCCAGACCTGATCGCCCACCAGCCCGGAACGGACGATCCCGCCGCCTTCATCGGTGCGGCACGATCTTCATCCGGCGACCTGGCAATCCTCTACCTGCCCGTTGGAGGCGAAGTGCTCCTGAACACCGATCGGATCGATCCCGGCCTGGAAGCTTCCTGGTTCGACCCCCGCGAGGGAACGTACACGGCGGCCGAGCCCTCCTCCACCGGGGTCTACACCGCCCCCGACTCTCAGGACTGGGTCCTGCTGTTCAAAAACCGGAATTGACGTAATACCATGCCGACGAGCGTAAGGAAATTCCTCGAGCCGATCCGCCGCATGCACGAGCTGATCCGCGACGAGGTCGTGGCGCAGACCGAAAGATCCTCCCTCGAAGCCATGTCGAACGTCGCGGAGGAGTCGGACGGAGACACGATTTACGCGATCGACCGGGTCAGCGAGTCCATACTGGTCGACTTCCTCGAACGTGAAATCGCACATGAGGAGCCTATCGTCCTGATCGCCGAGGGGATCGAGCACGGCGAGGTCGCGCTGCCCCGTGGAACAGATCCGGAGAAGGCGCGGTGGCGGATCATCGTCGATCCGATAGACGGGACGCGCGGCCTGATGTACCAGAAACGCACCGCCTGGATCCTCACCGGCGTCGCCCCGAACAAGGGCCCCAAAACGAGCCTGCGCGACGTCGAGCTCGCCGTCCAGACCGAAATTCCCACCGTCAAGCACCACCTCTCCGACGTCCTGTGGGCGATCCGGGGCGAAGGCGCCAGTGCGGAGCGCCACAACAGGCTCACAGGGGAGCGGACGGCGCTCCCCCTCCACCCCTCCCGGGCGGGAACCATCGCGCACGGATTTGCGATGATCGCCCGCTTTTTCCCGGGCGCTCGCGACGAGCTGGCTGCCATCGACGAAGAGATCGTCTTCAAGGCGCTGGGGCCAGTCAAACCCGGCAAAGCCCACCTCTTCGAGGACCAGTACATCTGCACCGGCGGCCAGCTTTACGAGCTGATGGCCGGCCGCGACCGGTTCGTTGCCGACCTGCGCCCGCTCGTCGAGGAGATCCTGGCCCGCAGAGGCCTCGCGCTCGGCATCTGCTGCCACCCGTACGACGTTTGCACCGAGCTGATCGCGCGGGAGATGGGGGTCATCGTCACCAACGAGTACGGCGAGCCCCTCGACGCGCCGCTCGACGTGGCATCCGACGTCACCTGGATCGGCTATGCCAACGAGGCGATCAGAGCGCAGGTGGAGCCGCTCCTACAGGAGGCGCTCACGAGCCGCGGGCTAATCCGCCTCGATCGATAAAAAAACGGGCGGGAAGCCTTCCCTCGGCCTCCCGCCCGTTTGCGTACGACGTCGATGCTGTATTAGATACCGGTGCTCTCACCCATCTCTTCCTGCGCCGGATCGGCAGACACCGGGGCGTTCTCGTGCGGCTGGATGTCCGGCATCTCAGCCCCCGCCGTCCCGTGGATGTCGCGGTAACCGCGATGCGCTTTGCTGCCTTCGATCTTCTCGTCCGATTCCGCGCCGGTGCGCTGCATGCCTTTGATCTGCTCCGTCGCGAAGTCGATGACGTTTTTCCCCGTGAGCTGAACGATCAGGTAGTTCAGCCCGTATCCGGCAAGCGCGATCATGCCCAGCCGCGTCATCCATCCCATGCGGTACGGCCTCCTCTCGGGAATGCGCCGCAGGTGCGGCACCTCGCCACGCAGCGGCTCCACGAGCGCCTTCTTCAGCTCTCCACTGTGTGAGAGCCGCTTCTCGAGCGCCGAGGCCAGCTTTTCGACGAAATCGTCCGTCACGTCCTTGCGCGTCAACCGGATTGTTTGCACCTTGCGTCCCTCTCGATCTTTGAGTAAATGGGTTAAGAGTCCAAGCCCGAGCAAGGTCTCCTTCGACGGGAAGAGCTTACTTTTCGTCTTCCCGGTAAAGTCCTGCACCTGATGAAGGGCGGATCGGCCGGTCTGCCGTGCCGTGCTCCCTATCTTTGCGCCGTATGCGGCCAGACCGCTCCGTTTTCCACTCCTCAGCACGTGCTTTCCGTTTTTCCCAAGCGTGATGTTCATAGCTTCCCTCCTTTACTTATCAGGTTGTCTCTGGACTCCTACGGTTGAAACCCCCCGCTCTTTCCCGGAAACCTGTAATGCTCTTGTGACTCGCTGCCTCCGCGCCGGAGGGCTCGAATTCGAAGATTCTGTGGTTCTAGTCTATCCCTGGATCCTGGTTGCAAAAAGAAGGTTATTAGCGTAAATTTGAGACTCACGCTGAAAACGCCCGGGTGGTGAAATTGGTAGACACGCCATCTTGAGGGGGTGGTGCTCGTAAGAGCATGCTGGTTCGAGTCCAGTCCCGGGCACTTTGCGCCTCGCAAGCCTTACTTGCGGGGCTTTTTTATTTTGCCTTCCTTTGAGAACCCCAAAGGCTGCCGCCCCTCCCCGTGACATTCTTTTACAAATCCCCTCCCAGCCCAAAGCCCGCGTTTTTGCGCAAAAAAGCACCTTCTGCATCATTTGTTCATTTTTTAAGGGAATTGGGGGTGTAACCATTGGTAATGGCGGTCCGTCTACTGGGCAGACCTTCCCGGAGAAAGGCGAGACGGGCAAGCACTTACCGGCCGATCGTTGGTACCGCGAAGGATTGTGGGCCCTGCAATTGGTCATCCCTCAAACAAGATGCGTCACCGACTGATACACCTTTTAGCACTCGCTTCCCTGCTCACGATGCCCACGGCCGACGCCGTTGCACAATCGACCCAACTCGCGGAAGCAAGCGTAGTGGACAAATCCCACGCAACGGATAAACCCAAGTTCGAACCCCTGGTCAAACCATCGGTGGCGCTTTACCCGGCTGCCGGAGAGATCAGGATCGACGGCGAGCTCGACGACCCGGGCTGGCTCAACGCCGTCCGTATCAGCGGGTTTACCGAGGTCCAGCCCGGCGATCAGCTCGAGCC
>CBINFS010000045.1:0-27573 GCA_966250015.1 uncultured bacterium | reverse complement strand
AAGCCGCTCGTATCTCGGATCTTCGCGTAGTGATTTCATTCCGTGACGGTAGGGGAGGAGGATTGCGGGGTAGCCGCTATTGAGCGCACGTTCCAGCCATTCGAGGGCGGCGTCACGGTCGCCGGCTCGTTCATAGGCTTCCGCGACGGTGTATTGTGTGTCCCAGCGCCAGGTCTTGCGGATCGGCAGCCGGTCCAGAATCGCACGGGCGGTGGCGGGATCTCCAGCCATACTCAGGAATAGCGCCTTTTCCGACAGAAAAACCGGGTCGGTTTCATTGAAGATTAGATCTCCCTCGAGCAGCTCGAGGGCTGTCTGTATCGCCTGGCGGGCCTGTTCATGATGTTCAGGCCCCCAATCATAGTAATAGGTGCCCAGCAGCCCCCATACGAAATAGTCGGTGTCGTTGAGCGCGAGGGCTGAATCGATGGTGGCTACCGCAAGCTCGAAGCGCCCGTTAAGGTAGTGGAGCATCGAGAGGTTTTCATACGTCATGTAATACGGATCGATATTGATCGCCCTGCGGTAGAGTTGTAGCGCCTCTTCCCACCGTGTGGCTTCCATGTGGACGAGCGCCAGATTCTCGTACCCAATCGAGCTTCCTGGCACAAGGTCAATCACCTTTTGGAAAAACGTGGCTGCTTCCTCGAATTGCCCCTGATCATAGTACACCACACCAATTCCGTTGTGGGCGCGCCAATCCTGCGGCCGTATGCGTATGGCCTCCTGGTAAACAGCAATCGCTGAAGAGAAATGTTGAAGGTCCGCGTAAACCTTACCCAGCCCCCTCAATGCAGCAGCGTTTTCGGGGTCGAGCGTGAGGGCGTAGCGGTACTCGCGCACGGCTTCCTCGTCGCGTCCCGTGCGGTCGAGTATGAGGGCTCGCGTCGTGCGGACCTGGGGCGAGAGTCTGTCGAGCTCGCTTGCCCGGGCGGCGCTCTGGAGGGCGCGGTCGATCCACACCTGGTCGCGGGTGTTTTCGTACTTTTGCCAGAACGCTTCGCCGAGCAGGGCGTGGGCGGAGGCGAAGCGGGGGTCGTAGACGAGCGCGCGTTCGAGGAGGGCGATTGCCGTGTCGATGTTGGCTTCGAGCTCGAGGCGTTGGAGGAAGCCGCTGCCTTCCAGGTAGAGCTCGTTGGCGCGGGGGTTTGTACTGCCGCCGGCGACCAGCACCTCGCGGTCCCTCGATCCCACGCGCAGTCCCATGGTTTCGATGAGCTCGAAGAGGAGGTCGTCACGGAGCTGGCTAAATATCCCGACGTGGCCGGAGCGGGTGACGTCGGCGACGTGCCTCGGGATGGGGGAAGAGGTGTCGATCAGGTGAAGCTGGACGGAGACGCTGTCGGCCGTGCGGTCCACTTCGAGGGTGATCACGCGGGTGGCGCCAAGGAGGAAGTGGGCGTCGCTCGGGTGGCGGATGTCGCGGCTGCGCAGCTCGCTCGAGGGAATCACCCAGATCGAGCCCCTGTCGTCTTCGAGCAGGGTCAGCTTGCCGATGAGGTCTTCCTGGAGACCGGAGAGGAACGCCTGGTCGGCGGGATCGTCCGGCGTGTAGAACGGCAGCACCGCCAGCACGGTCTCCGAACGCGGGAAGAACCGGTCACGGTTGAAAACGAAGGTCACCACCGCCGCCAGGAGCAGCAGGGCCACCGCAGCAGAGGCGAGACGCCGCGGGGTGACACGTGGGCGGCGTATCGGTACGCGCCTGTAAAAACCGGCCGGCTTTTTCCCGGAGACGAGGAACTCGAGGTCAGCCCGGAGGTCGCCGGCGTTCTGGTACCGATTGCCGGGGTCTTTTTGCAGGCATCGCTCGACGATCCGCTCGAGTCCGGCAGGGAGCCCGGGGCGTAAGGCGTCGGGCGGGGCAGGGTCCGTGTGACAGATTTCGTAGAGAAGGCCGGGCTCGTTCGTGCTACGGAACGGGCGAGCGCCGGTGAGCATCTCGTAGAGCACCACCCCCAGCGACCAGAGGTCGGTCCGGTGGTCCACCTCGTCTCCGCGCGCCTGCTCGGGGCTCATGTAGGCCACACTGCCCATCACGGCGCCGTGCCGGGTGATGCGGGTGTCCGCGGAGAGCTTGGCGATGCCGAAGTCGACGATCCGCGCGGTGCCGTCGGTCGTGACGATCACGTTGCCCGGCTTGAGGTCCCGGTGGACGATCCCTCGGGCGTGCGTTTTTTCGAGCCCCCGGACGATCTGAAGGGCCAGATCGACGGCTTCTTCGACCGGCAAGGGACAGCGCTCGATCTTTTCCGCGAGCGTCTCGCCCTCGCAGTACGCCATCACGATGTACAGCCGGTCCTCGAACTCGTCGACGTCGTACACGGGGCAGACATTCGGGTGATCGAGTGCCGACGCAGCCTTCGCCTCCCGAATGAATCGCCGCTTGGACTCGGCGTCCCGGCTCCACGACGCGGAGAGGAACTTCACCGCGACGAACCGATCGAGGTGCAAGTCGCGCGCCTTGTAGACGACCCCCATGCCGCCGCTTCCGAGCTCTTCCACGAGCTCGTAGTGAGCCACGGTGCGGCCGATCAGCGGATCGGGTTCGAGGGGAAATGTGACGGGAAGGAGCGCATCGAAGAAGGCCTCGGCTTCCCCCGCGTACGCCAGCAGGCTTCGGATCTCTTCGAGAAGCGCCGGGTCGTCCCCACAAACGCGTTCGAGGAATGCCGCACGCTCGGCGGGAGGGAGCTCCTGCGCTCGCTCGAAAAGGACCTCGGGAGGCATGCCGGGGGCGTCTGTCATGGGCCGCTTGCAGGGGCCTGAGCGGTAAGTGCTTCCTCCAGAAAGACGTGACGAACGGGAAGCGACCTTTCCGGGATGGAAAGTAACGGGAAGGGTACTGATTGTGCCATTCTCTATTTATTGAAGGTTTAACTTGCCGACAATGTCGCTTGAGCTTTTCCGTCGCACTATTTGAGGCGCACACATCTACCTGTTATTTTGGTAGTTGGATGATAGGAGAATGCGGCTTATCTCGTCATCCATCCCGTATACGGCCGTTTGAGGCGGATTACCGTTACGTGAACACTGTTTGATCGAAAGAAGTGGGGCCCGGTAAAACGGCGCATCCGGTTTAGCCATCTCGACCTTGACAGGTGTCGACGAGGGTGTATTTTACGGATTGCTGTTTACCGAGCGTCCAATCCCGGTGTTCGGGGTGGGTCTGTGGCGCTCCCATTCGATCACCCTGAACCTTCGGAGTAGAACCTCATGAGCCAGTTCGCTGACCCACAGTTTCCCAGTCGGCTCGACACCGTCTTTCTTTCCCAGGATCCCAACGCCGCCGACAAGCATAAGGAATTGGAGAACGTCCGCCGCGTAGAGCAAATGCTGGCCACCATTGCGTCCGGCAATTTGAATTTGATGCGCGACTATTTCGATGACGAAATGGAGATGGAGATCCAATCGTCGCCGGAGTCTGGAATGTCGGGGCATCACCAGGGCGTCACGTCGGTCATGGATGCGCTCGAGCGCAACTTTTCCATGCTGGAAGACCAGAAACCCATAATTGAGCAGGTTGAAGCCGATGGGGACGAGGTGGTCGTCACGGCAAAGGAAAGCGGACGGTTCAAGGGGTCCGGCCAGGAGTACGCGGTGCGCCTGAAGCACCACTTTAAGTTCAAGGACGGCAAAGTGGTGCAGATGCGCGAGATCGTGGATCCCGAGGGCTAAGCGGTATTGGTCGGGATCCGGTGGCAGACGCAACTACCCGCCGACGGCTGCGTATCGCAGGATTGTACGCTCGCACGCACGCCCACCTGACCTATACCCGTCATGTCCGAGAAATCGGTGTACCTCGCCCAATTCGACGAGAAGCTTCGCCTCTACCTTTATTTACAGAGCCTTGGTATCCTGCTCGTTTCGGTAATCGGAATACCGCTCATCCCGATCTGGCTTTTCGCCGGCTGGTGGTGGGCAGGGCGGCACTACGCCGCGCTACGGTGCGAGCTGACCGACCGGCGCTTACGCATCCATCGGGGCGTCGTCTTCCAGCAGGACAAAACCATCCCGCTGGACAAGATCCAGGACCTCAGCCTGCATCACGGCCCGATCCTCCGTGCGCTCGGGTTGTGCTCGCTCAAGGTCGAGACCGCAGGTCAGAGCAGCCCGCAGGGGTCGTCCGACGCCGCGCTCGTCGGCATCGTCGACGCGCGTGAGTTTCAGGAAATGGTGCTCAGACAGCGCGACCTCCTCGATAATCGCCTCCCGTCCGAACCTGCCAAATCGCTTATTGCCGCTCCGGCCACCGATGCCTCCGTGCTCGAAGAAATCCGCGACACTCTCCGACGGATCGAGACCCTGCTCGCCCGTGAGCGCGACCTGGCCTGACCGTGAGCACACTTTGCGTGAAGCCAGCACAACTCGATCAGGCCCTTGAGGGGAGTAAAGTGCTATTTTGGTGCTATTTGTTGCGTCTATTGCGTATTCGTTCGAAAGAGTTTAACGCCCCCAAGCCGATTAAGGGGGCTGTCACAAAACGCAGTTTGGACAGCACTTCGCTGACTTTTGACGCAGTTCCACCGTCCCCTTGAGGGGACTACAGGGGTGTGTTTTCGCTTGACCTGGCTACTTGCTGAAAACTTTAGTGTGCTCGCAATTTTTACCCAGACACCCCCCAAAGCCCCATTAATGGGGCTTCCGGTTACTGCCATTCATGACCCTGCAGTCGGTGCCGCCAGGTATGTTATTTACCTTACTTTAAGTACGGCCAAAGCACTTCTTGAAGGGAATGTGCGGGTGTACTTTTCCAAAATATGATCTACCTGATCATTTGCGAATTCGCTCGACATGCGAAATGAGTACGGGATAGCCGCCTCGCGACGGTTTTTATATATTCTTGAGTAACAACCCTGGTGGATGCCATGCAATCGCGCGAGTTCTCGTTGACCGACTATCTTCGGATGGAAGAGATGGCGGAGACCAAGCATGAGTATTGGGACGGCCAGATCGTCGATATGGCTGGCGCGACATGGGAGCATGGCGTCGTGGTGTCCAATCTGAGTAGAGAGTTGGGGAACAGGTTGCATGATCGCTGCAGGGTCGTGACGAGCGATCAGAGGGTCCGGTTGTCTCAGCGCAGGTACGTTTATCCTGACGTAGTGGCCGTTTGTGGTAAACCTGAGCTCACCGACGAGCGGCCGCCATCCCTGCTCAACCCTACACTTTTAGTCGAGGTGCTATCTGAGTCCACTTCCCGAATCGATACTGGTGACAAGCTCGATGCCTATCGCAACATCGTCAGCCTTCAGGAATACTGGATCGTGGACGATGAAGGGCGTCGCACACTCCAGTACATGAAGGGAGCCGATTGGAATCTGCACATCTACGGGTTTGATAGCATACTACGTAGTGAACGTCTCGGGATCGAATTGCCGCTCAGGGACGTCCTGACGATCTGAGATTATCGCTGGAACTTCCGACAGTCATCGGAAGGCAAGAGTCCCGGAAAAAACAAGCCTTCTCCATAACGCATCACCTCAGTTAAAAAGTTTTCTGACTCAGGTATCCTTTAATACCTTGTGACCCGAGGGTGGCCGTTCTTATATTTTTCAAAATCTTTGCAGCCCCCGGGTTTATGTTCAATAAAAACAGAGGCGAGACTACGTATGGCGAAGGCGACGTATGAAGGGGCTCTGGTCATGAAGGCGCCAGGCGGCCCTTCGCTGGTGGAACGGCTCAACACCGTGTGGCACGAGCGGGCTCTACAAATATTTATGGCAATCGTGCTGGCGCACTGGGCCGAACACCTCGCGCAGGCTTTTCAGATCTACGTGCTGGGCTGGCCGATCCCCGAGTCGCGTGGCGTGCTCGGGCTCTGGTTTCCCTGGCTCATAAAATCCGAGGTGCTGCACTACGGCTATGCGCTGATCATGCTGATCGGCATTTTTATCCTTCGTAAAGGCTTTACCGGACTTGCCCGTACCTGGTGGATGGTCGCCTTCTGGATCCAGTTCTGGCATCACATCGAGCACGGCCTCTTGCAGGGGCAGGCGATCGTGGGTATGAACCTGGCAAACAGCCCGGTGCCAATGAGTCTCGCTCAGTTTTTCATCCCCCGCGTCGAGCTGCACCTGATTTACAACACGCTGGTATTCATTCCGATGATCATTGGGATGTACTACCACCTGTTCCCAACCGAGGAGGATGCCAGGCACATGCAATGCTCGTGCGCAATCCACGTACGCCCGAGCCTTGCCTGACGTGAAAATGCCGACGAAGTGGATCCTGTTGTTTTGCCTGGTATGCCTGGTGGGCTGCCGACAGGAGGCTGAAACCGATTCGGGCATCGTGATTGACTGGACCATCAGCCCGGACCCGCCGCAGACGGGTCCAGTGACGTTTGAGTTCACCCTGACGGACGAAGCTGGGGAGCCCATTAGCGCTTCCAACATCCGTATGGAGGCCAATATGACGCACCCGGGCATGCAGCCGGTGCTGGCCAGCGCCATCGAAACGTCGGAGGGCCGGTACGAGTCCGAGTTCGAATTCACGATGCCGGGTGACTGGTACATCCTGATCGACGGCGAGCTGCCTGGCGGCGGGCGGTTCCAGAAGCAGGTAAACGTCGCGGCGGTGCGCTCGATGTGATACCGGCAAGGACCGAGCAGGCTATTGATATTGATGGGGGAGGACCTGCCGACCGCAGGTCCTTTCTTTTGATTCGAAACGTGCAAAACGGGTAGTGAGTCGTTGTGATACAGCAGGTGCGTGAATACGAGCAGGCGGGTATCGACCTGCTCGAGGTGCCGTTGCTGGGCCGGTTTCTCAAGTGGAAGCCCGGAAAGTGGATCTTGCAGGGATTGCTGCTTGTTGGCGCCGTCGTACTGATCCTCCACGGCTTTTTTGGCCCTCGGCTCGCACCGAAGAACCTCGCGACGCTGCTCTCGTGGGTCCACTACCGCGGCCTGCTCGTCTTCGTGCTGCTCGTGGCAGGCAACTTCTTCTGCATGGCCTGCCCGTTCATGCTGCCCCGGAACGTCGCGCGGTCGTTCTTCAAGCCGAAGTGGAACTGGCCCCGGAAGCTCCGGAACAAGTGGGTCGGCATCGGCCTCTTCGTCGCAATCCTGTTCGCCTACGAGCTGTTCGATCTGTGGGGCAACCCCTGGTGGACTACATGGCTGATCGTCGGCTATTTTGCGGGCGCCCTGCTCGTCGACGGCGCTTTCAAGAACGCGACGTTTTGCAAGTACGTGTGCCCGATCGGGCAGTTCAACTTCACGGCGTCGACGTTGTCGCCGTTCGAGGTGCGCGTGCGCGACCCGCAGGTCTGCGCGTCGTGCAAGACCGTCGACTGCATCCGGGGCACGCGCCACCCCGAGGAGCCCTCGCTGGTCCTCCAGCGCGGGTGCGAACTCGCCCTCTTCCAGCCTGAAAAAGTAGGCAACCTGGACTGCACGTTCTGCCTCGACTGCGTCTACGCGTGCCCGTACGACAACGTCGGGATCCTCTCGCGACTGCCCGCGAGCGAGCTGGGCAGTGACGAGCGCCGTTCGGGCATCGGCAGGCTCTCGAAGCGAAAAGACCTCTCCGCCCTGGCGCTGATCTTCACGTTCGGGGCGCTGCTGAATGCGTTTGGTATGATCAGCCCGGTATACGTCGTCGAGCAGTACCTTTCGAACCTGCTCGGCATTCGGACAGAGGCGCCGATCCTTGCGATCCTGTTTGGTTTCGGGCTTATCGTCGAGCCGCTGATCCTGTTAGGGGGAGCCACACTGGCCACGAAACGCCTTACCGGTAGCTCCGAGCGTCTGCTCGCGCTCGGCGCGCAGTACGCCTACGCGCTAATTCCCATGGGCCTGGGCGTGTGGGCGGCGCATTACAGCTTCCACCTGTTGACCGGCATCTGGACGCCACTGCCCGTCATCGCCGGCCTGTTTGCCGGGGGATCGGGCTTCATGATGCTGCCATTTCCACCGGGGCTGTCCGAGGGAGCCGTGTACCCGATCGAGCTTGGCCTGCTCGGGCTTGGTGCGTTCGGTTCGCTGCTGGTCAGCTACATGACGTCGGCGCGCCTGTTTCCGGAACGGCCGGTGCGGGCGTTCGTACCCTGGGCTGTGGTCACGCTGATGCTCTGGGCGGCCGCGATGTGGATGCTATCGCAACCGATGGAAATGCGGGGGACTTTTTTGGGAGGCTGACCCATGAAACGATTGCTCTTATTCGCTCTTCTCTTCACCCTGTCGTGCCTGACGCCCGCCTCGATACTTGCGCACGAAGGCCCGCCGTTCCCGATCGTGTCCGACGAGAAGGCCGGCCCATACCTCGTCTCGGTGTGGACCGACCCCGACATCGGCACCGGCATCTTCTTCGTCATCCTCGAGCCCGTGCACAAAGGTGAAATGACCCTCCCCGAGAGCGTGCGGATCAGCGTGGTCCCGACGTCCGGGCGGCTGCCCGAGGCGACGTACGAAGCCCACCCGCAGGACGTCCGCTACGGCGCACGATACTACGCCGAGGTCCCCTTCGACGTGCAGGACTTCTGGGACGTGCGTGTCACCATCGACGGTGTGGAGAAGTACGTCATCACCAGCAAGGTCGAGTCGACGCCCGACGGCACCATCGGCCCGATCGGCCTCGCCGTCTACCTTTTCCCCTTCCTTGCCGTCGGATTTCTCTGGCTGAAAGCCATGCGCAGGCGCAAAAAGCTTCAGGCAGCCGGGTGACGGATTCGAAGAAAACGTGAAGCCGGTGGGAACGATTTCAACGTTTGTTCATATTGGCCTTTCGTCGGCCGGAATAACCACACATTTCCCCAGTGCAACATGAAAAGAATCCTGACCACTATTTCTGCCCTTGCCGTACTCCTCCTCGTCACGTTTAACACTTTTACCGCTATGGCCCAGGAAACCAAGCTAGCCGTCGGCGACCCTGCGCCCGTCTTTGAAGGCACCGAGGTCGGCGGCGAAACGTGGAAATCGAGCGATTACGTCGGTGATAAAGTGCTCGTCGTGTACTTCTACCCGGCGGCGATGACCGGCGGATGTACCAAGCAGGCGTGCGCCTTCCGCGACGACCGGTCCAAGCTGGTCGACATGGGCGCCGAGGTGGTTGGCATCAGCGGCGACAACGTCGAAGGGCTTCAGGTCTTCAAAAAAGCGCACCGGCTGAACTTCCCGCTCGTGTCCGATCCGGAAGGAAAGATCGCCAGGGCTTTCGGTGTGCCGGTCAGGGAAGGAGGGACGTACGAGACTGAGGTCGACGGCCAGAAGGTGGTCCTCGAACGTGGTGTAACGACCGCCCGGTGGACATTCATCATCGACAAGGACGGCAAGATCGCCTACGTCGACACCGACGTGGACGCCGCCGGCGACTCTCAGAACGTGCTCGCCGCCCTCGCAGAGATTCAATCCAAATAGCTACCGTTGCGGTACATAGAGGCAGGAGGTCGCTCCCGGCTTCCTGCCTTTTTTGTTTTTTGTTCGTACCCTAAACGCACCGATGGCATGCCGGGTGGCTAAAAGACCGCCAATACCATTCTTTCATTACACCTCTATGATCCCCACGAGGGGATGGCGGAGTTGTGCAAATAGTACCAGTAAAAACGAACCCTAAAGTAACAGTAATAGCTTAAGGTTTAATACCGAGCCAACCACCCTCTTGAAAGGGCAATGGAGATGTCCTCAATAATAATGGCGAATTCGTTAATGCTATTTCAGTTTGATAATTCTTGGGTAAAAAACCCTTATTTCAGATAAAAGGGATTGCCAAATCGTTCGGATGCCGCAACGTATTGCCATTTAAATGTGCCCGTAAATAATTTGCCAAAATAATCCTCGAATAGGATCACAACCCTGTCGGAACCCCCACCCCCTGCTGCTTCATCGCCATGAACAACCGCCGCAAGAAGGTACCGTTTGATCCCTATTTCTTCGGGGAACGGGAGAAGGAAGGCCTGGTGCTTTCGACCCGAGAGATCTTCCGGGAAATCTTCGAGACGAACCACTGGAGCGGTCCCGAATCGGTCTCGGGCGAAGGCGCAAGCCTCGAACAGGTGCGGGTCGTCATGGAAAAGCTGCCGCGCCTGCTCGAAATGCTCCGCGTCGAGGTGCTGCTCGACCTGCCGTGCGGTGACTTCGGCTGGATGCGGCACGTCGACCTCAGTGGCATCCGGTACATAGGGGCCGACATCGTTCCCGAGCTGATCGAAGCGAACAATAATGCTTACGCAAACCCGGAAAGAACCTTCGTCGAGCTCGACCTGATGATGGATCCGCTCCCGGAAGCCGACCTTTTGTTATGCCGGGACGGGCTGGTCCACCTTTCCCTCGACGACGTCGGCCGGGCGATACTGAACATCCGGCGGAGCGGCATCGCGTACTTGCTCGCGACGACGTTTCCGGATTGCGAATACAACGAAGACATCACCACCGGCGACTGGCGGCCTCTCAACCTCTGCGAGGCGCCGTTTTACTTCCCGAAACCCCTGCTGCTCATCAATGAAGGGTGTACCGAAGGAGGCGGTGCTTTCGCAGACAAAAGCCTCGGTCTCTGGCGAACGATCGACCTGCCCCGACCTGTGAGGCCGGGCTGACTTTTGGCATTTTTACCTGCTGGAAGCCCCCATGAGGCAAAAGAAGACGAACGAGCCCGGACCGCTCCCCCAGGAAGGCGAAGAACGCTGGCGCTTGCTGGTCGAGAACCACCCCGAGCCAATCCTCATCGTTTGCGACGATCAGATCTGCTACTGCAACCCCGTGACGGTCGAAATGACCGGCGCGCCCCACGTAGATGCGATTGTCGGCAGGACAATCGACAGCATCGTCGACCCGGCGTACACCGACCTGCTCAAGGAACGCCGCAAGCGAATTGCCCGGGGTGAGACGCTCCAGCCGGTCGAGGTGCTCGTTCGTCGGTTCGACGGCGACGAGCGTTACGTCGTCCTCCACAGCGTGCTGGTTACCTACCACGGCCGGCCTGCCTTGCAGGTCGTGGCGCGCGACGTCACCGAACGCAAAAAAGCGCAGGATAAACTGCGAGAATCACACCGCTTCCTCCAGGAGACGATCAACGCCATTCCCGCACACATTGCCGTTCTCGACGAAAACGGGGTGATCCTCGAGGTCAATCAGGCCTGGCGGCAGTTTGCCAAGGAAAATGGAGGCTTCCCCGAGAAGACGGGGCCGGGCGTCAACTACCTTGCCGTATGCGACGCGGCAGCCGGGCGGAACGTTACCCCGGCGCACGAGGTCGCAGCGGCTATCCGGGACGTCATCGTTCGGCGGCGGACGGACTTCGAGATCGAATACCCCTGCCCCACACCGGAAAAGCAACTGTGGTTCAACCTCAAGGTGACCCGGTTCTCCGGCGACGGCCCGGCGCGGATCGTGACCATGCACGAGGACGTCACCGAGCGCCGCAAGGCCGCTGAAGAGCTGAGGCAGAAGTCGGAGCGCCTGAAACAGCTCTCGAACCTGCTCATTCGGGTGCAGGAAGAGGAGCGCCGCCACATTGCCCGGGAGCTCCACGACGAGGCGGGACAGATCCTGACGGGACTCACACTGGTGCTCGAAAGCGGGCTCCGTAGTGAGGGCCCACCGTCGAAAGTCCTCCTGGAAGAAGCTATGGGGCTCTCCAAAACGTTACTCAAGAGCATCCGGAACCTGTCACTCGACCTTCGCCCTGCGATGCTCGACGATTTCGGGCTGGTGCCCGCCCTCGAGGCGCACATCGAGCGTTTTTCGAAGCAAACCGGCGTCGAAATCGAGCTTACGAGCGCCGGCACGCTTCGGCGCCTGCCCGGACTCCTCGAAATCACCGCCTTTCGCGTCGTACAGGAGGCGCTCACCAACGTCGTGCGACACGCCCACGTGCAGGCAGCCTCCGTCCACGTCTCTTTCGAGCCCGACCGGCTCGTCCTGCAAATAACCGACAGAGGCGAAGGCTTCGAGGTGTCGCCCTTGCTGGAGAAGCCCGTTTCGAGCGGCCTCTCCGGCATGAAGGAACGCGTCAACCTCGCCGGCGGCTCTCTCGAGATCGACTCCACCCCCGGCACCGGCACCCGCGTACAGGTGGTGCTGCCTTATGTGTGATATTTTACAGTCCGCAGAAGACGCAGATGTGTTTTTGTCGATCTGGCGACTCCACACCGGCGGTTGGGCGCTTTCTTTTACTAAGAACCCATTAAAATGGTCATTCCGGCCCCCGAGCCAGGATCCGGTCAACGGCTCGCGAAGGCATATACAGTTCTGCCTTGCTTACCCGTCGTATAGATTTACTTCGTCAGTCGCTTCGCTCTTGTCGGATCAAGTCCGGAATGACGAAATTGTATAGTGTTTTTGTAGCACTAAACGTCCCGCCTTCATTTAGCCCCCTTCAAAAAACCATTCGCGGACATCTGCGGACTGATGTTTTTCAAGAAGTCCATCGTGTGAGTCTATTCCCACGTAATCCAATGCCTCACTCGGCAAGCTGGTCCAGGAATTCGTACCGTTCGGGGTAGGGCTCGGGTTCGGCAGCGGAGGTTACGTCGATGCGCATGATCTGAGAGCGGGCGCCGGGGTCGCGGCTGGCGGCAGGCCATTCGGGCAGGCCGGGGCCGTTAGGGTTGCCGGTCTTGACGAAATTGGCGAAGAAGCCGAGCATGGTGTCCGAGACCTTGTAGTCGTCTTCGGTCCACGCGTAGACCGGGTTAGTCGCAAGGGTGCCCATGGCGTACTCGATCTCGGCCGAGTGAACGGCGCCGCGCGCCGGGGGCATACGAAAAGCCGGGGCGTCCTCTTCGCGCTGGATTCCTCCGGCGAGCCCGGGTGTGGCGTTCCCCACCTCAGGCCGCATCGGTGGACGCGGACGCGTGAAGTAGTACCGGTACACCGGCGCGTTGCCCGTCTTCCGGTGGAGGTCGAACCACTTCCAGGTGCTGAAAGAGATGAAGCGGTCCCCGGCAAGGTCGGTCGCTGCCTGGAGGATCTCGTCCTCGGTGGAGGCCTTGTAGAGCTCGAGGATGCGGGGAGCGTGCTCGCCGTACAGGCGCTGCACGGCAGCTTCCCAGTTCTCGGGGGTGGGTGGGTTAGGCCCGAGCACCATCATGGCGTTCATTTCCTCGGAGTTCCATCCCAAGAGCAACGACACCTTTGCCTGTCGCCCCTCGGCGAAGGTCTTTACCGGAGGCTCTTCAAAGAAATAGCCGTCGACGGTGGAGGAGAAGCCCATGATGCCCCGGCCGGCGGCGAGCTCGAGCAGCTTGTCGGCAGGAAGGGCACGGAGCGCTTCGAGCGTCGTGGCGCCAACATCGGAGGCAAACCGGACGCCGTTCTGCTCGGCCTCTTCGAGGGGGACGGGTGGGAGCGCCCCGAGGATCGACCCGCTTTCGCCGATGGCGCCCTGGAAGAGGTGTTTTGACAGCGGAGAGACCATGTGGGCACTGACCGAGATCGACCCGGCCGACTCGCCCGCGATTGTGATGCGGTTCGGGTCGCCGCCGAACGCCTCGATGTTGTCGCGCACCCACTGAAGCGCGGCCACCTGGTCGAGGTAGCCGTAGTTCCCCGAAGCGCCGTGCGGCGACTCCGCGCTGAGCTCAGGATGCGCGAAGAAGCCGAACACGCCGAGGCGATAGTTGAACGTCACGGCAACGATCCCTTGCTTGGCCATCGATTCGCCAGCGTACCGTGGCTCGGCGCCGTCGCCGGCTATGAAGCCGCCTCCGTAAATGTAGACGAGTACGTGAAGCTTTGCGTCGGGCGACGGATTCGGAGTCCAGACGTTGAGGTAGAGGCAATCCTCGCTGATACTCTCGCTGAGCGACATCATGTCGCCGAAGACGTTGGTCTGCATGCAGCGTGCGCCCCACTCTTTGGCCGGCCGGACGCCGTCCCAAGGCGCAACCGGCTGCGGCGGCCGCCATCGCAGGTCGCCTACCGGCGGAGCGGCAAACGGAATACCCTTGAAGAGGTGGATGCCACTCTCCAGGGTGACGCCTTCGAGTTGGCCGCTTTTGGTCTGAACGACCTGTGCGTCGGCCGTTGAAATGAAGAAGCCCATGAGCAACAGGGTGGCAATGAGGGTTTTCATGGTTAGTCGTCTGATATACGGACAAGGTTGCGGGGCCGGATCCATGATAAAAAGCGAGAATCGTTTTTCATAGCCCCCATTTTGTCGCGGCTGAACCCTCGGGGAACCGTCGTTCGTTCCTTATGAACTATGGATATCTACGAGGGTGTAATGAGCGATACGGAAGTGGAGGAGGGGATCGAGCAGCTCCTGGCGCTGGTGAAAGGCCGGCGGATGGTAGCGCTGACCGGCGCAGGGTGCAGTACGGAGTCGGGCATCCCGGACTACCGTGGTCCCGAGACGCTGCGCAAGGCGCGCAATCCGATCCCGTACAGCATGTTCGTCAACGATCCCTCGGCTCAGGTACGCTACTGGGCGCGCAGTGCGATCGGATGGCAGCGTTTTTCGAAGTTCAGACCGAATGCAGGCCACTACGCGCTCGCGCGGCTTGAAGATGCGGGCAGCCTCGCCGGGATCATCACGCAGAACGTCGACCGTCTGCACCACGCGGCGGGGAGCCGCCGGGTCGTCGAGCTGCACGGCGCGCTCGCCGAGGTCCACTGCCTCACGTGTTACGCTCCAGAGTCGCGCAACGCCCTTCAAGAGCGCATCGCTGCGATGAATCCCGGCTGGCTGGACCGCACCGCCGAGATCGCGCCCGACGGGGATGCAGAGCTCCCGGAAGAGGCTATCCAGACCTTCCGGCCGCCTTTCTGCACGCGCTGCGGCGGTGTACTCAAGCCGGCGATCGTCTTCTTTGGCGAAAACGTCCCGCGCTCACGTGTGGAGGAAGCTCTTGCCCTGCTCGACGAGGCCGAAGTCCTTCTCGTTGCCGGCTCTTCGCTGACGGTCTACTCCGGTCTCCGCTTCGTCCGCCGCGCCGTCGAGCGCCAAGTACCCGTCGCTATAGTCAACCTTGGTCCGACACGCGCCGACCACCTCGCCCACCTCCGCCTCGACGCCCGCACCGGCGCCGTGCTTCCCCTCCTCGCCGAACGCCTGACGGCGTGAGGAGGATGTACTGCAATACGTGGATGACGCCGATGATTTTTCCTGGTTAGACCGAAAGCGGGGCGCGATTTAAAAAGCAGACCTTTCGTTTTCGGTCCACCCCACCAAAAAATCATCTGCGCTAAATTGCGGCCATCTGCGGATTATTCTTACACATCCTTCGTGACTTCGCGTGAGTAAATCATCCTCCTACCGCAATTCCCTCGGCGTAACGCCGTAGCGTTTGCGGAAGGCGTGGGTGAGGTGGGCGGGGTCGCTGTAGCCGACGTGGTAGGCGATCTCGGCGATCGACCAGTCGGTTTTGATCAGGTACGTTCTCACGGTCTCCAGCTTGTGCTCGAGCAGGTAAGCATACGGGCTCATGCCGAAGACCTCCTTGAAGCAGCGTTTCAGCTTGTACTCGTTGGTGCCCACGTGCCGCGCGAGGTCGGCGAGCGACGGGGGATTGGCCATTCGTTCGATCAGGAGGTCACGGGCTGCGTACACGCGCTCGGCGTCCGAACGCGAATGTGTGTGCCCGTTGACCGGCCGCACCTGCTCGAACAATAAGGCGAGCAGTTCGAGGATACCCGATTCGAGGAATAGCGAGCCGGCGCCTCGATCACTGCCGAATCGACGGATCCGCTCGAAGATCGCCGTCATCGCGGGCGTTATCCGCAGCGAGTGAGGTGCAAACAGAAACGGCTCTGACCGCTCCATCCGGTTGACGTAGGACTCGAAGAGCTCCGGGCAGCGCTCGGCAAGCCCGGTCATGTAATCGGGCGCGAGCTGGATCTCGAAGACACTCCCGGTCAGGCCAAGGTCAAGCGTGACCTCCATCGAACCCTCGGGCATGTAGACGATGTTGGCCTCGCCCTCGCGGAGCGTGTAGTCCTCGAACACGGTGTTCACCGGGGCCTCGACGCCGCCGTCGAGCTGGAAGTGCATTTCGATGACCGGTTGCTTGATCTCGGCGCGGTAGGCAAGCCCGGGATTCAGCTCGTACCGGCCCCAGTCGGCCAGGTAAAGGCAACCGCCCAGTATGGCGAATTCGACCGTCCCATTCCTCGTTTCGAGGGTGCAGTCGAGCCGTTCGAGGTCGCCGACCGACTCGCGCTTGAGCCGGTGGAGCGTGAAGCCGCCTTCCACGAAGAAGTCGCCCTGCACGAAACGCGATCGTGAGGGCATCATGTCCGAAAACGAGTTCATCTATCTAAAAGCATCAGTTCTCGTGAGCGTACGGATCTGCGTACTTCTCCGGATCACGAATGTTCGTCGTTTCCGTCCGCTCCCAGGTTTGCCGGAAGCGTGCGCATAAATTGTTTTTGTCCTATTCTTTTTTCGCTGAAGGGCACCGTCCGGCGCAAGTCTTTATCCGCCTGGCGCAAGTCCTTTCATTCCGGAAGGTCGTATACTGGTTTGCGAACATAGACCCGAATATACCTGATGGTTTTTAAATATAGACTTCTCCTGATTGCCGTACTGTGTCTGGCCGGTACGGCGATGGCGCAAGGCGTCCGCCCGATAACGGCTGAGGAGGCCGTCCGGATCGGGCTGGAGCAAAACGATCAGCTCCGGGCTGCCGTGGCCGAAGCCGAGCAGGCTGAGGCCGTCTACCGGCAGGTCCGCACATCGCGTCTGCCCGCCTTCAACACGCTCGCGTCGTACACGCGGCTCAGCTCGAACATCCCGGAAATCGAATTTGAGGTGCCGGACCTTCCCGGCCTCGAGCCCGGCACGTTTACGCTGGCGCCGGTCGAGCTCAACCGGTACTACGCCGAAATCAGCGTCGAGCAGCCAATCTTCACGGGCTTCCGGCTGCGCAACACCATCCGAGCGGCGGCGCACCAGGCCGAAGCGGCCGTTCAGGCTGCCGAGCAGGAACGCGTGGACCTTGCCTTCGCGATCAGGCAGGCGTACTGGACACTTTACCAGGCTCGCGCGCTCTACGACGTGGCCGACCTGGCCGTCCGGCAGGTCGAGGCGCATCTGCGCGACGTGCAGACGCGCGTGGACGCCGGCGCCGCCCTGCGGAGCGACCTGCTCGCCGCGCAGACGCGCCGGTCGGAGGTCCTGCTCGAGCGGATCGACGCGGCGAATGCGGTGGAGCTTGCCCGGCTCGAGTTGAACCGTCTCGCCGGCCTTCCACTCGACACGCCGCTGCTGCCCGCCGATACGGTCGAGATCGATGCCCTGCCGGGCGAAACCGAAGCGCTCGCGCGCACCGCCCTCGAGGCCCGGCCCGGCCTCGGTGCCCTCGACGCACAGGTCCAGTCCCTCCGCGCCACCGTACAGGCCACACGGAGCAGCCTCCTGCCGGACCTCGCTCTCACGGGGCGATACGTCTACGCCCGGCCGAACCAGTACTTCTTCGTCGAGCAGGATGTTTTCCGGGGTACGTGGGAGGCCGGCGTCGCGATGACCTGGCGGCTGTGGGACTGGGGGCGGCGATCACAGGAGACCAATGAAGCCCGCGCACGGCTCGAAGCCGCCGAAGCACGGCTCGAATCGGCCCGGGAGAGCGTGATCGTCGACGTCAGGCGGCGCCGTCTCGAAGTCCTTCGGGCAGTCGAGCGGCTCGCCGTGACCGAGGAGAGCGTGGAGACCGCCGAGGAAGTCTTCCGGATGCTGACCTTTCGCTATCGGGAGGGCGCGGCCTTATCGTCAGAGGTGCTCGACGCCGAGGTTGCGCTCCACCAGGCGAGGGCCGCCCATGCACGGGCTGTAGCCGAATACGCCGTCGCCCGCGCCGGCCTGACGCACGCCCTCGGACAGATCTGGTGAGGCCGCCGATGGATAAGGAAATCGTATTCGAAGTGCGCGGCGTCACGAAGGTCTACGACATGGGCCTGGTGCAGGTCCACGCCCTGCGGGGCGTCGACCTCGACCTCTACGCAGGCGAGCTCGTGGCGATGCTCGGGGCGTCGGGCAGCGGCAAGTCGACCTTGCTCAACATCATCGGCGGCCTCGACACGGCCACCTCCGGCAGCGTCATCTACAAAGGCCGCGACATCACCCGGGCTACGGAAAAGGAGCTGACCGAATACCGGCGCCATTCCGTCGGGTTCGTGTTCCAGTTTTACAACCTGATCCCGAGCCTCACCGCCCTCGAGAACGTCGCGATCGTGACCGAGATCGCGCAGGACCCGATGACGCCGGAGGAAGCCCTCGAGATCGTCGGCCTGGGCGACCGGAAGGACCACTTCCCGGCGCAGCTCTCCGGCGGCCAGCAGCAGCGCGTCGCCATCGCACGCGCCATCGCTAAACGGCCGGCCGTCCTGCTTTGCGACGAGCCCACCGGCGCCCTCGACTCGAAGACCGGCATCGTCGTGCTCGAAGCGCTCGAACGGGTCAATCGCGAGCTCGGCACCACTACCGTCATCATCACGCACAACGCCGTCCAGTCCGAAATGGCCGAGCGGATCATCCACCTCCACGACGGCCTCGTGACCGACGTGATCGTGAATGAGAACAAGAAGCAGCCCTCGGAGCTGGTGTGGTGAAGATGTTAAAGGTTATGAAATATAATTCCCGTGCCTACGGTCGCCGCCGCCCCACTCTCGTCATCCCGAGAAGCCTTGCGACGAGGGATCTTCATGAATTGTGGCTTTCAGGAATGGTGCTTAAGTCAAACGGGGTGACCACTTATTACCGTATTCAATGAACAATGTCTTTGCAATAAATGGAAGATTCCTCGCTTCGCTCGGAATGACAGGGTTGAGGGCGTGCTGTACTCCAGCCGTTACGTCATCAAAAACACCATCGTTTTGGTTCTCACCTCGACCTCCCCGACTTGTCATCCCGAGGGGCCTTGCGACGAGGGATCTTTAATCGGCAAAACGAACAGGAATGGCAGAATTGCATCACGAGTCCATGAATCAAAATGCCCCACTATGATGCACTACCGCAATGAGTGACTACTACGTGTACATAGTGGCAAGTTTCTCCAAGCGTCTATACGTGGGTGTCACGAATGATCTTGTTCGTCGTGTTTACCAGCATAAGCATGGGGAGCTGGACGGTTTCACAAAACGATATAGAATTGGCAGGCTGGTTTATTACGAAGTTCACAGGGACATTCGCGAAGCAATCAAGCGCGAGAAAGTGATAAAGGGCTGGCGACGTGAAAAGAAGGTGGAGCTGATTGAACAAATGAATGAAAAGTGGCAGGACTTGAGCGTTGATTGGTATGACGATCAGAAAATTGAGCCTGTCAGACGTTGACATTGATGATCAAGAATACAAGGGATCATACACCTAATTATCCCGGCCAATATTACCCTATTCAATGAACTCAGACTTTGCAATAAATGGAAGATTCCTCGCTTCGCTCGGAATGACAGATCTTGGTGGGTGCTGTGCTACAGTCGCTACGTCTCCTAAAACACCGTCGTTTCGGTGCTCACCTACACCGCCCCAATTTGTCATCCCGAGAAGCCTTGCGACGAGGGATCTTCATGAATTGATGCTTTCGAGAATGAGAGCAGTGCTACGTAAACTGATCAATTATTACCGTTTTCAATGGACAATACCCTGGCAATAAATGAAAGATTCCTCGCTTTCGCTCGGAATGACAAGCAGTGGGGGATGTGCAAAGCCTCGGACACATCTTTACAAAGCGCAAATTCCCCAATGATTTGTAGCCCACCCCACTCTCGTCATCCCGAGAAGCCTTGCGACGAGGGATCTTTACGAAGCACGACGATCATGATTGGTTCAAAGGCAATACGAGTCCACCAATGACGGCAGACGTCTGATTGACGAATAGCATCGAGACGTACGACCTCGGTACAGTCATTAAAACGGACACCCATGAACTCACTCGACCGGAAAATGCTGCGCGACCTTTCGGGGATGCGGGGGCAGGCGATCGCGATCGCGTTCGTGATCCTGGCGGGAGTGTCGACGTACGTCACGATGTCCGCGACGATGGGCTCGCTCAAACAAAGCCTCGACACGTACTACACCGAGTACCGGTTTGCCGATGCGTTCGCCACGCTCCGTCGTGCGCCGGAGCGTGTGGCAGAGGACATCCGGAAGATCCCGGGGGTCAACGCGGTGGAGACACGCGTGGTCGCATTCGTAAACCTGGAGATCGAGGGATTCGACGAGCCGGTATCCGGGCAGATCGTCTCGATCCCCGAAGGACGCCAGCCTGCGTTGAACCGGCTGTTCATCCGAAAAGGCCGGGTGGTGAGAGCAGGGTACGAGGAGGAAGTGATCCTGAACGAGGTCTTCGCCGAGGCGCATGGCCTCGACTTGAACGACCGGTTCACGGCGGTGATCAACGGCCGAAGGAAGACGCTCAGGGTAGTCGGGATCGCCCTGTCGCCGGAGTTTCTGATGCAGGTGCAGCCGGGTTCAATCTTTCCTGACCCGCGACTGTTTGGAGTGATCTGGATGGGCAGGGAAGCCCTCTCCGCCGCATTCGACATGAAGGGGGCGTTCAACGATGTCGTGCTCTCCCTCGCACCGGGCGCCGTTCTTGAAGACGTACTGGACCGGATGGACGTCCTGCTCGAGCGCTACGGCAGCCGCGACGCCTACGGCCGCAAGGATCAGGCTTCCCACTTCTACATCATGGAGGAGTTCAGGGGCCTCGAAAGCATGGCCACGATGCTGCCGATCATTTTCCTGGCCGTCGCGGCGTTCCTGCTGAACATTGTCGTCACGCGCCTGATCAGCACGCAGCGCGAGCAGGTAGCGGTGCTGAAGGCCTTCGGGTACACCGACAACGCTGTCGGGTGGCACTACATCAAGCTCGTACTGGTCATCGCATTTTTTGGCGTCGTGGCCGGTGTGCTGGTCGGCATCTGGCTCGGAACCGAGATGGGCGAGCTCTACATGATTTACTACCGGTTTCCGTACCTCGACTTCGAGCTTCGGGTGCAGACGGTGCTTTTTGCGGCACTCCTGACGATCGGTGCGGCGCTGGTAGGTGTGGTCAGGGCCGTCCGCCGTGCGGTGTCGGTGCCGCCTGCCGAGGCCATGCGCCCGAGCCCGCCTGCGGCCTACCGCCCCACCGTGATCGAGCGTTTGGGTCTGAAGAACCTGTTTGACCAGCCCACCCGCATGATTGCGCGGAACCTCGAGCGCCGTCCCTTTAAAGCGTTGCTCACGGTCGTCGGGATCGCTTTTTCATGTGCCATCATGATCGTCGGCTCCTTTTCGAGCGGCGCAATCAGCCAGATCATCGACATGACGCGGCAGATGCAACGGGAGGACCTCACGGTCAACTTCGTTGAGCCGACCTCCACCGCCGCGTTGTACGAGCTCAAGGCGATGCAGGGGGTGTGGCACGCCGAACCGTTCCGCACCATCCCCGTGCGCCTCGTGAGCGAGCACCGGTCGCATAGCACCGCGATCGAGGGTATTGACCCGAACTCGTACCTCCGACGGCTCGTCGACGCCGAACAGCGGCCCGTTCAGATTCCTCCCGACGGGCTCGTGCTCAACGACCGGCTCGCCGGAATCCTTGGCGTGGGTGTAGGAGACGTGCTGACGGTGGAGGTGCTCGAAGGCAAGCGTTGGACGCGCCGGGTACCCGTCGCCGCGCTCACCACGCAGTTTCTCGGCCTGTCGGTGTACATGAACATGGAGGCTGCCAATCGGATGGCGGGGAGCGGGCAGACCATCTCCGGCGTCTACCTCGCCACGGACTCTCGCTACGAGGCCGACGTCGTGCACAAGCTCAAAGAGCTGCCGAGGGTGTCCGGCGTCGCGTCGCCCAATGCGGCCATGCAGGCATTCCTGGACACGTCGGCTGAGACCATTCTCGCCATGACGTTCATCCTCACACTGTTTGCCGGGGCTATCGCTTTCGGCGTGATCTACAACAGCGTGCGGATCTCGCTCTCCGAGCGCGACCGCGAGCTGGCGAGCCTCCGGGTGCTCGGTTTCACGAGGGGAGAGATCTCGTACATTCTGCTTGGCGAGCAGGCATTCCTGACGCTGCTCGCCCTGCCGCTCGGATTCGTGCTCGGTACGCTCGGCGTCGTCGGCGTCGCCGAAGGGACGCAGACTGACCTCTACCGCCTGCCGCCGGTAGTCGACAGCAGCGCCCTCGCGCTCGCCGCCGTGGCCGTGCTGGGTGCATCCCTCATTTCCGCTTTGATCGTCCGGTACCGGCTCGACCGGCTGGACCTCGTAGGGGTACTCAAAACACGCGAATAGATGACACGACAACTACGCAAACGCTTGATTCTGATAGGGATCGCCGTATTGGTGATTGTCCTGATCTTCATCGGTTTTCTGCCTGACCCTGTGAACGTCGAAATGGCCGAGGTCGCCCGCGGACCTCTGCAGGTGACCGTGGAGGAGGAGGGAAGGACCGAGGTGACGGACACCTACGTGATCACGGCGCCGATCGCCGCCTATGCTCGACGCATCGAGCTCCGCGAGGGGGACAAGATCGCGCAGGGACAGCCCGTGGTGCAGCTCGAACCGCCGCGCTCGGCGATCCTCGATCCCCGCACGCGCGCAGAAGCCGAGGCCCGGGTGCGAGCCGCCGAGGCGTCGCTGAGGCAGGCCGAGGAGAACCAACGCGCCGCGCAGGCAACTGCCCGCCGAGCGGCCGACGAACGCGCACGCATCGAGCGGCTCTTCGAAGGGGAGGCTGCGACAGAGCAGATGCGCGATCAGGCCGTTGCGGAGGCTGTCCAGGCTGAGGCGGCGCTCGAAGCGGCCCAAGCCGTCGTAGAGGCTGCCCGGGCCGAGCTCGCTGCCGCCCGAGCCAACCTCGCAGGCGATACCGCAGTAGCTAACACACCCGTCCGGCAGGTTTTGACGTCACCCGTCACAGGCCGCGTGCTCAGGATCGTTCGACAGAGTGAAGGTATGGTGGCTCCGGGCGAGCCGCTCGTGGAGATCGGCGACGTCGAAAACCTTGAGGTCCGCGTGGAGGTGCTCTCGCAGGATGCCGTCCGAATCAAGCCCGGCTCGCAGGTGCTTCTCGACCAGTGGGGTGGCGACGAGCTGCTCGAAGCCGTCGTCCAGCGCGTCGAGCCCATCGGCGTCACCAGGATCTCGTCGCTTGGCGTGGAGGAGCAACGCGTAACGGTGGTGTCGAACATCACGTCGCCGCCGGATCGGTGGCAGGCGCTCGGTTCGGGTTATCGTGTGGTCGCCCGCTTCATTCTATGGGAGTCTGACGACGCTCTTCAGGTCCCGGCGGGCGCCCTCTTCCGGACGGACGACGGGTGGGCCGTCTTCGTGGTTGAGGATGGGAGAGCCGTCCGGCGCGACGTCGAAATCGGCCACCAGTCTGGCCTCGCCGCCGAGGTCGTCTCCGGCCTTTCTGAAGGCGACCAGGTCATCGTCCACCCCCCGAGCGATCTCGAAGAAGGAGCGCGGGTGGAGTAGGGATTTCCCCGTGGTCTACTGGTCGACGCTGGTGTTCCAGATGTCGCGGTGGATCAGCCACTGGTCGCCCTGTTGCTTCCATACGGCGACGTACTTGCCCCGGTCGAGGATGTGGTCGTTCTCGCCGAACATGGTGAAGTGGCCGACTTCGACCAGGGTGGAACCAACGTCTTCGAGGTTGAAGGTATCGAGCTGGAGCCGCATGATGCCGGCGTCCATGGCGCCCTTCCAGCCGCGCTGAATGGCTTCCGGCCCAAAGACGATTTCACTCCTTGGGGGCATTACCATCGCGTCCGAGGTGTACATCCGGGCCATGCCGGCCGCGTCCCGGTTTTCAAACAGGGACATGAACCGTTCGTTGTTAGCCACGAGGATCGAGGCGGTGTCGGTGGTTTGCATTGTGTTCATGGAGGGTCCTCCGTCTGGGGATGAAAAAAGGCAGGCATGAACTCCGCAATTGCACGCCCGATGTAACACGGTAAACGCTATCTCACAGGAAAGCGGATCACGTCATCCGATGGTCTTGTAGGGGAGACTTTTTTCGATCATCCCGCTAATCTCCCGGGCGCACAGTGGGTGAGGAGGTGGAGCGGAGCCAGTGCATACCGGGCGCTTTTACTGCTTTTGGGGAACTAGTACACGCTCCAATTGCGACGGATCTAGTTGCATACTTATTGGTTTTTCGGTACATAACAGGACGAAAGGAGCGGCGATTCGAAAAACCATGCGAACGATTGAACTGAAATCAACAGACCGCAACCTCAGGAGCCTCTGGGATCACTTTACCTCTGGAAAGGAAACGGATCCCGTGAAGGTTGTAGTTGAAGGCCAACCAGCGCTTGCGGTCCTACCTTGGGAGCTGTTCGAATCAATGCGCGAGACGCTCGAAATCTACCAGGACGAAGAGATGATGCGGGCGATCAGGAGGGGTGAAGAGGACGTAGAATCCGGCAACACCCTGAACTGGGACGAGGCATTGTCGCAGCTTGGCTGGTAAGACCTATCACATCATAATCGCCAGGAGCGCCGTTGAAATGGTGTCCGAGATTTCGGACCGGAAGGCGCAGAAGAGTATCAAAAAGGCAATTGGAAAGCTTGCGACTGACGCTGATAAGCAGGGAAAACCGCTCGTTGGTCCATTGAGGGGGTATAGAAGTCTCAGAGCTTATCACCAGCAATACCGTATTGTCTACAAAATCATCGGGGCAACCGTCACAGTTCTGGTCGTTGCCGTCGGCATTCGAAAGGAAGGAGACAAAAACGACATTTACGAGCGGATTAGTAAAATGACTGGTTTATGACCAGTTGAGCCGCTCTTAGTAATCCTCCTATCGCTTCCTCTGGCGTTTCGTCATAGCAACCTCTTCGGCACGATCTTCGTATTGACAACTATCGATTAATGCTTTCTTCACATGACGAGGAGACGGGGATGTGGGGTGAAAAGATCTATTCGAAGGGGGCTTCCCGGCGGGGGGTTGAGGATGTAGTCCGTACGGCGTCGGCTTGGGAGGGTGTCACGACGGCACCGCACCAGTTCGATGCCGTCGAGTTAAGGCTCGGCGGGAAGGAGTTTGGCCATTTCCACCGCTTCGGGGTGCTCGACGTCCCGTTTACGAAGAAGATACGGGACTCGCTCATCGCAGAGGGACTGGCGGACGTTCACCCGTTCGTACCCGATTCGGGCTGGATCTCGTTCAGACTCCGTAGGGAAGGTGACGTAGAACGGGCGCTGTGGCTGCTCCGGCTATCATACCTGTACCGATCGATCCAGCACGATGACGCCGGTCTAAGCCTCGAAAAAGCACACGACGAGCTTGCCAGCATGGTGATGTCCGACGGGCTGCGTGTGCTCTTCGAATCGGCTCTGTCGAGAAGACAGGCATCTCTCACCTTACCGAACCGCGTGGCTACGAACTGAGCAGGGAGGCCTGCTCGAAATCTGGAGGTCGAATATGGCAGCTTTTTATCTCATACATCCGCTCGTTGCGACGCACCAAAACCGGCAGCCTGCCGGCTCGTACGCCGTGGACGAGCCAGTGAACGACGAGGAGCTTGCGGACGCCTACTCGCGGGCGGTCGTTCACGCGGTCGAGACGGTGGGGCCGTCGGTGGTGAGCGTGGAAGTGGAACGTCCGTGGAATGGCGGCCATCGTCGGCGCGAGCTCAGCGGGAGCGGGTCCGGATTCATCTTTACGCCCGACGGGTTCGTCCTGACCAACAGCCACGTCGCGGGCGGAGCCTCGCGCATACACGTCCAGCTCGCCGACGGACGCCGGTACCGCTCCGACCTCATCGGCGACGACCCGGACACCGACCTGGCCGTGCTGCGCCTCGACGCACCCGACCTCGTGCCGGTCACACTCGGCGACTCGAGCAACCTCAAGGTGGGGCAGCTCGCCATCGCCATCGGCAACCCCTATGGCTTCCAGCACTCAGTGACGGCAGGGGTGGTGAGCGCACTGGGGCGCACCCTTCGCTCTCGTACCGGGCGGCTCATGGACGACGTCATCCAGACCGACGCCGCCCTGAACCCCGGCAACTCGGGCGGCCCACTCGTCGACAGCAGGGGCCGTGTGATCGGCGTCAACACCGCGATGATCCTGCCCGCGCAGGGGATCTCGTTTGCCGTGGCCGTCAACACCGTGAAGCTGATCGCCAGTCAACTAATCCGGCACGGCCGCATACGCCGAGGAGCGGTCGGCGTGGTCGGGCAGACCGTCTCGCTACCGCCGCGCCTCATGCGGAAGTACAACCTCGCCGAGGACGGCGGCATCCTGGTGGTGGACCTGGTCGAAGAGGGGCCGGCCAAGCGTGGCGGACTGCAAAAGGGCGACGTGATCATCGGCTCAGCCGGCCGTCGCCTGACCGGCATCGACGACCTCCTCGCGCTCCTGACGGAAGAGACCATCGGCGAGGTCATCGCCCTGCGCCTGCTCCGCCACGAGGAGGAGCGCTTTATCGTCGTGATTCCGGAAGAAAAGGCGTGAAAAGCTTAGCCTATCCGGAGAGAAGTCAGTTAGTATTGTTGGCCACGACCGGAAATGCCGAGTCGTGGTGATAGCTGATCCACGCAAAAACGAGGGGAATATGAGAGAACTGATCGTCGCCGAGTTCATCACGCTCGACGGTGTCATTCAGGCACCGGGTGGTGCAGACGAGGACACCGAAGGGGGCTTCGAGCACGGGGGATGGACCTGGCCTTACTGGCACGACGACATCGGCAAACACTTCTTCGAAGCAATGTCCGAGACCGATGCGTTCCTGCTGGGCCGCAAGACCTGGGAGATCCACGGCGGAGCCTTCGAGACGATGGAAGGCGATCCGTTCGCCGAAGCCCTGAACAGCATCCAAAAGTACGTGGTTTCCGCCACACTGAAGGATGCTTCGGCATGGCGCAACTCGACCCTCATCAGCGAAAACGTCATCGAAACCATCCGCGACCTCAAGCAGCAGCCGGGCAAGAACATCCTGCTCGATGGAAGCAGCGTGCTCGCCCGTGCTCTAGCGGAGAACGACCTGATCGACGAGTACCGCCTGCACGTTTATCCGATCGTCCTGGGGAGCGGCAAGCGGCTGTATCCGGAAGGCAAACGCCTCGACTTCACCCTCGTCGAAGCCTCACCCCTGCCGACGGGCGTCGTCTACATGCGCTATCGCCGGGCAATTCGTTAGTGTGACGACCAGCTTCTCACGCTTCATGAATTATATGGGCTCACGCGAAGATGCGAAGACGCGAAGGAGAATGAGCTACAAGCTGCAGATGTACGCAGGAGACTCTGGGGCTGGGAGGCCGGGATGATGTTTTTACTGAGATATTCGTGACACAATAGGAGGTGCTTAACGATAACCTAAAACCTTAATAAATACGTCATTCCGGACTTGATCCGACACGAACGAAGTGACTGACGAAGTAAATCCACTTGGGGGCTGCGCGAGGCCAAACCGTGGAGGCTGACGGACCCGTTGCATGGATTCCGGCTCGGGGGCCGGAATGACGTTTTGTATAGGTGTGCGGCATAGTAAAAGTCCCGTCATTGGACAGGTTCGCCGCATGGTATTCTCCGGGCACCAGTTCTGAAATCGCCGCGTTGTGCGCTGGGGATCCATCGCGCGTTTAGCGAACGGCGCTTGTGGCAATACGTGTCCATTCAAGCACCAATCGATCAGCGCCGTTCGGTACGGGATGTGGGTATCTTGGGGAGAGATGGATCCGCGCGTTTTCGATTT
>CBINFS010000044.1:0-28487 GCA_966250015.1 uncultured bacterium | reverse complement strand
ACTGGAGCTACGACTGAAGACATCTCTTGGGAATATGACACAGAGGAGTCATAATTCTTGAATATGATTCGCAATCATTCGGTGGCATTTCTGCAACACAACACGGTTCGGAAATGCCACCGAATCTTCCTTCCGTAGCAGACAATCCCAATGGCTGTCAAAGAGTATCGGTTCAGCGGAGTGAGTGTGGCGGGGCAGCCCGTGCAGGGGACCGTCTTTGCGCCATCGACGAGGGCCGCGCAGAAGAAGCTACAGAGCCTCGCCGAAAAGCACCGGTTCCGCTCGGAGAGCCTCGTCCAGCGGAAGATCTACCTCTACAAGGTCCGCCATCCCAGCGGCCAGATCATCCGGGGCGAGCAGAAGGCGTTCTCGGCCGAAGAAGTGACCACCGCCCTGCGGAAGCTTGGACTGGAAGTGATCAAGGTGGAGAAAAAGCTGCTCCACTTCCAGTCCAAGCCGCCGAGAGGCGACATGATCATGTTCGTCCGGCTTGCGGCGAACCTGCTCCGGGACAAGCTGCCGTTCGACGAAGTCCTGAACCTGCTCGTCAACGACGTCTCGAGCAAGTCGCTCCGTCAGGTCATCCGCGACCTGAACGCCGACCTGAAGGGGGGTATGGACGCCCAGCAGGCGTTCATGAAGCACCAGCACATGCTCGGCAAGTTCACGGCCTACATGCTCGGCATTGCGTCGAAGAGCGGTAACGTCGCCGAGATCTACGAGGCCACGGCAAAATTCCTCGAACGGCAGAACGAGTTCAAAAAGAGCGTCAAAAGCGCAATGATCACGCCGGCGATCACGATGATCGTCCTGATCGCGACCCTCGTCTGGTACGTCTGGTACATCTTCCCCCAAACGGCCGGCCTCTTCGCCGACCTGAACATGGAGCTGCCTCCGATGACCTCGAAGACCCTCGCATTCTCGTACTGGATGGACGCGAATTACGGCTGGGTCTTTCTTGCGACTGTCCTGATTGCGGTGGCGTGTGTGGCGTTTGCACGGACGGCAAAGGGTAGGATGTTCATCGATCGGAATCTGATCCGGTTACCGGTGATCGGTGGTCTGCTGCACAAGCTCAACGTTGAGATCTTCTGCCGTGTGTTTGCCATCCTGTATTCGGGCAGCGGCGAGAACATCGGGGTCATCAAGATCGCGTCCGAGGCGTGCGGCAACACTTACATGGAGCACCAGATCAAAAAGATCACGGTGCCGATGATGGTGGCGCAGGGGTCCGACCTGGTACGCTCGATGGAGGCAAGCAAGGTCTTCACACCGATGGCCATCGCCCGCTTCCGGAGCGGCGCCGAGACGGGTAACGTCCGGCAGAGTGCCCAGCAGATGGCGGACTACTACGCGAAGGAGACCGAGCTGAAGCTGAAGGCGGCCGTCGAAGGCATTCAGACCGCCGTTGCGATCATCATCACGATCGCCATCATCTTCCTGACGCTGATCTCCTCCGAGATCGCCCTCGTCCAGCCCTCGTCGACGAGCATGATGGGAATGTAACCAGGGGGAGTCAGAACGGGCAGGGTGTGGGCCTGCCTGCTAACGGAAGCAGAAATAGACCACGTGTTTTGCACTGAGTCAGTTGAACTAGTGGTTAATGTATAGAGGTAATAAATGAGTGCCGGTTTTTTCGGAAGCTACTTCAGACGCAGGAAAGGAGAGGACCAGCCGTCGTCGTCCGGCGGGCGCGATGAAAGAGCCGGAAGAAGCCAATCCGAACCGGAGGCGTCGTTCGGGAACAGGCCCCGTACCGGCGGCGCGAACGATTACCTCAGGTACGGTCTGCGCGGTGCGCCTAAATCGGAAGGTGAATCGGCTCAGTCCGAACCCAGGTATCAGGTAAGCCCGATCGTGCAGAAGCCCGCACCGGTCGAATCTGAACCGGTGCAGGAACCGGTCGAGCCCGTACCGCAGCACGACGAGCCGGCCGCGCACGGTCAACAGCCGGCAGAAGAGGCTTCGCCCCTCGACGGCCTGATGCAGGACCGGGTGGTGATGGCGCTCCTCCAGGAAGGGGTCATCACGATGCCCCAGGCGCTCACCGCCTTGCGGCAGCAAAAGCGCCACCCCAACGTCTCGATCTGGCGGCTCCTGACGGGCGTCGCGGGCGTCGACGCCGACGCAGTCTTCGCCGAAGCCGCCCGCGTGGCAGGGTACGAGACGGTTCACATCAGCGAGCGGAAACCCACCGACGAGCTCGTCGAAGCCGTGTGCGGTCTCTTCCCGGCGCCGGCCGGCGACGAGATGCTCCGGATGGGCGTCATCCCCTACGAGTTCAACGTGGATCCGGCGGCGCGTAAGCACACGCTCGTTTTTGCGAGCCACGACCCGTCGCATCCCGACGTTCGCCATTTCGTCGAGTCCCTCGGCCCGAACGTCGAGCTGCGGTATGCGCCCGCCTCGATGATTGGCGAGCGCATCCGCCGAATTCAACAGAAACGGAATCCTGGCAATGAAGGCCAGGCTGCCGAGGCCGGCAAGAAGAACGTCGCCTGCCGGGTTGCCCGGGCGCCCGAGTCACACGAAGAGATTACGTACGATCAGCTTTTCGCCGAGGAAAGGGGGAGCAGGGACTTCTCGTCGATCTTCCCGAACGGCCTTTCCCTCGACGACCTGGCGCGTGTGATGCAGACCGACACCGTGGCCGGCGAGGACGTGCTCGTCGAAGAACGGTTCGACCCCGCGACGCCCGGTGTGTTCAGCGGGGACGGCCTCGCCGACGAGACGCCGGAAAGCGGACGCAGCCTGTCGTACGGCGAGGAAGAGCCGATCCCCGGCCCGATGCGCGTGGACGGTTCTGAAGGCAATCCGCCGTCGATCCAGCTCACCGGCTGGACCGGCAACCCCGCTTCGGATCCCTCACCGGCAAGTGACTACCCCGGCGACGACGCAAACCGCTCCGCTCAACAGGCCGACCTGGAGATCGCGCGCAAGGACCGCGTCGTGGCGATGCTGCTCCGCAAGGAAATCGTCACCCCCGAGCAGGTGCTCGAGGCGCTCCAGCGCCAGCGCAGGGAAAAGTCGAAAGAGGCGCTCTGGCGCGTCCTCGCGGCGGGTAAAGACGTCGAGCGCGAGTCGATCTACGCGGAAGCGGCGCGTGTCTACGCGTTCCCGATCGCCGTGCTGAAAGAGGGCCAGCCCGATCCCGAGTTTGCCCGCTCCGTCATCGAAACGTTCCCCGAGGAACGGCGGAATGACCTTGTCAAGCTGCGCGTCCTCCCGTTCGAGTGTGACCTGGAACACCAGACCGGCGCGATCAAGCTCGTATTCATCACACACGATCCGACGCGGCCGGAAGTCCACCGGCTCATGCAGCAGCTCAAGCTCGAGCGGTTTGAGCTGCGGTACGCTTCGGAAGCGATTGTGACGGCCGGCCTGGCCGAAGCTCTGCCCAGGAAAAACGAATACCTCGAGCGGATGAGCGAGGAGGGCGGCGCGTACGACCTTGGCCTCGCCTACGACGACAGCAGCAGCAAGCTGATCGACGAGGAAGCCCTCGACGCCGAGATCAACCGCTCGACCCTGATCAACCTGTTCGAGGCGACCCTCGTCGAAGCCGTGCGTCAGGGGGCGTCCGACGTCCACATCTTCCCGAATGCGGACAAGAAAATCGAGATCCACTTCCGGACGGACGGCCGCCTGCACCTGTGGCACCTGGAAGACAAGGTACACCCCGAAGCGCTGCTCGCGGTCATCAAGGACAATGCAACGAACGTCGACCGGTTCGAGCGCGACGCGGCCCAGGACGGCTTCATCCAGCGCTGGATCGACGACGCCCTGATCCGCTTCCGCGTCTCGGTGTTGCCCATCGCCAACGCGAGCCAGGAGCTGCGGTCCGAAAGTATCGTCATCCGCGTGCTCGACGACCGGAAAGTCATCACGGACCTGCGGAAGCTCGGCTTGCTCGACCTCGCGTTGCAGCGGTTCGATCAGGCGATCCGTCAGCCGCACGGCATGGTGATCCTGACGGGTCCGACCGGTTCGGGTAAGAGCACGACGCTCGTCGCGGCGCTCCACCAGGTGGTCACCCCCGAGGTGAACGTGCTTACGGTGGAAGACCCCGTGGAGTACATCATCCCCGGCGTGCGGCAGATCAAGCTCAACCACAAGCTTGGCCTCGAAGACGCGCTGCGGTCGATCCTGCGCCACGACCCGGACGTCGTGATGGTCGGTGAGATGCGCGACCGGCAAACCGCCGAGCTTGCCATCAAGCTCGCCAATACGGGCCACCTGACGTTTTCGACGCTGCACACGAACGATGCACCGAGCGCGATCAGCCGGCTCTACAAGATGAACATCGAGCCGTTCCTGATCGCCTACGCGATCAACCTGGTCGTCGCCCAGCGCCTCATACGGGTGTTGTGCCCCGCCTGTAAGGTCGTCGAGGACGACCCGGATCCGGTGATGCTCAAAAAACTCGGCTTTACGGACCACGAGATCGAAACGACGACGATCTACAAACCCGGCCACGACGAGAGCTGCAAGGTGTGCAAGGGGATGGGATACAAGGGCCGCCGTGCGATCAGTGAAGCCCTCTACTTCTCACGGGCGATTCGCCACTTGATCGTCGAATCCGACAAGATGATCGACGAGGAAAAGATCCGCGACCTCGCCATCAAGGAAGGCATGCTGACGCTGCGCGACTCCGCCCGTGAGGTCGTCAAGATGGGCGAGACGTCGATCATGGAAATGGTTCGTGTGGTCACGACGGAGTCGTGACGGGTACCGGGTGCGATAAAGGCACACGGTTACCGTTTGCGCACCCCGTTTTCCCGCTCCCGTGCGGGATCCACTCGCCTGTTGTGCGAAGCATGGCGGGAAGGCGACTCCTGTACGAAGGCGGAGAACGGGGCGACGATCGAACCGAACTACATCGGAGGTGAACGATGCCACAAACGATGCTGGCTTTGCTCGCGATGCTGGTGGTGATGATGCTCACCGTCAGTCAATACCAGAACGCCGTTCACGTGCGGAAAAACATCGTGAGAAACGAAGTCTCGATGCAGACGACCGGTGTGGCCGTCGACTGGCTCGAGCGGATAGGCTCGGAAGCATTCGACGAAGCCGTCGCCGACGGAAGTGTCATCACGTCGCCCAATCAGCTCACAGAAGGCCCGCCGTTTGCCGCGGACTTTCAGGAGAACGACATCGACGACTTCCACGGCGTGAGCAAGGACACGATGCGGGTCGTCAACGGGCGTGAGATCTGGTTCCACTTGCAGAGCTCGATCGCTTACGCTGACCCCGAAGACCCGGAGAAGGTCGTGGCCTGGCGGACGAAGGCGAAGAAGGCCACCGTCCGGGCCTGGAGCACGTCCATCGCGAACCCCGACACGGTCGAGCTCTCCCAGACGTTCACCTGCGGCACCCGATGCGACTGGATTTAACGGCATAAACAGGATGGGACCATGCAATTTATCATCGATCACGCAGCTTCCATCATTGTCGCAAGCCTGGTTTTCCTGGCGCTGATCGCGATCAACCGGCGCGACAGGGAGACGACCATCGAAACGATCAATTACAACGCACTCAACAAGCAGGAACTCAGCTTTATCAATACGCTGAAGCGCGATCTGCAAGGAGTCAGCAAGGTCGTGACGACCGAAGAGGACCCCTACACCAAAACGTTTACGTTTTTCGCGCAGGTCGACTCGACGGATACCACCAAGGTAGAAATCGCCTACAAGCGCGTGTTCGTGGAGAAGAGGGATACGGTTGATCTCTACCAGATCCAGCGGCTCGAGAAGAAGGGAGGTACGATGGTGGCTTCCGGGGCGAGCATGCCCACGATAACCAGTTGGACGATCAGGGCGCTGAATGAAGACGGCCAGCCGGCCTATCTGACGACCGACGCCCGGAGGATCCACGTACGCTACGAGGCAGTGGCCCCCTTTGCTGAGGAGCAGACGGTCGGCCGTGCTGGCTGGGAAGCCACGTTCCATCCGCCGCTCCTTCGATCGCTCAACGGCATTTTTTAATCACACGCTATGATTTGTCTTCCTTGAGGAGGGTATCAACTATGGGTAAAGCAGCTCTTTTGGCCATCGCAGCCCTCGTCGTCATGGGCGCCTACTACGGTATGAGCGCTCAACGGGGCATGCTCGCCACAAACGAAGACGTTGCCGATTACCAGTACGAAGTGGTCGCCCGCAACGCCGCACTCGCTGGGTTCAACCTGGCCAAACAGGAACTCGCCACGTCCTTCTCTCCCCTGAACGTCGGGCCGAAGCCGTACGGCGACGGATCGTTCAAGGTCGACGTCTCGATCAAAGGCAGCAACGCCGAGGTCGTCTCTCGCGGAAAAGCCGGAGGCCGGACCTACACGATTTACGCCACGATCGAAAAAGAAGTGGTCATCCCACCGGACGTTCCGGCTTACCTCAAACACGCCCTGCTGACCGAGAAGGACCTGACCATCAACGGAAACGTCTCCTTCGACACCATCCGGGTCGCCGGTACGGACGATGCCGTGTTCAATGCGAACATCCATACGAACGGCAAGCTGACGGTTAAAGGCAACGCGGCCAGCATCCGTGGATTCGGCACGTACGTGACGACTGCCGACGTCAAGCACCCGAACGTCTTCAAGCCGTATAGCAACGACACCGGGGAGCCGGTCATCCAGAAAGTGGACAAGATCGACATCCCGACCTTCGACATGGACGCCATTGCCATGAAGGTCGGCACGGATTCGGTCACGGCAGGAGACGTGGTCCTTTCCGGCAGCTACGACTTCAGCCAGCTGTCTGCAAGTCGCGAGAACCCGTACGTCTGGCACGTGAAGGGCAACCTGAGCGCCGTCGGCAATACGCAGCTCACCGGCTACGTAATGTTCCTGGTTGAGGGCAACATCAACTTCACCGGCAACGTGCAGGTCGGCACGCATGAGGGGCCGGCTGAGTCCAACTACGCCTTTTATTGCAACGGCAACATCGATATCGGCGGGAACGCAAAGACCCTGTGGGGTCAGATGGTTGCCGCAGGTGACGTGACGTTCCACGGAACCCCGCGCATCTACGGTAACGTCGTGGCCGGGGGAACGGCAAAAATCAGCGGCACCCCGGACATCTACTTCGTCAAGGCCTCGCCGGCGCTGACGGCCGAAGGCATGGAGACGACCTTGAAAATGATTTCTTACGCCGAACGATAATGCGCGGCGCTTAACCCCCACTATATGCAGTCGATACGTTGATAAGGTACCAGAAACGGCAAAAAAACGGCTTACAGAATCATTCAGTACTGAAGTGAGGCGACAGGAATGAATCCAGCACTGAACGAATTACTTGCGCGACACACGGTAGCTGCCACCACGGCGCCTCGAGTGAGGAGCCGGGTGACCGTACCGCCGTTGCCCAAGATCTGTAAGACGATCACTCAGGCGATCCCCCACAACGCCCACGGCGAGGACCGGATACGTTTCCTCGCAGACCAGGTGAACTCGCTGCTCGACAAAGACCGGACGGCGCTGCACGAGATGGTCGAGGCGTTCGTCAAGTACATGCTCGAGATCGACGCGAGCGACATCGACGCGGGTGGGCCCGGCTGCAACGGCAAGATCTGGTATCGCGTCCACGGTGACAAGATGCCCTACCCCGAGATGGGTGAGTACACCGAAGACGAAACCGACGCACTCTTCCTCAGCATCCTCAATAAAAACCAGATGGCGGTGCTGTTCGAAGAGTACTCGGTGGACTTCTCGTTCCAGCTACCGACGTTCAGTCCGGACGAGCCGCGCCGCCGATTCCGTGCAACGGTGTACTTCGACTACGACCACCTCGGCCTGAACATGCGCGCCATCACGGATAAGGTCCGGCCGATGAAGTCGCTCGGGTTTCACCCGCTCATCGAGCGGAGCCTGATGTTCCAGCACGAGCGCGACGGCCTGACCCTGGTGACCGGCGTTACCGGCTCTGGTAAGAGCACGACGCTCGACGCGGTGGTCGACGCGAACAATGAAGACGTGGCGGCGCACATCGTGGTGATCGGTAAACCGATCGAATACATGCACAAATCGAAGAAGTGCATCGTACGCCACCGCGAGGTCGGGAAAGACGTGCGGACGTTCAAGGAGGGCATCGTCCAGGCGCTCCGTCAGGACCCCGACATCATCATCATAGGCGAGATGCGCGATCCTACGACGATCTCCGCCGCGCTCGAGATCACCGACTCCGGGCACAAAGTCTTTTCGACGCTTCACACGAGCTCGGCGGTGGAAAGCATCGACCGCATCATCGGCGAATATCCGTCGGACGAGCAGGAACGTATCCGGAACCGCCTGGCCGACGTCCTGCGGGGCATCATTTCACAGAAACTCTGCCCGAAGATCGGTGGCGGCCGCGTGCTGGCCAAGGAAGTGCTCTGGATGACCTCGTCCGCGCGCGCCGCCATCAAAAACAACAACACGGGCGAGATTTACCAGATGATGTGGGAGGGCGGCGCCCAGGGGCTGATAACGATGGAGCAGGACCTCTACCGCCTCGTGAAGCAGCGGCTGATCACGCCGGAGACTGCAATGGACTATGCAAACAACAAGAAACGCCTCGCGCAATTGTTGATGTAGACGATACGCCAGCCGGCGAGTGAAATGAAACGGGCGGCCCGTGCCGGCCGCCAAACGATGCGAACGCTATGAAGACGAACAGGGCAACGAGGTACACACTGGGTGTGACGGCGACGAGCCGGGCGGTCCACGCCGTCCTGCTACAGCCCGGAACGGACAACCCGGCACTGTTGAAATACTACACCCGTCCGAGAAGCGCCCGGCCGATGATTTCCCAGCCGACTCTGGCGACGGGTGGACAGCCCTTCATCGACGACTCGTCGGGCAACGACTTTACGATCCAGTTCGGCGATGGGATGGGCGGAGGCAACGAGCTCTTTCTCGCTTCGGAATTTGCCGGCGCCGAGCCGATCAAGCCCGAGGACGCCCTGAATCCGGAAGCCGGGGGACAGGTGGCCTCGTTTGCTTATGAGCTGAGCGAAATCCTCCAGCACGTACGCGAGGACGGATTCGGCGAGCCCATCGTGGCCTTCTGCGCCACCTCGTCCGACGTCGTTCACGTCGAGCTGCGCGTCCCCCCGGGCACGGGTGAGAAAAAGAAGGGTTCGAGCAAGGCCGCTCGTTCCAAAAAGTCCGGCCGGGACGCCCTGACGACGCTGCTCGCCGAAACGTACAAGGGCGATATCGACCACGAACGCCTTGCGTTCATTCCCATGACGCCTGCTGAAGACGGCTCGGAACGGTACCTCGCGGTCTTCCCGAAGACGGGCGACTCGGTTGCCGGCACCCTGAGCGTCATCCGCCAGCAGAAGGACGAGGTGATGCCGCTGGTTCGGCTTCTCGACACCGAGACCTCGGTCTTCCTCGGCCTTGCGCGCGCGTGGAGTGCGGAGCGTGAGCCGTCTGACGCCGGGCAGGGACCGGGACACACCCTGATCGTTCGCGCCGGCACGGAGGACACCCTTGTGCTGTTCGTCCAGGGCAATACGCTCCGACACTTCGAGAGTATGCGGTCGCTCACCGTCTTCGATTCACCCGATACGATTTGCAGCCGCGTATTGCTCCTCCAGGACGAGTACGGCATCGACGACGTACACGACGTGCTGCTCCTGAGTGAAGAGCGCGAAGAGGACATGATCGAGAGCTTCACGCTCTTCTTCCCCGACGCCAAGGTTGCATCGCTTCGCCGTACGATTCGTCTGGACGTGGCGGAAGGTGAAGGGTTGGGCAAGGCGGCGTCGGCGGTTGCAGCGGCAGGTGTAGCCACGCGCGTGGTCGGCGACCCGTTCTACGAGCCGTTCTTCGAAAAAATCGACCTGCTGTCGAAGCGTTTCAAACAGCGCCGGCTCCAGTTCCGCATCCAGTGGCAGGTGCCGGCAATGTACACCATTCTTTTCCTGACCGCGTTCTTCTTCGCCGGGCGGTACGTCGTGATGGAGAGCAAGATCGACGTTTATCGCGATGAGCTACGCAAGTATCCCCCTGAGCTGGCCGACACGGACGTCCACATTCTCCAGGCTCGCATCGACAGCCTCCAGGCTGCCTACACGGGATACATGAACGCGCTCAACCTGCTCGACACGCTGCTGGTCGGCAGCGACAAGTGGAGCCGGGGCCTCGAAGAGGTCAACCGCCACACCGCCGCGCTGAAAGGTGTCTGGATCGAAAGCTGGCAACCCAACGGCTCGACCGTACGGATCACCGGGAATGCCACGTCGCGTGACCGCGTAGTCGGCCTCGCCGACCGGACCGATGGCGACATCGAGTCGATGACGTTCAGTGAAATCAGGGGGCACCCGGTCTACTCCTTTACCATGGTCTTCCCGCTCGAACACGACCTTCCCGAGGCGGCGCGGTACCTGCGCGAGAAGGCCGCGGCGACGATCCAGGCGGCTCGCGACGAGCGGGCGGCCCTTCCGGAAAACCAGCAGACGACTGCCAGACCGGTATCACTGAAATAAACCGGCACGGGCCTTTTGTCGGTGCGAAATGGACCGATACCGGAGAATAACCAGAGCTGCGACAATAACCGATAAATGAAGGTTTGAGATGCCGATACTTGGTAACAACCTGCTCACCCTGGTGGCGTGCTGGGTACTGACCGTAATCGTCGGTGCCTACGTTACCTTCTTCAAACAACCGGACGAGCTCGAACAGGTTCAGAAGGCGGAGCAGGTCGTCCGCCTGAAGCAGGACGAGGTGTCGTCGCTGCTCACCGAAGCTGCTTCGTCGAAGGAGATGGCCGACGATGCCGTCGCCCGCTGGCGCGCCCGCTACAAGGTGATTCCCGCGACCCTGACCAGCCACGAGGTCGTAGGCTACCTCAACGAGCTCACGGCGGCGGGATTCAAAAACTTCGACATCGCGCTCAACGGCGTACAGCGGCACGGGACCTACAGCTACTACACGTTCAACGTCACGGGACGGGCGTACTACTCGAGTCTTTACCGCTTCGTGTGGGAGATCGAAAACAACCGCGACTTCTACCGGATCCGCGACCTGACGCTGGAGCACATCGACTTGTTCACGCCCGACGAGGAAACGGGCAATGAACGGATGCAGGTGATGGTGTCGTTCAGTATGAACCTCGACGCTTTCTTCGGCGGGCCCGAAGGAGCGAGCGCACCCGACTCGATGGCGGCCATGGTCGCAGGCAAGCTTCCCCCCGTCCCGATGGACGTGCTGCCGACGCCCCATCCGGTTGCCAATCCCTTCTTCCCCGTGGTCATGGAGCAGCTTCCGCCGAACACGCACGGGCTGATCGACCTTCAGAAGGCGAGCCTGGTCGGAATCGTGGGCAACAAGGCCGTGTTCCACGATGAAAAAGGGCACCGACAGGTGGGCGTCGGCGACGCGGTGTACCTGGGCCACATTACCGCCGTCGATGCGTCGACGGGCAAAGTATCCGCCGTTCTGAACTTGGGCGGCATCATCGACGAAGTGGAGCTGAATCTACATACCCCCGAAACCTACAGGCAGGCATTAGGGCCGATGCGAGTCAAGGCCGCAACGGAGTAAATCGAACAGAGGATAACAAGATGGAACGGATTTTTAAACGGATCGGCAAAGCTGTCGTCCTACCGGTTGTGTTGCTGCTCGTGTCGCTCTGGGTTATCCCAGGCCTGTCGCACGCGCAGGACCGCCCGACGCAACGACAGATCCGCACGTACGTACCCCCGGATCAACTCGTCTCCTTTTTGCCGTCAACCCCCTTCAGCCAGTTCATCGAGTTCCTGAACCCGATCTTCGAGCGGGTGGTTGGAAAACGGATCATCGATCCGGACGGCAACACGGACCCCATCGGGATTTCAATAGCCGGCATGCACTTTCTCGATGCCTTCGAGCTCGTGCTGGAGTTTAATCAGCTGAGTTTCCGTGAGACGGAGGGGTTCTTCATCATACAACCTGCCGTCGAGCCGAGTGTGATCGTCAGTGCGAAGGAAGCGGCGCAGCAACAGATGACCGGCGGCAAGGCTGCGGAGGTCGCCGCTTCGCTGTCGACGCGCGAGATTCAGATCAATGCGATCCTGTTCGAGCTGAACATGACGAAAGCGCGGCAGCTCGGAATAGACTGGAACGTCCTCTTTGGCGGCGAGACCGGTTCGAGCCGGTCAGGCAGCTCGGGTGGAACGGGCGGCTCCGGAAACCTCGACAACCCGCTGCGCCCCCGTTTTTTCCTGCGCACCGACGAGCTTTTTGAACCCCTCGACGACGTCATCATCGCGCCGAGCGCCATCGAGTTCTCCACGCTGACGCAGCTGTTCCGCTTGCTCGAAACCGAAGGGGTCGGCGAGACCGTGGCGAGCCCCTCCATCACCGTGCAAAGCGCCGAGGAAGGCCGAATCCAGATCGGGACCGACGTGCCTATCCAGACCCGCGACTTCTCGGGCAACACGATCACCCAGCTGCTCTCAACCGGTATCATCGTCAACGTGACCCCGACTCTGTTTACGGAGCGGGATACGACGACAAACCAGGACATCGACTTCATCCACCTGGACGTGCTGGTCGAAAAGTCGGGTAGCCGCCCGTCGCTCGACGGACCGGTGATCGACCGGAACACGGCCAACACGCAGGTTCTGCTGCTCGATGGGGAGCAGACGGTCATTGGTGGGCTCTACTCGACCGAGGAGTCCGTAACGCGCCGTGGTATTCCGCTCCTGAAGGACCTGCCGGGCTGGTTCTTCGGTCTGCGGTACCTTTTCGGCTACGAGCAGAAGACGGTCGCACAGAAAGAGCTCCTGATCGTCCTTCAGGCTCGTGTGCTCGAGCCGCTCGAAGCCCGGGCACGCCGGCCGCTCCAGGACGACCTGCTCAACCGCCGCCGCGACGAAATCCAGAACAGCTTGCAGCGGTTCAACGAAGGGGTCTCGCGCAGGTCGCACGTACCGGTGGAGCACAACCGATAGCTCAGGGGAACAACGTGATCTGGATAAAGGCGGCCGCGAGGCCGCCTTTATTCGTTTTCGGAAATTTCGCTGGTCGGTGGTACACCCGGGGAAGGCACATTGGTATTGCGCTTAAGCCGGAGGGGCGCCATTCTGATTTTTCGCAGTAATGATCGGTCCCGCAATTTATCTTCGGGCATACTGTGATTCCGTAATGTCTTTGCCCATGGTTAGACCGATAGGGGTATTTTTTCTTGTCGTTTCGGGGATCGCTGCCGTCCTGCTGCCGGCCTGTGGCGGATTGTCAGTGCCTCAGGAGCCACTTCGGCCTACTCCCCTGAGCCCTGTTTGGATGGATCAGGAGATATCGGATCACCTTCGTTACTTCAATGAGGTGGTCGAAGAGGGCAGGGCGACCGGCACCCAGGGCTTTGCCCGCGCCGCGTCGTACGTGTCGGCGCGTCTCGGTGAATACAACCTCCAACCCGTTCTCGGCAGCGATTTCAGCGTCCTATACAGCACGCCGCTCAATTACGTGAGAGGGGGCCGCCTGCAAACCACCGATCCGGACTCGACGGTCTTTCTTCCAGGCGTCGACTTCGCGGTTGATGGGCGCAGCGACGCCGGAGAGATCCGATTCGACCAGGTCTATCTCACGTCGACACCGGATGCCAGCGTAAGGTTTTCCGGACAGGCCGTCATCCTTTTGCCAGAGTCCCTTGCCACGACCCGGACGCTCGAGGCTCTTCGGGATTCAGGCGTGAGGGCAGTGCTGGCAGTCGGAGAAGTGGCGCCTAACTCGTCTTCTCGAAAGATCGACAGCCTGCTCGTCGTTAAGGTGTCTCCGGAGGCGGCCGGGCGCATAGTGGGCCGCTCCGAGCTGTCCTTCTACGATGCCGGGGCAACGCCCGTCGCCCTGCCGCGGGGTATAGTGCTTCGCACGAATACCGAATTCCTTCCCCGCGCATCTGCCATCAATACGATGGGCTTTGTGGCCGGCAAGGACCCGGTTCGCGCGAGCGAGCTCGTCATTGTCTGCGCCGATCTCGACTCGGACGGGGCGTTCCGCGGCGTCCGACGGACAAAGCCGGAAGACCTGGGGATCGGGACTGCGGCGTTGCTGGAGCTGGCGCGGAATTATGCCTATTTTTCGAGGTTGATTTCGATCCCGGAGCGAACGATCCTCTTTGCCGTCTGGTCGGGTTCACGAACGGATCACGCCGGGCTCAGGGCGTATCTGAGGCACCCTTTGTGGGTGATCGATCAAACCGTTGCGGTAGTTTACATCGGCCTTTCGGATGAGAAGGCTGAAGAAGTCCGGGAGATCCTCGAACCGTACGGGATCCCGCTATCGACGGTTGCCTTGCCGGCCGATACGTTAACCACCCGTACGCCGTCGGCTACACCTGCGCCCGGACAGCGTACAGTGCCGGCCACCGAACCCGTACCGGATCAGGCTCAGATGCTGCAACGGGCGATTCCAGCCACACGTCGGCTGGCGGACGAAGCGCACCGGGTGTTGCTGCAAACCGTCGTCACCGCGGGGCCTTTTCGCCCTGTCGTGCCGGATACGGCGTTCGCGCCCCTGGAGGAAACCCCGTAGATTCCTTTGTAAACCAGCAAACCACGCGTTCGAGGGTCACGTGCTACCCTGCTTGCTAACGGACACCGTGACGAGCGACATCGATCGGTCGTTGCACTACACACTCCTCTGGGGATTGGAAAGCGTCGAGCTGCGCACGGTAGGCGGCCCGGGTGATCGGGTGCCCTTCGTCAACGAAGCAAAGCTCAAGCGCCGGCTGGCCGAGCTGGACGTTCCGGTTGCCGCCATTGTGCCGGGCTTGTTCGAAGGTGCGGCGAATGATCGCGTCGAGTGGTTGAATGAGATTGCCGTTTTTGGCGAAACGCTGCAATTCTGCAAACGAATCGGATGCGGGATCGTGGTGGTGTCCGCTTTTTTGCCGGGAGCCGGAGAATCGATTGACAGCGTGGTCGACGCCCTGTCGCGAGCCGGCCGTGAAGCGGCGCGGCAGAACGTGAGGATCGCCGTGCTGAACGAACACGAGATGGGCTTTCCGACTGGCGCAGCCCTGGCGGATCTGCTCGCCAGGGTAAATCTGACGAACGTGGGCGCAGCGTGGAATCCGGTCGCCGCGGTCCGGAACGGGGAAAATCCTGAGGAGGGGCTAACCGCACTTTCAGGACGTGTTTTTCTCGTCCGGTGTACGGACGGGGGCTTGGCGTCCGGCGGGTGGGCTTACAAACCGCTCGGCGAAGGTAGCGTCGACTGGCCTCGTCAGTTAAAATTACTCCACGGACAGGGTTTTTCGGGTCCCCTTAGCCTGGAGGTGCATTTGAAGCCCGCTCCAAAAACCGGGCTTCGGGACGCTACGACGCTGATTCGCCTCATCCGGGGGCTAAAAACCTGATCGAGAACGCCTGTTGGTACGAATTATGCTTTTTCCCGGCAGTCCGTAGCAGAATTTCCGGTTTTAGATAGTTAAAAAATCGAGGTATAGAGGTTGGAAGTAGCCGTACGTGAAAAGAAAATGGTAAAAAACCCTCCACAGAAGCCGACGCTCGCCGGTCGGCTGGGGTTTGCCTGGTTTGCCCTGATGGCAGTGCTCATCACCATCCCTCTTTGTATATGCCAGATTATTGCCCATCAGTTCAATCCGACGGCAAAAAACTTCAAGCGCTGGTCGGGCCTGTGGGGGCGCGTTTTGCTCGGTGTGCTGGGGATCAGGGTACACCTGATGCAGCGGGAGCGCCTCGACCCCAATGCGCCATACGTCTTCGTGTCTAACCATCAAAACCTTTTGGACATTCTCGTGCTTGCCGGATGGCTTCCGTATCCGTTCGGATTTGTTGCGAAGGTCGAGCTGCGGCAGGTGCCGTTCCTTGGCTTGGCGATCCGGAACTCTGCGTCGGTGTTTGTCGACCGGAGCGATCCGCGGAAGTCACTCGAGAGCCTTCAGAAAGCCGGTGAAAAGATCCGGCGGGGCAACTCGGTACTGATTTATGCGGAGGGCACCCGTTCGCACGGTCAGAAGCTGCTGCCGTTCAAGAAGGGGGCCTTTGCACTCGCGCTCGAAGCCGGGGTACCGATCGTACCGGTGACCATAGTGGACTCGTACCGGCTGATGGACGAGCGCACCAAGGTCATGCGGCCGGGCACCATTCAAGTCGTCGTCGGAACTCCACTCGATACCAACGGTTTGCGGCGGCGAGATATACCCGAGGTGATGGAGAAAATCCGCACCCGGATTGCAGCCGAATTGCCCCATCAGGAGATTGGTGCTGCGTGACGCGCTTATTATCCGTGGATTGCCTAACTTGAGCGGCCGAGTCGCTCTGCAAACCTGACCCGCATTTCAGCACGATGGCCATTTCGATCGAAGAAGTCCGATACATCGCTTCTCTCGCCCACCTTCAGTTCCCGGAGGACGAAGAGCAACGTATTGCCGAGCAGATGAATACGATTCTGGACTACATGTCCAAGCTCAACGAGCTCGACACGTCGGCGGTGCCTCCGATGTCGCACGTACTGGACCTCTCGAACGTCTTTCGGGAGGACGAGGTACACCAGCGCATCACGCGCGAAGAAGCCCTGCTCAACGCTCCCGACGCCGACGACCGGTACTTCCGCGTCCCCAAGGTGATCGAATAGGAACCGGCCCCGGAACACCCGCACCCTATGGCTCAGAGAACCAAACGCTCAAAAAAGGCGACTGCAAAGCCGGGGCAGACCGGCAGGCCAGTTATCAACGAAGAGGAGGGGTGGCGCGGTTTGTGGATGCGGCTGCCGGAGTCGACACGGCACGTCGTGTGCCTGCTTTTTCTTCTGGCCGTATCGCTGGCGTTTTTTGCCCCGATCCATTTTTCGGGCAGGACGCTTGCGGCGGGCGACATCGTCAACTGGCGGGCGACGGCCGCCGACCTGATCGAATACGAAGAGGCGACGGGGGAGGAACCGCTCTGGGCGCCGAATGCATTTGCCGGCATGCCGGGTTACAAGATCTACTACCCGCTCGTGGTGCCGCAGATCGACGACGTGCCCCGGCTGCTTCGCCGCGTGATCTGGCCAACCTCCCACTTCATTTTCCTGCTAGCAGGTGCATACCTGCTGATCTTCTTCCTGACGAAGAACAACCTGGCCGGCGTGTTAGGTGCCGTCGGGTACGGGTTGACCACCTATCTCCACCTGCTCCTCGTGGCGGGGCACAACAGCAAGTTTGTGGCGCTGGCTTTTGCGCCCTGGCTCGTGCTTGCGTTCGCCTACGCGCTCAAAAAGCCGAAGCTGCTTTCAGGACTGCTTTTTGCCATTGCGCTGGCGGTACACCTGAGGGCGGGACACGAGCAGATCACGTATTACCTGGCCTTTTTGCTCGGATTCTGGTGGCTGGTTGAGGCTATCGGCGCCGTGCGGCACGGCAGGTTAAAGTCGTTCGGCGCGGCAACCAGCTGGATGGTGCTGGGGACGGTGCTTGCGTTGCTCATGGTGGCACAGCCGTTCCTTCCGTTGCTCGAATACAAGGAATACACGATCCGGGGTTCGGCCGGCGCCGCGGATGCCGGTGCGCTCGACTGGTCGTATGCCATGAGCTGGAGCCAGGGCTTCTCGGAGCTCGTCACGCTGCTCATTGCCGACGCCTTTGGTGGCGGCGGCTCGACGTACTGGGGACCAAAGCCCTTCACGGCTGGACCGCATTACGTCGGCGGTATCGTCATCCTGCTTGCGATCCTGGCCGTCTGGCGCGTCCGGCGAAACGTCGTCTGGGGCCTGGCGATCGGTGTGTTTTTTATGATCCTCTTTTCACTCGGAGAGCACCTGGCCTGGTTCAACCGGTTGTTTTTTGATTACTTCCCCCTCTTCGATGCCTTCCGGGTGCCCGAGACGTGGCTGAGTGTCGTGGCCTTCAGCCTGGCGATCCTGGCGGCGTTCGGGATCAACGAGGCCGTTCGCCGTGAGCCGTCGCCCGAGCAAGACCGTCGACAGACGCGCGCGATCTACACGGTGCTTGGAATCGTCGGCGGGTTCGTTCTGTTGCTCTTCCTTGCTCGCAGCACGCTTTTCGACTTCGAGCGGCCCAACGAGCGCCAGGAGATCTCCTATCAGATCGCACAGAGCAACAACGTCTCGCCCACCGACCCACGCGTTACCCAGGCCGCCGAGCAGTACGTCACCCGGGTGAAAGAGGAACGTGTCGATGGATTCACGAGCGATGCCCTGCGTACCCTGCTCTTCATTGCGCTCGCTGGTCTTGCGCTGTTCCTCTACCGGCGCGGATCGATTCCGGCATGGGTGCTTCAATCGGCCCTGACGCTACTGATTCTAATCGACCTGTGGGGGGTGGGACGGCGGTATTTGAACGAAGACGCGCTGGCCCCTGTCAGCCAGATCGAGGACCAGATCCAGACCTACGATTTCGACCGGTTCCTGATCGAACAGGGCGGCGAGGAGCGAGGGAAGTTCCGGGTGCTGTCGCTGGAGGGCAATCCACAGACCACGGCGCGGCCGTCCTATTACTTCGAATCGCTCGGCGGTTATCACGGCGCCAAGCTTCGGGTGTACCAGGACTTCCTCGATCATTTGCTTCTCGACTCTGCGACGGGTTTGCCCAACGAGCAGATCCTCGACATGATGAACACGCGCTACGTCGTATCTCCGGGGCCGTTTCCCGGGATGGAGCTGGTGTTCCAGAGTGAGACGGGCTTCGCGGTGCTCGAAAATCCAGACGTGCTGCCCCGGGCGTTTTTCGTCGGCCAGGTGGAGACGGTTCAATCGCCCGACGAGATGCTGACGCGCCTGCAAGACTCTGCGTTTGAACCATCTCAGACCGCCGTTGTGCTGGAAGAGTTGGCCCTGACGCCGGCCCCGGTCGACTCGGGTGCGATGGCGGCCGCCGAGCTCGTCAGCTACAGCCCACACGAGATCGAATGGAACGTCCGGACGGACGCCCCGCGCCTGCTCGTCGTCAGTGAGGTTTATTACCCGGCCGGCTGGAAGGCGCGCATAGACGGGGAGGAGGTCCCCATTCTCCGCACGAACTACCTGCTGCGGGGGGTCGTGGTGCCTGAGGGCGAGCACACGGTGACCATGTCGTTTGAACCCCGGGGGCACCGGCTAGGGGTTCTGATCAGTGGGCTGGCGACGGCGCTCGTTTACGGTGGTACGCTTCTTCTGTTCGGCCTGGCTTACTTCCGCAAGAGAAAGCCCGAAAAGACCGGCGAAGAAACCACCGAAGCCGCCTGAATCCGTTGCCGAGCCTTTTCCGGACGTACCTTGAGACGCGTACTCGTCATCTCGTACTACTTTCCGCCGTCCGCCGGCCCCGGTGTACAACGGACGCTGAAGTTCGTCAAATACCTAGGGGAGTTCGGCTGGGAGCCCGTCGTACTAACAGTGCGGCCGGAGGATGCGTCTTATCCCGGCCTCGATCCGGCGCTGAGTGAAGAGGTGCCTACCGGTATCGTCGTCCGACGGACGCGCGCCCGAGATCCATACGCTGCATACGCGAAGATGCTCGGCAAGACGAAGGAAGAAACGGTCGGGGTGGCGTTCATCGACGAGCAGGAAGCGAGCTGGAAGCAACGGCTTGCGAAGTGGGTACGCGCAAACCTGTTCATTCCTGATGCCCGGGTCGGGTGGGTTCCGTACGCCGTACGGGCGGGTCGGGCGCTGATCGAAGCCGGCAAAATTGACCTGCTGTTCTCGACCGGTCCGCCGCACTCGGGCCACCTGATCGCCCGCAGGCTCTATCGTCGGTACGGCATTCCCTGGGTGGCCGACTTCCGCGATCCATGGACCGACATCAGCTACTACCGGGAGCTCCCGCTGACCGCCCCGGCCCGCCGGCTCGACGCCGGCCTCGAACGGTCGGTCCTTCAGGAGGCCACGACGGTCCTGACGGTAAGCCCGTCGCTTCAGAAGCTGCTCTCGTCAAAGACGACCCGTCCCGTCACGGTCATACCGAACGGTTACGACGAGCCGGACTTTGACGAGGCCGTGCCGGTGCGCCGGGACCGGTTCGTGCTGGCGCACGTGGGAAACCTTGCGGCGTCCCAGAATCCGGAGGTGCTGTGGCGGGTGCTCGGTCGCCTTCTTGCCGCCGGCGAGCTGCCTCAGCTCTGCCTGCGTTTCACCGGTAACGTTGATGCCCTCTGCCGGCGCTCGTTGCAGGAAGCGGGGCTCGGCGCGGCGACCGAGTTCGTGCCCTACGTACCCCATCGAGAGGCGATCCGGTACATGAAAGAGGCGGCGCTACTGCTCCTCTGTATCAACCGCGTACCGGACTCGGAGGGAATCGTGACGGGGAAAGTGTTCGAATACATCGCCTCGGGACGGCCGGTGATCGGGGTTGGTAATCCGGATGGCGACGCCGCGGCTCTGCTCCAGCATACACAGGCAGGCCGGATGTTTGATTGGGACGACGAGACGGGTGTGGAGGCGTACGTCAGGGAGGCGTACGGGAGGTGGCAGGCGGGTGAAGGAATCGGCGGAGCCGCATCCGGGAGCGTCCGGGCCTATAGCCGCCGGAGCCAAACGGAACACCTGGCGCGGTTATTCGATTCCCTGGTCGAGCCTTCGAAGGAGCCCGTCGAACAATATTACTGGTGATTCCGGATGCGGGTGGTAACCATTGTCGGCGCACGACCCCAGTTCATCAAGGCAGCCATGGTGAGCCGCGCCCTCCGGGAACGCGGCGTCGAGGAGGAGATCGTCCACACCGGCCAGCATTACGACGCCTCGATGAGCCGTGTTTTCTTCGACGAGCTGGACATTCCGGAACCGTCGATCAACCTCAACGCCGGTTCGGGGTCTCACGCGGTGCAGACCGGTGAGATTATGGTACGCCTCGAGGCCTACCTGGCCGCTATCGAGCGGCCGGACTGGGTGCTGGTCTACGGCGACACGAACAGCACGCTGGCGGGCGCCGTGACGGCTGCGAAGATGAACCTGCGCCTGGCTCACGTGGAGGCGGGGCTCCGCAGCTTCAACCATCGGATGCCCGAGGAGATCAACCGGATCATCACCGACCGCTTGTCCAGCCTCCTCCTGTGCCCGAGCCGGACGGCAGTGGAGAATCTGGAGAAGGAAGGGATCATGGACGGGGTTTCGATCACGGGTGACGTGATGTACGATGCCCTGCTGCATTACCGCGAGCGTGCGAAGGCGCTTTACCCGCTCGATGCCTTGATTCCTTTCAGGGACGGCGCCTATTATCTGGCAACCGTTCACCGTGCGGAAACTACGGACGACCCGGAGCGAATGGCCCGGCTGATGACGGTGTTTGCGGACCTCGACCGGCCGGTCGTCTGGCCGGTTCACCCCCGCACCCGCCGTAGTATTGAAGAACTGGGTCTGTCGCTCCCCGGCAACGTCCACCCTATAGAGCCAGTGGGCTACCTGCCGATGCTGTCGTTGCTGGGCGGCGCTGCAAGGGTGTTGACGGATTCGGGAGGGCTCCAGAAAGAAGCGTACTGGATGCGCCGGCCATGCCTGACACTTCGGACGGAGACCGAATGGGTGGAAACGGTCGAGGCCGGATGGAACCACGTGGTCGATCTCGACCGGGATAAAATTGAAGCGGCGCTCGAGGCACCCGTCCCGGACGAGGCGCCTGACGTGTACGGCGACGGCGATGCCGCCGAACGAATCGTGGATCAGCTCGAACGAAACGACGCGGTGACGGCCTGATGTGTGGAATATTTGGTTTCATCCGGACGTCTCCCGGTCCATCCGATCCTGCTCGCGATAAAGCGCTGCTGGGCCGGCTGTTGCACCGAGGCCCCGACGATAAGGGGGTATTGTACGTCACCGGTGGAGGAACACAGATTTCGCAGGATCCGGAGCCGTATTCCGATGTGGCAGCCGGCTTTTTACACCGGAGGTTGTCGATCCTCGACCTTTCCGAAGCCGGGCGGCAACCCATGAGCACGCCTGACGGCCGCTACTACCTCAGCTTTAACGGAGAGATCTACAACTACGAAGATCTCCGCAGGGAGCTGGAACGGCTCGGACACACGTTCCATTCCACCGGAGATACGGAGGTGCTGCTACACGCCCTCGCGACGTGGGGCACGGAAGCCCTGCCGCGCCTGGTCGGGATGTTTGCCCTTTCGCTGCTCGATACGGCCGAGCGAAAGATGCTGCTCGCGCGGGATTTTGCCGGGATCAAACCGCTCTACTACAGCCAAACCAGCGAAGGATTTGCCTTCGCTTCGGAGATCACACCGCTTCTTGATCTCCCCGGCGTTTCCCGGCGTATCAATCCGCAACGGGCCTACGATTACCTGCGGCACGGCCTGACGGATCACGGCGGTGAGACGACGTGGGCCGACGTGCGGCAGCTTCCCTCGTGTCACTTTATGTGGGTCGACCTCGACCGGCCGGATCGGCTGATTCCGGAGCGGTACACACCCGCTGTATTCCAAAGGGAAGAGTCGTTGTCGTTTGAGCAGGCGGCAGAAAAGCTGCGTGAGACCTTCCTGGAGAGCATTCGCCTGCACATGCAAAGTGACGTTCCCGTAGGCGCGGCTCTGTCGGGCGGGATCGACTCGTCCGCGGTCGTCTCGGGCATGCGGCATCTCTATCCCGATGCCGAGCTGCACGCATTCAGCTACATTGCAACCGATCCGCGGATAAGTGAGGAGCGCTGGATTGACCTGGTCGGCGCGCATGCCGGGTTACGCCTCCACAAGGTTTCCCCGACACCCGACGAGATGGTGGCGGACCTCGACGAGCTCATCCAAATCCAGGAGGAGCCGTTCGGGAGCACGAGCATCTACGCACAATTCCGTGTGTTCAAGCTTGCCCGAGAGGCGGGGATCAAGGTCATGCTCGACGGCCAGGGCGCCGACGAGCTGTTCGGTGGATACAAGCTCCACGTGGCCGCCCGGCTCGCGTCGATGATACGAAAAGGAGAGTGGAGCCGAGCGTGGCAATACGTTCGCCACCTTAAACACTCCCCGATGGCAGGCGGCCGGCTGAATCAGGTCCTGTATGCGATGGGGATGCTCGCTCCGGAGAAGGTGCAGGCGCCCATGATGCGGTTCACGGGAAGGGAAGCTGATCCGTCTTGGCTCGTGACCTCGTGGTTCGAGGAGCGAGGGGTCAGACGATCGCCTCACCAGTGGCGCTCCGAGTCAAAAGAGGTGCTTCACGAGATGCTCCGGCGAACGTTCGAAGAGACCAGCCTGCCGATGCTCCTCCGGTACGAGGATCGCAACAGCATGGCCTTCTCAATCGAGAGCCGTGTGCCTTTCGTAACGCCGCCACTTTTATATTTCGTATCGAGCCTTCCGGAGTCGTTTCTGATCGATGACCGGGCGACGACGAAAGCGATATTCCGGAAAGCAATGCGCGGAATCGTACCCGACGCCATCCTCGACCGACGGGACAAGGTGGCCTTTGCGACACCTGAAACCGAATGGCTCGCGAGGATGAAACCCTGGGTAGAGAGCGTGCTCGGCTCGGAAACGATCAACCGGATCCCCCTGCTCGATCCCGTCGTCGTGCGGGAGAGCTGGCAGAACGTCTTGAACGCGAAAACGGGCGAATGGAGGACCGTCTGGCGATGGATCAACTTCGTCCGATGGGCCGATCAACAACAGATCGTATTTGACGATTGAGGTAGCCTCTGATGCGGATATTGATGCTCCTCGATGCGCCCTTCCCGCCGGACGTCAGGGTAGAAAAAGAAATTCGAACGCTGGTGAGCGCCGGACACGAAGTGCACCTGCTTTGCTATCGACACAAGAAATCCGTTCCTGCTGAAGAGTCATACAACGGCGCCATGATTCACCGGTGGTACGTACCGGCATGGGCGGCGCCCAAAATGCTCGGCCTGTTTTTTCACGTTCCGTTGTACGTTAACCTGTGGGCCTTTCAACTCAACAAAACCCTGCGCGCCATCAGGCCGGACGCAGTTCACGTTCACGATTTGCCGCTGGGGGTCCCAACAGCAATGATTTTGACGTTGTGGGGTGTAATAAGGCCCAGGTTTGTGCTGGACCTACACGAAGACTTTCCGAGGATGCTACAGCACAGCCGCATGGGTACGGCGTTTCCGCAGAAACTCCTGTTTCGATACTCAAAATGGTCGTCGCTCGAAGCAAACCAGCTTACAAAAGCAGACAGCGTGATTGCTGTGAGTGAAGGTGAAGCCCTCCGGCTGAAAAACGAACACGGATTTACCGGCCAGATACATGTCGTTCCGAATTACGTGAGCGTCGAGTTCTTTCGCGACGTGCGCCCGACCGAAGAAACGAAGGCTTACTTCAAAGGCGACAGGGTCAACATCCTTTACGTGGGCGGGCTCAATCCAACGTATGGTTTACAAACAGTTATTTCGGGACTGGCGGAGGCGTCGGAGCTGCACCCGTTGATCAACGTCGTCATCGTCGGATCAGGTTCATTGCGGCGCGAGCTCGAAGCGCAGACCGAGCGGCTGGGGCTGTCCAGTCTGGTCACGTTTGTTGGCCACGTGCCGATGAGGCGAGTGGGGGAGTTTTGCCAGTGTGCCGATCTTTGCCTGATGCCGGTCGTGAAGAGTACGCATACCGAGTCCGTCGAGCCGAATAAGCTGTACGAGTATGCCTTGTTTGGCAAGCCCGTCCTGGCAGCAGGCACGACGTCGCTTCGGAAACGGATCGAGGAAATGGAATGTGGGATGATCTATGAGCCAGACGATCCATCTTCTTTTGCCGAAGTGCTTAGAGACATGCTTTCGGATCGGCAACGAATGCTCCGGTTCGGAGCGCGTGCGAGGGAAAGCGTTCTGAAAAAGTACAACTGGGAAACGGCGGCGAAACCATTGCTTCGCCTGTATGGCGATTGATCGATACCTTCCCGGCATTGACAAAGGCCTGATGAGGTTGGGGGATACTTTAACTATGGATATTATAGCCTGATAAGGCCGGAGAGGATGAGTCCGCAAACCATGCGTCACCCGTTGAGAAGTCTGGCCGGTCAGGGTTTCTGGTACACCCTCTCGAACGTAGTCACCAAGCTCGGCGGGCTCGTCCTGTTGCCACTCTATACCAACGCTGAGTTTTTGAGTGTGGCGGCGTTTGGGGTATGGGGGGTGTTTGAGGTCACGGTCAGTGTTGCGATCGCCGTCCTGGGCTTACAGCTCGGTCTTGGCTTCGTTCGATTTTACCCGGACGTCGACGAGACCCGCAATCTAATATCGACCACCTGGTGGATCACGTCGCTTATGGCGGCGGGCTCCGGTATAATTGGTCTTTTACTCATTCACATTTTTGTACCGGAGGCCGACCGGAGTGTGTACTGGTGGCTGATCGTGTACATCGCCTCCGAGTTGCTTCTTGCCATACCGCTCGCGCTGTTCAGAGCCCGGGGGCAAGCTGCCGGTTACACGATCCTCTCTGCCGGGAAGCTTGCCGCGATCATCGGCTTCAACCTGCTCTGGCTTGCGGAATACCGGCTCGGACTGCTGGGCCTGGTCCGGGCGTTCGCCGTTTCCAGTCTGCTGACGCTTTGTGTCGGTTTGATCGTAACCAATCCGTTCAACTACTTCTCCTTCCGGCTCAAGTCTACCCTGGCGAGGGATCTGTTGCGGTTTTCGGTGCCGTTGATTTTGGGCGGGATCGGCAGCATGGTGTTGAATGCGGGGGACCGGTACGTCCTGGCGATTTTCCGTCCGGCGGAGGACATCGCACTTTACACATTGGCGGCGAAGATTGGTGGCGTCGTCAACATGTTCGGCGTCCAACCCCTCCAGCTTGCCTTCCTGCCAATCCTTTTCCGCCTTGCGGTCGGCCAGCACGTCGAAGTGTTGCGGCTGCTATCGAAGTACCTGGCCTTCGGGTTTGGGCTGCTCGTCGTCGGGCTGTCGCTCTTCACGATCCCCGTACTGGAGCTGGTCCGTTCCGATCCGTTTTATGCCGCATCAGACGTGCTCGTACCCTGGATTGCGATGGGGTTCTCCTTTTTTGGATTCAGCATCCTCTTCGACGGGGTGCTGACGCTTCACCACAGGACGGGTACGACGGCCGGGTGGGTGGCGCTGGCATCGGTTGTGAACCTCGTCCTGAACGTGATTTTTATCCCCTGGTTTGGCGCCCTCGCTGCCGCCGTCACCACGTTTGCCTCGTACGCCTTGCTTTTCGCCGGGAGGTTGTATTCATCCCAACGCCTGTCACACGTATCTTACGAATGGATTCCGATCGCAGGTATTTTTCTCGCGACGGCCGTTGTCGCCGTGGCCGGCTCGCTCGTACCGTTTCCTGCGGGGCTTGCCGGCTGGTTCTGGCGGCTGGCGGTAGTGGTGCTCTGGGGGGTCGTCATCCTGCTGGCCCGGTGGCTGACCATCGATGAATTCAAGGCGGTGTGGAGCACCTTGAAGGGGTCTTGAACGGCCGAAAAGCGTGAACAAATCGGCAAAACTGGGCGTGCAAGAAGGGCTCTTCCGGACGATCGTACGTAAACAAAACGTGGCATCAGGGAATAACATATCGAAGCGGAATACGGCTCTGGCGAGGCTTCAACAGCTATTCCTGACCCGCCGTCAGGCGCCTGCTCCGTCCGGCGAAGACCCGAAGCACCGCGGCATCGCGATCACCCTGTCGATCGTGATTTCGTGTATGTTGTGGTTTTCGTTCACGATGACGGAAGAGTATACGGTAGAAGTGGCGTTGCCTACGAGGGTAGAGAATATCCCACCGGATGCGGCGTTGAGCGAGCTTCCGCCACAGACCGTACAGGTCGAGCTCAGGGGGGAGGGTTTCCAGGTCTTTCGGTTGATGTACAACCCACCACCGGTCATTCTGAACGCGGCTCGAGAGGAGATCAACGTAGAGCAGGCCCTGCCCGAGCTGGCGAAGAGCCTCGTCGTGCAGGGGGTCAACCCGCGAGTCATTCCAATCAAGGTGGAGCCGCGGATCACGCGAAAGGTACCCGTTCGGCTACGCGCCCGGGTCGAGGCGGCTGATGCGTTCGATTTCGTCGAACCGATTCGGCTCACGCCCGACTCGGTAGACGTGACCGGCGCCCGTTCGGTCGTAAACCGGTTAGCCTACTGGCCTACGGTTGAGGCGAGTTTCCGAAACGTCAAGGACTCGCTGGTTGCCCGGGTTGAGCTGGCCGATACCCTCGAAGGGCTCGTCGTGAAGCACCGTGATTTCGTGACGATGACGACGGTGGCCCGGCTATTTACGACCGATCGCAAGGTGCTGGACGTGATACCCCGTGTTGCGTCCCATCAGCCCGAGGTCCGGCTCGAGCCGAGTACGGTTACCGTTGAGTACCGCGTCCTCTTCTCCGATTACTTCGAGGCCAAGAACGCCGGGGCGCTCGACTTCTACGCCGAGGTCTCGTACGATTCGATCCGTTCTGCCACGAACGGCCGCGTCCGCCCGCAGGTTCGCTGGCCGGCCGAGCTCGACATCCGCGACGTGAAAGTCACTCCCAGCACGGTCAGGTTCTACTGGCGGCAGAACTGATGCTCTTTCCCGTATTTCCCATCCACAAAAATTCCTAGCTACGCGCCCTTTTTATGTTGTACCTCATCCTGGCCGTGGCGTGTAGCCTGGTCGTCGGCATGATCTTCAAGGTGGCCGGTTTGCGGCAACTGGACCGTATGACGCTGCTTACGGCCAACTACGCTACGGCGACGATCCTGGGCCTGACGTTGGCGCGCGGTACCTTCCTCGACCTAAACTGGAGCACCTGGATGGTCGTCCTGGGACTGGTTATGGGGGTACTGTTCATCTCGGTCTTTTTCTTCCAGGCCTGGGCAACCGCGCTTGCGGGGATGTCGCTGTCGATCAGTGTAGTGCGATTATCGGTGGTGATCCCGTTTCTGGCCTCGTGGTTCATCTGGAGTGAGAGGCCGTCTATTGCACAGGGGATTGGACTGATCCTCGCCGGAATCTCCTTCGTTTTGGTGGCCCGGAAGGAATCCGAGGCCGGATCGTCGCACTCATCTTCTTCAAGTGCCCTGGTTTTTGCCGTTTTGGGGTTGCTGTTCCTGTCCGGTGGGATCGTGGACGTAACGCTGAAAGCGTACAACGAGGAGTTTGCCGATGGCAGCAACCTGATGGCCTTTCTCGTGGTTGTTTTCGGCGTTGCGTTTCTTACCGGGCTATCCGTGATGGTTTCGAAGGGTAGTGGCCGGCCGGAACGCGCGGCGGTTATGTGGGGGGCTTTGCTCGGCGCCATCAACTTTGCCTCGGCTGCCTTTTTCCTTCAGGCGGTGCGGATTCTCCCCGGCACCTTCGTCTTCCCCGTCCACAACATTGCGCTCGTCATCGGAGGCGCCGTGATCGGCGTTCTGGTCTGGCGAGAACGCTTATCCCGCCTCAACCTCATCGGTCTTGCGCTTGCGGGCTTTGCCCTGCTGCTGCTCGGGCAGTGAGCTTCGTGCCTTTCGTTTTTCTCACGCTAAGACGCGAAGGAGAGTATCAACTCGGTGTACGCTTGCTGTGCGTACCCTTTTAGCCAATTCAGAAGGCGGCGTTTCATACAGATCCCTCTCCTGCTTCGCAGGATCGGGATGACAAAATGAGACACTGTCGGTGGTGGTGAGGCCAGATGACAGCCAATACCTCTCAAAATGTCATTCCGA
>CBINFS010000043.1:0-28819 GCA_966250015.1 uncultured bacterium | reverse complement strand
ACGAGCTTCGTCATGCGTCGGATGTTCCTGGAGAATACTATCGAAGTGAAGCTTCTAAGTACACGAAGTGCCACTTCGTGCCCCTTGGCTATCTGAGGCTATTTACCACCATTAGGCGTGATGTTGTAGAACCGTTCTACAAATGTTCTACAAATCTGCGATCACGTCCGGTCAGATGAGGTCATGCGCGGCAGCAGGATCGTCGAAAACGGTACAAAACAGGCTGTTTTCGGCTACAGGAGCTAGCGGTTTACATCCTACCCGGGGAGCCAGACAGGACGCCAGCTTCAGAAATGGGGCTGGCGTTTTTTGTTTTATTCGTTTTTCCGCGAAAAGGGGCGATTATTTCTGGTCGCACGTGGGCTCGACAGCCTCCGTTCAAGTAAGTTTAACAGTAAGGGAGTATCCGAACCAACGGCTTCGCTTTTCTCTCAATACCGGCCGGATTCCACAAATAACGGAGGCCCGAGAACGGTTCGCCCACATTGTGCATCAAACTGCTTGAGATGCATGTGCCCATCCATTTCGCGATGACCTTTCCCCCACTTTGAAGTCCAGCCTTTACTCCAACCGGAAGTGAACCGCTGGTTTAGCTATGACCCGTGCCAATGATGACAGTTTTACTGTCCAGGCTTTATAAAACGCGAGTATAAAGCAGCAGTACTTTTTTCTGACATATCTGTGGGAATAGACAGAAGAATCATTGCAGAACGCCAAATAAGACCCCTGCAGCGCCGGTTTTCAGAATCGTAAGTGCTTGAAATTGCGCGAGTCGGACCCTCATTTTAGTTGCAGTTTTGTGTGGGGAAGTACTTGTCCTCAGCACATTTAGTACCTACAATTCCTAATAGTAGCATTGAATATTTGGCGGGATACACATCAAACCGACTACAGAGGCGCTTCTCATGGCAATGGAGGCGGAGGAAGTCGAGTGTATTAGGGGAGGATATCTTCCAGCGGAATCATCTCGTGCGTCTAATCTCGCTGAACTGATCTTCCGGCCGACAGAATCGGAGGATGATTCGCAGCCGATCTTCATGGGTACGGTGGGCAACCGCACATTCGACGTATCACTCCGCGCGCTCCGTCATACGGCGCTCTACCTTCTGGAGCAGGTGAAGACTCGTGGGCTCCAGAGAGGGGATACCATATGCCTCTTGCGCCTTCCGAGAACGAGTGAAACTGTAATTGCAGCCGCGTATGTGGCGCTTACGGCTGGAGGATACCGTGTTTTATTCCCGATGTACCTTGAGCCTGATTCTTTTCAGGACTGGTTACGCATATCGAACACCCGTGCCGTACTCTGGAGCCTACGAGAGCTGCGAGACTCGATTGACAATGAATCGGATCTGGCATTGGCAGACCGCCTGGGGTCCATGATCTCGGGCTTGAACATTCCTTCTTACTGTCTTTGGGACGATCTCAAGGTTCCAGAACTACTGCAAGGGAAGTACGCACCCGCCTCATCCGGCGACGCCAATGCGCTTGATTTGCTTGACGCCGCGGACCCAGAATCCGAGTGTCTGGTCCTAACGACGTCTGGTTCGAGCGGCCGGAGCAAACTCGTGGTTTACCGCCAAAAGGCCTTCTTATTATCCTGTGTTGCGTGGGAGCTGGCAGGCATGTTTCAGCCGGATCGCCTGGGAGGGCGAACTCTTTGCCTCCTTCTGGCACATTCAATTGGGCTGCGTGCACTCTGGAATGCGCTGTGGACGCGCCAGAGCCTCTGCCTGATTCCGCCGGAATGGTTCCTCGAACACCCCGAACGAGTGCGCACGCTACTCCTGCGAATGCGGCCGCAACACGTTACCGGAGGCCCCGCCGTTTTCAGGACTTTACTCGAGCTGGCTCGCGTCTTTCCTGACGTGAAGGAGTCCTGTTTCCGTGACTTACGCTGTGGTGTTTCGAGTGGCGCCCCATTCGACCATGAGATGTCACAGAAACTGGAAGCTGCACTGGGACTCAAACTCGAAAATGCCTTCGGCACTACCGAAACGATGCAGGTTCTTTCGACGCTTGCCGAAGGTCCCTTCGAAAGTGGTATGGGTAATCCATTGCCAAGCGTGGCCATTCGCCTGGAGCCGTATTCCGACACGGACCACCCACTATTCAGGTTGCAAATCCGAAGCCCCTTTGGTTGCAGCGGTTATCTGGATGAGAGAGGCTGCACAAAACCTATCGATCGTGAAGGAACTGGCTGGTACAGCACGGGAGATCTCGTCGAAATAACTCCGCTAGGTCTATCGTATGCAGGACGAGAAACGACCGACTTTACGAAGGACTGGTACGGAGTTAAAATACCACACGCGTTAGTGGCAAAGAGGTACGATCGGCTGGGGTTCCCGGTCGTTCACCTGGAAATATTCCCTGTACGCGAAGAGCCCGGTCTGGCTGCCCTCATTTTTGTTTCCGAGCAGAACAGTCCAGGGTGGGAACGAGACAAGCCCCTTTCGGATCCGCTTCTACTGGATCACGTCAAGTCGCTCATAGAAGCCCGCACGGAACGCCTGCTCGGGGAGGTGGATGATTTCGAAGTTCGCCATCTCACACTCACCCGCTTTGCCTGCGTCCCCGGTCCGCCACCTCGAACCGCCAAAGGGAATGTGTCGTGCGCGGCCGTCGCCTCACGGTGTCGTGATTTGCTGCGCAGGCTCACCGGCCCATTCGTAAACGAGTCTGGTTTCGTGCAAATCGACCGTGAGCAACTGTCGCGTCCCCGCACCATCCGGTTCACCCATCCGCATCGCGGCGAATTGCTCAACGTCGCCCGACTCGACAAACACTTTACCAGCGCGTCAGGCGATCGGCTCATCTATCGAGAGAACGGCGAGGATCACGAGGTTATCGACTTCGTCGGCGGGTTTGGCACCAACCTGATAGGGCACAATCATCCTGAAGTCGTCTCAGCTTCACGGCACTTCTTACGCCAAAATGCGATCTGCATCTCCGACCAGGGAAGCGGTCGCCCTCACGAAGGGGCGTTTGCCCGGGCGCTCAGCTTTGCTGTAGGAAACGTCACGGGAAAGTCCTACGTGGTACGGCTCGGATCAACAGGATCGGAAGCCGTCGAGATGGCACTGAGCCACGCTTTTCTCGAGCGGGAAAACAAAGTTCGGAAGTTTATCCGCGACCAGAAGCAAACCTTTGGTGATCGCTACCCCAAACACGTTCGGGAGATCGAATCACAGATTCGCGAGACGATAAGCGCATTTTCACCACGCGTTTTGGCCATCGAAGGGAGCTTTCACGGTCATAGCCTGGGCGCCAGATCCGTGCTGGGACGATGCAGCAGCCGGTCGGTGTTTGAACCGCTGATGCGACTCGAGACGATATTTCTTCCTCCCGACGGGAATGTGGATCTTGACGACCTGGTTCGCACTTCTGAAATCCGGCTGCCTGCTCTCCGGCTGGAGGCCGGAGAAGTGATGGAAGGCACGTTTTCTCTTTCACGAATCGTCGCAGCCATTGTCGAGCCCATCCGCGGCGAGGGAGGTGTTCACGTCGTCGATCGTTCGTTGCTTCGCAAACTGAGTGCCTATCCCTTTCCGCTCATTATCGACGAAGTGCAGTGTGGACTCGGACGCAGCGGTTCATTCCTGGCCTCAGAAGGTGTCCGTGGCAACTACTACCTGTTTGGTAAGGCGCTTGGAGGGGGAATTGCCAAAATCTCCGCGTTGCTCGTCGAGCGCGAACGGTACGTCAACGATTTCGACAAACACTATTCCAGCACGTTCAGTGGCGACGCTTTCTCGTGCGCTGTAGCAAGCCGGGTCCTGGAAGTGATCGAGCAGGAGCGCATACCTGTACGCGCCCGTGAACGTGGAGGGATACTCCGCACGAAACTGGAGGCAATCCGGCAAAAATACCCCGACGTAATCTCTGTCATTCGCGGCGAGGGGTTGATGCTGGGGATAGAACTTGACACGAAGCGGTTTGATGACACGCTTGTCTTCCGGATGCTCACGGAACGGGAGTACCTGGGCCTGCTCTGTGCTTCTTACCTCCTCAACAGGCATGGCATCCGGGTGCTGCCTACCCTCTCCGCACCGAACACCTTACGTATCGAACCCAGCGTATTTATCGATCTTGATGCGATCGATCGCCTGAGTACCGCCCTGGAAACACTTTGTGCCGCCCTGCGCAACCGGGATGGTTATACCCTGTTCTCCTTTCTCGTCGATGACGACCTCGCCCTCGGCGATACAAATTGTGAAGAGGAGCGTGTACCACCCTTTTCAGCCAGAATCGAGCCACCTGCTCCGGGAGCCTATCGTGTTGCTTTTCTGAACCATTTTGTCGCACCGGAACGGGAAATGGTTTTCGTCGATCATTCGCTAAAGCATATGCCGGCCGGAGCAAGACGGGCACTGTTTCATCGGTTTGTGCGGCTGATGGAGATGAAACCCACAATCGCTTTCGCACGAAACCTGTTCTCCGGAAGAATCTGGTTCGCTTCTGTCCTGTTTCCTGTCGATTCGGCCATACTGGAAGAGTTACATCGTACCAAAAAAACGAAATTCGTAGTTGGACGGCTTCAGGAGGCCCTCGAATGGAGTGCGGCGCTCGGATGTAAGGCCGCCAGTCTCGGCGCTTACACGAGCATCATTTCAGCGAACGGCACGAGGTTGATGCCTCCGGACGGCTTAAAGCTTTCGACTGGAAACACCTTGACTGTTGCGGTGGGCGTACGGCGCCTCGTCCGTGTTTGCAAACGATATCAAATTGATCCACAAAGTCCTGATACGCGTGTAGCCGTCGTTGGAGCAAGCGGGAATATTGGAACCGCGCTGGCTCATCGACTCGTCTTCGGAGATCCGTTCTGGCGAAGTATACTGCTGATCGGCCGTGGTTGTGATCGATTGAACGCCCTGAAAGAGCAGTTACTCCATGAATGGATCCAGAAAAATCCGGCTGCCGCTCCAGCCAGTATGCCTTTGCTGTCGGTTTCGTGCGACCTCGATTCGCTTCGAGACTGTAACGTCGTTTTGGTGGCAACGGGTACGAACGAGCTCCTGCTTTATCCCCACCATCTATCCCCTTTTGAACCGGTGGTTATTGCTGATCTATCTCAACCGGAAGTGGTTTCTTCATCGGTAAAGGCCATGAAGAACGTTCACGTCATTCCGTTTGCCGGCACCCTTCGAGTTCCGGGAGAAGCCGGCTTTTCGATGGCCTCTCACATCAGTCCAGGAACCGCTTTCTCGTGTGCGGCGGAGGTGATGTTGATGGGACTCGAACCCGAAGAAACGGCTGACTTGCAACTAACGGGTACAATCGATCCGTTTGCAGTTCAGAAGCTGGACGAGCTTGCCCGGAAGCATGGATTTTACGGGACCCCCACACCGACACCTTCTCCAGATGCCCCGACAAAGGTACCTTTGTAATTTTGGCCTCTCTCAGGAGGACGAGCGCACCGAAGCGAAAGCCCTCGATCTACCGGGCGGCCGCGTATTGTCGATTGCAAGTGCAGGGGATATGCCCCTGTCGCTTCTATCGCTGGAGGCCGATTCTGTTATTGCCGTCGACAACGATCCCAACCAACTCCACCTGTGTCGATTGAAAGCGGCTGCCGTCCAGGCGCTGGAACGGGTAGAAGCGATTGGTTTTCTGGGCTACATGCCGGCCGCGCCCCTGTTTCGTCGAAAGTGGTTACAAAAGGTTGCCGAGGTGTTGCCTGTGGAATCCCGGTCGTTCTGGCTGAAGCATGAGAAGGCAATTTCCAGAGGAGCGGTCTGGTCCGGACGATTCGAACGATACATCCGCCGCCTCCAGCTGCTGACACGTCCATTACTGGGCTCGCGGTTGAAGGCGCTCTTCTCCTGTTCGACACTCGAAGAGCAGGAATACGTGTTTGAAAAATATTTCGACCGGCCATTCATGCACCGCATATTCGATTTCGCGTTTAACCCTTCCGTTTTTGCTTCACGTGGAATGGATCGCCGCAGCCTGCAATTTCGTGATCAACCCGTCTCACTGGCCGATCAGTATTTTGAATCCTTCCGACGACTTTGCGTGGGAACGCTCGCTTGCGAAAATCACCTGCTCCAACTGACGACAATCGGCCGCGTGCTATCGGCGGACGTAGTTCCGGCGTATCTCTCCGTCGACGGGTTCCATCACCTCAAGTCTCGCCTGGACAATCTGACGTTCGTAGAATGCGACGTTCTCGATTATCTGAGGCAACTACCCGAACCCACATTCGATAAAGTCCACCTATCGAACGTGCCGGACTGGTTGCCGCAGGAGCAATTCGAAACGCTCATGTGCCTGGTCGAGCAAAAAACCACCCGGCCGGCGAGGCTCGTATGGCGGCACCTCCACGTCGATCGTCCCCTACCGCCTTCCCTCCAGACATTCATCCGGGTTGACAACGAATTGAGAAGACAACTGCAACAGGATGATCGGTTTCCTTTCTACTCGATAGTCCCGACCAGAATTGAGGATACCGGCTCGGTTTCTACCAAAACACAGTATTCCCTCCATAAAGATGACGACGTATAACGTCACATATCGCGAGCTCGACCGCTCTCATAACGCTGAGATGCTGGAGATAAATCGAAGATGTCCGATTGCAGCTGATTTCACTTTCTATTTCGACCGCTCTCCTGACTTTTTCCTATGGCCGGATCTCGTCTTTGATCGGTATAAATACGTCGGCATATTCGATGGGCGTGAGCTCGTTGGATACATCATGATTGGCTTTCGGTCCGGATGGACGGGTACCGCGTGGGGAAGCATTTGCTACTTTGGGGATGCCCGACTTTTGCCCGAGTATAGAGGGCGAGGCCTTATGCAAGGGGCGGCGCACCATCTCGAGACCCTTATCCCGGACGAAACGGCGGTGGGATTCTGTCTCATCAAACATGGTAACGTACCTGCTTTCCGTCTGTTTTCGTCACTCGAATCGAAAATAATTTCGCTTCAAAAGCTGTGTACGTTTGACGCCATCAGTATTCCCCTTCTTTATCGTCCACGGTCACCCAACGTCTGTGTGGTGCGGCGTGCAAAAAGAGAGGACGCTTCGGAGATCGTCAGTACCTTAAATGAAACACTTGAAGGCCGTTTATTCGCACCCTTTTACTCTGAAGAACAACTCCTCAAAACGTGGTCATCAATTCCAGGGTTCGGACCTGAACAGTTTTACGTTGCCGAAGAATCAGGTCAAATGAAAGGCGTACTGGCGCTGTGGGACATGGATCGTCTCCATCGTACACTCATTCTCCGTTACAACTGGCGTGGCCAGCTTGTAAGGTCACTTTTTAACCTCTCGTCGCGTTTTCTCCCACTAGCTACGGCACTGCCGCCCGTCGGTCATTCTTTTCGCTCCCTTACTGCCCTCATTATAGCTGTTCGCGACAATGACCCTCTAATCCTTAGAGATTTGCTCGCTTTTACAACGGCTGATCAAGTCGGGTCAGGATACCACCTGATCCACCTCGGGTTCACGTCGGGCGATCCGTTGCGAGTTGCACTACACCACCTTCCCACCTACGGGTTTCGATCTGACATTCTGCTCGTCGTTCGTCCAACACACCGTCAAGCTGTTATAGACACGAAATTGCCGCCCTACATCGACCTTTCCATCATCTAACAACGCATACGGTTCCCTCGTCCAACTATTGAACAGTTGCCATTCGCAGGCAACCTGACATCCGATACATGAGAAGTACCTGGTGTCGATAAAGGTCACGAACCAAGCCTCTTCCATTCATTTTGCAGCCGTTTGAGCCGGTGGAAGGCTGCTTTCGGCTCGCCGAGTGGCGATTTGATCAGGCCTCCGTTTTTGATGAACGCATGGTCGTCGTCGAAGTCGTACCAGTTTATCGCCTCGATCCACGGTTTGCTATACCCGAGGGTGTAAAGTCCTTCAAGCCAGTCGGCTTGGAGCTCCTCGTCCCAGGGCCGATGCCAGAGGTAGGGCTCGCTCGAAATTTCCAGCGTATCGAGCACGACCGAACGTCTCGATGGACCGGAGCTCGCACCTACCTCGGTGAGCTGCACGGGACGTCCGAACTCCTCGAACCGTTCGATGTGCAGGATGGTGTCCTGGAGGTCCCGGTAAGGGAAATACATCTGGACGCCGGTAATGGTGAAGTCTACCCTCGCGTCTCTGAGGTCCCGCATGAACTCCCACGGCGTACGTTGAGGATACTTTGCCGGCCCCCCCGAGTGTTCACCCATCTGGACGTATTCAGCGAACGGGCAGCAGTTGTTGATGAGGCGATGGACGCTCGGCGCCGTATCCCTGGCAACGTCGCAGGCCAGGCGGGTCACTTCAATGGTTTGATCCGGACTCAAATTGGTTTCGTTGGCCCAGTCGTGAAACTCGTTCACCACTTCCCATGCGTACATGCCGTCTCCATAGTGCCCGACGACCTCGCGTACGTGTTGCTCGACGTATCGGAGGAGATCATCGTACGACAGCTGACGCAACCAGTCCGGTGTAACCGACTTGTGGGGCCAGAAGAGCGGCCTCCCCTCCACCGTGATGCCGTGTTTCTTTAGCTCGTTGTATACCGCATCACGAAGGCCAAATTGCTTCTCTCCGCGGGAAGGCTCGAAATCCTGATTCCAGCGTACCTGCCAGTAATAGGTGATCGTAGCGTAATTGAAGAGCTCTAAAAACCGGTCCAGGACCGTGTCCTGATCCATGAGGAAAAAGGACTTGGTATCACAGCCTATATAAAAGCCCTGCCGGTATCCACGCAGTTGAATGTCGTGCTGCGCCTTCTCGAGCTCCATTTTCTCTCCTGCCAATAGCGCGTAGAACAGGGCTTTTTGTGCCAGCTCAGCACGGCGTTCTTCGTCACCGTTGATCTTCTCGGCATCCTCGAAATAACCCTCCGAAATCGCCAGCAAACCTTTGAGCTCGCGAGAAGGCTGCCACTGCCCCTCCCCGTTCGCTCGTTGATGCTTTGCCATCCGGCTCCGATTCCGGAATACGCGGCTTTTTGCCAGCTCGAAATTCAGGTTCAGCTCCCTGGTCTCCCCCGTCGGCGGTAACGTGTAGAATGCGCCGCCGTTATCGGCCGTGATGTAGCCTGAGCCAAAGCCTTCGACGTTCCAGCGGACGTTGATCCCAAACTGCTCCTCCCCTTCCGTGTCAGAGAGGTAAACACCCCATTCATCAGCACTGATGTTAGAATGAAAGGCATCCCACTTCGTGTCGCTGGCATAGGCGTACGTCCCCTCCAAATGAGGGCCCAGACCACGCTGCACGTAATATGGCCGGAATATGAGGGTGCCGGCCGCCGTGCGCCGACGCGTCCGAGGTGCGGTCAGAATGAGAGGAGCACCTACAAAAGAAGAAGCAAACGCGTAGCCGGCACTTCCGGCCGCTGCCCGCTTGAGAAAGGCTCTCCGTGTAAACATTCGTTCCATCAGGGTGAGTCAGGTTTTAATGATCCGGACCCAATATAACGGAGAGGCTTGATATTACAACGGGTGATGAGTGTCGAGACTCGGAGGGTTTTGTCCGCCCTTAGCTCATTCGTTGCCGCTGTCGACGATCGTTGAACCTGACGTGAAAACTACGGTGTGATCGTGCGTTTTTAGAGCATTGTAGGGGCTTAATAATTCTTCATTTATGGTTCACTTAAACAGCCGGTCCGGCAGACGATTAGTGAAGATCCATACGTATAGCCGGAGTCCAACAATGAAGCCTTGCCCAAAAGACCCCTCCTGCCCCTTGATGTCCCTTATCGATCTGGCAAAAGACGAGGGGATCGTCGTCGATAGCAACGTTTTGACCGACGAAGTCGTCCTCAGTACGGAGGACGGACAGGTCAAACTCCGTCGACACCTCGCCTGCCTCTTCCTCTGGTCATCGTTAAGGCAGGCAGCCGACGGTTTCTCTTTCTGCCGCGTCCACCTCCGGAATCGGCTAACCCTGCTTCGTGAATCGAGCAGCTCGGACGCGTGTTCGCATCAGGCTGCCTGAGGCTCCTCTCTCAGACCAGTAGAGGGGTATTCTTTAGTGCAAGCTCGATCTCGATCGGGCCATCATGATCTGATCCCGTAATACGTTGGTTTCGACGCGCATCTCGTCGAGCCGGTGCTTCAAAACGTCGCCGATGGTGACGATCCCGACGAGTCTGCCGTCGTGCACTACGGGGAGGTGACGAAACCGCCGACGGGTCATCATTTGCATTACTTCGTGAACCGATTCGTCGACGTCGATGGTGAACACCGGAGTGGTCATGTACCTGCTAACGGGCTGGTCGAGCGTTTCCTGACCCCACTTGCCCAGAACCCGCACAATATCCCGCTCGGACATCATCCCAACCAGTCTGCCGGACTTATCGACGACAGGCGCCGCCCCAATATTGTGGGTTTCGAGCGACCTCGCAGCATCGATTACCGTATCGTCCGATCTAACCGTGAAGACTTCCTGCCCTTTTACTTTCAGAATATCACGTACGTACATAAGACCTACTCCTCCCGTTCATCCACTGATTCACAAACCGTGCAGGTGAAAATTGACGTGTCAAGTTTACCTGTACGACCCGAATGGAATAATCGGACTAATTAATTTCAGGAGGGTTCCGTTATTATACCGATATTCTTACGGTTATTTTGGGCTCATGACTTAGTTATAGATACCATGATCTTTTTAAAGTTTACAAAAATAAAGCGCCCGTTCATCACACGTTGTCAACCATACCTAGGCGGACCGTTCCAGACAGTGTTTCACATCAACCGACGGTACCTGCCGACTGTTGACCAAAAGGTTTTGTAGTCTTAACAGATCCGCCCGGCGCCCTTCGATCCTCCGGTTGCACCGTTTGAATAGCGTCGCAACGGTGGCACACTGAATCCCATCTCGAACACAAAAAACCCTGCCTCATTCCACCCGCCTAAACGGGAAAAAATGTGGCAGGGTCATATGCCAGTCCGGAAACCTGCTCGGGGTTACCTCACAGCGGCATCAGTATTCCCGATCCAGCTTGATACCGGGTTCCGGAATCGGATACTTCCCACTGGCATCTGCAAGAAGTGGAGCAGGAGAAGATTCGTCGATCTTGTCCAGGCCGGGTGCGTACTCGTGGTCGCTATTGAGCATCTCTTCGTACGTCACCACGCGGCCGGTATGGGCAGCCATGCGTCCCATGCTGGTAACGAGGCTGGCCTCCACGCCCCGGCGGACCTCGTTGTACGGTTTGTCGTTGCGGATGGCGTCGATGAGGTCGTCCCACTCGAGCTGGTACGGATTGGGCTCCGGTTGAGGGAAGGCCCACGTAGGCGTAGCCCTGGCAATGTCCTGGCTGTCAAAGATGCGCACCTTACCGGGCGTATGGCCATTCATCGAGATGATTGCGGAGCCTTTGGTTCCGTGGGCATACGTCGCCATTTCCCGGTATGCCCCGTCCATGGTGCGGCCGTACAGGAATAGCTTCGTTCCGTCAGGGAAGGTGTACTCGACGGAGTAACTATCGAAGTTCTGGTCGATCATGTCTCCCCGGTAATGCCTGCCGCCCGTCGCCTGCGCCTGTACCGGCCAGGCGTTTTTCATCCAGCACGATTCGTCGATCTGGTGGATGTAGAAGTCGCTGTAAAGACCGCCGCTCGCCCAGATGAAGCTGTGGAACCGCTCGACCTGGTACATCAGGTCGCTCACGTCCGCCGGCTTTGGCTTCGAGAAGGCGTATCCCACCGGCTCGTGCATCCGGTAGGCGCGCAAGGTGATGATGTCGCCAATCTGGCCGGACTGTATCCGGTCGAACAGTTCGAGCCGTCCGCGGCAGTGCCGCACCATCAGGCCTACACCTACCTTGAGATTTTTCCGGTCTGCAGCGTCAGCCAGCTCAAACATTCGCCTCGAAGTTGGGCCGTCTACCGTGACCGGCTTCTCCATGAACACGTTCAGGCCTTTTTCGATCGCGTACGTAAAATGCACCCATCTGAATGCCGGCGGTGTAGCGAGTATGACCACGTCCCCCGGCCTCAGGGTATCCATGGCATGTTTATAGGCATCAAAACCAACAAACTGACGGTCCTTGGGTACGTCCACGTGTTCCGCATACCCCTCGCTCAACGCTTTGTACGCGTTCGTTAGCCGGTGCTCGAATACGTCGGCCATGGCATGTAGCTTAACGGGACCGTTTTTTACGGATATGGCATCCACGGCGGCGCCGGCGCCGCGGCCCCCACACCCGACCAGGGCTACCCGAATCGTGTTGTCCTCACCTACGTAGAAACCCGGCATCGTGGTGACGAGTGTCGACGCTGCCGCCAACCGTCCGGTGTCCTTCAAAAACTCGCGACGTGACTTTATCCCGCTTTTCATTCCGCTCATGTTTTCTCTTGATATAAGGTGAAACAGCGCCCCCAACCTCAAAGCGTACCGTATCGGGAGCGGGGAACAATGCTTGATTCTACCGTACCGGGACGGGTCTGGAGTTCGTACTATACCCCCATCAGGTGCCGTAGAATGAAGGCGTCCAGGCCTTCGTAATCTCGTGCGTCTATGTAGCTGCGTTCCTCTTCTCGATCGAGGCTCCTGACCCTATCGACCAGGTGGAGGAAGATCTCGCGGCTATTGGCCAGGTGACGTGTGGCGATCTCCTGTGGCTGCGTCCGCATGGCTTTGACGTCGAGGCCTACAAACTCCCCATTCCGACCGTAACCGTATTCTTCGAGCACACGGACCTGATTGAACGCGGAGCGAAGATTTGCCGACCCAAACGATTTATCCTGGTCAAACTTAAGGCCATTCTGATCGTTCAGATGCACACTCGCGAGCTTGCCTGCCGAGAGTGCAAATGCCATTTCATCCGATGGGTCTAGACCGGCGAGAACCGCGTGGGCCGTCTCAACGAGCCCCTTAACGCGATCCGGATCGTCCGAACGATACGCCAAGGCCAAAGCATGCCCGATCGTTGGGATGTAGGCGTGATCCATGGGCTCATTTGGTTTGGGCTCGATCCATACGTTAACCTCAGGATCGTGAGCAAGGAGCCGGTTTACGGCGTCCAGAATAAGGTCCACTGCACGCCCGGCGTCTTTTGCCTCGCGGATGTACGTACCCTCACGCGCCAGCCACAGCACGATGTTGTGCGTGCCGATTTCACGCCCGATGTCCACCGCCTGCAAGCTTCGATCGATCGCGTATTGGCGGTGCTGTTCGTTATTCGACGTATAACCGCCGTCGATCGTTTTCGGCGAAAACCAGAGCCTTGGCGCAACGAACTCGGGCACGAGCTGTCGATCTTCGAGCATTTGCCTGACTTCACGCGCCCGACTCATGATTTCGGCGGCGTTGAGGTCGTCGAGATCGGGCACTACGTCGTCGTCGTGAAACTGCACCCCTTCAAAACCCAACGGACGGTACAGGTCCAGCTTGTCGACGAGAGACATCGGTTTCCTGACTTCCGGCCCGAACGGATCGGCGCCTTCACTGATGTTCCAGGGACCAAACGAAAATCGGTAGACAGTCGGTTCGGGCATGATGAGTCCTCCATATCAGAAAAGTGGCCGGACGTCTGGTCTCAATCGGATCAGAACCTTCAGTGCTACCAGTATAGGGTTTTCGAAAAGGCAGGGCAAGCGCTTCCATGTATCCCCTTTCGATATCAGCGGAACAGTCCCGGGTACCAAAACAAAAACGCATGGACCGGTCCCTTCCTCTTCGGAAGTTTGATGACCAGTCCATGCGTTCTTACCGTCAAACGACGGCCAGCGGCTTACCAGAAGATCGCGTACAGGGCGGCGGTGATACCGAGGATACCAAACGCTGCCGCTATGAATACGGGATCGTACACCTTTTTGGCTTCGCTATGGTCGATGCCTTTAGGATCGTCTTTTCCTTTGCCCTCCAGCAACGAGATCACGATGATCAAGGCGACCGAGATCAGGAAGACGAGCCCCATGCGGTCCAGGAACGGAATGCCGGGCGCCCAGACCTTAAATGCGGTCGACAGCGGGATGCTAAGCAGCGCCGAAATGAGTGCCGCATTGGCAGTAGACTTCCGCCAGAACAACCCCATAATGAAGATCGCCAGAACACCGGGGCTGATGAAACCCGTGTACTCCTGAATGTACTGGAATGCCTGATCGAGCCGGGAAAGCTGCGGCGCAAGGATGGCAGCCACGATGATACTGATGAGTCCAGTTATACGCCCTACCTTAACGAGCCGTTGCTCGGAGGGAGCCGTCTTCTGGACGTTCCGGTAAATGTCCATCGTAAAGATCGTGGCGGTGCTGTTCATCATGGAGGCAAGCGACGACACGATAGCTGCCACCAGGGCGGCGAAAGCAAGACCTTTCAAACCGGGGCCTACATATTGGGCCAGCAGCCACGGGTAAGCCTCATCGCCACGCCGAATCGGAGCGTCGAGTGCGAAAGCGACGATGCCCGGGATTACGACGATGAGCGGCAGAAGGAGCTTCAGATAACCGGCAAATGCCAGACCGCGCTGCGCCTCCTGAATGCTCTTCGCAGCCAGCGCACGCTGGATGATGTACTGGTTCGCCCCCCAGTAGAACAGGTTGGCGATCCACATACCCCCAAGGAGGACGCTCAGGCCGGGGAGCAAATCGTACGCATCCTGTGTGGCGCCTGTGTCATCTGTGTACATCAGCTCACCCGGATACAGAATCATGTTGAATCGCTCCGGCACTTCTTCGAGCAGCTTGGCAAACCCGGCCAGGATGCCGGCGCCGTCACTGAACGCGTATAGAGCAGTGAACGTGGTAAGCAAACCGCCACCCACAAGGACTATGACTTGCACGACGTCGGTCCACGCAACCGCCTCGAGTCCTCCATACAGGCTGTATATCGTGGCGAAGAGCGCCAGTCCGATGATCCCCCACCAGATGGGGAAGCCCATGATCCCGTTGATCGCCAGCGATCCGAGATAAAGCACCGACGTGAGGTTCACGAAGACGTAGACGAGGAGCCAGAATACAGCGAGCAGCGTCCGAACGCGACCGTCATACCGCTGCTCGAGGAATTGCGGCATCGTAAAAATGCCCTTTCTCAGGTAGATCGGCAGGAAGAACCACGCAACGACGATGAGCGTGACGGCTGCCATCCATTCATACGTCGCAATGGCGAGGCCGACGCGAAAACCGGATCCGGACATGCCGATGAACTGCTCGGCAGAGATGTTGGCGGCCACGAGTGATGCACCGATTGCCCACCACGGAAGCGCTTTGCCCGCAAGAAAATAGTCTGAAGAGTCCTTCTTATGCCCTGCTTTCTCTCTCGACACCCACAAGCCAACTCCAATGATGACTAAGCAGTAGACGCTAAAAACGATGTAGTCGAATGTTGTGAATTCCATAAGCTATCCTTCATTTAGAGGCAAATGGATGGTGAGGAAAGACAAAGGTCCAGCGCAGCGTCACGTGTCGAATGGCGCCACTCGCATGCCATGGCTACGTGGTCTGTCATCCGTGTTTGATCCAAACATCGAGACGAGTCTCCCGATCCAGGTCAGTTCAACCGGCACTTCGTGCCGAGACGCAATAACGTACACGCCGCATCAGGTCGCAAGCCGCCACGTCGCCTCCGCACGTTCTTCACTTCTGCTTTCCGGCCGGTTCATAGATCAACGTGTTTGATTCCGCGAAAGATAGTGATCTATAAGAGGTGATAAAAGCAGAAATATTTGATGGTCTCATCCGTAAGTACAAAAGAGGGCGGCTCCAAAGGAAACCGCCCTCTTTTAAAACCAGTGCGAATCACGACAACGTTGCTTTCACGTTAGCTCAGGCCTCTGCCTCAGTGGCTGCTTCGGCGACCACTTTATCCTGCACGTGCCGCGGCATCATCTCGTAGTGATGGAACTTCGCGGAATGAATGCCACGACCCTGGGTCATTGACCGAAGCGCTGTCGAATACCGGAACAGTTCGGCTTCGGGTATCTGCGCGATGATCTTCTGGAACGGGCCTTCGGCTTCGATACCCTGGATCCGAGCCCGCCGAGTATTCAGGTCGCCCATCACGTCGCCGGTATACTGTTCTGGAGAGATCACCTCCAGGTCGAATACGGGTTCGAGCAGCACCGGCTGAGCCTGCCTGAAGGCTTCGCGGAAGCACATGCGAGCGGCTGTCTTGAAGGCGTTCTCGTTCGAGTCGACCGGGTGCATGCCACCGTCGTAAATGACGACGCGAACGTTCCCCACCGGGTAGCCGGCAATCGGTCCGTCTTGCAGGGCATCCATGACGCCTTTCTGAATGGCGCCAAAGAAGCGCCGCATGTCGATAACGCCGCCGACGATGGCGTCGATGAACTGGACCTTTGAGCCCCATGCCGTTTCGATTTCCACCTCGTTCCGCACCGTTATGTCTGCGGGAGGCGCAAATGGACCGTCATAGGGTTCGACGAGCATGGAAATGTCGGCAAACTGGCCTGCGCCGCCTGTCTGCTTTTTGTGCCGGTAGGAAGCACGAGCCTGCGTCTGAATCGTCTCCCGGTAAGCCACACGGGGCTTGTCGTATTCCACCTCCACACCAAATCGATTCTTCAGGCGGAATCGTGCGATTTCGAGGTGCAGCTCGCCCTGTCCTCCGAGCACCATTTGTCGGAGAAGCTGGTCGTGGATGAGGCGAAGCGACGGATCCTCTTCGCTGAGCTGGTGCAAACCCTGAGCAAGCCGGTCTTCCTCACCTTCCTTCGTGGGACGGATGGCCACTGTGTAGCGAGGCTCCGGAAATTCGACAGGCTTGATGACGACGTTACTTCCCTTTTGACGAAGTGTGTTGCCGGTGTGCGTGTTTTTGAGCTTCACAAGCGCACCCAGGTCACCAGCGTGCATCTTCTGGACCTGCACACGATCACGGCCATTGATGGCAAAAATCTGACCGAGACGTTCTACTACGCCCATCTGGGCATTCTCGAGGTCGAGTCCCGCTTCGATCGTCCCGGCACAAACCCGGAAAAAGGAGTAGTCGCCGACGTGCTGCTCGGCCATCGTGCGGTATATGTAGACGACGGGGCTTGCATTTGGGTCGGCCTTGACGGCGTTTCCAGAGGTCGTCTCAACCTCCGGCATTTCCGTAGGAGCGGGACACACGTTATTGATGAACGTCATCAGGCGGGCGATGCCGACATTCTGCGTCGCACACGTAAAGAACACCGGGAAGAGCTGCCGGCTAAGCATCGCAATGTGCAGACCTTTCCGCATCTCCTCTTCGGTGAGACTGCCCTTCTCGAAGTAGAGCTCCATCAGGCTCTCGTCGTTCTCTGCGATGCTCTCGATCAGCTCGTTGTGCAGGCGTTCCGCTTCGCCCAGATGCTCCGAATCGATGTCACTGATCACCGGCTCACGCTTTCCGGCAGGGAAGGTGAGCTGCTTCATGAGAAGGACGTCGATGATGGTTCGCATGTCCTTCCCAACCGGGAATTGAACCAGGGTAACCCCGCGGCCGAAGCGTTCCTTCAACTGGTTAATCGCGGAGGCGAGGTCAAGGTCTGCTTTGTCGATGTGGTTCACCACAAACATCGACGGCTTGTTCATCTGGCTGGCGTAATTCCAAGCCAGCTCGGTCCCTACCTGAACACCTTCCGCAGCGTTGACCACAAAAAGCGCCGTGTCAGTGACCTTAAGCGAAGCGATGACTTCACCAATAAAATCCGGATAACCCGGTGTATCGAGAATATTGATCTTGTGATCGTTCCAAACGACGTGCGTCAGCGACGTGAAAACGGACATCTTCCGCTCCACTTCACTCGGGTGATAATCACTGACTGTGTTTCCTTCCTCAATGCTACCCATGCGGTTCAGGGCACCACCTTCAAAGAGCATTGCTTCGGTCAGCATTGTCTTACCGCTGCCCTGATGTCCGACCAGGGCCACATTGCGAACGTGGCCGGCGTCAAATACGTTCATAGAACTTCTCCTCTTTTAACCGCGCGCAGCGGAGATATTTTGGATATTTTCCTGGTTACTACTTCACGGATGAAGTGGAAGCCCTTCTGGGCACGCTGGGAAAGGCCCCCAAAGCGGAGACAACAGAAAAGCCCGTTTACATCGGAACGGGCGCCCCAACAGTCGAAGACAAGAAAAGAAACACCCGGACGAGAAATAATCAAGAAGTGGTACCTTTTCATGTGATTCCGGGTACGCTTATGTATCGCAATTCGTAGCAAATCAACGGAGATTGCCCAAGCTACCCGATCAAAAGTTCAATTTATGAACCTCCTCGCCATTGAAACTGCGACCGACGTTTGCGCGGTTGCCCTTTTGAAGGATGGAATACCCGTGGCCGAGCTCTCGCTCGACCGCTCCCGCTCCCATGCAGAAAACCTCGTCCCCATGATCCGAGACGCGCTGCGTTACGGTGAATTGTCGGCAAGTGAGCTGACCGGTGTTGCCGTCTCGATTGGTCCCGGTTCGTACACGGGTCTTCGAATAGGTGTCAGCACAGCCAAAGGGCTGGCCTACTCAAATAATCTGCAAGTGGTTGGCGTACCGTCGCTCGAGGCGCTCGCTGCAGCGGCCGTTCCGGCCGCTCCGACGGGCAGTACGATCGTAGCGGCATTTAATTCCCGGCGGCACGAAGTGTATGCGGCGGTTTTCCAAATCGGGCAGGATGGGTTGCCGGAGACAGTCGAGGCTGCCCGCCCCATTGACCTCGGCGACCCCTCTTCCGTGCGCGAGCTGTCTACCATCGAGTCGCCCATCTTCGTCGGTGAGGGTGCAGGCAAGCTCGCAAAGGCCCTTGAAGCCACGGGTACAAACTCATTCCGCGTTCTCGACTCTACGTTGATCAAGCCCTCGGCCGTATCGGTTGGACGCCTGGGTATGGTAAGAATGGAACGAGGAATGGTTGAAAATATTGCTACCTTTGAACCTTTTTACCTCAAGGAGTATATCGCTCGGAAGCAGAAGAAATCGGTTTTCGACCGCCTTCCGTTTTAGTGGACGAATGTACCTAAAAAGCTTAAGGCGTATATTTCAGTTTTCCTTACTAATTTCCGGCCTGTAAAGGCCTCTTTGTATAGAGTATGGCCTGGTTTCAACGTAAAACTAAAGGAATCTTGACCACTCCCGCAGAGCAGAACGACGTTCCAGCCGGTCAGTGGGAGAAGTGTCCGGCGTGTTCCGAAATATTCAATAAACGAGAGCTCGAAGAACACCAGCTCGTCTGTCCGAAATGTGGGTATCATTTCCGCATGTCGAGCCAGGGCTTCTTCCGTATCATTTTTAACAGTGGTGAGTACGAGGTATACGACAAAGAGCTGTTTGCGGTCGACTCTCTGGGCTTCACGGACCGAATGCCTTACACGAGCAGGCTGGATGAAGCAAGACGCAAGACCGGGCTAAACGATGCCGTGCTCCGCGCTGCCGGAATGGTTGGCAAGCACCGGATCAGCGCCGCCTCCCTTGACTTTGCCTTTATCGGCGGCTCCATGGGCTCGGTGGTTGGAGAAGTGGTAAGCCGGGCAATTCGTCAAGCATGTGAAGAACGCATCCCGCTTCTCATCATCTCACAAAGTGGCGGTGCTCGCATGATGGAGGGTGCGCTCAGCCTCATGCAGATGGCCAAAACCAGTGCTCTCCTGACTCGTCTTAACGATTTAGGATTGCCCTACATTTCCCTCTTGACGAATCCGACAACGGGTGGCGTCACGGCTTCCTTTGCCATGCTCGGAGACTTCAACCTCGCTGAACCGGGTGCGCTGATTGGATTTGCCGGCCCTCGCGTGATCAGAGAAACGATTGGCCAGGATCTTCCCTCCGACTTTCAACGCGCCGAGTTCGTTCAGGAGCACGGCTTCGTTGATTTCATCGTCGATCGTCGAACGCTTCGAACGAAGCTCATATCCCTATTGAATCTGATCCAGTCCTGACTGTCGGTAGGTTCTGGCTTACGGAGGCGTCCAAGCTATTTCGCGGCTGGTGATTGCTCCTTTTCTACCCCTTGAGTAGACTTGAGTGCGCCCTATCTTAGGTGCTGATTTTTTTGGCCACCTTTTCGACAGTATACGCTAATATAGACATGAAAATCGCAATCGTAGGAACGGGCTACGTGGGGCTGGTCACCGGCACGTGCTTCGCCGAGATGGGCAACGACGTCTGTTGCGTCGACATCGACGACCACAAGGTTGACCGCCTCCGCCAGGGGCAGCTCCCCATCTACGAACCCGGCCTCGAAGTCTTCTTCGAACGCAACCTCCGCGAAGGCCGCCTGCGCTTCACCACCGTGCTCGAGGAGGCCGTTCTACCCGCCGAAGTTGTCTTCCTCGCCCTGCCGACCCCGCCCCGCGGCGACGGCTCAGCCGACCTCTCGGCCGTGCTCCAGGTCGCCGCGCAGATCGGGAGCCTGCTCGCCGCTGAGCCCGAGCCGCGCTACCGCGTCATCGTCAACAAAAGCACCGTCCCGGTCGGCACCGCCGCACGCGTGCGGCGCGTGCTCGAGGAGGCGGGCGCGGTGGCGTTCGACGTCGTCTCGAACCCCGAGTTTTTACGCGAGGGGGTGGCCGTCGACGACTTCATGAAGCCCGAGCGCGTCGTCATCGGCACCTCGAGCGAGCACGCGGCGCGGCTGATGACCGGCCTCTACGAGCCATTCGTCCGTCAGGGCAACCCGATCCTGGTCATGGACGAGCGCTCGGCGGAGATGACCAAGTACGCCGCGAACGCGTTCCTGGCGGCCAAGATCACCTTCATGAACGAGGTGGCCAACGTCTGCGAGCGCCTTGGGGCGAACGTCGACCAGGTACGGATCGGCATCGGCACCGACAGCCGCATCGGCAAGCAGTTCCTTTACCCGGGGATCGGCTTCGGGGGGAGCTGCTTCCCGAAGGACGTCAAGGCGCTCGTGCACACATCCAATGAAGCGGGCTACCAATTCGAGATATTGGAGGCAACGCTCCGAGTCAACGAGCGTCAAAGACGACGGCTGGCCGAGGAGGTGGTTTCTCACTTTGGAGGGACGCTCAAGGGCCGTCGAGTAGCAGTATGGGGGCTGGCCTTCAAGCCGAACACGGACGACGTGCGGGAGGCGCCGTCGCACTACGTCATCGAGGTGCTGTTAGCCGCTGGTGCGGACGTGGTGGCCTACGATCCGGAGGCGCGTGAGACGACGCGCCAGGTGTTGGGCGACCGGATCGCGTACGCGGAGTCGGAGTACGGGGCGCTCGAAGGGGCGGACGTGTTGGTGATCTGCACCGAGTGGAACGAGTTCCGAAGGCCGGACTTTGGTCGGATGAAGCGCTTGATGAAGGCGCCGCTGATCTTCGACGGGCGCAACCTGTACGATCCTAAGCGAATGGCGTCGCTCGGCTTCGACTATCACAGCATCGGTAGGCCGCACTACGAGTCCGAGACTTCAGACGTCCTCGCCGACGAACGCTCGACGGTTGACCGTTCCGATTCGGTTAGCTGACCCAGATTTACACTACCAACGGGAATTGAAAAGGCTTGTCCGATGGACAAGCCGGTGTGGCGTAGGCGGCCCGAAGGATGAAGGATCCGGCTTATTTTGCCAGCTGCATCATCCGGCTTTCCTTTTTACCCCCGGCGACCAGGCGATAAAAATAGGTGCCGCTGGGTAATGCGTCACCGCGAAAGCTCACCTCGTGGTAACCAGCCTCCTGCATGCCCGAATAGAGCACGCTTACCCGGCGGCCGATGAGATCGTACACTTCAAGTGTCACCTTGGTCGCAACCGGAAGGCCGTACCGAATGGTCGTTTGCGGGTTGAATGGATTCGGGTAGTTTTGATCCAGTGAAAAGCTCGTAGGGAGCCCGTTTGCGCTGGTATCCTCTGTTCCGACTACCCTCATTCCAGTGACCTTGTACACATGGTCAGGAGCGTAGCGGCCGTCCGAACGGAGCAAGGTGCCCTCCGCGTCGAATTCCAGCTCGACGTTGGTATACTCAATCCCGGTAGACGCGTCCCAGATTTTGAAGGTAAGAACGTCATCAGCCCTCAATCCTTCTTGTTTGTCCGGCGTCATCTCGTCATCGCCCCAGATTGCGAAGGCCATCACTTCACCTTCCCAGACTCCCGAACCCACACAGATGCCATCCTGCGTGAATACCGCGATCTCGTCCCCCTGGGAAAGGAACTCACCTCCAATCATGGGCAGGTCTTCCAGCGCCAGAAGTACCGTAGCGTTGTTGCCGGTATTCATGACGCAGGAAGTGAAATGACGAGCCTGCGCAAAGACATCCGGTGCGATAAGCAAACTCATTACCACGAGTGCTTGCGCCACACGCCGTATCAACCCCGAAAAACGTAGTCCGTATCTCCTTGCCATCTATTCTATCCTGATCGTTAGATGCGATTATCCGTTGACCAGGTAGCAGCACGTCAAGCGTCATACCAGATTTGATTCCGGCAACTTTTGCCCTCGACAAATCCCCTCTTATGAAGAAAGTTCAATCGGATTTGCGGATATTTTTATCACTTTTGAAAGGATAAAAACGAGAAATTCGCCGTTTTCGGCTCATTTAGGCCGGTTTGATTCCGGCTGGAGAACTGTCGCACGAAAAATGCTAATGAAAGCGAGCCCACGCATCGATTTTTCGAGACTTGGGTAAACAACGGGTGGAAATCGAAAAAAAGTAATACGGGGCGCAAATAGGTAACACGTCGCGTTCTTTTTTAGCCTTCAGAGAGAAGGCCAAGTCGCTCACGCTGATACCGGTCCCGAGTTACACGCTCGCACCAGTGTCTATTTGAAATGTACCACTCCACCGTTTTCCGAAGGCCAGTCTCGAACGTTTCCGTCGGCGTCCATCCGAGTTCACGGTTGATTTTGCTCGCATCGATCGCATACCGCAAATCGTGTCCAGGCCGGTCCGTTACGAAGGTGATCAGTTCCTCGTGACGTGGCATAGAGGGATCGGGAGCAAGCTCGTCGACGAGTTTGCAGATAGCCCTGACGACCTCGATGTTTTTCTTTTCGTTGTGGCCGCCGATGTTATAGGTCTCTCCTATTCGCCCCCGCTCCATCACCATGTGCAACGCCCGCACGTGATCATCCACGTACAGCCAGTCACGAACGTTTTCTCCGCTGCCATAAACGGGGAGTTTTTTTCGCTCCAGAGCATTGAGAATCATCAGCGGAATGAGCTTTTCCGGATACTGATAGGGGCCGTAGTTGTTTGAGCAGTTCGTGATGATCGTAGGCAAGCCGTAGGTATGATACCAGGCCCGAACCAGGTGGTCAGAGGAGGCTTTACTGGCTGAGTACGGAGAGTTGGGACGGTAGGGCGTTTCTTCCGAAAACAATCCGGTCTCTCCGAGTGAACCGAACACCTCATCTGTCGAGATGTGCAGGAAGCGGAACCGCTCGCGGTCGGTTGTCGGGAGGTTTTGCCAGTACTCTCGGGCTGCCTCTAAAAGGGTATACGTCCCGATGATGTTGGTCTGAATGAAGGCGGCCGGACCTTCGATGGACCGGTCGACGTGTGATTCCGCAGCCAGGTGCACGACCGCACGCGGCTTGTACGTCTGGAAAAGCCGCATCACCTCCCGCTCATCCACAATGTCGACTTGCTCAAACTGGTAGCGAGGATTCTCGGACACCGCTTCGAGTGTGCTCAAATGCCCCGCGTAGGTGAGCTTGTCCACGTTCAGGACGCTAAAGCGAGACGAATTGATCAGATGGCGTACGAAGGCAGAACCAATAAAACCTGCGCCTCCCGTAACCAGGATAGTGTCAGTCATATGTCGAAACCGAAGCTAAACCTGAAAGACCGGCAGATCCGCCGTTTGGAGGTCACGGAGCCGAACCCCTCTCCTATCCTTTTCCGATAGCACGGGATCCACCACCGGCCATTCGATCCCGAGGTCCGGATCGTTCCACAAAATCGTGTGCTCAGCCTTCGGGTCGTAATACTCGGTGCATTTGTAGTGGAACAGGGCAAAATCGCTTAAGACGACGAATCCGTGCGCAAAGCCTTCCGGGATGTACAATTGCCGGCCGTTCTCTTCTGAAAGATATTCACCCACCCACTGACCAAACGTCGGTGAGCCTCTCCGGACGTCAACCGCCACGTCGTACACCACCCCGGAGAGCACCGTTACAAGCTTTCCCTGACCAGATGGGTGTTGGTAATGAAGGCCGCGCAGGACCCCTCTTACTGAACGCGAGACGTTGTCCTGTACGAAACCAACCGGAAGACCGGTCTCCGCCAATCTTCGCTCGTTACAAAGTTCGAAAAAGTAGCCGCGGGAATCTTCGTATCGCCGCGGCTCGAGGATAAGCACACCCGGAAGTTTTGTTTGTTGGACTTTCATACACGACGATCGGACTCAAGCATATCGATCAGATAAGCTCCGTATGCGTTTTGACGGTAACTACGTGCAATCTGTAAAACCTCCTCCTCTCCGATCCATCCCTGACGGTACGCGATCTCTTCCGGACAACATACCTTCAGGCCCTGCCGATGCTCGATGGTTTCAATAAAATTGGAAGCCTGAAGAAGCGACTCGTGGGTGCCCGTATCGAGCCAGGCGAGCCCCCTGCCCATGATCTCAACGTGTAGCGCCCCTCTTTCGAGGTAAGTCCGATTCACGTCCGTAATCTCCAGCTCACCCCTCGCCGAAGGCTTGAGTGATGCAGCGATGTCGAGTACGTCATTGTCATAAAAATAGAGTCCCGTCACGGCAAAGTTGGACCTTGGCTTTTCAGGTTTCTCCTCTATGCTGATCGCCCGGCCGTCACGATCGAATTCAACCACTCCGTACCGTTCGGGATCTCTAACGTAGTAACCAAAAACCGTTGCTCCCTCCGCCCTTTCAGTTGCACGATTCAATAGCTGCGGTAGACCGTGGCCGTAGAAAATGTTGTCGCCCAGAATGAGGGCTACATTTCCATCACCTACGAAATCACGCCCGATGATGAACGCCTGTGCGAGTCCCTCGGGACGAGGCTGCTCTGCATAGTCGAAGGAAAGCCCCCATTGCGATCCGCTCCCGAGTAATGCTTTGAAAAGAGGCAAATCCTGCGGCGTCGAAATAACAAGGACCTCCCGGATTCCGGCCAGCATCAAGACCGAAAGCGGGTAATAGATCATAGGCTTATCATAAACCGGCAACAACTGTTTGCTTACGACCCGAGTCACCGGATACAGGCGCGTTCCTGATCCACCGGCAAGTATGATTCCTTTCATTTTATATTCCGGTACGTTGATCGATTGAAAATCGGTATCTGTAGACCGAAAATCAATTAATCATGCTTCGGTAAGCCCCAGGTGAAACATCTGGCTGAAAGGCGTAGTCAAGTGTCGCATCGTTAAAACTGACAAATAAGAATAAAGTCGAGGCACTGTGGCCCAATCATTCGGATATCACCATGAGACACCTATTATCTCTGCTACGAAAGACTCTATTCACATCAGTCTCCCTTTTGATCATTTCGCTGCTCGACGTAACCCGCGTTGCAGCTCAAACCAACCGCCCTACAGAAACGTTTTACCTTCGTGCGCAAGTTGGCATCGCAAGTTACGTTGGAGACCACAGCAAGGCGTTTTTTTCGTTTGACGAATCCTTTCCGTACAGCGCCGGCGTCGAGCTTGGGTATCAGTTTGGGTCGCCACTCAGCATCGGGTTTGGATACGAAATCAATAACTTCCCTGCGATCAATGGATCTGACGATGCGGGTATCCGACATTCCACAGACTTCCTCCTGCGTATCCGCCCAGGCTCGCCAACCCGTGTAGCCCCCTACATTCTGGCCGGAGGACACGCGACCTTTGGGAGCGCTACGATTTTTGAGACTGGTGAGTCAAAGCAGAAAGCAGCTTTAGGGCCTGTGCTTGGAGTTGGTCTTGACGTCCCCGTGGATGAACGCGTTTCGTTTTTTCTCGAAGGCAAATCGAGACTGGCTTTTCCAGATGAAGCGGCCGATGGGCGTGAAGGTGATCGGTCAGGATCCTTCGATCTGTTGAGTTCGATCGGCCTTGGCTTAAAGATCAATTTCAAGGGTCCCGGAGAGGCCCCGGAGATCCAGACCGTTGAAGGCCCGACACAGCTGAACGTTGGAGAAACCGGTGCTTACCGCGCCTACATGCTCCGGGCTGGTAGTGCGCCGGTCGAATACCGCTGGGAATGGGGGGACGGTACGGTTTCAACCGGCTTGACCGCATCGCACAGTTACACCACGCCTGGCGCTTATACGATACGATTCGTGGCAACTAATCGTCAGGGCACTGTCTTCGAGCCACTCTTCGTAACCGTCGTCCAGCCAAAACAGGCTCCTCAGATTACGTCATTGACGGCGTCTCCTACCGATCCAGACACGGACGATACGGTTTACTTTAACGCCGTTGTGGGCGGAGACGGGCCTTTCATCTACTCCTGGGACTTTGGAGATGGATCGACGGCCTCCGGCGCCTCGGCGTCACACCGGTACGAATCGGCCGGATCGTACGTGGTCACGCTCACGGTTTCAAATGAAGCCGGCACGGACAGCCGTTCGTTGAACGTTAACGTAGAAGCTGCGGAATCCGCTCTTTGCGGCAGAATTGCCGATTTGAGCCCGGTCTACTTCGGTCGCAATTCAAGCGTCCTCACGCAGGAGGCACGACGTACCCTTGGTGAAAATGCCCAGGTCCTCGTTGAGTGTCCCGAGCTGAACGTCAGACTCGAAGGCTGGGCTGCTCCAGAAGAACGGAATCCGCAGGATCTTTCGACCGATCGCGCCCGCACTGTCGAGGAGTTCTACATAGGTGAAGGAGTCGCGCGGGATCGCTTTGAAATCATTGGAATGGGACGGGTAGCCGACACGACGAGCAAAAAAGACGGCACCCAGCTTTTCCAGCGGGTCGATTCGATCATCATCCGCTGATTGCCCAGCGGCAGAACCAAACCTGATTAAACCGAGAGGGCACAACCTGTGATGGTTGTGCCCTCTTTTTTTAGAGCCAATCAAATGGCTCCATCAAGAGACCGGTCAAGTCGAGCTATTTAACCAGCATCATGCGCCGGGTTTCCTGGAAGTCTCCGGCTTGAATCCGGTACAGGTACAGGCCGCTTGCGACCGGCCGCCCCCCTGCATCCCGACCATCCCAGGTCACCTGGTAGATTCCGGCGCTCTGCTCCGTACCGGAGACCAGTGTACGAACAAGCTGTCCCGCCACGTTGTAAATATGCAACGTAACTTCGGCTCGTTCGGGGAGGTGATAAACGATGTTGGTCGATGGGTTGAACGGATTGGGATAGTTCTGCTCCAGTGCAAAGGTCTCAGGGATCACCTCTTCCTCGCCCTCTGCCAGAGCAGCTTTTCCTGCCGCGCTTCCCGTAGGCAGCTGGACCTCCGTGATACTATTCCAGAGGTTTTTCGTATTCCCATATCCCACGATTCTGACGAACTTCGCACTCGTACTCGTGAACGAATAGGTCTCAATCGCCAGAGTCTTGCCGCTGCTTTTACCCGATAGCACCTTCGTCCACGAGCTGCCGTCGTTCGATACCATCAAGTCGAACGATGTGGATCGTTTGTTGCCGTCGTGCCATGCGATACCGATCTTCGAAAGCGTTACAGGCTGGCTCAGCTCGTACTGAATCCACTCGCCCTTGCCACTTGCTGACCAGCGTGTAGAAAGGTCTCCATCCAGCGTGTTGGCGGGAACGTTCCCGTCGTGGCTGCTGGCCGTCACCTTCGCAACGGCGGAGCTTTTCTCACTGGTTCCTCCTCCAGTTTCGCCGGTTGCCGGTTTGAATCCTCCCGGCAGGGTGATGGTCCCGATGTTAAGCCGCTTGACGTTCTGGAGGCCGTCTACACGAAGGATCGATGTGTGGCTCTTGCCGGCCGTAATGTAGATTTCCCCGTCGGTGCCCCTCGTCATAAACGGCCAGAAGTGCTCGTCGTAAGGACTGACCTTACCTATTGGATCACCTCTGCCAATCACACCCTGCGGGTGCATCCACCGTGGAGCCACGCGGTCGTCTGCAAACAGCGTCGCTACGTACAGACCATCCGCCGTAAACAGATAGACCTCTCCAAGATCACTGTTTAGCGCCCACACGGCTCCGCTTTCCCCACGCGCAGGCTTTACGGGTTCACCCAGAATACGCGTGGTTTCGAGCAGGTCACCTTCGAATCGACTCAGCGGTGAACCGGGAGCCCGCCGAGGCCACTGGGCATGGTACAACCACTGCCGCTTGCCATTTACGTACCCCTCGATCGGTCCGTGTGTCGTGATCAACGTGCCTGCTCCAAACGCAATCTGCCCGAGGATTCCCGACTTCACGTAGTGCTTCTCCTGAAATTTGTTCATGTCATAGATCGGCACGCCGCGTGAGTCGATCCGGTCCAGTGGTAAAAACGAGCCACCAGAAAGGTGAATGTTCAGGTTTGCATCCAGATAGTACCGCTCATTCTTGCTGGAGGGCATGTCGTGGAACCCGATCTCGTCGAGCGACACGTCACCGTCGCCGTCAACGTCACTCCAGATAAATACCGGACTGGACTTCGGGAAATTGGACTGAACGTAACTGTAGATCTCCGGATAATCCTTCGGGTTATTGAAGACCTTTTCCCATTCTTCGGTCGCCCCGACCTGGGCCACCCAGGCAGCCGTGTCTCCCCGCACAACGAAAATGCTGATGTCGCTGTAGATCGAAGCGTGGCTTTGCGACCATGCCGGTGTAAAGAGGTACCGACGGCCGTTCACCACCTGCACCCGGATCGGGGAGTCGGTTCCCTTACGTGTCACCGGTAAGCTGAATCCACGCAGCTCCCGATTGAGGAGAATCCGCTTCGGCTTGTTTTCGCCCGTACTCCAGTTCAGGGCAAACTCGATCGTTCCCGTCACCTGTCCCGAGTAATACGCGCGCGTCATGTCCTCTGGATCGATCACCAGACCCCCACCATACTTCGGAGGTCCGTACCACGCCTTTTCGAATGCTCCC
>CBINFS010000042.1:0-29110 GCA_966250015.1 uncultured bacterium | reverse complement strand
ATCTTCCCGAAGTGCAGCCCATCTGGCTTCCTCTAGCGGTGATAGAAAGAAATGCCCCTGGACAGGGGAGCTGTCGCGAAGCGACTGAGGGGTAGATATTTCCTTCTCTTTTGCCGGGTCAAAAGAGAAGCAGAAAACCCCTTTGAAATCGAAAACGCACGGATCCATCTCTTCCCCAAGATACCCACGGCCCGTACCGAACGGCGCGGATTGCTTGGTGCTAGTGTAGACAGGTCGTACCGCAAGCGCCGTTCGCTAAACGCGCGATGGATCCCCGACGCACAGCCCGGCGATTTCAGAATTGGCGCCAGGAGAAAACAATGTGGCAAACCTATCCAATGGCTGGATTATTCCTTTTGCCACACACCTTAACAAAACGTCATTCCGGCCCCCGAGCCGACACGAGCTTCGCGACTGACGAAGTAAATCCATTCAAGAGCTATTCAAGGCAGAAAGGTGAAGGATCGCTGTACGTTTTCCTGGATCTCCGCCTTCGCGGAGATGACATTTTGGGTTGGGTCTTTAGTAGCATTGAGCGTCCCGCCTTCGGTCCACATCAACACAAAAAACCATCCGCGCACATCTGACCCATCTGCAGACGGTTGTTTTTCCCGAAGAGCATAATCACGGCGCGACGCCTTCCAACGCCGCGGCCCGGTGGGCGGCAAGCTCGTTTTCCAGCCATTCGAACCACCCGTCCAGCCCTTCCTGCGTCACGCACGACACGCGGAAGGCTTTCAGATCAGGGTTGAGGATGCGTACGCCTTCCTGGAAGTACTTGAGGTCGAAGGGCACGTAGGGGAGCAAGTCGATCTTGTTGACGACCAGCACGTCGACCCCGCGGTACATCTTCGGGTACTTGTACGGCTTGTCGTCCCCTTCGGGAATGCTGGCCACGAGCACGCTCCGGTGCGTTCCCAGTGAAAAGCCGGCCGGGCAGATCAGGTTGCCGACGTTTTCGATGATGAGCAGGTCGATCTCGTCGAGTGGAATGTCGGGAAGTGCCCGGTTGACCATTCGTGCGTCGAGGTGGCACGACCCGCCGGTGTTGATGTTCGCCGCGAAAATGTCCTTTGCCGCCACTTTTTCGGCGTCGAGCGGCGCGACGTCGCCGTTGACCACCCCTATCCGATACGTGTCCTTGAGCGCCTCGATCGTTTCGAGGATCAGGCTCGTCTTCCCTGCGCCGGGGGATGCCATGACGTTCAGGGCAAACGTGCCTGCACGATCGAAGAACGAGCGGTTTATCTCGGCAAGCTGGTCGTTCGCATTCAGGATGGGTTCGACGATGGAAACGGCTCGTGTCATGGTTTCAGGTCCTCCGGGTCCAGGACGGTGATGGAATCGATTAAAAACTCTTGCCCACCGGTTACGGCTACGTCGTTGCTCGTGCATTGGGGGCATCGGAACGAGACGCCGTCGGGCGCGAATTTGTGGCCGCACGTCCGGCAGGTAAACTCGGCCGGTACGCGTTCGAACTCGAGCCGGGACCCCTCTGCCGGCGTACCGACGGTGATCAGGTCCCAATAGAACTGGACGGATTCGTCGACGTAGCTCGACAGGTCGCCGATGACCAGGTTGACCGTGTCCACGCGTGCAGCCCCTGCCCGCTCAGCGTGCTGCAGAACGGTTTCGAGAAGTGTTTTCGTTACGCCCAGCTCATGCATACGTCTGGCGCCTCACTCTGTGGCAAAGTACACGAGGGTCTCGAGGCGGCTGTCGCGGAGGCGGTCCCGTATCAGCGCGGCGACTCGCTGCATCATGAGGAAACCGAACCGACAGTCCTGTGCCATCAGGTTCAGGATCCGGCTGGCGTCGAACTGGGCGACGCGGCAGGTCGAGAGGGCTTTTGCACTGGCTGTAGAATCGTGCGGCGGCACCAGCGACGACCAGCCGAAAACCTCACCGGCAGTCACCGTCGCAGTCACGATGCGCGTGGTGTGCAGGTCTCTCGTAAGCTGCTGGTAGATGCTCTGCGAAGCCGCCCGATCCGGGAGGTCCATGTAAATGGCGACCTCTCCTTCGAGGAGCAGGTAGAACGACTCTACCTTGCCGGTGTCTTCGAAGAAAACGTGCTCGGGCTCGACCGTTCGTTCGTTGGCGGTCTCGGCGAGCTTCACAATGTGGTCGTTGTCGAATCCGGCAAAAAAGGGATACCGGCGAAGCACTTCAGGTGAGATCATATTCTTATCCGATCAGGGTGCGTTGATACCAGGTTTGGGCGCGCGTGCCGCCGTTTCCGCCAGCTCGTCGAGTACGGCTTCCGTTACCCGCTCAACCGCCTGCTCGACTTCCGGCGTCAGCTGCTCGCTAAAGTCCGTAACGTTCGTTGCTTCGATCGCGTAGATCGATACAGTTTCCGGTAGCGGAAGGCCCATCCGGAGCCCCATGTCGTACGCAACGGTCAGGCTCGCGTCGTGTGGGGAAAAGCTGTGCTCGGTCGGCGTAACCGAACGCAGGTCATCCAGCGTCAACCGACGGAAGTCGCCCGGCTTCCCCCCGGGCGACAGGTACGAATCGATGAGAATCACGTGGTCGTACCCGATCATTTCTTCCATCAATCGAAGCCCGCCGATGCAGACCTCGCGTACCTCCACGCCCGCATCTTCCGGCAACCGGGCCCTTACAGCCTCCGCCACCCGGATCCCCACTCCGTCGTCGCTCAGGATGGCATTCCCGAGCCCCAGCACTAGCGTACTCATGCGACGTTCTGACTCAACCGCTCGATCACTTCGCCCTTCGGGTTGCGTATGACAATTTCTAGCGGCATCTGCCCGGGCAGGGAGTGCGTCGCGCAGCCGAAACACGGGTCGTACGACCGGAACGCCATCTCCACCCGGTTCAGGATGCCGTTCGATACGTTTCCTTTTTTGATGAAGCTCGAAGCCGCTTTTTTCACCGACATGGCCATGGGGGCGTAGTTGTTCGTCGTCCCGACGATCAGGTTGACGCGCGTGAGGATTCCCTTTTCATCGGTCCAATAGTGGTGCGTCAACGTCCCACGAGGCGCCTCGACGCAGCCGACCCCCTCGTCGGGCGTCTCAGTCACCGGCGCACGAACGTTTGGATCGGTGATCTCGGGATCCGTCGCGAGCTCAAGCATGCGCTCCGACGCATACAGCAGCTCGATGAGCCTCGCCCAGTGTGTGGCCAGCCGATGGTGAACGGGCCGGTTGCGCCCGGACGGCGTCTTCCCCTGCCCGAACGTATCGTACATCTTTTCGAACGCCTCTTGCGCAAGCGGCGTCGCCATACCGTCGGATACGTTCAGGCGCGATAGGGGCGTTGCGATGTAAACCCCGCTATCCTTCCCAGCGACAAATCCTTTCCACCCGACCGCCTTCAGATAGGGGAACTTCAGATACGTCCACGGTTCGACGTGCTCCTCGATGTGGCTCGTGTATTCGACCGGATGGTACTTCACGAACTCCTCCCCGTCGGGGTCGACCACCCGCACCTGCCCGTCGTAGAAGTTCACCCTGTTCTTCTCGTCGACGAGCCCCATCGAGTACGTCCGGTCGGTGTAGGAATCCGACAGGACCATCTCGAGGTAGGCCGGATTGCCCAAAACAACGTCGTTGAAGACCTTGAGGCTGAACAGGGCAAAATCGACGTTCTTCCGGGCGATTTCCTCAAACTCGGCGCGATCCTCCTCGGTGATCGGCTTGCTCCACCCGCCGGGCATGGCCGCAACCGGATGAACGCCGCGCCCACCCATCTTCCTGATAACGTGGTGGTTGCGCATCCGGGTGTCGATGACCTGCTTCCCAACGTCGAGCCCGACCTTGTGGATGACCCCGAGGATGTTCCGTTCGGCAGGGGGCGCGTCCGGTCCGAGGATGAAGTCAGGGCCACCGAGCGCGTAGAAGTGGGTCGTATGGTCCGTGACGAAGAAGGCCATGTAGAACAGCTCGCGGACCTTGTGTGCAACGGGCGTCGGCTCGACGTGGAAGAGGGCGTCGAGGGCCTTGGCGGCTGCCATGTGGTGAGCTTCGGGGCACACCCCGCAGATCCGCGTCGTGATTCGCGGCATTTCTTCGGCGGGCCTGCCCACGCAGAACTGCTCGAAGCCCCGCAGCTCGGGCACGATGAAGTAGGCGTTGGCAACGTCTCCCTCGTCGTCGAGGAAAATGTCGATTTTCCCGTGGCCTTCGAGCCGGGTGATGGGATCAATACTGATTTTCCTCATGGTGGATCTCCAAACGTGTGGCAGTCCCGTTGGTCCGTCCGTTCTTTCTGGCGCGGCGGAGCACCGAGTGGGCCAGGCCAAACCGGTAGAAGGTGCCCGCCGGGTCGGCGATGGTCTCGATGCCGGCCTCGACGTCCTGTTCGATCTCGTGGTCCGTTTTGCCCGGCTTGACGCCGTCCATCACCGAGGCAATCGCCGCGAGGATCTTTGCCCCCTGGTCCCCGATGTCGTCGACGGGCCCGTAGCAGCCCCTGCATCCCATGTTTACCTGTGGACAGAGCGCTCCGCAGCCGCTTCGCGTGGCCGCCCCGAGGCACACGATCCCCTGCTCGAGCAGGCAGCGTCCCGGTTCCGGGGTGACCTCGTACGGCCGGTAAAACCGTTCGATCGTCTTTTCGTCCTTTTGCAGCGGACACTCGTGACAAACCGCCACCTCCCCTGCCCCGATAACCGATCCCCGCTTCGGCAGCGGCTTCCCCTGGATGAACGTCTCCAGCACCGCCCAGATCTGATGCGGCTCGGGCGGACAGCCGGGCATGTAGTAATCGACGTCGACCACCTGGTCGAGCGACCGGACGGTCTCGTAAAGCACCGGAATGTGAAGCTCTCCTTCGGGGACCGTCGTGTTCGGTTGCGGCACGACCCGATCGGGGTTGTAGGTCGAGACGTTGTCGAGGTACGCCGCACGCAACGTCTCTTCGTTGGTCGTCAGGTTGGACAGTGCGGGGATTCCTCCCGCCATCGCGCACGATCCGAAGGCCACGAGCACCTTCGACTTCCTCCGGAGCAGGTGGGCGATCTCTTCGTTCTCCGAGTTCCGGATGCTCCCGTTGAAAAGACAGACGTCGATGTAGCCGTCGGCGTATCCCCTGACGTCGTCGTATTTGAAGTCTGCCGCCACCGGCCAGAAGACGACGTCGAAGGCTTCGTCGACCGCGAGCAGGCGGTCGCCGATGTTGAGGACCGAAATCTCACACCCCCCGCAGGAGGCCGCCCAGTACATCGCGAACGTGGGTTTGCTCATGATTCCACCTCCCCTGGCGTGGCCGGCTGAGCTGGAACGGATTTGACTTCAGCAGCGCCGGGAGGCGGCGCCGGCTTCGGCTTGCCGGGTCCCGGTGGCTTCAGGCCTCCGGGAGGCGTTGCAGGTTTCTTTCCGGCAGGAGGTCCCGCCGGGCGAGCCGCCACGGCGGCCGGCTTCGCCTTTTTCTCGGTCTTCTCAGGCGCCGATGGGGGCCTTTCCGCCGAGCGGAGCTTTTCGCTGCGTTGCCGGGCATGATCGATGCCATTCCAGTTCAGGGGCCCGAGCACGCGAATCTCTTCGGTCATGGCCGTCACCTCGTCGGCAAACTTGTTCCCCTCCGCCGCACTCGCCCACACCAGTCGGAGCCGCTCCGGCTCGATCCCCATCTGCGCCAGCATGCGCTTGAGCAGCGTGTAGCGGCGCAGCATCTTGTAGTTCTGCTCGAGGTAGTGGCATTCTCCCGGATGGCACCCGCTCACGAGCACCCCGTCCGCCCCTCCGGCGAATGCCTTCAGGACGAAGGTCGGGTCCAGCCTGCCGGAGCACATCAACCGGATCAGCCGGACGTTGGGCGCGTATTTCTTTCGTGAGATCCCCGCCAGATCGGCAGCACGATAGCTGCACCAGTTACAGGTAAAGCCGACGATTAAAGGCTCAAACGTCTCACTCATAGTATTTGCAGGTCGTCGGAGCCGTTCGTTTACGTGCGAGCGGCCCGTTCTTTAGGTTCAGGCAGGCTCTGCCACGAGCTCGGGCATTCGGGTGGCGCCGTCGCCCGATTCGATGTTCAACATGAGGATGCCGTCGAGCTGGGCAAGAATCTGCTCGTCGCTGAAGCCGCTGCCCGAAATGGCGCCCGACGGGCACGCCGCCACGCACGTGCCGCACCCCTGGCAAAGGGCCGGGTTGATCCTCGTCACGTTGGCGTCGACATCGAACGTGACCGCCGAGTACGGGCAGAGGCTGTTGCAGATGCGGCACCCGGAGCAGCGAGCTTCGTCCACAACCGCCCGGATTGGCTCGAGGTCGATCCCGCCCTGCCCGATCCTACTGAGCACGCGCGCCGCTGCAGCCGCTCCCTGCGCCACGCTCGCCGGAATGTCCTTCGGCCCCTGCGCGGCGCCGGCGATGAAGACCCCTTCGGTCATCGTCGCCACCGGATCGAGCTTCGGATGCTTCTCCGTGAACCACCGGTCGGTGCTGCACGAGATGCCGAACCGCTTGGCAACCTCCTTCGCGTCGTGGCGCGGTTCGAGGCCCGCCGACAGGATCACCATGTCCAGCGGGATACGCCGTTGGATGCCGATCAGCGTGTCCTCCACCTGAACGATCACTTTCCCTTCCTCTCCCGGCATCCGGACGGCGTCGGTGATCTCGGCCACACGGCCACGAATGAAGTGGACGCCCTCGTTCAGCACCCGCTGGTAAAACTCGTCGTAGTCTTTGAAGGCCGTCCGCATGTCGATGTAGAAGTTGTAGACCTCCGCCCCCGTCCGCTCCTTCACCAGGTGTGCGAACTTCAGGCTCGACATGCAGCAGATCACCGAGCAGTACGGGTTGTACCGGTGGTTGCGGCTGCCCACACAGTGCACGATCCCGACCGACTTCGGCACCGTGACGCCGTCGCGCAGGACGATCTTGCCACCCGTTGGACCGGCGGCATTGGACATGCGCTCGAATTCCAGGCTCGTGAAGACGTTCGCCAGCCGGCCGTAGCCGTACTCGGGGATGCGCCGTGCGTCGAACAGGTCGTAGCCCGTCGCGAGGATGATGTTGCCCACCTGCACCTGGAGCATCTCGTCCTGCTGGTCGAAGTCGATCGCATCGGTCGGGCAGAAGATCTGGCATGCCTTGCACTTCCCGCGTTCGTAGTACGTGCAGTTCTCGACGTCGATGACGGGGAACTTCGGCACGGCCTGCGGGAACGGCGTGTAAATGGCCTTCCGGTAGCCGAGCCCCGCTTCGAAAACCGTGTCGATCACCTTCCGCGGGCACTTCTCCTCGCAAATGCCGCATCCGGTGCAGAGGTCCTCCTTGACGTGGCGGGCTTTTTTGCGAATCGTCACGGTGAAGTTGCCGACGTACCCGTCGACGTGCTCGACCTCACTGTAGGAGAGCAGCGTGATGTTCGGATGGCCGCCCACTGACACCATCTTCGGTGTCAGAATACACGCCGAGCAGTCGAGGGTCGGGAAGGTCTTGTCGAACTGGGCCATGTGGCCGCCGATCGACGGCTCACGCTCGACGAGGTAGACGTGCTGCCCGCTGTCGGCGATCTCGAGGGCGGCCTGGATGCCGGCGACGCCGCCGCCCACCACCAGGGTGTTCGGGTTGACTTCTACGTGCAGCGGATCGAGCGGCACGTGGTGCCTCACCCGCTCGACGCCGCCCGAAATGAGCTCCTTCGCCTTGGCGGTCGCCTCCGCCCGATCCGTATGGACCCACGAGACGTGCTCGCGGATCGACACCATTTCACAGAGGAACGGGTTGAGCCCGGCGCGGGCGCAGGCGGTCCGGAACGTGTGCTCGTGCAGGTGCGGCGAGCACGCTGCTACCACCACCCGGTTCAGCTTGAACTCCCGTATGTCGTCCTCGATCAGGTTTTGCCCGAGGCTCGAACACATGAACTTGTAGTCCCGCGCCACGATGACGCCCCGGTGTCTCAACTTCTCGGCGGCCCACCGGGCAACCTCCTCGACGTCTACCTTGTCCGATATATTCGTCCCGCAATGGCAGACGTATACCCCGATTTTCGGGGTTCCGTTGACAAATGGATGTCTGTCCGGCAACATCGGTATACCTCCTTTTCAGAGGGTGGGTGGCATCGGAAGCTCAAGTTTTTCCTGTTTGGCAGGGGCTGGAGGGCTTCCATTGGTTACCTCGACGCCGATCTTGGCCAGGGCGGGTCGCGCATCGACGATCTCACGGCCGATCCCAACCTCTTCGGGCGTGAGTCCGAGCGCCAACCCGATGACCTGTGTGAAGTAGAGGATCGGGATGTTGTAGTCCGTATCGAAGTGGCGGTTGACCGCCTGCTGGTAGGCGTCGAGGTTTAGCTGGCACATCGGGCACAGCGTCGCGATCACGTCCGCGCGGTAATCCGAGGCGTTCTTCAGCAGGCGTCGGATGAGCTCGAGGGCCGTATCCTCACCGATCTGCGTCATGTGGCCGCCGCAGCAGTGCGTCTTGCAAGGGAAGTCGACCACCTCCGCACCGACGGACTGGAGCAGGGTGTCGAGTGCCGTCGGGTACTCGGGGTTCTCGGCGAGCCCGTCGAACCCGGGCCGGACGATCAGGCAGCCGTAATACGGCGCCACGCGCAGGCCGTTGAGCGGGCGGGTAACCTGTTTCGCGACGGCGGCGTACCCCACGTCGTTGACGATCACGTCGAGCAGGTGCCGCGACCACACACTCCCCGGCCTGTACTGGAGCCCGCCTGCGGCGAGGGCTTCGTTGACCTTGGCCGCAAGCTCCGGCGACTCCTGCATCTGGTGGTCCGCCTTCGCCAGGTTCAGATAACAGGCGCTGCACGGAGCGATGAGCTGCTTGCCCTCCGGCATCAACTCGGCAAGCGCCAGGTTACGCGCGATGAGGGCGTATGCCGCCAGGCGATCGACGGTGAAGTATTCCGTCGCCCCGCAGCAATTCCAGTCGTCAACCTCCACCAGTTCGATGCCCAGACGCGGCGCCACCGCCGATACCGACTCGTGGTAGGCACGCGCGTTGCGTTCCAGCGAACAACCGGGATAATAGCTGTATTTCATTGACCACCTCCCACTTCTTTGGCTCTGGCAAGAATGGCCCTGAGCTGATCGATATTTTTGATCCGGTTGGGCATCACGTCCATTCGGCCCTTGCGGAGCATCGTCAGGCCCAGAGAGGCGAGCTTGACCGCGTTGAGCGGATGGTGACGGAGGTGGAAAAGCGTCGCCAGGCCAAGCTCGAAGCTGCGGCCGTAGTTCTCGACGAGCTCGACGAACGTCTCGGAGAAGTCGGCGGCCTCCGGCGTCCTCGACTTCTTGTTGTACCCCTCACGGACGCTCATCCGCTTGAGGGCGTACATGTACTCCGGAATGCGGATCTCCTGAGGACAACGGACCTGGCAGTAGTAACACGAAACGCAATACCACGGCGTATTGCTCTGGAGCACCTCTTTCTTCAACCCCGCCGCAATCATGGCGAAGAGCGCGCGGGGGGTGTAATCCATGTCCGCGCTGGACGGGCACGAGCCGCTGCACGTGCCGCATTGAACACAGGCGTCCAGGCGGGGATAAGGGCCGGGCGCGGCGGCCATGACTTCCTCGAGAAACGTAGGCGCCCTGGTGCCCGTGGCGGTTGCTTCCATGTGACCTCCGGTATTAAGAAGAACCGATCGCTTTCGTATGCCAACGTCGGGTCGACCACACCGCAGTGATCTGCATGCCAACCTGATCCGCAAGCGCTTTCGGACCCTGGACGAGGGTTTTTGGCGAATGCGCGTACCCCTACGGTCCGTAAGAGAAGACTACCAGTTAGTCAGGGTTTCTCGTTAACTTCATGTAGGGTTTATTCTGAGGTTTGTGCAGGGTAAAATCTCACAGGGGTAAGCAAAATACCCGATGCATGGTCGCGTCTATGACGAAAGGCGCCCCTCAGGCGACAACCCCGTAACAGAGCTCAAAAACCCACTTTTTGGTTCAAGTCATTGCCCACTCAGGCCATTTCCGCTCGGTCTATAGGACATTCCCCTACAGAGTTACAGGCATTCGGCCCACACCTTTCTCGGGAATAGCCTCTCACGCGGATTCGGATTTTGGATGAACGTTTATGCAGGTGGGCACACGTCGAAATCGTGTTCGTAGACCGGGAAGGAACGTCAGAAATGTCTGCCGCAAACGAATTATTACCTTAATTGAGTAAAGCGGTGAAAACGTTCTGGCTGAATAACTCAGGCAAACGTACATTTCGGTTTTTGTAACCGAAAAAGCAGTCAGACTGAAGCATACATGGAAACCCTTCCCATACCCGGATTTCGCAAAGTGCCCCGGACGGGCGTGATCTACGTCACGAGCGAGGCGATGCAGAAGGGATTTACGTACGACGACCCCACGTGGGCTAACCTTGGCCAGGGCTCACCTGAAACCGGACCGATCCCGAACGCGCCCGAACGCATCGAGCGGGTCACAATGGAGTCGTTCAGCCGGCAGTATGCCCCGGTTCAGGGCACCCTTTCGCTTCGTGAGGCCGTTGCAGAGTTTTACAACAAGACGTTTCGCCGCGGGCACCGCTCGAAGTACACGGCGGACAACGTGAGCATCACGAGCGGGGGCCGCCTCGCCCTTACCCGCGTCGCCGCCGCCCTGGGAAACGTCAACATGGGGCACTTCATTCCGGACTACACGGCCTACGAAGAGCTGCTGAGTGTTTTTCGGGCGTTCATTCCAATCCCGATCCTGCTCGACGCCGAGGGGGGCTATCGCATCTCGCCCGCCGCACTCGAAAAGGAGATGCTCGGCCGCGGCCTGAGCGCGCTGCTCGTCAGCAACCCAACCAATCCGACCGGCCAGCTTCTGGCCGGCGAAGAGCTCGAGGCCTGGGTCAACCTTGCGAGGAAGAATCGGTGCACGCTCATCATGGACGAGTTCTATTCGCACTTCATCTACAACGGCCGTGCGACCGAGCCGACCCCGATCGTCTCCGCCGCATCCTACGTGGACGACGTCGACACCGACCCGGTCATCATCGTCGACGGGCTGACGAAAAACTGGCGTTACCCGGGTTGGCGTATAAGCTGGACCCTCGGGCCCCGCTCGGTCATCGAGACGATTGCGAGCGCCGGCTCCTTCCTCGACGGCGGCGCCAATCACCCGTTTCAGGAAGCCGCCCTCCAGCTCCTCGATACCGAACACGCGCTCCAGGAAACGCGCGCGATACAGGAACACTTTGGGCGCAAGCGGGCCTTTCTGCTCGAACACCTTGCAGAGCTCGGCATCACCGTAGACGCCGAGCCGGAAGGCACGTTCTACGTCTGGGCCAACCTCTCGAAGCTCCCGGACCCTCTGAACGACGGTCTGGCTTTCTTCCGGGAAGGCCTCAAGGAAAAGGTCATCACGGTCCCCGGCGTTTTCTTCGACGTGAACCCCGACAACCGCCGATCGCACGCTCGCTACCAGAACTACACCCGCATCAGCTTCGGACCGGAAATGGAGAAGCTGGAGATCGGCATCCAGGCCCTAACCCGCGTGGTCGACCGGTTCTCGTAGTCGCCCGCACAGGCAAACACCCCCATGATTGTGACCGAGCCCGCCATACGACTGAAGATCCTCGTCCGAGGAGCCGTACAGGGGGTCGGTTTTCGCCCGTTCGTCTACCGGCTGGCGACGGAGCTCGGGCTGCGAGGGTGGGTTTCGAACACGGCGGGCGGCGTCCACATAGAGCTCGAAGGCTCGCAAGACGACCTGCGGCAATTCCTGCTCCGGCTCGAGCCCGAAAAGCCGGCCCTTGCCGCCATCCAGAGCCTTGAATCGTCCTATCTCGACCCGATCGGGTTTGAGCGCTTCGAAATCCGGGCGAGCGCCGGGGGTAAAAAGACCGCGCTGGTCCTGCCGGACGTCGCTACCTGCCCGGCGTGCCTGGCCGAAATGAACGATCCGAACGACCGCCGCTACCGGTATCCGTTCATCAACTGCACGCACTGCGGACCCCGGTATACGATCGTCGAGCGGCTGCCGTACGACCGGCCCAACACGACGATGCGCCGCTTCGAAATGTGCGACGCCTGCCGGGCGGAATACGAGGATCCAGCCAACCGCCGGTTCCACGCGCAGCCCACTGCGTGCCCCGTATGCGGCCCTCAGCTCGCCTTGTGGGACCGGTCGGGCAACGTGCTCGCCACGCGGGACGACGCGCTCATGGCATGTGCAGCAGCGCTCAGAGACGGCCAGATAGTCGCCGTAAAGGGCCTGGGAGGCTTCCACCTGATGGTGCTGGCCTCCGACGCCGCCGCCGTGCGCCGCCTGCGCGAGCGGAAGCACCGCGAGGAGAAACCGTTCGCCCTCCTGTATCCGGCGATCACCGCCGTTCGGGAGGACTGCGAGGTGTCCGACGTCGAGGAGCGGCTGCTGCTTTCGCCGGAAGCGCCGATCGTCCTGCTTCGGAAACGCACGGATAAGCCTGCCGGGATCAGTCCGGCGGTCGCGCCCGGGAATCCGTACCTTGGCGTGATGCTTCCCTACACACCCCTGCACCACCTCCTGCTCGGCGAGCTTGGCGTGCCGGTCGTCGCCTCCAGCGGCAATCTTTCGGACGAGCCCATTGCGATCGACGAATACGAAGCGCTCCACCGGCTGGGCGGCATTGCGGATCTTTTCCTCGTCCACGACCGGCCGATCTTCAGGCCCGTCGACGATTCCGTAGCCCGCGTGGTGATGGGACGGGAGCTGATCCTACGCCGGGCGAGAGGGTATGCGCCGCTCCCGGTGCACCCAGGCCGACTCCCGGAAAACGGCGTTGCCGTGCTGGCCGTAGGCGCGCACCTGAAGAACACGATCGCTCTCAATGCCGGCAACAACATCTTTGTCTCCCAACACGTAGGCGACCTGGAGACACAGGAGGCGTACGGGGCCTTCGAACGGACCATCGACGCCCTCACCAGCCTGTACGAGCATCGGCCCGACGTCGTCGCTGCCGACCTGCACCCGGACTACCTCTCGTCGCAGTACGCCGCGGCCCGCCCCGAACCCGTCGTCACGGTGCAGCACCACTACGCGCACGTGCTCGCGTGTATGGCCGAAAATGAGATCGAGGACCCGGTGTTGGGGGTATCCTGGGACGGCACCGGTCTCGGGACCGACGGCACGATCTGGGGCGGTGAGTTCCTCCGTGTTACACCCACAGGGTTCGAGCGCTTCGGTTGCCTCCGGCCGTTCCCGCTTCCCGGCGGCGACCGCGCCACCCGAGAGCCGCGCCGCTCGGCGCTGGGTGTGCTGTTTGAGTGTTACGGTGAAAGCGCTTTCACGATGGACGGCCTCGCCCCCCTTGCCTCTTTCCGCCCGGCGGACCTGTCAGTGATGCGTCGGATGCTCCTTCGTGGGATCAACTGCCCCCGCACGTCGAGCGCCGGCCGCCTGTTCGACGCCGTCGCCTCCCTGCTGGACCTCCACCAGACGTGCAGCTTCGAGGGCCAGGCCGCGGCTGCCCTCGAATACCGGATAGCCGACGGCTCCGCGGACGCCCACTATCCGTTCGATCTGGTCGATGCAAACACTCCTAGCAGGTGGGTAGTCGAATGGCGATCCACCATAGAGGCTATCCTGGACGGCCTCCGGCAAAATGTCGATCCGGGCTTGATCGCTCGGGCTTTCCACAATACGTTGACGGAGATGATCGTTGCAGTTGCCGAAAAGGCAGGCGAGCGACGGATCGTCCTGTCCGGCGGCTGCTTTCAGAACGGCTACCTGCTCGTTCGAACGGTCGAACGCCTGCGGGAAGCGGGCTTCACGCCATACTGGCACCAGCGCGTTCCCCCTAACGACGGCGGCATCAGCTTGGGGCAGGTCGTAGCAACACTCCGCAACGGCGATATCCCTAACCACACGGGAACGATGGCACTCCATCGATCCCCCTGACCGGCAATCACCATGTGCCTGGCCGTACCTGGAAAAATATTGAGCATCACGGGTGACGACCCGATGCTCCGGACTGGAAAGGTCAGCTTCGGTGGCATCGTCAAGGAAGTCAGCCTCGCGTACGTCCCCGAAGCGCAGGTGGACGACTACGTGCTCGTACACGTCGGCTTCGCCATCAGCCGGATCGACGAGGCCGAGGCGGCCGAGGTGTTCGAAATCCTGAAGGAAATGGACGAGCTCGAAGGACTGGACGATGAAATACCTCGATGAATACCGCGACGGGGACGCGGCGCGGCGGATCGCGCGGGCGATCGCGTCGATCACTGCGCGCCCGTGGACGCTGATGGAGATTTGCGGCGGCCAGACCCATTCGATCGTCCGCTTCGGCATCGACGAGCTGCTGCCCCCGGAGATCACGCTCGTACACGGACCGGGGTGCCCGGTGTGCGTGACCCCGCTCGAGCTGATCGAAAAGGCGATCCTGCTCGCCTCTCGTCCTGACGTCACGTTCTGCTCGTTTGGCGACATGCTGCGCGTACCGGGAAGGGATCGCGACCTGCTCGCCGTCAAGGCGGCCGGTGGAGACGTCCGCATCGTTTACTCGCCTCTGGACGCCGTAAAGATTGCGGTCGAGAACCCGGATAGGCAGGTGGTCTTTTTCGCCGTCGGCTTCGAGACCACGGCCCCGGCCAATGCGATGGCCGTTTACCAGGCGCACCGGCAGGGGCTCAGCAACTTCTCGATGCTCGTGTCGCACGTGACCGTACCGCCGGCCATCGAGGCCATCCTTTCCTCACCGGACAACCAGGTGCAGGGGTTCCTCGCCGCCGGCCACGTCTGCGCGATCATGGGCTACACCGAGTACGAGCCGATCGCCAAAAAATACGCGGTACCGATCGTCGTCACGGGATTCGAGCCGGTCGACCTGCTCCAGGGGATCTACCGGTGCGTCCGGCAGCTCGAAGAGGGCCGGTGTGAGGTTGAAAACGCCTACGGCCGCTCGGTGACCCGCCCGGGGAACGTCACGGCGCAGCGGGTCATGCGGGAGGTGTTCGAGGTCACCGACCGCAAGTGGCGCGGCATCGGCGAGATCCCGCAGAGCGGCTTGGGGCTTAGGGGACCATACGCGACTTACGACGCCGAGGTCCGCTTCGGCCTTTCGGACGTCTCCCTCGACGAGCCGTCCGAGTGCATCAGCGGGATCATCCTGCAAGGCCTCAAGAAGCCCTTCGACTGCCCGGCCTTCGGGACCGCCTGCACGCCCGAGCACCCGCTCGGCGCCACCATGGTTTCGTCCGAAGGCGCCTGCGCCGCCTACTACCGCTACCGCAGTCCCCATCACGTGCAGTCCGTTGCATGACCATGTCCGACGCGCTCCGGTTTGATTTCACCTGTCCGATTCCGATCGCAGAGTACCCCCGGGTCCTGCTCGCACACGGTGGAGGCGGGCGGCTGATGCAGCAGCTCATCGGGCGAATGTTCAAGAAGGGGTTTGACGGCCTCGGCCTCCAGGCCGACGTGGACGCAGCCGAGGTGGTCATCAACGGCGGGCGCCTCGCCTTCACCACGGATTCGTTCGTCGTCCACCCGCTGCGGTTTCCCGGGGGCGACATCGGTTCGCTGGCCGTCTACGGCACCGTCAACGACCTCGCCACGAGCGGCGCCCGCCCCCTCTGCATCAGCACGAGCTTCATCATCGAGGAAGGTCTGCCAATGGAAACGCTCTGGGAGATCGTGCTGTCGATCCGTGAAGCCGCCCTCGAGGCCGACGTGCGCATCGTCACGGGTGATACGAAGGTGGTGGATCGGGGCAAGGGTGACGGGCTTTTCATCAATACGGCGGGCATCGGCCTCATCACGCACGACAGGATGATCGGACCTGCTGCAATCGAGCCGGGCGACGTCGTCCTGCTTAACGGCGACCTCGGGCGGCACGGCATCGCCATCATGGCCGCCCGCGAAGGCCTCCAGTTCGAAACCGAGATAGAAAGCGACGCGGCGCCGCTGAATGGCCTCGTGCAGGCGTTGATCGACGCGGACGTCCCCCTGCATTGCGTGCGCGACCTCACCCGCGGCGGGCTCGCCTCCGCACTGAACGAGATCGCAGCGGCGTCGGGAAAAGGGATCCACGTGGACGAAAGGCAGGTGCCCGTTCGAGAAGACGTGCGCGGGGCGTGCGAGATACTCGGTTTCGACCCGCTCTACGTTGCCAACGAAGGCCGCATGGTGTTCTTCGTGCCCGAGGACGCCGCCGACCGCGCGCTCGAAATCCTGTCGTCGCAGGAACAGGGGCGCGGCGCGTGCAGGATCGGTGTGGTTCGCGATGCGGATGCGGGACGTGTTACACTCACGAGCACGATCGGCGCCAAGCGGATCCTCGACATGTTGAGCGGCGAGCAGCTTCCCCGGATTTGCTGAACGTCAACGGCCGCTCGACTGCGCCGTCGAAAGAATCGACAACAGCTTCGCAACCGGGGGCCCCACGTTTCCGTTTTCGTCGGCGACAGATTCTGCTTCTTCGCTGAACAGGGATTGGGCGAGCAACCCCTTTATTTCGGCGGATGCCGTGTCCGGCCGCTGAATCGCCGCGGGTACCTGGACGTAAAGCGGGATTTTACGGCCTCGTATCCAGTAGTGCGCGATACCGACGCGGGCATTCAGCATCGAGGCCTCCTTCTCCCACTTCCGCACTTCACGCCGCTTATCGACGGTCAGCGCTTCGTACAGCTCCCGGGGGATCGAATAGACCGTATCCGGCTGCACAGGATTCCAACTCACCGAATCCGCTTCCGGCATCCCTTTGATCTGACGACGGAAATACGACCAGATCCGTTCCAGCTTGCTTCGCGACACGTACCGAAGCGAAAGCGTGTCGACTTCCAGCTTGAGCGGTACGGTCGGCTCGGAGAGGTAGCGTTCGTCTTCCCAGCCCACCCGCAGGAAGCTCGCCCCCAGCCAGATTGGAATGGTCTTCCCCGGTTGCTTGTTGTAGGACACGTACGACGGCCAGGGCTTCACTTCGCCCGTGATCAGGTCCTTTTTGATGTACGGGTAATTGCCCGTGTAGCACCACGAGCCCCAGATGTTTTCGGCGCCGGTGCGTTTGAGGCTCGAGACGAGCTCGAGTGTCGGGCCTTTATAGATCGTGCCGTCTTCGAGGCGGATGAGGGTCTGATGTTGCCAGTAGCCGTCGGACAGCTTCCAGAACCCGTGCCCGAACAGCAGGGCGTTGTGCCCCACCCACACGACCTGTCCATAGCGGTACCGCTGTCGGGCGGCTTCTGAACCGTAGAACGCAACCGCCCAGAAGCCTGCGTTCACGACGACGACCACCAGGACGAAGGTCGCCACGAGCCCCCAGATCGTCCCAAACCGTCGGTAAGTTCTGATAGTACCGTAAACCGACCAGAGGATAATCGGGGCGAGGCTCACCAGCACGATTATCGCCAACCATTCCTTCGCATAGGTCCCGACGAATAGAACCGCTTCCGGATTCCAGTAAGCAGCACCAAAGGCGCCGATGACGCCCGGAATGAGGAGCAAACCACCAAGTCCGAGAAGGAAATAGTTAAACCTGTACAGCACGGATACTTACTCCATCCACTTTTGCCAGACGACCCACGAAAAACCTGGAAAAGCCCGCCCTTCCTGCGCTTCAGCCTGTCCTTCCGTATAACAGGACCGTTGCGTTTTGTATACAAACGGCTCCGGAAGCAGGCTGAATAAACGAGGAGCCGGGACGTGATGGTGAGGTGCAATCTTCATGCCTGCCTTCTCGTGAAAACAAGCCTTTCGTTTTTTCCGCAACAACGGCAGAAAGGGCTGCCTGCACCCGGAAAAAAACAGGAAGATGCCTCTACGGAATGTAATTCGGATTACCAGTTCCGTAAAGTCAATCTGACTTCCTAAACCCTGATTTCAAGCGTATTTGACAAAGCAGGAAAAGCGCCGGGAAACGTCACAATCGGCGTATCGATTCCCAGATGGCCTCGTCGACGGGGATGCCCTCTTTGCTGTTTCGTTCGCGACGCTCTTTCGTACGCTCTCCAGGGTAATACACGCGGCCACCCTTCGTTGCGGGTGCTCCCTCGCGAGTAAACCGGAGGACGTCCTCCACGATGCGCGCCATTTCTTCCGGCGGGTACAGCTTTGCCAGGTCGAAGGCCACGAAGACCTGCGACACCCCCGATTCCCGCTCGGGGTCGTCCGGTATCTCATGGGTAGCCTTGCCGCCCGACAGCAAAGCCGCGAGCAGATCGAGGAGAAGAGAGAGTCCCGACCCTTTCCAGAAGCCTGCCGGAATCGGGCGTCCGCTCTGCTCGATGGCGGCGGGATCGGTCGTCAGCTCGCCGTCCTCCGTATAACCCCCGGCCACGGGAAGCTGCTCGCCGCGGAGGCGATGTGATTCGAGCGCGCCGTAAGAGAATTGCGAAAGCGCCATGTCGAGCACGACCGGTCCTTCGGGTCCGGGCACCGCCACCACGAGCGGGTTGTTGCCAAGGCGGGGCTCACGCCCGCCCCACGGCGGCAGGTTGGGCATCGTGTTCGTCCAGCAGATCGCAGCCAGACCGGCTTCAGCCGCCTGGTACCCGTAGGTCCCGCCCCGCATCCAGTGGTTCGTGTTCGCAAGGGCGACGCACCCGATCGTGTGCTCGCGCGCGATTTCGATGGCCCGGTTCATGGCCGCACGGGCGTTCAGGTTGCCCGGACCCCTCCGTCCGTCCCACCGCTCCAACACGCCAAACCGCCCGACAAGCTCGGGTTCAGCATGAACGTCCACCAGTCCCGCGTCGATCGTCCGGATGAACCGGGGGAAGCGATTGACGCCGTGCGAAAAAACCCCATCCAGCGTCGTTTCCGTGAAGAGCCTGGCACAAACCTCTGCGCGCTCGTCCGAAAACCCCCGACGCTTGAGCACGTCGAGAAAAGTCCTGTACAGCTCCTGATACGTGACGGTGACCACACTTGCCTCCTTGTTTTGTGCCGTTCGCCTAAAAGGTGGCGTACTTCAACCACCCGTAGAAGGTTCAAAAGTTGAATCGGATACATCGGCTCCGATTCGATTTTTGCACGCTAAGGCATGATGTCGCGAAGAAGTTGGAGAGGTTAGCGATTGCTGTACGTACCCATATGGCCTATTCAGAGGGTAGCGATTCATAATGATCCCTCGTTGCTCCGCGCCTCGGGATGACAAGATGGGGCGATTGGAATAGAAGTGAGGTCACATACCTGCTCACGCCTCACTAATTGTCATCCCGAATCCCGCAAAGCAGGTGAGGGATCTTTCCGAAGTGCAGCCATTCTGGTTGGCACTGTCAGTAACTGAAGGCACAACAAGCTTCTCTTCAGGACAAGGGGGCATCTCACTAACACGCCATTCCGGACTTGATCCGACAAGAGCGAAGCGACTGACGAAGTAAATCTATACGAAGGAAGCGCGGGGCTGAACCGCTTAGGCTTTGCGAGACGTTTCCTGGATCTCCGCCTTCGCGGAGATGACGTGTTGTTTAGTGTTTCGATTAACTTTAAACGTCCTGCCTTCGGTCTACATCCCCCAAAAAATTAATCTGCGTCTAAATTCGGGCTGCAGTTCAAATACCTTCGCACCTTCGCGTGAGAATATCTTACCCCCGCGCGGGTGGGGCGAAAACCCGAAGATGCCGGAAAAATTATTGGACTTTTTAGGGGCGAATGTGATATCATAACTTAAAAGTGGACAACGTCAACTATTATGTGGATACGTTAATGGCCGAAATTGCCGGCTCAGATGCGGGAGCGCATGATAATCTTCTCGATGTCGGGGGGCGTATACACTTCCTTCGGGAGCAGAAAGCCATGTCGTTGCGCAAACTCGCGCAGCTGAGCGGGCTTTCGGTCAACGCCATCAGCCGAATCGAGCGCGGCGAGACCTCTCCGACCGTTTCGACCCTCCGAATGCTCGCAACCGCTCTTGAAGTGCCCATCACGGAGTTCTTCTCACAGGAGAAAAAGCTCGTCACGGTTTTCGTCAAAGAAGAACACCGCCTGCGATCGGGGGCGAATGGATTTATGATGGAGAGCCTGGGAATCGGGCTCGAGAACCAGATCCTCGAACCGTTCCTCATCAGGTTACATCCGAATGGCGCCACCACGCCCGACCCGGTCACGCACTCGGGACAGGAGTTTGCGTTGTGCGTCGAGGGGCGAATCGACTTCCAGGTCGCCGGTACGACGTACGTGCTGGAGCCTGGCGACAGCCTCCTCTTCGAGGCCTCTCAGCCCCACTGCTTCCTGAACCGGAGCGATGAGACGGCCACCATGGTCGTCGTATTCGCGTCGTCCGAGCAGAACCACGTCGCACGGCGCCGGCACATGAACGCCGTCACTTCCGCTCAGGAAAACGGCAGTGAACGCGTCTGAGCCGGACTCAAGCCTTCACGAGCCTTCCGCCCACCGTGCGTACTGTGCTTCCACCTCGTCCTGTGACGGATGGGATGCAAACACGAGGATGCGATACCGGAACGTGGTGGATTCTCCCGCACCGAGCTTGAAGTTGAGCGTTTCTCTTCCGTTAGATAACGCACTCTGCCCCAGCGGGTTGGCCGCAAACAGGCCGTAATCCCGCGCGTGCCAGTAGGTCGGAAAGCCGACGTTCTGGGGGTGGTCCAGGATGGCGACGGTGACGGAATCGCCTTCGACGACCCCCGACAGCTTCGTCCAGCGCGCGCGTTTGCCCCACACGTCGGGGTAGCCCTCGATCCCTTCGCTGTTGGCGTAATGGCCGGTCACGCCTTCGTTGTCGAGGACGGGCACCGTGGTCACCGCGCCGCTGGCGTCGGTCAGCTCGATCGGTTGCTCGGTCGGCATCTCCAGCGCTCGCGTCACACGAAGGCCGAGTACGCCTTCCTTGTTATCGTTGAAGCTGACGGCCTGGTCCTGCGCCGTGAGCTGCGTGATACGGTCGATGATCCACATCCCCGGCTGCGCAGTAAAGACGTAGCGGGTCTTTTCCTCGAGCAGGACGACGTCCTCCGGCGTCACCCAGTGCGCCGTCACGTCGAGCGTACCCGTCCCGTTGCCACTTTCGGTGGCGTCAACAGAGACGTGCCGGATGGTGCCCATCTGACCCGCCCGCTCGGCCGGTATGGCGTCCGAGTTGTTCCAGAAGTCGAGGCCGTTCACGTCGCCGTAGTTGAACCAGAGGCCGATCTGGTGCGGGTGGTCCGTGCGTTCACCGGGCTTCGGGTCGAGTGGATAGCCTCGCGTGATCATCGCCCCGGTCGGCGCGTGAATCGGATAGAGCACGGGCTTCTTCAGAACGGCGATCGTATCGGTGTAGAGATACGAGGTGAACGGCTGCCCGCTCACCGTCACGTCAACCCGCTGCCCGGCCTCGTCGTGAACGACGCGTACCATTGAATCCTCCGTACCATACGTTTCGGCGTCCCCGTTCTGGCAAGCCGTGAAGGAGATCAGCAAAAGGGCAACGGCCACGTGACCGAGCCGAACCATCGTTCGAGACGTAGACATAAAAACCGACCTCGAAGTTAAATGACAGAACATGCCGGCCGATAACGCCGCCCGTACTCCACCCGCCACGGCCGTGCAGAAATCATCAAGATAATAGAAACCATCGGGGGGCTCAGCCCCCCGATCAAACCGTATCAGCTTGCCACCACGTCCTTCGCCGTAGCGTCGAAGGTAACGCGTTTACCGGTGTGGAGCGCGGCGATCGTCATGCACAGGGCTACCGAATGATTGTAGGCCGCCTCGATGTCCGCGTTGGGGCGCTGACGGCTTCGTACACATTCCATCCAGTTCCGCATGTGCGCCGACGTCATCGGGTCCGCGCCCGTGGCGGCCGACGTCACCGCTGCTTCAGCCGAGGTCAGCGTGGTCGTGGGAAGCTGGAAGGGCTCCATACCCATTGCAGCGGCGTGCTCCTCGGTCAGCCCTCCTTCCGGCGTAATCGTGTTTTTGTCAAGGTTGAGCATCCCCCCGTTCGAGAAGTAATACTCCTTGACGTCGCCCGCCGAGTTGGTCTGGCGCGACGAGTAGACGACCTGGAAGCCGCTCGATGGGTCGTCGAGCGGACCGTAATCGAACACGGCGGTCATCGTGTCGAAGTTGGTCCGGCCGTCCTTCCACAGGTAGATGCCGCCGTTGGCGACGACGCTCCGAGGATGCGGCAGGCCTGTAAACCAGTGTACCGTGTCGATCTGGTGAACCATCCACTGATCGGGAATACCCGACGAATACGGCCAGAAGAGGCGGTACTCGAGGTACTTCCTCGGGTCCCACGGCTCGTACGGGCGGTTCATCAGGTACCGCTGCCAGTCCGTATCCGACTCCTTGATCTCCTTGACCAGGTTCGGGCGCCGCCACCGGCCCGGCTGGTTGACGTTCCACGTCATTTCGGCCATGACGATGTCGCCGAACTTGCCGGACTTGATGAAGTCGTAGGCGAGCTGGTAGTTCGGCGCGCTGCGGCGCTGGGTGCCGACCTGGAGGATACGATCGCTCGCCGATACCACCTCGAGCGCGCGGTTGGCGTCGTCCATCCGGTTGGCAAACGGCTTTTCGACGTACACGTCCTGTCCGGCCTCCACCGCTTCGACGGCGTGGAGCGCGTGCTGAAAGTCCGCCGTACTGATGATCACGGCGTCGGTCTGGCCGGACTCGTACAGCTCTTCGTTGTTACGCATAGCCGTGACGGGGTGCCCGGCAAGCTCGCTGAGCGCGGCTGCGCCTTCTTCACGCCGCCTGTTCCAGATGTCCGATACCGCCACGATATCGAAGTTCAGCTCCTTCGCGTGCTGGAAGAAAGACGGGATCAGCGCGTCCCGCGCGCGATCCGAATAACCGACGATGCCCACCCGCACACGGTCGTTCGCTCCGATGATTCGGGCATAACTGGCGGCAGGTACGCGCATCATGATACCCGCACCTGCCGCTCCAACTGCTACCCGCTTCAGGAAGTCTCTTCTGGTATTGGTCCTGGTTCCGTTCATCACGGCGCACCTCCTGCAGCTGTGGTTGATTTACGAGACGATGGTCATCTTCTCCGGGTCCCACTTATAGGGCTTCTGGTCGATGTAGCTCATGTTCGAGAGCAGAGCCGGCGCCGCCGCACGGTACCCGAACACGGCATCCTCAACGACCGGTTTGCCCGTCCGAATGGACTCGAAGAAGTTCTGAAAGTGTTCGTACTGTTCGTTGTACCCGCGTTCCGGCCTGAACACGATGTCCTCGGGCTTCGTCACTTCGGGCGCCGGACCCTTGGCCCGGAACTCCCGGAGAAGCTGCGCCTGCATGTCGTTCGAGAACGTGCGCACCGAGTTCCAGCCACGGAACACCTCATTCTCCGAGGGTTCGGTCATGGGCTCGCGCTTCACCGTCAGGCCGTTCCAGTCGATGATGATGATGCCGTCGCTGCCGACGAACCGGAACGACTCGTCGCCGCCGCTCCCGTCCGCGAAGTTGACCTGGAGCGACATCGTAAAGGCGGGATGGTTGTCGTTCTCGGGATAGTCGTACACACCGAGCATGACGTCGGGCACGTCCCGGCCGTCCTTCCAGTAACGCAGGCCGCCGGTCGACATCACACGCTCCGGCCCGTTCGAGCCGAGCACGAAGTGAATGCCCGAGAACAGGTGGACGAACAGGTCGCCTCCGACGCCCGTCCCGTAATCCCAGTAGTTCCGCCAGCGGAAGAAGCGAATGGGGTCGAACGGACGCTTCGGGGCGTTGCCGAGGAAACGATCCCAGTCGATGGTCTCCGGCGACGCGTCGAGCGGCAGCGTGTACTGCCAGGCGCCAAGCGCCGAATGGCGGTTGTAGCGCGCCTCGATCATGTTCAGCTCGCCGATGATGCCGGACTCGTAGAGCTCTTTGGCCTTGGCGTAAACCACCGAGCTGACGCGCTGGCTGCCGACCTGAAGCACTTTGCCCGACTCCTTCGCGGCCTTCACGAGCACCGGCCCTTCCTCGATCTTGTGGACGGCAGGTTTTTCGAGATAAACGTGTTTGCCTGCCTGGAGCGCCTCGAGTGCGATCGGCACGTGCCAGTGGTCCGGCGTCGCGATGATGACGGCGTCGACGTCCTCCCGGGCAATGATCTCCCGGTAGTCACGCGTGGTGAACAGCCCGCTCCCGAACATTTCCTTCGCGTGCGTGAGGCGGCCGTCGTAGCAATCGGCGACGGCGACTAGCTCGGCGCCGGGACTGCGCGTCACGAGGTCCGAGTCGCCAAATCCCATGATGCCCATTCCGATGGTGCCGACGCGAATAGTGTCGTTCGGTGATACCGGGCCATACTTCCGGGCCTTGAGGTACTGCGTACGATCTGCTCCCATCACGGCCGGCGCGATACCTGCTGCCAGGGATGACGTCGCAGCAAGTCGAATAAACTCACGGCGTGATTTTTTCATTCTCTGCATGATGTTCTATGTGGATTGATGGTTACTTCAAAACGTACGGCACCGAACCTACACCCGGGGCTCCCAGCCCGGTTCGTATTCGCGGCTCCACAGGGCAGCCGCCTCGTCGTCGCCCACGATGTGCCCGTTGGACGGGTCGCACGTCAGGACGCGGCCCACGCGGTGTGAGATGTTGCCGAGCAGGCACAGGAGGGTGCTCTTGTGACCTTCTTCAATCTCCGAGCTCGGCTTTCCGTTGTTACGGATCGCCTCGACGAAGTTGAAGAGATGGACGGCGTCCAGGTTCAGAACCTTTCCGTTCAGATCCTGCGCTTCCCTTCCGGTCTGGGCGGTGACTTCTTTGACGAGGCGATCCTCCCGATTGCGGATCTTGTAGCCGCTGCCCGTGATGACCAGCGAGCCCTCGTCGCCGTGGAAGCTCACGCCGACGCCGCCGTCTTCCATACCGTGGCTGTTGGCGCTTTGCCCCTCCCACGTGATGAACTTACCGTCGGCAAACTCGAAGGTGAGCATCTGGGTGTCCGGCGTCTCGCCGTCGTCGTCGAAGTAATAACGGCCGCCCCCGAACGTGACCCGTGTGGGGTAATCGACACCAAGGCCCCAGCGGCTCAGGTCGATCGTGTGAACGCCGTTGTTCCCTGCCTCGCCGGTACCCCAATTCCAGAACCAGTGCCAGTTGTAGTGGATCACGTTGTCACGATAAGGCTGATGGGGCGCCGGGCCCTGCCACAGGTCGTAGTCCAGCCAGTCCGGCACCGGCGCCTGCTTGCCGAAACCGATCGGGTCTCGCGCGCGAGCGTACCACGACCGTGAGTACTTGACTCGCCCGATGACGCCCGCCTTCAGCTCGGCCATAGCGTCGATTATGTTGGGCCAGGAGCGCCGCTGGTTGCCGAGCTGCACTATCCGATTGTGTTTACGGGCAGCCGCTATCACGAGTTCTCCCTCATGCGGGTTGTGGCTTGCCGGCTTCTCCACGTACACGTGCTTGCCTGCATCGCAGGCGATGATCGTCGCCGGGGCGTGCCAGTGGTCCGGCATCGCAATCAGAATGGCGTCGAGGTCGGGATCATCGAGCACACGCCGGAAATCACCCACCCCCTTCGGCTGCTTCTGCTGTACGGCCGTAACGGAAGCGGTGGTCTTTTCAACCGCGCGGCGGTCCACGTCGCAGACGTACGCGACCTCGACGTTGTGGAGGCCCGCCACCTCTCTCGCGAGCTGGTCGCCGCGATCGTTCGTCCCGATCACCGCCACGACGACGCGGTCGTTGGCGCCAATGATCCTCCCATAGCTGAGTGCGGGCGCCGCGATGGCCATACCTGTTCCGGCGGCCATCTCCTTCAAAAATTGCCGCCTCGTTCTCTGATTACCGGACATGAGCACTGGGTGTTAACGTTCAAAGGGCTGGAATCCTGCAGGTATCAAAACTTCCACTGGCCACGCTCCTGCACGGCGAGCATCTGCTTCGCCTCCTCGTCACCAATCGGCGTCTCGTTCGCGCCGTCCCAGCGGATGGTGCGGCCTGTACGGTAGGCGATGTTGCCGAGGATGGCGGTGCTGCTCGAACGGTGGCCGATCTCGATGTCGCAAATCGGTTTTTCGCGCGTCTTGATCGATTCGAGGAAATTGCGCATGTGCTTCAGGCCCGAGTTGTCGGTAGCCCGGACCTTCACGGCTTCGAGGCTGCTGCCCCGTTCCGGGAAGATTTCGTAGCCCTCACGGTCGACGAACATCGTCCCGGAGGTGCCGTAGTACATGATCCCGTAGCCTTTGCCTTCAAACGGGAAGGCGTTCAGGCTGCGTCGCTCGTACGTCGCAACGAATCCGGGGTACTGATAGCTGACGAGCAACGTGTCCGGCGTCTCCGAGTTGTCCTGCAGCCCGAGCTTGCCGCCGACGGCGGTGACGTATTCGGGGTACTCGACGTCCATCGCCCACTGGACGATGTCGAGCAGGTGGATGCCCCAGTCGGTCATCCAGCCGCCCGCGTAATCCCAGAACCAACGGAAACTCGCCCAGCGGGTGAAGTGGCCGCGATCGTTGAGGATGACGCCGAAGCGGTTGATGTTGAACGGCCGCTGCGGAGCTGGCCCGAGCCACATCTCCCAGTCGAGATCGGGCGGCGGATTGCTGTCCGGCGGGTTGCCGATGCCTTCTGGATACTAGTTCCCGGTGTTCCACGTCCGGATGAAGCTGATCTTGCCCAGCTTGCCGCTTCGAACGATCTCGGACGACTCCCGGAAGTGGTCGGCCGAGCGCTGCTGGGTACCGACCTGCACGACGCGGTTGTACCGCCGCGCGGCTTCGACCATCCGTCGGCCCTCCTCGATGCGGACGGATATCGGCTTCTCGACGTATACGTCCTTGCCGGCCTCACACGCGTGGACGGTTGGAATCGCGTGCCAGTGATCGGGGGTACCGATCACCACGGCGTCGACGTCCTGCAATTCGATCACCTGGCGGTAATCTTTGTAGGTCTTCGCCTCGGGCGCCATCCGTGCGGCGAAGTCGAGGTTAGGTTGGTACACGTCACAGAGCGCCACCACCTCGGCTTCCGGAAGGCTCATCAGGTTTCTCAGGTGGCCTCGCGACTGCTGGCCTATCCCGATCATGCCGACCCGAATCCGCTCGTTCGCTCCGAGGATCTTACCGTAGCTTAGGGCGGGCATACTCAGGGCCGCACCCGTTCCCGCCGCCAGAGTCTTGATGAACCGGCGTCGCGTATTGTCCGTTTTTGACATCGTACTTGTTTTCCGTTTACTACAAAGTTTCACTGAATGGTCGCCGGTTACGGGACTTCACACTGCCACCGGCCTCACACTCCCTATCTGGTCAACATCTATGCCGCCCGCATCCCCGACAGCACGCCCCGCATGTAGGCGAACGACTCGATCATGCCGGGAAGCGGGTTGCTCCCGTTGATCTCGTATTCCAGGTTGACGTAGCCCTGGAAGTCAACTTTGATGAGCTGATCGAAGATGTCCCGTATCGGCATCTTGCCTCGTCCCACGTTGCACTGGCTTTCTTTGACCATCAGGTCGGCGAGGTCCTTGATGTGGACGTCGAGCACGCGCGAGCCGGCCAGCGCGATCTCCTCGACGACGTCCTTCCCCGTCCGGGTCGTGTGGCCGACGTCCACGCACAGCCCGACACGCGGGTCCATGTCCTTGATCAGCTTCAGCGCATCGCTCGGGGCAGGGAAGTACTCGTCCTCGGGGCCGTGATTGTGGATCGCCACCTTGATGTCGTAGCGCTTGACGAACTTCTCGATCCGCGGCAGCACCTCGGGCTTCGGCGCGATGACGAGCAGCGGCATCCCGGCGTTTTTGGCGTACTCGAAGAAGAAACCGACGTCTTCGTCGGTGTCGACGAAGAGGTTGTTGTTGCCGCCACCGACGATCTGCAGGCCGGCGTCGGCAAACTCCTTGCGCGCCGCGGCAAACTCCTCGGGTGTGCTCTCGTACGGCAGGTGCATCGACTTGAGGCAGACGTACGGCGTGCCGATGGCCTTGATCATCTGAATCGCCTCGGCGCGGCTGAACTCCCGCAGCGAGTACGAGGCTACGCCGAGGCGGATTGGAGCAGCAGCCGAAGCGCTTTTGGCTTCGGCACGCGCACCCCGCAGAATGGCAGGCGCTGCTACGAGACCGGCCAGACCGGCAGCGGTCTTTTTGAAGAAATCACGGCGGGTGTTGTTCGAATCCTTTGACATGGGTCTGTGGGTTTGAATCCGATTCGCAATAAAAATAAGCTCTTATTCAGCCGGTAGCACGCGAATCTTGATGTTTCGATACCATGCGTCGTCGTTGTGGTCCTGCAGGACGATGTGCCCGGCCCGCTTATCGGCAAATCCTGCGATGTCGACGTACTTGCTTCGGGCGAACCGCTCCTTGAAATCCTCCGAGTCGAGGTCGTATTCGACCACTTTTACGCCGTTGAGCCAGTGCTCGGCGTGGTTGCCCTGCACGAGAATGCGGCCCTCGTTCCACTCGCCAACCGGTTTGAGCGGCTTGTTCTCGATGGGACCCTTCAGGTCGTAAAGCGCCGCAGCGGTCCGGTTGGTGCCGTCGCCGGCTTTGGCGTCGGGGTGGCCTTCATCGTCGAGGACCTGGTACTCGAAGCCCAGCGCCGCGTTGCTGGCTCCCAGCGGATTGTTCGTCGACATCTCCTCCGAGACGTTGTACTTCACGCCGCTATTGCCGCCCGGGCTGATTTTCCACTCGAAGGCCAGCTCGAAGTTTTCGAAGGTCTCTTCGGTCATCAGGTCGCCGCCAGCGACGGGCTGGCCGTCCGGTGCGACGGGCACGTCGCCGCTTGCGATCTTGTGGATGGCGCCGTCGACGATCTCCCAGTGCTCCGTGGGCACGTCGTCGCGGCCGATCCCCCGCCAGCCGGTAAACGTCGAGCCGTCGAACAGCAACCGCCAACCCTCTGCCTCCTCTTCCGCCGTGAGCTGATTGACCGTATCCGAAGACGCGGATTCGGTCCCGTACGTTACCCGGTCTTCGGACGTGCACGACGAAAGACCGACCAGAAGAACAACCGATACCACGAGCGCCGACAGGCGCCATAACGAAGCTGTATTGTTGAACATTTTCAGACTCTTATCCTGTCAGATGGGGACAAACCAAATACGTAACCGCTTCCAGACGCCGACTCAAAACACGAATTCGCGGCGCTGATTCAATGACGCACGATCATGAAAATGTATGGCATGAGGGAAAAGTATAGCACGTCCGCCGTTAGGTTCCAAAGGTTGTTCACAGGAATTTCGAGGGTTAGGCAGCGCTCGCCTTAATAATGGCGTGCTACAACCCCGGCAAATCGGTGAGGCTTTCAACGACGACTGTGGCGGGTTTATGGCGGGTTT
>CBINFS010000041.1:0-30199 GCA_966250015.1 uncultured bacterium | reverse complement strand
TCGGAATGACAAGTAGAGAGGTACGGGTAAGTATCTGACCTCACTGCAATCGCCATACCCTCACGATGCCATCCCGAATCCCGCACAGCGGGTGAGGGATCTTTGTGAGACGTGGCCGTTGAGGCTGGCAAAACGGGGCCGCGCGGCACTGATTAACCAGCCACAGAGCGGCAAGCCCAAAAATCACCCATCAGACTTCTCGTGCCGTTTCGGTAGCACGACGATGAATTTCGACCCCACGCCGGGGTAACCCTCAGCGGTGATCGTGCCGTTGTGCCGCTCGACGATGCGGCGGACGATGGCCAGGCCCATGCCCGTTCCCGGGTACTCGCTCCGCGAATGAAGCCGTTTGAAAGGCGAAAAGATGTGCTCGGCGTGCTCCTGCTCGAACCCGATCCCGTTGTCCTCGAAAACCAATCGCACCGATTCCTGGCCGTCGACTTCGACCGTCTCGCACGTCACACGCACCACCGGCGGCCTGCCCTTTACGCTGAACTTGAGCGCGTTCCCGATCAGGTTCTGGAAAAGCTGCCGCATCTGCGTCGAGTCCGCCTCGATGGTGGGCAGCGTGTCGACGTCCACCGTACCATCCACCTCGGTTATCCGGATCTCGAGATCGGAGAGCACCTCATCGAGCACCTCGTTGAGGTCTACCGGCTCAAACGGCTGGGCCTGCGTCACGAGCCGTGAGAACGTTAAAAGGTCGTTGATGAGCCTCGACATACGTGCGGCCGCATCCTGCATACGGTCGAGGTAGAACATCCCTCGCTCGTCAATGGACGATTCGAAGTCCGTGACGAGCAGCTCGGCGAACGAACGGATCTTGCGAAGGGGCTCCTGAAGGTCGTGGCTCGCGATGTACGCAAAGTCTTGCAGCTCGTTGTTTCGCTGGGTCAGCGCCTGGTTGGCTTTCGATAGCTCGTTTTCGGCGCGGCTGCGCTCGCCGATCTCCGCATTGAGCTGAGCGTTCAAGAGCTGCAAGGCAGCGATTCGCTCGGCTACACGGTGCTCGAGCGACTGGTTGAGCGCCACCAGCCGGGCGTCGGACCGTTTACGCTGGACCACCCCACCGATCAGGTTGGCGACAGCCTGGAAGAAGTTGACGTCGTCCCGCGTGAACTCGTGCGGCCGGCGTGAATGGGCTCCGAGCACCCCGAACGGACCTTCCGCCCCGGGGATGACGACGCTGATTCCACTGACCACACCTTGCTCGTGAAGCAGCTCCGGCTCGGAAAAGCGGGTATCCGTTTTGAGGTCCTTTATGATGATCGGCTCCCTGGAGAGCAACGTTGCTCCGGCCTGTGAATCCAGGCCCGCCCCCACTTCAGCCTTCCCGATGAGGTCATCGTGCCAGCCGACCCCGGCCACCAGGAGCAGGGATTTGTGGTCCGGACACAGCTCGAGAATCTTACACATCTCGACGCCGAGCACACGGGCCGTCTCGCGCACCGCCTCGTTCATGATCACCTGGAGGTCGTCCTCCTGAAAGGCCATCAGACCGAGCCGCGCGACGACCGCCTGCTGCTCCGCGTGCTTTTTCAGCTCCGCCTCCAGCTGGAGCTGCATTGTGAGGTCACGGGCGATGGTCGACGCGCCCACCACTTTTCCGCTGTGGTCGTGGATGGGCGAGATGGTGAGGGACACCTGGATCCTCGACCCGTCCTTACGCTGCCTTTCCGTCCGGTAGTGCTGTATGCGCTCACCGCGGCTGAGCGCACCCATGATCTCCTTGAACTCGTTCTGCCGCTCCTGCGGCATCAGTACGGTAACCGGCCGCCCGACGATCTCGTCTGCTTCGTACCCGTACAGCAATTCCGCCGCGTGATTCCAGCTCGTGATCGTCCCGTCGAGAAGCTTGCTCAGAATGGCGTCGTCAGAGGACTCGACGATGGCAGCCAGGTGGGCCGCCGAGCGGTTGAAATCGCTTGATGCGGCGTTGATCGGCTGAGTAACGGTTCCTTCTGCTGTGGAGGCTTCGGGGCGATTGTGAGACCTGTTACGCTCTCCGTTACCGCTACCTCGTACCTTCATTTTGTCGGCTCTAATGGGGGTGTCCAATTGAGTACTCATCCTCTGGGCGAAACTTCTTCGTCAGGCGCCTTTTCTTCTCCTCAAAATGCCCACTCACTTCAAACGCGTCTCATAACGCAGATTTGTACCAAAAGTGCGCCACTTGCCCGGCCATTTGGGCGGGTGTTACGAAACATGGACACACCCCTTACAAACAAACAGCTTAATTGCAGATGTGACAATCCGAATACGGAATCACCCACTTCCGTGCTGAACCTCACTTTCAATCGGGTAGTCAAAATGCATCATAAAAGATCGCCACGTTTTATTATTCCTGCCCCGTGGGCTACGGAAACACGTGTAACGAAATGACAAAATATCTCTTTTTATTGAGTTTCCTGTGGTTTCAGGGGTGTACGGCTCAGCTGGGTGAAGACCTCACGATCTCCGAGTACGTCGAGGGATCGGGCTACAACAAAGCGGTGGAGCTCTACAACCCCACCGGCCGAACCATCGACCTTGCCGCCGTAGGATACGTCCTCGCCATTTACCCGAACGGCCGTACCGAACCCGGGCTGGTCGTCGAGCTCGAAGGTCGGGTTGAGCCCGGAGGCGTGTTTGTCGTTGTGGACGACCGGGCCGACCCCGCCCTTCGCGGCCGGGCGGACCAGACGGCTTCAGGAGGATTCTTCAACGGAAACGACGCGGTGGTTTTGACGAAAGGTGGCCCCGGGGGCGCCGTCTTGGACGCCATCGGTCAGCTCGGCTATGACCCCGGAAATGCGTGGGAGTCGGGCGGCGTATCGACGAGGGACGTGGTGCTACGAAGGCGCGCCTCGGTGTGTGTGCCGAATCGCCAGGCTACCTCCCCTTTTGACCCTTCCGTTTATTACAATGGCTATCCACCCGACGACTTCTCGGGGCTTGGCGAGCACCACGCTGACTGTAACGCCCCTACCCTGGCCGAGTGTGCGTCCGACGAGTACCGCCCGGTCACGATCTGCCCCGGCCTCTTGGGTGACGTTTTGCTCGACTGCCTCGAGGATCGGTACCGCCCCGATCCCCGGCGTATGCCCGACGGCTACGGCCCGGCGCGCGATTCACTCTACACCCGTATCGACAACCACGACGGCGCCGTCACCGACGTCTACACCGGCTACACCATCACCGGCGTGCCGGCGGACCCCGACGTCGCCCGAACGTACGTCCAGGAACGAGACTTCAGCGCCGAGCACACCTGGCCGCAGAGCTACGGCATCCGTAACGACGACCCCGGCGCCCGGAGCGACCTGCACCACATCTTCCCCTCCTACCTGCCCGTAAACAACGCCCGAAACAACTACCCCTTCGGCGAGATCGACGACGAAAGCGAAACCGACCTGTGGCTAATCGAAGACCGGACGGCCACCGAGCCGCCCACCGAGAATCGCGACGCCTACGCCGAGCTCGACAGCCGGGAGGGTTTTGCCGGCGCAGGACGCAGCCTGCCTCCGAATGAACGCCGGTTCGAGCCGCGAGAGGTCCAGAAAGGCAACACCGCTCGCGCCGTTTTTTACGTCGCCGCGATCTACCGCGACCTGACGTCCGACAGCGCCAGCCGCACTTTCTTCGATGCCCAGAAGGACGTGCTCCGCGAGTGGCATGAGCGCGACCCCGTCGACGCCGCCGAGTATCGCCGCACCTGCGCTGTCGCCGCAATCCAGGACGACAAAGTCAACCCCTTCGTCCTCGACCCCACCCTCGTCAACCGCGCGTTCTTCGAGGAGTGATCGCGAAAGCGGGAAGAAGGAATTAAATAAAGTCCGCGAATGGCCCAGATGTGTAAGGTTTATTTTCGACGTGGGTAATTCGAAGGCGGGACGGTTTTCGATTCTAAATACGATAAACACGTCATCCCGGCCGCCGAGCCGGGATCCATGTGAGCGTACGCATGCCTCCAAGGTCCTCCCTCGAACTGCCCTTTCCTGGATCTCCGCCTTCGCGGAGATGACGTATTTGTTTAGTGCACTTGGTAGCACTAAACGTCCCGCCATCGGACATCATCCACTCATAGCCTCATCCACACCCATCAGCGTCATCTACGGACTGGGTCCTAATATCAAGTCCCTGGAGCTCACACCTAAAACTTCAGCCTCCGCACGACGAGCGTTCCGTCCTCATTACGGACGAAACCGATTTCGACCTCGTGGCTGTCGGTGAGGGCGAGCAGGTCTTCCCACGAAATACCTACCAACCTCACGGAGTCTTTTCTCACGACGTATTGCGTACCGTCCGCATCGATCAGGATCAGCTCGAGGCCGTCTTCACTCACACTCGAAACCGTAAGGAAACCCTCCCACTTTTCGTAGCGATCGAACCAGATGTCGCCCTTGCTGACGTCCTTTAGGTGAATGACCGGCTTAAAATTGAAGCCCTTGATGCCAGCGGGGGTATCGGGGTTGCCCTTGACTACGAAGGACTCCTCGAGCGGTATGTCGAGCAGAATGGTCGTCTGTTCGTCTTCGTCGATGTCGAGGCCATTTGTATTGATCTTGATCCCGGTCTGTTCGCCGCTGGGGATTTTGAGGTCGTACACGGTACCGTCGCTCGTGACGACGGACCCATGCCCGTCAACGATGACACGGATCTGATGGTAGTCACCGGGCGGAACCAGAACTTCGGAGACCTCAGCCGTGATGCCGTCCCGCAGATCGATCAGGTTGAACTCGAGCGGCTCGTAGTCGTCGAGGTCGTCGGGCCAGACCACCACGATCCCGTCCTCCCGGTTGTAGAGCTCGATTCGGTGGATCGTCACGAGGGCCTCTTCGACGTGATCGAACCAGAACGGCGCGTCGGTCACCAGTACGCGGAGGTTTCCGTTGTTCGAAGGGGGTGCGACTACCATCTCCCCTGCGCCGGGCATTTCCGGTGCAAGCCCATCTGAATCGACACTGCCAACACTGTCACACCCTGCAAAAACGAACGTTGTAATCAGCGTAAAACCTGTCAGTCCTGCCAAAATCCTTTCCCGAACCATTTCTCGTAACCTCTGGATTGGAAAAACAGCTTGATTTCAAATCAGAATGCGTAGCTAACCTGATAGTAACGTGAAAAGACTCCGTTTTTGAGGCACCAGCGAAAGGTTTTTCGTCTTCTCTGCTTTTTCCAGCCGCCAGTTCTCAACGCGATACCCCTTATTTGAAGTTTGTGTGAAGGGTATTTAGGCCCGATATTACACCCATCAAGGAGACAAAACATAAAAAGAGGGAGCCCCGACATTATCCTTAGGCCATATCTCTACAGACAAAAAAGTGAACGGTGTGGGGAAGAAAGAAATAATGAGGTCCCCTGGATCGTTTCAGGTCTGGTTGCTTTCCTCTCACCTGAATCACCCTGTTCCCGTATGCGCCTCCTGTCAATTGTCGCATCATTGCTGTTCTGCTCTCCCGTTCTGGGTCAGAACCCTACGTCGCTCTCGAAGGACGACTTTATCAGCAAGGTGTCGCATACGCTCGACAGCCTCGCCGCGCTGGATGAGTTTTCGGGGGTCGTCGCAATTGCGAAAGACGGAGAGATCGTCTTCGAGGGAGCCTACGGATTCGCAGATCGGGAGGCGCAGATCCCCAACACCGTCGAAACCGCATTCAACATTGGCTCGATCAACAAGGCTTTTACCACCATCGCGATCCGGCAGCTCGCAGCCGAAGGTAAGCTTGACCTCGATTCAACCCTGATCAACTACTGGCCGGATTATCCGAACCAGGAAGTTGCCCGAAGCGTGACGATCCGCCAGCTGGTGCGCCACCAATCCGGCATCGGGGGAAACATCTTCGACGAACCGGAAGGAGGAGACCGCCTGGACATCCGCCACAATCGCGACTTCGTCCAGCTTTTTGTCGATAACCCGCTCGAGTTCACACCGGGATCGGACCAGCGCTATTCAAATGCGGGTTACGTCGTGCTCGGAGAGGTGATCGAGCGCGTGTCAGGGCAGGATTACTACGAGTACGTCGAGGAGCACATTTACCGGCCTGCCGGAATGACGGAAACGAAGCACATTTTCCGTGACCAGCTCGACGGCAATGTGGCCATCGGCTACTACCGGCCAGAAGATGCTTTGGAGGGGTCGCCGCTCGAGTGCAACACGTTGCTGCTACCCGGCCGCGGCAGTGCGGCGGGCGGAGGCTACTCGACTGCCCACGATCTCCTGCGTTTCGTCCAGGCGCTGCGCGAACGGAAAATTCCGGAGGGGCCGCCTCCGGGCATCGGCGTCGCCGGCGGTGCGCCCGGTATCAATACCGTGGTAGATGGCGACCTGCCAGGCGGATACGACGTCGTCGTGCTGTCCAACTTCAGCCCGCCCACGGCAGAACGGATCGCGGAGAAGCTGAGGGGATGGCTTGGGGTAACGGACTGATCCGGCCCTTCAGTACCCCACGGCTGCATCTTCACCCCGGGGATCGGTTCCGGCGAAAAGGATCCGCCCAGCTCGTCGCTGTTCAAGCCGCTCTACACTTGACGGTTCGTCCTCCACGTCGGTCCCTTCGAAGCTCACCAGGATGCCGTCGGCACGCCCCCAGTAGCCGCCAACCGAGACGCCCCACCCCCGGGCCTCCAGGTTGGCAACCACGTCTTCAGGAAGGCCGTACCGCTCGTACAGGAGCTCATCCGGCAACCACTGGTGGTGGATACGAGGCGCTGCGACAGCGCGCTCGATGTCCATGCCGTAATCGATGACGTTGACGATCACCTGAAGCACCGTCGTCGGAATCCTCGCGCCGCCGGGTGACCCGATCACCATAAACAGCCGCCCCGAAGGGTCCTCCACGATCGTCGGCGTCATCGACGACAGCATCCGCTTACCCGGCTGGATCTCGTTGGCTTCGGAGCCGGTCAGCCCGAACATGTTCGGCGCCCCCGGCGCCGCGCTGAAATCGTCCATCTCGTTGTTCAGGAAAAAGCCCGCGCCGTCAACCACGACGAGCGACCCGTAGCTCCCGTTGAGCGTCGTCGTCACGCTCACCGCGTTCCCCTCGGCGTCCACGATGGAGTAGTGTGTCGTTTCGCTCGATTCACCGACGAGCGGCTCGCCGTGGCGGACGTCCTCGCTCGGCGTCGCGCGGTCAGGGTCGAAGTCCGCCATCCGGTCAGCCATGTAGGCCTTGTCTATGAGCGCCTCTACCGGGACGTCGACGAAGTCCGGATCACCCATCCATTCGGACCGGTCGGCGAACACCCGGCGCATGGCCTCCCCCATCAGGTGAACGGTGGCGCTGGACTGGTATCCGAGATCCCGCAGGTCGTAGGGCTCCAGGGCGTTGAGAAGCTGGATCAGCGACACGCCACCGGACGACGGTGGGCCCATCGAAATGACCCGGTAGCCCCGGTACGTCCCCTCCACCGGCTCCCGTTCGACGGCTTCGTAGGATTCAAGATCGGCGTGGTTGATGAGCCCTCCCCCGCGCTCCATTTCGGCCACGATCAGATCTGCCGTTTCCCCGCGGTAGAATCCGTCACGCCCGTGCGCACGGATGCGCCGGAGCACCCGCGCCAGGTCGCGCTGCACGAACCGCTCACCCGCCCGAAAGCGGCCGCTCTCTCTGGTGAAATACCGAGCCGTCCCCGGATAGGCCAGAAAACGGTTACGGTACGAGTTAAATCGGTTGGCCTGATTGTGGGAGAGCGTGAACCCGTCCTCTGCCAGCCGAATGGCCGGCTCGAGCACCTCTTTCCACGGCAGCTTCCCGTACCGCTGATGGGCCAGGTATAGGCCGGCCACCGTACCCGGCACACCCGAGGCCAGATGGCCGCGCTGGCTCAGTTCCGGCTGCACCTCGCCCGACTCGTTCAGGTACATGTCCCGGCTTGCCGCCGCCGGAGCCTTCTCCCGGAAGTCGATCGTCGTGGCCGTGCCGTCGCTGTGCCGGATCACCATGAACCCGCCGCCTCCGACGTTCCCCGCAACCGGAAACACGACCGCCAGGGCGAAACCCGTCGCGACGGCGGCGTCGACGGCATTGCCTCCCTTCCTGAGCACCTCCACCCCTGCCCTCGAAGCCTCCACGTGCGCCGAGACCACCATGCCGTTCTCCGCCCACGAGGTCGGCTCCGCTTCCCGGGGCTGCCCCACCCTTCCGCTGCACGAGGACACGCTGAGTGCCAACAGAACGGTTACTATTCGTAAAAACGGTTTCAGGCTCATCGGCTAAAACGTAATGATGATATGGACTATTCCAATTTCTACCTCCCGTCACCAACCGAAAGGTGTCAAATTTTGGAACTCGGACATCCCGGGCTCGTATGCTAATTTGAGAATAAACGGCACGTTATTTGAAATCATGATAATTGATTCGTAGAAAGCGATTTATCGGTGTAGAATCGTACGATTTTCACACAATTGGACTTGCAAAAGCGTAACGACTCTGTATTTTCGCCCACATGAACGGCTCTAATTCACCCCATATCATGAGGAATCCGGTTGATCTTGCGATCCGCACCATGACCGTTGGCGCCGGCGTCGTTGGACTAATCGTATTCGTAGTCTTCAGCTTCATGTAAGCGCTTCGCTCAGACGCTCGCGTTTCAGCGCCTGCCACACGGCAGGTCGTCCCGATGATTCGATCGGGCAATGCCCTTCTCCGTTTTCTCAGAAACACTTTTTCCGATTTTTCCGGCAATTCGCTTCATTTTTGGGTGCTTGGAGAGGGTCAAAGTTACTGCCTGCCCTTCATAGTTTGCGTCCGTTTCCTATCTTCTCCCTGCCTTCATTTCGTCCACCTCTGCACACTCGTGTACTATGCTGACCACGATCGACTGGGTCCTGATCGCTGCCTATTTTCTGCTTTCCTTCGGTATCGCAGCTTATTACTTCCGGCGGGCCTCGAAGAACACGTCGGAGTTCTTTCTCTCGGGGCGTAACCTGCCCTGGTGGCTTGCCGGCACGGGTATGGTCGCCACCACGTTTGCCGCCGACACCCCGCTTGCCGTCACCGAGCTCGTCGCTCAAAACGGTATCGCAGGTAACTGGCTCTGGTGGAACTTTGCGTTCGGCGGTATCCTGACCGTTTTCTTCTTCTCTCGCCTCTGGCGGCGTAGCGGAGTGCTGACCGACGTCGAGTTCGTCGAGCTGCGATACAGCGGCAAGGCAGCCGCGTGGCTCCGGGGCATCAAGGCGGTCTACTTCGGCCTGATCATGAACGTCATCATCATCGGCTGGGTGTCGCTGGCCATGGAGACGATCTTCGAGATCCTCTTCCCCAACCTCTCCATCGCCGGCCGGACCTCGTTCAATTTCCTCGGCTTCGAGTTCAGCGCGGCACTGCTGCTGACGGGCATCCTGATCCTGGTCGTCGGTGTTTATTCGCTGCTTTCTGGCCTGTGGGGTGTAACGGTGACCGACGCGTTCCAGTTCGTCGTGGCGATGACCGGTACGATCATACTTGCCGTGATGGCGCTCAAAATACCGGAGGTCGGCGGCATCTCCGGTCTGCTCGACAAGCTGCCCGAGACGACGTTCAACATGCTCCCCACCATCGGCACTGCGGCGCAGGGTGCGGGCGTGCTCGCCCTTTCGGCAGCAGCCTTCGTGGCGTACATCGGCGTGCAGTGGTGGTCGAGTTGGTATCCCGGCGCCGAGCCCGGTGGCGGCGGTTACGTGGCGCAGCGGATGATGAGCGCGAAGGACGAAAAGCACTCGCTTTTTGCCACCCTGTGGTTCAACGTGGCGCACTACTGCCTGCGCCCGTGGCCGTGGATCATCGTCGCGCTCGCCTCGCTCGTTCTCTATCCGGGCCTTGCCGATCCGCGACAGGGTTACGTGATGATCATGCGCGACGCCCTCCCGGCCGGGCTGCTGGGCCTGCTCGTCGCCGCCTTCCTCGCCGCCTTCATGAGCACCGTCGCCACCCAGCTCAACTGGGGTACGTCGTACGTGGTGAACGACTTCTGGCGGCGCTTCGTCCGTAAGGACGGCGACGAGAAGTACTACGTACTGGTCGCCCGGATCACGACATTCGTCCTTGCTGTCCTGAGCGTCTTCGTCACGTCGCGTCTCGAATCGATCAGCGAGGCGTGGGGTCTCGTCCTCACCGCGTCTGCCGGCCTCGGCCTGGTGCTGATCCTCCGCTGGTACTGGTGGCGCGTCAACGCGTGGAGCGAGCTCGTCGCCACGCTCACCCCGATCCTGCTGACCGTGCTGGCCCTCGTCCTCGCCCTCTTCGACGTCACGCTGCCCGGCATACAGGAACCCTTCCCGATCAACCTGTTTTCAGTAGTCGGGATCACGACCCCGCTCTGGCTGATCGCCACGTTTGTTACGCGCCCCACGGATCAGGCCACACTCGACGAGTTCTACCAGCGCGTCAGGCCGGGCGGCCCGGGCTGGGGCCCGCTCGCGAAGCGGCATCCACACGTCATCCCCGATTCGGGGCTGACTAAGCTGGCCATCGATTGGTTGGTCGGGGTCGTATTCATATATTCGACCCTTTTCGGCGTCGGATACCTGCTCTTCGGGCGGATGCTCCTCGCGCTGGTCCTCATTGCCGTCGCCGGCATCTCCGCCGCCTTCCTGTGGTGGCACATCAGCCGGAATGAAGAGGTGGCGCTGATCGATTGACCCTGAAAGGCCGAGTGCTTGTGAAACAAAAGTTGAATACAATGGATGAGTTGATTCTGGTCGGAGACCGCGTCCTCATAGCACCCGAGGATGGAGAGAAACAGACCAAAGCGGGCCTGTACCTGCCTGCCACCGTCGCAGCGCAGGATCGGGTCGGCAGCGGGCACGTGGTCCGGGTCGGGCCCGGCTACGTCATCCCTAATCCCGACTACTCCGACGAGCCGTGGGCGAGCGAGCGCAAGGCCGTCCGCTACATCCCCCTCCAGGCCCGCCCGGGCGACTTTGCCTTCTACCTCAAAAAGGACGCCATCGAGATCACCTTCCAGGACCAGAACTACCTCATCCTCCCCCACGCCTCCATCCTCGCCCTCGTCCGCTCCGACGTCGACGAGGTCCTCAAAAGCCTCGAAGACCTCGACGAGTAAGGATAGAAGAGTATAATAGAATTGAGTCTCAAAAAGGTGAGCAAATAATTCCCCTCCTGGACAACCCTGTCCCGCTTTAGCGGGAGGAAGGGATACAGGGGTGGTCGACAAAAGGGATGGGAATAACTCTGATAATTTTAGATAGCGACACTTACGGTATTAAAAAAATAAGCATTTCATATCTACCACCCCGGCCCCTCCTGTCCAGGAGGGGAGTTTAATTGGACAGGTATTTTATGAGTTTAATGAATAGATATTTATTTCGGCCGTAGTGTCTACCACCACGTCCCCTACTATCCCGACAGGAAGTCTTTATCGCAATCGCTCCACATTCCCCTCCCCCTCTTCTCCCCTCTCCTTGCATCCTTCTCGCGGGCAAGACGTTAGCAGGCTCGTTAAGATTCGGTTAAGTGATTTCGGGGCGAGGTAGTTTGTAACCTGACCGCCGCTTTCTCCGTCTTCAGTGCCGTAAGAGCCGTTTACGCTTCCACTTTTTTATGAGAACCTTTCTGTTACTGCTCGGGCTGTGGGTATTGACGTTGGGGCAGGTTTTCGCCCAGAGGGCTTCCATCAGCGGCTTCGTTCGGGATGCGATGTCGGGTGAGACCCTCATCATGGCCAACGTAGTGCTCGGCGGCACGACGATCGGGGCGGCCACGAACCACGCGGGGTACTACACGCTGACCAACCTGGCGCCGGGCGCCTACACCGTCGTTGCGTCGTACATCGGCTACGCCGACCACTACGAAGAGGTTACCCTGCAGCCGGGCCAGCGCCTGCGGCTGGACATCGACCTGACGCCCGAAGCCCTCGTGACCGACGAGATCGTCGTCTCCGCCGAACGGGATCACCTCGAAGAGACCAAAAACATCAGCGTGTCACAGCTCAAGGTCGCGTCCATCAAGGAGCTCCCGACCGTGCTCGAGCCCGACGTCTTCCGGTCACTCCAGCTCCTGCCCGGCGTCAAGGCGGCGTCCGACTACTCGAGCGGCCTCTACATTCGGGGCGGAAGCCCGGACCAGACGCTCATCCTGCTCGACCGCAATCCGGTCTACAACCCCAGCCACTTCTTCGGCTTCTTTTCGGCCTTCAATCCGGACGCAATCAAGGACGTCCGGCTCTACAAGGGCGCATACCCCGCCGAGTATGGCGGCAGGCTCGGGTCGGTGGTCGACATCTACAACAAGGACGGCAACCGCCGGTCGTACGGCGGCGGCCTCAGTCTGGGCCTCCTGGCCTCCCGTGCGTACTTCGAGGGACCCGTCGACAACGGCTCGGTCATCCTCGCCGTCCGCCGCTCGACGATGGAACCCTTGCTCGCCGCACTCCGAAATGGAGACGTCGAAGGCATTCCGGACCTGTTCTACTTCTACGACCTCAACGGGAAGATCAACTACGACGCGAGCCCCAACGACAAGCTCTCGTTCGCCTTCTACACCGGCAACGACCGGCTCGACCTGGACTTCCTCGAAGACGGCCGGTTCGAAATCGCCCTCGGCAACCGGACCCTCAGCACCAACTGGACCCACATCTTCAGCCAGAACCTGTTCTCCAACTTCACCCTCACGTCTTCCCGTTACCACAGCCAGCCCGTTTTTGTGTTCGCCGGAACGTCGTTCGAACGCCGGAACCGGATCTTCGACACGTCGCTCAAAGGCGACTTTGAGTACATCCCCGGCGAGCGCCATACCCTCAAAACCGGCTTCTGGGCGGGCAATTTCACGATGAGCCTTGAGGACCTGTTCGACGCCCGCACCACACTCGACGAACGCCTCCAGACGGCCTACGCCTCCCTTTACGTCCAGGAGACCTACAAGCCCGGCTCGAAGTGGATCGTACAGGGAGGCGTCCGTGCAAACTACTTCTCCGAGGGCGAATACGTCCGGCTCGAACCACGCCTGAGCCTCGAATACCGTCCGATCGAACGCCTGCGCCTGCAATCGGCTTACGGGCGCTACTACCAGTTCCTGACCCTCATCAGCAGCGAGCTCTTCTCCGCCTTCGACCTCTGGCTCACGACCGACGACGGCGTGCCGCCCGCCTACGGCGACCAGATGGTCTTCGGCGCCAAATCGTCTCTCGGGCACGACGTCTACCTCGACCTGGAGACGTATTACCGTACGATGAACGACCTCTTCGAGCTCGACCCCTTCCTCTTCGACGCCGCCGGCGCCGACTACCCCGACCTCTTCCGGTTCGGACAGGGATATGCCTACGGGATCGAGGCGCAGCTCGAAAAAAACCGGGGACGGATCAACGGGTTCGTCGGCTACACCTACGGCAAAACCCGCCGGCGCTTCCCGAACATCAACGATTTCAAATACTACGCGCCCAAGTACGACCGCACCCACGACCTGAACGTGGTGCTGAACTACCGCCTGGCGAGGCGCTGGCGCCTGACGAGCGTGTTCACCTACGCCACCGGCCAGGCCTACACTGAACCCGCCGGCCGGTTCAGGCTCGTCGACTATCCCCTCGCCAACGACGACCTCGACGGCCTGATCAGCCGGTACAACCAGGCACGCCTTCCCGCCTACCACCGCCTCGACCTCGGCCTCACCCACACCGGACGCCTGTTCGGCATCGCCGACTACGAGCTCCAGCTTCAGGTCATCAACGCCTACAAACGGCGCAACATCTGGTTTTACTTCTTCGAGTTTGAGAACGACGGCACCATCGAGCGGCACGAAGCGCCGCAAATCCCGGTGCCGATTCCGAACGTCTCGTTCAGCCTTACTTTTTGAGCATTCATGGCCAGGATTCTGCTTCCGATACTCGTTGCAGCCTCAGCTTTTTTGCTGGTTTCGTGCGATACGGTCGACCCCGACGTCCTCGAGCCCGAGTACCTCGTCGAGTCGTACCAGGTGGCGCTTGAGCCGATCAAGCCCGTCCGCCTGTCGCTTACGGCCGGGATCGGTGAGACGTACGACTTCTCGAAGCTGGCCGTCTCGGGCGCGAACGTGCAAATCCTGCTCCTCGATGCCCAAGGCGGCATCGAAAAAACCTATACCCTCCGTGAAAGCCGGGACGAAAAGGGGGTCTACCAGGCCACGTCGTCCGACGTCGTGCTCCCGACCCGGACGTACCGCCTCGAAATCACTTTCCCCGACAATCCGGACCGCGTCACGGCGATGACCACCGTCCCCGACACGTTTCAGGTCGTCCAGATGAAATCTGACACCATCGTCTACCAGGGCGACGAGCAGCTCGAGCTGCGGCTCACCCGTAGCTCGTATCCGGGCCGCCAGACCATCTTTATCTTCACTACCGAATCGCTCGAGCCGAGCTCGGGAAACCTGACGCCGTTTGCCCGCCGCCTCTACGACGACGGTGAGGTGGGCATCGAGGACCTTCGGAAAAGCACTGCCCCACCCCTGAACGAGGCAAACTACGAAGTCAACCCTGACGGCACGCTCACCGTCTGGATGCCCTGGCTGATGATCTCCTTCTACGGCCGCCACGTTTCCACCGCCAACGCCATCGACGACAACCTGTACGACTTCACCCGGTCGTGGCAGGTGCAGCAGGGCGGCTCCACCCTCGCCCCAGGCGAGATCCCGAACATCATCGACCACGTGGAAGGCGGCACCGGCCTATTCGCCAGCTACGCCTCCGCCTCCGTGACGTTTGTCGTGCTGGAGAATGAGGAGCTATGAGGACGTGTAGACTCTTCCGAAGACGCGAATGTGCGCGGATGAGGTTTTGAGTTGATATAGACCGAAGGCGGGACGCCTATCAGTAGAAAAACCCAGACAATTGCGTCATCTCCGCAAAGGCGGAGATCCAGGAAATCATGCGGTCTGCCTCAACCATTCTGGCATACCTTAGCCTCACATGGATTCCCGCCTTCGCGGGAATGACGTGTTATTATTGCTTTTGGACAATTACAAGTAGTGCCTTCAATACACATATACCACCAAAAAACCATGTCATCCCGGCCTCCGAGCCGGGATCCACACACATCCCCGAGGAATCTACCCGAAGTGGGGCCGTTATGATCTGTTTGAGCAGTGTCAGCAGAAGAGCAACAAGAGAAATCCTCAAATGACTCCCGCGCGCCAGAGCCAGCCGACGAGCTCGTTTTCGAGGTTCTTGAAGCTGCTCAGAAAACGGTTCACCTCAGGGCCGTTGAGCCAGACGTGCTGACCCGTGTCCTTCGAGACGTACTGCGCCCGTTCGAACCGGACCGGGCTGCGGCAGTCGTCGTCGTAAAGATGCAGGCGTGGCGGCGGCTCACCCTCGTGGTACATCTTGTTGATCGCTTTAACCTCCACGACGAGTTGCTCGCACGTGTTCTCATCGTCGGAGTGAACCATCGCCTTGAACTGATAATTGAGCGTCTCAGCGAACCCGTTCTCCGGCACGTGCCGGACCGACAGCCAGGTCTTCCCGCACCCGGGAAGGAAAATCAACAGCACAAGCACGATGGACTGAAGTCCACCGGCGAAACGTTTCGTAATCATGGATCTCACTTTTTGCTCGAGGCGGGCGCCGTGGCACTGACTGTGGCAGGCAGTTCCTACTGTCTCTACTTCCAGCGAATTGCGGAAGATCCTGTTTCACTAAATTTCAATACCTGCCCGCACTTTATTACCAAATCTTACCATTTTGTTACCCCTAATACGAATAACCGATTTTACGGGTTACGCCTACGTACAGGTATTACAAGGGCGTACGGGGACAAAAAAGGAGCCGGAGGCAGGGTGATCCAATAAGTCACCCATACCCTCCGGCTCCCTCGCTGTCAGGTGAAAGGTTTAGTAACCCGGGTTCTGTACCAGGTTGGTATTGCGATCCATCTCGTCCTGCGGGATCGGCAGGAAGTAAGCCCTGTCGTTCCACTGCCGTTCGTCGACCTGGAAGACCTCGTACTCGAAGCGGTACCTGTTGCCTCCGATCTCCATGCCGTTGGGGTCGAGCCTTCCGATCACCCGGATGCCGTGAGCGGGCTTGTAGATCTCGGGTGCAATCATCCACCGGCGAACGTCGAAGTATCGGAACTCCTCGAAGGCCAGCTCGACGTTACGCTCGTTGCGGATACGGTCCATCAGGGTTCGGCCGTCGCCGCTGCCTTCAGGTGGCACAGGCGGCATGCCGACACGCGCCCTGACCTGGTTCAGCGCGTCGGCCGCTTCCTGGTTGTGGCCAAGCTCGGCCGCCGCCTCCGCATAGTTGAGCAATACCTCCGCGTAGCGCAGGAACGGCCACGGGTTGAACTGCTGCTCCGTATCGGGCTGGAGGTCCTTGTCGATGAACTTCCTCAGGTTGTACCCCGTGTGGGTTCCGTTCCAGGTCTGGACAGGGCCTTCGCGGGTGTCGAGGCCGGCGCGCAGCGCCGATTCACCCGGCATTTCGAACCATCCCGTCTGGATGATCCCGACCGGATCGAGCTCGCTGAGTCCCGGCGGACGCGGTCTCCACCTGGCGCCCGTGTAGAGCACGTTGGCAGCCAGACGCGGATCGCGGTTCTCGTACGGCGCCGCCGCATGCTCCGGATTGTCCCAGCTGAACTCGGAACCGTCGAGCATCTCGTAGGCATCGACGTGCTCCTGAATCGGGGTGTCGCCCGACCACGAGTTGTAGCCGTTCGGGCTTACCCACAGGCCGTGGTTGTGGTTTTCACCGCCTGCCTGGTTGAAATACCGCGCGAAGATCGTTTCGCCCGGGTTATCCTTCGCGAAGAGGTTGGCGTAGTCATCGACGGTCGGCGCGGGCGTGAGTACGTACTTGCCCATGTCGATGACTTCCTTACACGCCGACTCGGCCGCCTGCCACCGCGCTTCCTGGCTGCCACCGGTGTACCCGGTCTCAGGCCTGCCCGACGGGTTCACTGCGTAGAGGTCGCTGGCAGCGTGTACCAGCACCCGGCACTTCAGCGCCAGCGCCGCACCCTTCGTCGCCGCCCCGAGCCGCCGGCCGTCTTCCGTCAACATCCCGGCAGCCGTATTCAGGTCGTTCACGATGAAGTTGACCGTCTCCTCGAACGAGTTGCGCGGAAGCTGGTACTGCGTGACGTCGCCGCCAAGCTCGAACACCTGATCGACGATGGGAACGCCGCCGTGCAGACGGAGGAGCCAGTGGTAGTAGAAGGCGCGCAGGAAATAGGCCTCACCGAGCATGGTCTGCTTCGTCGACGCCGGAAGGGCGTCGCTTGCTTCCACGTTCTGGAGGAGCGTGTTGATGTCCCGCACGCGGGAGTAGATGTCGTCCCACTGGAACTTCCGCATGGTTTCCGAATCGCGGTACCATGTGCCGAGCGTGGTGGGCGTCATGTTCGAAAGGCGCATGGGCGCGTCGCCGTGCCCGTGCGTGTTTTTCGCCTCGTCGGCGAGACCGGCGATCATCGGGTCGCCGAAGCCGTACCCGATACCCGAATAGATGTCGTTCAGGTACGCTTCGACGAGGCCTGCATCCTGCCAGACGGCATCGCCGGAAAGCTCCGTCAACGGATCGAGGTTCAGGCTGTCGCAGCCGGCGATCAGCAACGAGCAGCCAAATATGAGCGCGAGAACTCTTGTTTTCATTTTCATAGCAATCGCTGTTTACCTCCGAAACGGGTTGTCTGAATGCTTCTGATTGTCTGGTTCGTTCACGCTCAGAAGCCCATCTGAAGCCCTATCGTGTAGGAGCGTTCCAGAGGATATTCGTGCGCTGCCTGATTTCGGATTTCGGGATCCATCGTCTTCAGGGGCGACCAGGTAAGCAGGTTCCGGCCGGACAGATAGATCTGGATCTGACTGTTCGAGCCGAGTCCTTGCAGCCACCTCTGCGGCAGGGTGTACGCAATCCGCGCGCTCTTCAGACGGAGGTACTTCGCGTCACGCAGGAAGTACGTGTTGTTGTTCGAAGCCCAGTAGGGATCTTCACGGTTCCACGCGCGCGGACCTTCGGCATTCGGATTCTCCGGCGTCCACCGTTTATCGGCGTCCTCCTTGAAGAAGTTACCGAACTCGCCCACACCGCCTGCCCTGACGTATTGCCGTACCTGGGCGGCTCCCTGGAAGAGCACGTAGAAGTCAAAGTTGCCGACCGACGCACCCATGTTGAAGGCGCCGATGATGTCCGGGGTACCGTTTTCGCCCTCACGGACGCGGTCCTGCCCGTCGATCACGCCGTCGTTATTGTAGTCGACGAACTTGATGTCGCCAGGTCTTGCATCCGGCCAGTGCGGGTAGTTATCGACCTCTTCCTGTGTGTGGAAAATACCGTCGGCGATGTAAAACAGGCCGGTGTTCCACGGTTGGCCCGTATTCCGCTGCCACGGCAGCACCCCCTCAGCCTCGGCGAAGTACTCGACCTCGTCTTCCACGTAGGTGAGGTTCGCACCGGCGCGGAACTGGACTTTGTTCGAGATCCGCTGGGAGAAGGCAAGCTCACCCTCGATGCCCCGGTTGCTCATCTGCGCTATGTTTTCGCGCGGAAGGCTGAACCCGGCTATCTGAGGAACGGCCTCGCTCCTCCACCACAGGATGTCGTCGCGGAAGTGGCGGAAGTAGGTGATGTCGAACGAAAGCCGCTCGCCAAGGATACCGCCCTGTAAGCCGATGTCGAACTGTGTGGCAACCTCCCACGTGATGTCCGGATTGGGCACGCGTGTGGGCGAGATGCGCGTCGCGAGGCCGTCGGCGTAGGCGTACTGGCCGTTAAACCCGAACGTCGGGAGGAACTGGTAGGGCTCTATCTGGTCGTTCCCGGTCTGGCCGTACGAAGCACGGATTTTGAGCCGGTCGAAGAAGTTGCCCGTTAAGGAATTGAACCAGGGCTCCTGGTCGATCCGCCACCCCGCCGAGATGGACGGGAAGAAACCGAACCGGTCGTCTTCGGGGAAGATGTACGATCCGTCGTAGCGGGCAATCAGCTCGAGGAGGTACTTCTGCTGGTAGTCGTAGTTGATACGCCCGAAGAAGTTCAGACGAGCCTCGTGGAAGCCCCTGCCGTCGAGGTTCTGCTGCCCGGTGCCACCGGCAAAGAGGTAGTCGAGCACGTCGGTCGAGAAGAAGCGGCGGAAGAGGAACAGCTCGTCGCGCTTCCCTTTCTGCCACTCGGTACCGAGCAGGAAGGTGGTGTTGTGGCTACCTCCAAACGTCCGCTGGTAGTGCGTAGTGGCGCGGAGCAGGAGGTCCATCTCGTTGTCGCTCTCCTGGGAGAGTCGCGGCTCAGGCACACCGCTCTGGACGGGCGTAAGGAGCGGCTCGCCGTTTGAGTCACGCGTGACGTAATCCCAGTGATAGAGTGTCCAGGGTTTCTGCCACCGCTTACGGTTCCAGAACATACGGTCATAGGCAACCGTACCGTCGATCGTCCACCCCTCGACGCCGGGGACTTTGAGGGAGGCGGTCACGTTGCTCTGGAAGTAGTAGGTCTTGCTGTTGTCGTAACCCGTAGCGTCGGACACGACGGGGTTGACGCCGTTCTCCTGGTCGGGGCCTGGCAGGCCGTTCGGCCAGAACGCTGGCTCGTTCGGCTTACCGCGCTGGAGAAGCTCCCACGCGGCGTTGCCCGACGGGTTGTTAGCGTCTTCACGCGTCCACGCGGGGAGGTCGCGGTCCTCGAACCGGCCGTGTATGTTTACCGACAGGTTCAGGTACCGGTTCAGGTCACCGTCGATGTACGTGCGGAACCCGAACTGGTCGTACGCCTCGGCGCTGTTGATCATGATCCCATCTTCCGAAATCGCTTCGGCCGAGAGGCGGTAACGGATGTTCTCGCTGCCGCCGGTGACCGACGCGTTGGCCATGATCTCCCGGGCGAAGTCCTTCATGGCTACGTCGTACCAGTCGGTATTCGGATAGAGCCAGGGATCGGCGCCCCTGCGGTGGTTTTCGATCTCCTCCTGCGTGTAGCGCGGCGGGTTGCCGCGCGAGACGTCGATCTCGTTGAGCATCGTCATGTACGTCGCAGCGTCAGCCATTTCGGGCACGATCGCCGGCTGCGCCCACCCCCGCTCGACGTTGATGTCCCAGCGGGTCTGGCCAGCCCGCCCCTTCTTCGTCGTCACGAGGATGACACCGTTGGCGGCACGCGACCCGTAGATGGCGGCGGATGCGTCCTTCAGCACCGTGACGCTCGCGATGTCAGCGGGGTTGAGCCGCTCGAGTCCACCCTGGCGTCCCGGAATGCCGTCGATCACGATGAGCGGCGCGTTGTTGTTCAACGTCGAGATGCCGCGGATCAGGAGCGTCGAGTTGTCACGGCCGGGACGGCCGCTAGACGTGACCCCGATCAGGCCAGGCACCGTCCCCTGAAGCGTCTGCGACAGGTTAGACGTCGGAATCAAATCGAGGACTTCACCCGTCACCTGACTCACCGAACCGGTGATCGTCGCAACCGTCTGCTCACCGAAAGGCACACTCACGACGACCTCCTCCAGCGACGTGATGGCGCGTTCGAGGGGGATGTCGATCTGGTTGCGGCCGGCAATCGCGACCTCCGTTTGCTGGTAACCCACGAACGACACCACGAGCGTGTCGTTAGCGTTAGGCACCCGCAGGTTGAACTCGCCGTTCACGCGGGTCGCCGTACCGATCTGCGTCCCCTTAACGACAATATTTACACCAGGCAGCGTGCCGCCGTCCTCGGCGTCAACCACACGTCCCGCCACGTCGTGCTGTGCATATGCCGGCAGCGCCCCGATCACGGGCATCAGCAAAAGCGCTACCAATAACCACCCGACCTGTACCGGTGTGCGCGCCAGGGTGTGCGCGCTTTCCCGGCAAAAGACTTTTTTGAGGAAAGGCATGTGTGTAGCTCTGTTTATGGGTGAAACTCCGTTAACGGACAGTTTTCACCGGAACGACGGCCCCTTGCCGGACCTCCGGAGATGCGAAACTAACCGGCGAACTTCGGAAATGACCTGGTACTAAAAGATCTGCCTAAATACTACAGGCCCCAATCCTCTCCAGACTACTGTACTGCACCTCGCCTGCCTTCACGGAAAATTATAACGAAATTTAAGGTAATTTTGGCAAATAAGTATGGGGTAAAAATAGGGTACCCCTTTCGAGATACCCGGATAAAGTGGCATGTACCGCGGGCTGGGACGGAAAAATGATGAAATGCACCAGGCCCGCTTCTGCCCGGCGTCAGTGCGACGCCGCGACCCGATCGACAAACCGAGCCGGCTCGCTCGTGCGGCGGTAGGCGGCCACCGCCCCCCGGTTGACACCGAAGAGCATCACGCCTCCAATCTCCACGATGCTCCGAACGTCCCCGGCCAGCTTGAAGCCCGACTCGTGCTGCGGGACGTACTCGAAAGCCCCGCCGCCGGTGCCCCTCAGCAGCACGCCGTAGCTCGCGTCGTAGCGGCCGAACCGCAGGCGCGCTTCGTTCACGTTGCCGCCCAGGACGAGGTCGGTGATGCCGTCTCCGTCGAAGTCCGTCGTCGCGATGGCATAGACGGGCGAGATTTGCGCCTCGATAGGTAATTCTGCCTTTTCGAACCTGCCACCCGGTTTGCCGAGGTACAGCGAGGTCTCCAGCACGCGCGCCTCCAGCACACGGGCCTTCTGTAGCTCGTCCGGCGTGAAGATGTCTTCGAGTGTTGCGTTGGAGTATGCCTCGAAGCTTGGGAAGCGGCGGGCGACGAAGTACAATTGCCGGGCGAGCTCCTCGAGGGTCATGTGCGGGTAGCGGATGCCCTGGATGTAGTAGGTCAGCACCGGGTCGACCGAGCCGTCGCCGTTGAAGTCGGCGTAAAACAACTCGGCGGGCTGGTCCATGCGAGCGCGGAGCTGCGAGTTAAGCCCGAGGTTGCCCGCGAGGATGTCGGGCGTCCCGTCGCCGTTGAGGTCGTCAATCAACAGCACGTTCCACAGGCCGGTCTGCGGCCAGTCAAAGTAACGGTCGGTGACGTTCCTGAGCGTGCCGCCGTCGTTTTCAAAGATGCTGATGGGCATCCAGTCGCCGACCACGACCAGCTCTTCGCTCCCGTCGCCGTCGAGGTCGTGCCACCGGGCGTCGGTGACCATTCCGATCTGCTCGAGCTCGGGAGCAATCTCGGCCGTGCGGTCCTCGAAGCGGCCTTGCCCGTCGTTGATCAGTACGTAGCTCCGCGGGGGTTCGGGATACCTGCCGGGCACGACACCCCCGCCGGCAAACACGTCGAGGTGGCCGTCGCCATCGACGTCGGCCACCGCCACGGCGCCCGTGCTCGTCCGCATCTCGGGCAGTGCGGACGGCGCCCGGGTGAAGCCGCCCCGCCCGTCGCCCAGGTACAGGCGGTCCTGGAGGGCTGCGTCGTCCGCCGCAAAGTGGCCGTATCCCCCGCTCGCGACGTACAGGTCGACGAACTCGTCGCCGTTGAAGTCGGCGAACGCCGCGTCGGTGTCGCTGCTCCTCCGGTCCGCGTCGAGCGCCGGCTGGCTCGTGGCCGTGAAGCTGCCACCCGGCTGCTGGAGGAAGATCCGGCTCGCCTGGCCGTCGCCGCCGCCCGCAAACACGTCGTCCAGACCGTCCCCGTTCACGTCCGCTGCCTTGAGGACCGGTCCGTCGTACGACTTCGGGTTGACGAGGAGGGGCTGTCGGAAGAAGTCGTCTATCCCGCCCGCGATCTGGTGGACGAACCGGACGGGAGCCTCCGTCGCTTCAAACAATGGCGAACGCGGCGGCGCCGGACGGTGAACCTCGTCGGCCTCCTCCTGGCGAACCGTGAGCCGCTGGTTGGCCTCGACGCCCCGCAGCGTCTGTTTTGCCCCGTCGGGCCACACCACCACCAGCGAATCGACGGTTTCAACGTCCCCGAGGCCGAAGTGCAGCGTCGGAGAAACGCTCGAGAGGTACCCCCGCATCGGCATCTGCTCGAGGTACTGTATGCTCCCGCCCGCATAGAGCGTCAGCCGTGCCCCGATCCCGTACGTGTTGGGTGGGCGGCCTTTCAAATCGATCTTCAGGTGGTTCCGGCCCGACGAGCGGTTTTCGAAGATGTAGGCGGGCTCGTTGACGTTGTTCACGACGAGGTCGAGGTCGCCGTCGCCGTCGAAGTCCGAATACGCTGCACCATTGGACTTTGTCGCGAGGTTCAGCCCCCATGCGGCTGAGACGTTTTCAAACACCAGGTTGCCGGTGTTCCTGAACATGTAGTTCTGGAGGTCGTACGACGGCAGCCGGCTCATCATGAACGTGATGTCGTCCGGCGTCAGGTCGAACTCGCGGTGTTCGAGGTAGCTCCACTTGAAGTTCAGGTAATCCTGGTCGATCATGTCGTACAGGATTCCGTTCGTGACGAAGAGGTCCTTCAGCCCGTCGTTGTCGTAGTCGGCAAAAAGCGCCGCCCAGCTCCAGTCGGTGTTCGAGACGCCGGCGAGCTGGCCGATCTCGCTGAACGTCCCGTCCCCGTTGTTGAGCTGGAGCATGTTGCGCATGTACTGGTGGTGGAAGCCCGCGCGCAGGTTCATCCGGTGGAGCTCGCGGTCGTTCGGCACGTAAAGCTGCTTCTGGCGGTAGTTGCTCTCGCCGAGCATGTCCAGCACGATGAGGTCGACGAGGCCGTCGTTGTTGACGTCCGCCACGTCGACGCCCATCGACGCGTCGGAGGTGTGCCCGAGGCGGGTCTTCAGCTCGTCGACGAACGTCCCGTCGCGCTGGTTGATGTAGAGGTAGTCCGGCGGCGAATAGTCATTGCCGACGTACAGGTCGGGCCACCCGTCACCGTTGAAGTCGGAGATCCCCGCGCCGAGGCCGTACGTGAGCTCCGAGCTCTGAATGCCGGTGCTGCTCGTGACGTCGACGAAGTACCCGTCGCGGTTTTCGTAGAACCGGTTCCCGTTGACGGGGTCCTCCTTGCCAAGCTGCTCCCTCGTCCCTTTCTCGTCGCGCCGGGGCGTTTTGTTGACGTTGTGCGTGAGGAGGAACAGGTCGAGGTCGCCGTCGAGGTCGTAATCGAAGAAGTACGCCTGGTTGCTCGAATGGGGGTTTGCCAGCCCGTACTCGGCGGCCCTTTCGGCGAAGCGCGGGATCCCAACCTCGTCGGTGCCCAGGTTGATGTAGAGCTCGTCGACGCGCCGTTCGAGCGGGAGGTTGCCCGAATAGCACACGTAGATGTCGAGCAGGCCGTCGCCGTTGACGTCGGCCATGGTCGCGCCGGTCTTCCACGTGTCCCGCCTGCCGGCGACCCCGGACGCCTGCGTGACGTCCTCGAACCGCATGTTGCCCCTGTTCAGGTACAGGCGGTTGTAGGTCATATTCCCGGTGAAGAAGATGTCGTCGAGGCCGTCGCCGTTCAGGTCCCCGACGGCCACACCGGCGCCGTTGGTGAAGTACTCGAACGTCAGCACGTTCCGGCGAGGCGTGGGGCGCTCGGAAAGGAAGTTGCTGAAGTCGATGCCGGTCCGATCGGGCCCGAGCACGTCGAACAGCCGCGTCTGCGCAGGCGCCGGCGGCGCCTCCTCATCCGGAGAGGCGCAACCTGCCCACGGCAACATCAAGCCGATCGCCAGAGCTATCCACCGCATACGCTGAACGTGCTGCTCATCCATACGACCCCGATCCTCCCCGAACCACGCCTGCCACGACCAAACATGATCCGGGTAATCGAAAATATAAGCAAGCGCTTCGGAAGTGCCGGGGCTGCCCGCACCTAAGAATACAGCCGCCTCGTTTTCAGGAGCAGTAGGAATGGCTACATCACCCATGAAGTCGAGGCGTAATCAAACCGGACGTCCGACGTCCACTCGATTCCCTGCCTGTGCTATATTTTGAAGTGAACGCCACGTGAATTCAGGTCGTGAAGCAAGGCAACTCCATGGTGGAATTGGATAACGACATTTCCCGTAGGACATTTGAGTAAAGTTGAATAGCTTTTTCACTCCTCGCCCCGGTACTGAGCTATCAGGCAGGTAAACGTACCGGACTTCGCATCCGTTGCTTCAAAAAAGCGATCATGCCCAATTCGTTTTTCGAACAACCGATCCTCAACTCACCATACGAATACCCGTCACGTCACTGGGAGCTCGTAGACGGCCAGCCGACGCAGAGAATCATCGAAAAGCGGCGTCGCGCTGAATACATCACACCGATCCCGAAACCAAAGAGGAAGCGGGGCCGCGGCCAGGCACAGCTCGTCTTCGACGAAGGCATCGGCCTTTCGTCGATCGAGCAGCAATACGATAAGGTGGCGGCCATCATCAACGAGCTGCGAAGCCACGTTGACGCCTGGCGCAAGATTCCGAATGCGCGCGACTGGGGGGTGACGCCGGAAACCGCCCGGCTCCTCCAACACTGGCGCCACTACCCGTTCGCCTCCATCCGGCCCTTTTTCTGCCAGATCGAAGCGGTTGAAACCGTCATCTGGCTTACCGAAGTGGCACCGGGGCATGCCGCCGGTAAAAAATTCCTCGAGCACCTCGCCAGCGCCAACGCCGAGGCGAACCCCGAGCTGATGCGGCTCGCGCTCAAGCTCGCAACCGGCGCCGGTAAAACCACCGTGATGGCCATGATCATTGCGTGGCAAACGATCAATGCCGTCAGGAGACCGAACAGCAAGCTCTTCACGCGCGGCTTCCTCGTCGTCACACCAGGCCTGACCATCAAAGACCGGCTCCAGGTGCTTCAACCCCACGATCCGTACAGCTACTACAAAAGCCGCGAGCTGGTCCCGACCGACATGCTGGCCGACCTGGGGCGCGCCAAAATCGTCATCACGAACTACCACGCCTTCAAGCTGCGTGAGGAGCTCGAAGTCGCGAAAGGTACCCGACGTCTCCTTCAGGGTCGAGGCGGCAAAGAATTGTACACCCTGGAATCCGAAGGCAAAATGCTCAAGCGCGTCATGCCTGACCTGATGGGGATGAAAAACATCCTGGTGTTGAACGACGAAGCCCACCACTGTTACCGGGAGAAACCGGACCACAGCGCCGAGGGCGAGCTTTCGGGTGAGGAGAAAAAGGAGGCGCAGGAAAACAACGAGGCCGCCCGCCTCTGGATCAGCGGGCTCGAAGCCGTCAACCGCAAGCTCGGCATCAACCGGGTAATCGACCTCTCGGCCACCCCCTTTTTCCTGCGCGGCTCGGGCTACGCCGAAGGTACACTCTTCCCCTGGACCATGACCGACTTCTCGCTCATGGACGCCATCGAGTGCGGCATCGTCAAGCTGCCCCGCGTCCCCGTGGCCGACAACATCCCGGGACAGGAAGTGCCGATCTTCCGCAACCTCTGGGTACACATCCGGAAGGACATGCCGAGGAAAGGCCGTAGCAAGGCCGGCGGCCTCGACCCGCTCAAGCTCCCTACCCGCCTCCAGACCGCCCTCGAAGCACTCTACGGCCACTACAAAAAAACCTTCGAGCTCTGGATGAACGAGGGCGTACGCGTCCCGCCGTGTTTCATCATCGTATGCCAGAACACGGCCATCTCCAAGCTCGTCTACGACTACGTCTCCGGGTTCTACCGCGAGAACGAGGACGGCACGAAGGTGCTCGAAAACGGCCGCCTGGAGCTCTTTCGCAACTTCGACGAGAGCGGCCAGCCCCTCGCCCGACCTAACACCCTCCTGATCGACAGCGAACAGCTTGAATCCGGCGAGGGGCTGGACCCCAACTTCCGCACGATGGCAGCCGACGAGATCGAGCGCTTCCGTCGCGAGATCGTCGTGCGTACGGGCGACTTCAGGGCAGGTGAAAAACTCACCGACGAGAACCTCTTGCGTGAAGTGATGAACACCGTCGGCAAGCCTGACCGCCTCGGCGAGTCGATTCGCTGCGTCGTGTCGGTGTCGATGCTCACCGAGGGATGGGACGTCAGCACGGTCACCCACGTGCTCGGCGTCCGGGCCTTTGGCACACAGCTTCTCTGCGAGCAGGTCATCGGCCGCGCCCTCCGGCGGCAATCGTACGAGCTGAACGAAAACGGACTCTTCAACGTCGAATATGCCGACGTGCTCGGCATCCCGTTCGACTTCACGGCAAAGCCCGTCGTGGTGAGCCCGACGCCGCCGCGTGAAACGATCAACGTGCGGGCGGTGAGCCCCGAGCGCGACGCGCTCGAAATCCGCTTCCCGCACGTCGAGGGCTACCGCGTCGAGCTGCCCCGCGAACGGCTCACGGCCACGTTCGACAGGGATTCCGTGCTCGAGCTGACACCCGACCTCGTCGGGCCGACCATCGTCCGGAATGCCGGCATCATCGGCGAAGAGCTCGACCTCACCGTCAAACACCTCGAGGACATGCGGCAGGCTACCCTCGTGATGAACCTCACGAAGCACCTGCTCTTCACGAAGTGGCGCGACGCGGGCGAAGAACCGAAGCTGTTCCTCTTCGGTCAGCTCAAACGGATCGCACGGCAGTGGCTCGATACCTGCCTCGTCTGCAAGGGCGCCACCTACCCCGCCATGCTCATGTACCGCGAGCTTGCCGACCTGGCGTGCGAACGCATCACGGCCGGCATCACCCGCGCCATGAAAGGCGAGTACCCGGTGAAAGCCACCCTCGACCCCTACAACCCCACCGGCTCCACAAGCCACGTCAACTTCAACACCTCGAAGCGGGACCGCTGGCAGACCGACCCGCGACGTTGCCACGTCAACTACGTCGTCCTCGACAGCGGGTGGGAAGCCGAGCTCTGCCGCGTCGTCGAGCGCCACCCCCGCGTACGCGCCTACGTCAAAAACCAGGGCCTCGGCTTCGAAGTGCCGTACCGCTTTGGAGCCGAGGTGCGGAAGTACCTCCCGGACTTCATCGTCCTCGTCGACGACGGGCACGGCGACGACGACCTGCTCCACCTCGTCGTCGAGATCAAAGGCTACCGACGCGAAGACGCCAAGGAAAAGAAAGCCACGATGGAGACCTACTGGATCCCCGGCGTCAACAACCTGAAATCGTACGGCCGGTGGGCTTTCGCCGAGCTCACCGACGTCTACGGCATGGAATCCGACTTTGCCGCAGCCGTCGAGGCCACCTTCGACCGGATTGCGGGCAACGGATCCGTTTCAACAAGACTGGAACTGCCCCATCGCTGATACATATAAAATATGCATCAATTGATGACTGTTTTATATGCACACAACGAGATTCAACCATGAGAACCACCATCAACCTGGATGACCGGCTCGTCGAGGAAGCGCAGCGCATCACGGGCCTGAACGAGCGGACGGCGCTGGTGCACGAGGGCCTGCGCGCGCTCATCGAACGCGAGAGCGCCCGGCGGCTGGCACGCCTTGGCGGAAGCGAGCCGAACCTTAAACCCATACCCCGGCGCAGGCCGGACCCGGCATGATCCTCGTCGATACCTCGGTCTGGATCGACCACCTCCGGGCGGGTGTTCCGAAGCTGGCAGCGGCGCTCGAAAGCGGGCAGGTCCTCGTGCATCCCTTCGTGATCGGCGAGCTGGCGTGCGGTACGCTCCATAACCGCAAGGAGGTGCTCGGGCTGCTCGGCAGGCTGCCGCACGCACCCGTGGCGACCGACGCCGAGGTGCTTGGATTCATCGAAAACCGCGCGCTGATGGGCCGGGGAATCGGTTACCTCGACGCGCATTTGCTCGCCTCCACGCTGCTTGGCGGCACGGTGTGGCTCTGGACGCGCGACCGCCGCCTTTTGCACGTGGCGAACGAGCTAAAAATCGGTTTTAAAGAAGGATAACGGGCGCGACCGCCGCGCCCACGTTACCATCACGACGACATGGCAAAGCAGAAACCATCCCTCACGGTCGAAACGCTCCGGCACGAAGGAGCCACCCGCAAGCACATCCCCCCTGCCGAGTACCAGACGATGCTCGACGAAGCCGAAGCGAGCCCCGTACGGGTGGCGTACGAACGGCGCAACCGCGACCTCGACCCCCAGCTCGTCTGGCGCGGAAAAGACGAGCAGGATTGGAGCGACCTCGTCGTGCAGGCCCCTCCCCTCTACATCCAGGAAAAGATCCACCCCAAGGTGCTCATCGACGACCTGATGAGGCACGGCCGGCGGCCGAAGGCCGAGGACGGCCAGCCCGACCTCTTCGCCGACTTCAACGGCGTCCCCGAAGGCGACGCCCGGACCGAGTTCTACCGCCACGACGCCAACTGGAGCAACCGCATGATCCTCGGCGACAGCCTCCAGGTGATGGCCTCCCTCGCCGAACGTGAAGGGCTGCGTGGACAGGTGCAGTGCATCTACTTCGACCCGCCCTACGGCATCAAGTTCAACTCGAACTTCCAGTGGTCCACCACCAGCCGCGACGTGAAGGATGGCAACACCGGCCACATCACCCGCGAGCCCGAGCAGGTGAAGGCCTTCCGCGACACCTGGCGCGACGGCATCCACTCGTACCTGACCTATCTCCGCGACCGCCTGACCGTCGCCCGCGACCTCCTCTCCGACTCCGGCTCCATCTTCGTCCAGATCGGCGACGAAAACGTCCACCGCGTCCGCGCACTCATGGACGAAGTGTTCGGTGAGGATAATTTTGTCTCAGTAATTGCCTATGCAAAGACAACTGGATTCTATGGCTCTTACTTGTCAAATGTAACTGACCACATTGTATGGTATTCTAAAAACATTAAGCTTCTTAAGTACAGAAACTTATTCGCGTACAAGCAGGCTGGTGATGAAGGTGCTTCCAAGTATCGACCGGCATCAACCATTAAAGCGCTAAAAAATTCGCCTTTTGACTTGACACGCCTTGCGACGTCAGATCAGCTGACGTCGCAAGGCGAATCGACAAATACAGACCAGGAGTTTCGATTTAGAGGAAAACGATGGCTTCCTCCAGCCGGATTACACTGGAAAACAACGGTCGCAGGTCTAGAGAGGCTTTCAAAAAGTGAGAGAATTATCGAAGAGGGACGGTCATTACGTTATGTTCGATGTCTTGATGATTTTGCAGTCGTCCCTCAAACAAATGTCTGGCTAGATATTGGGGGCGTCCAGAGCCGTTCGGATCCTAAAGTATATGTGGTCCAAACAGCAACAGAAGCAGTAAAACGTTGCATCCTGATGACCACCGATCCCGGTGACCTCGTGCTCGACCCGACGTGTGGGAGCGGGACGACGGCGTACGTCGCGGAGCAGTGGGGACGGCGGTGGATCACGATCGACACCTCACGCGTGGCGCTGGCGCTCGCCCGGGCACGCCTGATGGGCGCCCGCTACCCGTATTACATCCTCGCCGACAGCCCCGAAGGACAGCTCAAGGAAGCCGAGGTCACCGGAACGGCCCCTTCCACGCAGCCAACCCACAACGACATCCGGCACGGCTTCGT
>CBINFS010000040.1:0-34441 GCA_966250015.1 uncultured bacterium | reverse complement strand
CGTTTTGGTAGATGCCGACTTTTTCGTCCGTCCCTTCCCTTTTGTGGCAGCTTTTTCGGCGATCAGCGCCATAGCCTCCTGCATCGTTACCGTTTCAAGGTCGACGCCCTTCGGCAGCGAGACGTTGGTCTTCTGGTGCTTCACGTACGGACCGTAACGGCCTTCCCAGATCTCCACCGGCTCGCCGGTCTCCGGGTAGATGCCGAGCACCCTGATAGGCTTCGATTTGGCCTCCTTTTTGGCAAGCAGCTCGAGCGCGCGTTCCAGATCGATTGCGAGCACGTCCTCCCCGGCGGGAAGCGAAGCAAAGACGTCTCCGTGCTGCACGTAGGGCCCAAAGCGGCCGATGTTGGCCTTCACGGGCTGCCCGGTCTCAGGATGCTCGCCAAGGACGCGGGGCAGCGACAGCAGGTCGATGGCCGTCTGGAGGTTCACCTCGTGTGGCTCCATCCCTTTGGGCAACGACATACGCCGGGGCTTGCTGCCTTTTTCATCGCCCCCAAGCTGTACGTATGGTCCGTACGGCCCCTTCTTCAGTAAGATCGGGACTTCGGCTTCCGGGTGGATGCCGATCACCCGGTCTTCCGCATTGCCCTCTTTAAGAATAGACAGTAGCATTTCACGGTCGAGGTCGGCCGGCGCCAGCCCTTCCGGCAGCGAGGACGTGACCGTTTCGCCGTCGATCTGTCCTTCGACGTACGGACCGTACTTGCCGACACGCACCACGAGGTCGCCCCACTTAGGGCTCTCAATGGTCGAGACGGATCGTGCATCCACCTCGTCCAGGGCTTTTTCAACACGTTTCTCGATACCGTCCCGCCCGAGGTAGAATGTCCTGAGGTAAGGCGTCGGCTCTTGCTGGCCGGCGGCGATGTCGTCGAGCACCTGCTCCATTTCGGCGGTAAACCCGATGTCCACGAGCTGTTCGAACTGCTTTTCGAGCAGGTTGGTCGTGGCAAACGCGGTGAAGGTCGGCACGAGCTGGTTGCCCTGCCTGAACACGTATCCGCGCTGGACGATGGTGTCGATGATCGTCGCGTAGGTGCTCGGGCGGCCTATCCCTTCCTTTTCGAGGGTGCGAATGAGCGACGCTTCGGTGTAGCGGGCTGGAGGCTTGGTTTCGTGCCCGACGGGATCGACCCGGCGGCACGCCGGATGGTCCCCTCTCTTCAGCTCGGGAAGGGGCTGCTCGCGGTCCTCGAGCGCCGCCTCGGGGTCATCGGTGCCTTCAACGTAGGCGCGGAAGAACCCGGGAAACTCGATGGTGCGTCCGGAGGCCCGGAAAAGCGCCTTTTCGGCGTCCTCACCGGCTTCAATCTGTGCGGTGATCAGCCGGAGACGTGCGTCGGCCATCTGCGTGGCAATCGTACGCTTCCAGATCAGGTCGTACAGGGCAGCCTCGACGCCTTCGAGCCCGAGCTCGGATGCGGTCCGCATGCGGTTGCCGGCCGGACGGATGGCCTCGTGAGCCTCCTGCGCGTTCCGAACCGTACTCGTGAACTGCCGCGGTTTGGGGCTCAAGTATTCGGAGCCATACCGTTCGCCAACGACCTTCCTCGCCGCTTCGACCGCCTCGCGCGAGAGGTTCGTCGAGTCGGTACGCATGTAGGTGATGTAGCCCTGCTCGTACAGGCGCTGGGCGACCTGCATGGTGCGGCGGGCTGAAAGGCCGAGCTTCCGGCTTCCCTCCTGCTGTAGCGTCGACGTGATGAAGGGCGGGTACGGCGAGCGCGTTTGGATCTTTTCTTCGACGTTCGTCACCGTCCACGGCGTTCCGGGCAGGTGCTCCGCCAGCGAGCGCGCCTGTTCCTTGCCGAGCAGCAAAACGTCCTTTCCGGGCTTGAGGCCGGGCTTCAGCTTCCCGGTCAGCTCGTCGAAGTCGCGGCCTGTGGCCAGCCGGATGCCGCCCAGGTGCGTCATAACGGCCTCGAACCGGCTCCGGTCTTTCTCGAGAACGGCCTTGAGGTCCCAGTACGACGCGGGCACGAACACCATCCGTTCCCTTTCCCGGGCAACGAGCAGACGCACGGCCACGCTCTGTACGCGCCCCGCCGACAGCCGCGGCGCAATCTTCCGCCAGAGCAGCGGCGACAGGGTATAGCCCACCAGCCGGTCGAGCACCCGGCGCGTCTCCTGTGCGTCGACCAGGTCATGGTCGATCGATCGCGTTTTCTCGAGCGCTTCGAGGATTGCTTCGTTCGTGATTTCGTGAAAAACCATCCGGCGGATCGGGACTTTTGGCTCGAGCACCTGTACGAGGTGCCACCCGATCGACTCACCTTCACGGTCCTCGTCAGTCGCGATTAAGAGCTCGTCTGCCTCCTTGAGCGCCGCCTTCAGCTCCCGGACAACCTTCTTTTTGTCGGATGGGATCACGTATATGGGTTCGAAGTCGTTGGCGACGTTCACGCCGAGCCGCGCCCACGGCTCGTCCTTTAAATGTGCCGGGATCTCCGCCGCCGATGCGGGTAGATCGCGGACGTGGCCCATACTGGCCTCCACACGGAACTCCCGTGAATTGAGAAACGTGCGGATCGTCCGCGCTTTTGTGGGGGACTCTACGACTACCAGTCGTCTCATACTACTCCATGTCAATATTATTCACGGCCTGCTTTTGAGGCCGGGCTATTCGGGAAAAAGACGGGACGCCGGCAACAACCGGCGCCGACGTCCAGTCCGCAAGATAGGTTTGTATGCCGTTAACGACAAAACCGAAGATAAGACCCGGTCAGAGGGATTCCGTCACCGTACCTGAAGAAAGACGGTTCACACGCTCCGCCCCCGGCAACGTTCCACCACTTCGCTCACCGGTTTTTATCCGCAGTTGGCCGCGGATGTTTTTTACCGATGCAGGCCGATGGTAGCATGTTCAGTGCTACCAGACGCACCAAACAAATACGTCATCTCCACGAAGGCGGAGATCCAGGAAAGCATGCGGCCTGCCTCCACTTTCTCGTAGAGTACGACCCCGTCTTTACCGTCTGTTTCAATTTCCTAAATTCGAGCTATGCTCCCTGAATTTAATTGCTGACCTGTCCAATCAGGCTTCCCTCCTGGACTGGAGGAGCCGGGGTGGTCGATTGAAGGGCCGAAATCAATGTCGCAGAAGCAAGGTCATCTACCCTTCAGTCGCTCCGCGACAGCTCCTCCCGTATCGAGTACGGGACAGGCCTGTCCAGGGGAGCAATTTATGGCGCCCTCAATCACTGTTGGTGCTAACCGGAGTGGTCGCACTTCGGGAAGACCCTCCTCGCAGGGCTCGTCGGGATGACGAATAGGGAGCCGGATAAACAGACGATCCGTCGCCACTGACGCTGCTCAAGCCGGTGGACGAAAGCGGCCTATTTACGCGTTCGGGTCAAGGCATTCCTGCTACGTACGCTCCACTCTAAGCCAATCCCCAGAATCCCATGATGGATCGATACCGTACTTCCCTGTCCTAATTACTCGCCTATTTCAAATGAAATTCTTACCTTCCTCACCTAACCCATTTTCCTGCTGCTCGTCCAGTGTGGAACGCGGGAGGTCTTTTTACTTGTATTACTTTGTATTCCTGCCACCATCCCCCCGACCAGGGGCGTATTGTGTACCGGCGTCGACAGATCGCGGACGGCGGGGCAGGCGCATTTCACTCGCAAATACCTTCACGATACAATAGAACCGTCACTTGAAGTTAGACTTATGGCACCACAAAAAAACAAATACGTATTCCGCTTCGGTAATGGCAAAGCGGATGGAACGAAAGAGATGAAGGCGCTGCTCGGCGGCAAAGGAGCCAACCTCGCCGAGATGAGCGCCATCGGCCTGCCGGTTCCGCCGGGGTTTACCATCAGCACGGAGACCTGTAAATACTACAACGAACACGACGGGCAATGGCCCGAAGGCCTCGAGGAAGAGATCCACGACGCCGTGCACTTCATCGAGGACGCAATGGGCTTGAAGTTTGGCGATCCATCGAATCCGTTGCTCGTATCCGTCCGTAGCGGCGCAGCTTTGTCCATGCCGGGCATGATGGATACCGTCCTCAACCTTGGCATCAACGACGAGGTCGTCGAAGGGCTCGCCGCAAAGACCGGCAACGACCGCTTTGCCTACGACGCATACCGCCGGTTCATCGACATGTTCGGCGACGTCATCATGGGCGTCGATCACGAGCACTTCGAAGAAGCACTCGCCGGGCTCAAGAAAGAACGCGGCGTCGAAAACGACGTCGACCTGACCGCCGACGACCTCCGGGTGCTCGTCGACCGGTACAAAGCCATCTACCGGCGACACACGGGTTACATGTTCCCCTCCGACCCGTACGAGCAGCTCCACTATGCCGTCAACGCTGTCTTCAACTCGTGGAACGGCGACCGTGCCGTCAAGTACCGCCGGATCAACCGCATCACGGGCCTGCTCGGAACGGCCGTGAACGTCCAGGCGATGGTCTTCGGCAACATGGGCCCGAACAGCGGCACGGGCGTCTGCTTCACACGCAACCCCTCCACCGGCGAGAACAAGCTGTACGGCGAGTTCCTTGTCAACGCGCAGGGTGAGGACGTCGTCGCCGGTATCCGGACGCCTGAGGACATCGACCAGATGGCGGTAGAGTTCCCGCAGGCGTACAAGGAGCTCCTCCAGGTGACCCGGCAGCTCGAACAGCATTACAAAAACATGCAGGACATCGAGTTTACGGTGCAGGAGCAACGGCTCTTCATCCTGCAAACGCGTAACGGCAAACGCACGGGCACCTCTGCCGTCAAAATCGCCGTCGACATGGTGCGCGAAGGCCTCGTCGACAAGGAGACGGCCGTCCGCGACCTCGTCGAGCCGACCCACCTCGATCAGCTCCTCCACCCCCACTTCAAGGATGAGAAAGCGTACAAGGACAAGGTGATCGGCAAGGGCCTCCCGGCTTCCCCGGGCGCCGCAGTCGGCCAGGTCGTCTTTACGGCGGATGAAGCCGAGGAGTGGCGGAAAGAGGGTAAAAACGTCGTGCTCGTCCGCATCGAAACGAGCCCCGAGGACGTCGGAGGTATGAACGCCGCCGAAGGCATCCTGACGTCACGCGGTGGGATGACCTCGCACGCAGCCGTCGTCGCACGCGGCTGGGGCAAGCCGTGCGTCGCCGGATGCGGCGACATCGTCATCAACTACCGTAACAAGACGCTGACCAACGGCGAGGTCACGGTCAAAGAAGGTGACTGGATCTCGATCAACGGCTCCACGGGTGAAGTCATCCTCGGCAAGCAGGAGCTCGAGATGCCCGCCCTCAGCGGCGATTTCGCGACGTTCATGGAGTGGGTCGACGAGTTCCGCACGATGGGCGTACGCACCAACGCCGACACCCCGCACGACGCAAAGGTCGCTCGCGAGTTCGGCGCCGAAGGCATCGGCCTCTGCCGCACCGAGCACATGTTCTTCGAAGGCGACCGCATCAAGGCAGTGCGCGAGATGATCCTGTCGTCGACGCCCGAAGAGCGCCGCAAAGCCCTCGCCAAGCTGCTACCTTACCAGAAGCAGGACTTCCGCGGCATCTTCAAGGAGATGGCCGGGTTGCCGGTCACCATCCGCCTCCTCGACCCGCCGCTCCACGAGTTCCTGCCGCACGACGAGAAGGGACAGCAGGAGATGGCGGAAAACATGGGAACCACCATCGACGTCGTCCGGGAGAAGGTTCACAGCCTGAGCGAGTTCAACCCGATGCTCGGACACCGCGGCTGCCGCCTCGGCATCACCATCCCCGAGATCACCGAAATGCAGGCCCGGGCCATCATCGAGGCGGCCGTCGAGCTCAAGCAGGAAGGCATCGAAGTGCTCCCCGAGATCATGGTTCCGCTCGTCGGTACCCCCGAAGAGTTCATCAACCAGAAGCAGATCATCCAGAAGACGGCCGAGGAGGTCTTCGAGGAGAAGGGCGAACGTATCGAGTACCTGATCGGTACGATGATCGAGATCCCACGGGCGGCCTTGCTCGCCGACCAGATCGCGAAGGAAGCCCAGTTCTTCTCGTTCGGCACGAACGACCTGACCCAGATGACGTTCGGCTACAGTCGCGACGACGCGGGCACGTTCCTGCCGTATTACATCGAGAACAAGATCCTGCCGGACGACCCGTTCCAGGTCCTCGACCGAACGGGCGTCGGGCAGCTCGTCAGGCTCGGCACCGAACGGGGCCGCCAGACCAACCCGAACCTCAAGGTCGGCATCTGCGGCGAGCACGGCGGTGAACCGTCGTCGGTCGAGTTCTGCTTCGAAGTGGGCATGAACTACGTGTCATGCTCGCCCTACCGCGTGCCCATCGCCCGGCTCGCCGCGGCGCAGGCACGCTTCAAACATGAAGGCAAACACGTCGCCGTCACCGAGTAAAGACCAGACGACGCCTAAAAAACTGAGGGTCCCTCTTATGGAGAGGGACCCTCTTTTTTTAGGAGCACCAACCAACCAGGAGTTTAAATCAATCCCAGGGCGACCATGGCCCTCGCCACTTTGATGAATCCGGCGATGTTTGCGCCGTTGACGTAGTTGCCGGGCGTGCCGAACTCTTCTGCCGTCGAGTAGACCCGTTCGTGGATGTCTTTCATGATGTCGGCGAGACGCTGTTCGGTGTATTCGAACGACCAGGCGTCGCGGCTCGCGTTCTGCTGCATTTCGAGAGCCGACGTCGCCACGCCGCCCGCATTGGCGGCCTTGCCCGGGCCAAACGAGACGTCCGCTTCAAGGAATAGCTTGATGGCTTCGGGAGTCGTGGGCATGTTCGCCCCTTCGCCGACGGTCCTGCACCCGTTTTTGATGAGCGTTCTGGCATCCCTGCCGTTCAGCTCGTTCTCCGTGGCGCAGGGCAGCGCGACGTCGCACGGGATCTCCCAGATGTTGCCGCCGGGGAAGTACTGGGCCTGCTTCTTCTCGCGGACGTACTCGGCCACTCTCCCGCGCCTGACCTCCTTGATCTGCTTCAGCAGGTCAAGGTCGATCCCGTCCTCGTCGTAAATGAACCCGTTCGAGTCGGAGCACGCGAGCACCTTGCCGCCCAATTGATGCACCTTCTCGATCGTGTAGATCGCGACGTTGCCCGAACCGGATACCAGGCACTTCTTCCCCTCGAAGTCCTCCCCTTTCACCTTCAGCATTTCTCGCACGAAGAACACGAGCCCGTAGCCCGTCGCTTCCTTGCGCACGAGCGATCCGCCCCAGTCCAACCCTTTGCCGGTCAGCACGCCGGACTCGTACCGGTTGGTGAGGCGCTTGTACTGGCCGAACATGTATCCGATCTCGCGGCCGCCCACGCCAATGTCGCCTGCCGGAACGTCGGTGTACTCCCCGAGGTGCCGCCACAGCTCGATCATGAAGCTCTGGCAGAAGCGCATGACCTCGCCTTCGGATTTGTCCTTGGGGTCGAAGTCCGATCCACCTTTGGCGCCGCCGATGGGCATGCCCGTGAGCGCATTTTTGAAGATCTGCTCGAACCCTAAAAACTTGATGATGCCCAGGTAGACCGAGCTGTGAAAGCGCAGGCCGCCTTTGTAGGGGCCGAGTGCACTGTTGAACTGGACCCGAAAGCCACGGTTGATCTGCACTTCACCCTTGTCGTCCACCCAGGGGACTCGGAATATAATCTGCCTTTCGGGCTCGCAAATTCGTTCGATGATCTTTTGCTCGCCGAATTCAGGGTACTTGGCGAGCACCGGTCCAAGCGATCCCATCACTTCGAGGACCGCCTGATGGAACTCCGTTTCGCCGGGATTCCTCCTTAACACTTCCTGATAGGAGGCTTCCAGCCTTTCGTCGATGTGTGAGATGGTCATGATGTGCGAGCTGTATATCGCATAATGAGGATTGTCAAAAAACAAATGCAATATAAAGCCCGCGAAGCCTTAGCGATACAGGTTTTTGTGTGCTTTTCCTGAAGTTTATCGGTGTTTTCAGGATATTTTGCCTTGATTACTAAAAATAGATTTCGGATATCCGAGGACAGAAATTGGTGAAAACGCTTCCACCCGAGGCCACACGCACTCGGCTCGACGAGTCATTTTTCTCACGCGAAGGCGCGGAGAGAAGTGAACTACCAGTCCGCAGATGGCCGCAAATAAGCGCAGATGATTTTTTGGGGGAGTAAACCGGAGATGGGGCGTTATTTTTTAGACTGGAAACCTTCAAAACAACGTCATCCCGGCCGTCGAGCCGGGATCCAGGAAAGCGTACGACCTTCCTCCAAATTCTCACTTTGAAAAACCGATCCTGGATCTCCGCCTTCGCGGAGATGACGTGTTATTGTGGGATATAGTTTAATTTGAAGAAGTGCCTTCAGTACACTTATTCCTTTAAAAACACGTCATTCCAGCCTTCGCCGGGGTGACGCTCCAGATGGGCTAGTGCACGTTAGAATCCGCTTGACTCACTAGCCCTTCAAACAATCATCCGCAGGAACCTGCGTCCATCTGCGGATGATGTCTCCAGGCTACCGGTCGAACCGGAACAGCTTCCCTTTGCCTTTACCGCCCTCGCTGGTGAGGTAGAGCGTGCCGTCGGGGGAGAAAGCGAGCCCTTCGGGCTGGGTGTAGAGGTCGTCGGAGAGGGACATGACCTGCTGTACCTCGCCAGCCTCGTTCAAAATGGCAATCGACTTGTTGACCGACGACATCACGTAAACCTCACCTGTCGTCGGGTGCACGGCGAGCGCGGAGGGTTTGAACTTGCCCTTGCCGCCCACCTGCCGCTCAATCGCTTTGGCATCGATCACGTATACCGGCTCGGAGGCCAGCGTCTCCGTCGCAAGATCGAAAGCGTAGATGGCTTTCTGGTCCTTTTTCAGGCCGCTTCCAGGGTCTTCCTTCGTCGAGATCAGCAGGCGTCCATTCCGCGCGTCGTAGGCAATACCCTCCGTGTCGTTTTTCGCCTTCAGGTCGGTCTTATGAGTGCGGGTCTGCGGGTTCCCTCCTTCCCAGCCGGACACCTCGATCAGCGTGCCGTTGCTCATGAGTACGAACAGGCGGTCGTCCACCATTTCGACGCCCTCGTAATCACCGGTATCCCCGAACGGGATTTCGGATTCAATGGCGCCCGTTTCGCGGTTAATGAGGAAGATGACACCCAACTCATCCTGAACGGCGCCGAGCATCCCGTTTGAGAGTACCGTAACCCCTGAGATTTCAACCAGCTCGTCGGGGAGCTCAACGGAAAGATCCGGTTTTGAGAAATCAAACGGGACGCCTTCAGCGGCCGGTCTCGCTTCTTCTGAATCGTTCCGCCCTCCGCCAGTCTGATCGTCCGGCTTTGCCTCCGAAGTGCATGCGAACGCAATAAGGATAAATGCGGCCGCAAAATATCTTAAGGTCTTCATGGGTCTATCAAGTTTCGTAAAAAGTGAATGTTATCTATGAATGAAGTACCGGCATTCTGAGTGCCCCGGGGGAAAGGCGGCCGTCTTGATGGCCGGTTTACGTTCTTTGTTTTTGATAATACGATTATCGGGTAACGTCGTAGATCAGGAAGGGAGGTTTGTCCGGGCGGAGCCTTTTCAAAACGGGGATCGAGGCGTTGAACACCGGGATCCCCTCAGAGGTGCGGCCTTCGAGTACGCCGCGGTGGGCGTGGCCGTGAAAAGCCACTTGCACCTTGTACTGGTTGAGCGGGACTTCGAGGCGGCTGGAGCCCATAAAGGGATAGATCTCCAGGGGCTCGCCCTCGATGGTCTGGCGAATGGGCGAGTAGTGCAGGAGCACGACCGTACGCTCGGTGCGGAGCTTGGCCAGGGCCTGCTCGAGCTTGAGCGACTCGTTGACCGCTTCCTGGACGAACTGCTTGATGAGCGGCTCGCCCCAGGCGTTGAGCATGGTCGCTCCGAATCCGCCTCCAAAACCGCTGACCCCCGCAAAACCAATCCCATCGATCTCATGACATTCACCGTCGAGCACGATCACCCCCGCTTTCTCTACCACTTCCCGCACTAATTTCGGAGTCCCCGATTCAAAGTCGTGATTGCCGAGTACGGCCAGTACCGGAATCTTAACGCTGGTACGAAGGTCCTCTGCAAGCATTTCGGCCTCTTCCACGAGGCCGTAGTCTGTCAGGTCGCCACAGAGCAGGAGCACGTCGGCCTCGTCAGACGCCTTTGCAAACACCTCCCGCAAAGAACCCGTTGCGTGTCTTCCGTAATGGGTGTCACTCATCACTGCCAGACGAAGCCCATTACCTTCCGACATTGCATCCTCCTTCGTAACAGTTTGATTATCAGGGACCTATTAGCTTCTGCAACAGTTTTCGTAGCAAGATCACGCTCCGAACCGGTCCAGTCAACGCCCATCCTGCAACAACCTTGACAACCGGCGCGAAGCTGTTTTTCAACGCCACGCCGCTTCTCGATCAAAACGTTCCCCTATGGACAAATCCACGCCTTCGAGCCCCCTCTCGGTTCCACCGGAGACCCTTACGTTTTACCGCCGTACGATGACGGTGCTTCGTGAAAATGATGTCCCCTTCCTCGTCGGCGGCGCCTACGCCTATGCGGTGTATACCGGGATAGTCCGTCACACGAAGGATTTCGACCTATTCCTGAGGGAAGAAGACGTCGACCGGGCCATCGAAGCGCTGCGGGGCGCGGGGTATAAAGTCGATAAGGCGTTTGCACACTGGCTCGCCAAGGCATATGAGGGTGACGACGCCGTGGACCTGATCTACCGGTCGGGGAACGGCATCTGCATCGTCGACGACGCGTGGTTCGAGCGCGCGGTGCCAAGCCAGGTGCTCGACATGGATGCCCATCTGTGCTCTCCCGAAGAGATCATCTGGTCCAAAGCGTTCATCATGGAGCGTGAACGGTTCGACGGGGCCGACGTGATCCACATCCTGCTGAAATCCGCGGACCGGATCGACTGGGACTACCTGGTCGAGCGCTTCGGGCCGCACTGGCGCATCCTGCTCACTCACCTGGTCCTTTTCGGCTTCGTTTATCCGAGCCGGCGTTCGCTCATTCCGGAAGAGATCATGGCCGCCCTGATCGGGCGCCTGCAAGAAGAGGTGGAGACAACGGCGCCCACCGATCCGGTCTGTTACGGTACGCTGCTCTCGCGCGCCCAGTATCTGACCGACGTGGAAGAAGAAGGCTTTACGGACGCCCGCCTGCTCCCTCCCAGCAACCTCACGGCAAGGGAGCTGGTGGGCTGGACCGAAGCGATCAAGGTGGACGGCCCCGAAGCTGACCGGGAATCGTGACGGATCAGAATCCCCGCGTATTCAGCCGGACGCGCAGCAGGAGGTTGTCGGCGGTGATGTAGAGTGTCGAGCCGTCGTCGCCGAAGGCGCAGTTGGACGTGGCCTGCCCGGTCACGATCGTTCCGAGGTGCGTACCGTCGGGGCTCAACACGACCAGCCCGCCCGGACCGGTTGCAAACAGGTTGCCCGACCGGTCTACCTTCATGCCGTCCGGCGCACCCCGCCGCCCGGCCTTCACCCACGGCGTGGCGTCGAAGAAAACGCGCCCGTTGCTGATCGTCCCGTCGTCGTTAACGTCGTAAGCCATCCAGATCGCGCGGTTCGGATCCGAGTTCGCCACGTACAGGGTTTTCTCGTCCGGCGAAAAGGCGATGCCGTTCGGGAAGCTCAGCTCGTCGGTGAGCAGGGTGAGCTCACCGTCGGCCGAAAGCCGGTAAACCCCGTTGTATGGCAGTTCCTTGAGCGGGCTGTCGTTCAGACCCCTAAGCCCGTATGGCGGGTCGGTAAAGTACAGGTCGCCGTTCGACCGAAAGACGGCGTCGTTCGGGCTGTTCAGGCGTTTACCCTCGTAACGATCGGCGAGGGTGGTTCGAGTAAAGTTGGTCGTGTCGAATCGCACGATTTGCCGGTTGCCGTGGTCACAGGCAACGAGCCTTCCCTCCGCATCGAACAGTAGCCCGTTCGTGCCAAGCTCGAAGCCGGGCGGCTCCGCACCGGAATACCCGGCCGGACGAATGTAGACGCGAAGGCCATTTTCCTCGTCCCACCGATAGATTGTATTTCGCGGAATGTCCGAAAAGAGCAGGTAGCCCTCGGACTTCGACCAGACCGGCCCTTCGGTCCATTCAAATCCTTCGGCGAGCACTTCCAGTTTCGCATCCGCCGGCACCAGCTCGTCGAACCGGGGATCGACGCGCTCAAAGCTTCCAACCGTCCTCTGCGCCGTGACAGGATGTACGAGTAAACTCAGAACAAACAGAAATGCGATCAGGATCGGCAATCGTTTCATGGTATACGTGAAGGGGAGCTTATTTGTACAGCTTACCAGTACGTGTTAAGCTAATAAGTGAGTATACGGCAGTCCCTCACAAATAGAAATGCTAGCGACCGCTCGGGCGGCCTTTGGTGCGGCCGAGGGTCTTTTCGGTGGATCCGGACGCTTCTTCCCTGGCCCATTCGACGTCGAGGAGGGATTGCGCCGAGCCTTCGATGCGGTTGAGCTGTTCTTCGAGACGGTCGAGGCGTTCCTGAAGCGGCAGCGTCGCCCGAACCATGGCGACTTCCATCGCCGACTCTAGCTCCTTGATCCCGACACTCTTCGACGCCTTCATCGAGGTCCGATGCTGCTGAATCTTGAGGATGCCGAAGAGTATCGTGGCGGGCATCAACACGAACACCGAGATGATCGAAACCAGCGCTATGATCAGTTCACCTTCGCCCATGACGTCTTCCTGGAAAGAGCTAGTTCGTGGGGTTCATGCTCTGGTGCGGGTGGAGCGAGGAGCCGGCTCGGGCTCGTCTGAAGAGGCCAGGAGGCCGCGGTCCAGCAGGTCGGTCCGCTCGGTTTCTTCGTGCGCCGGAAGGCGCCGCGACTCCGCCGCGTTTAGCCGTTTTTCAAGCCGCTCGATCTTTTCCAGCAACGGTTGATTCGCTCTCTCGACGGACTCCTGCACAATCTTTTGCAGCCCGCTGGTCGTGAGGGTCGATTCTCCACGCCCGGACGACTGGCGGTTTTGTAGATAGGCAAGGAACTGCTTGGAGATCCCCCCGAGCGTCCCGGCCACGATGGCCACGATGATGATGACCATTATCTCGAACGGCATGTCGGCTCACCTGTAATTAGAATGGTCGTTCCTGCTCTTCGTGTCTCGCGGTGTTCTCCTTGAGCTGCTTTGGAGCATCCGGCGATGGAAGGGCATGGCCGTTGAGGCGGTCCAGCTCGCTTTCGATCGCCTTGACGCGGGCCACGAGCGGCTCGTTGGCTTCCTCTACGGCTTCCCGGATCAGCTGGCGTAGCTCGCTCATACCCAGCGATTTGTCCGTTGCCACCCCTGACTTGAGCCTGATCTTCTCTTTTTCGTGCTCCATCCCCATCCTCGTCACGATGATGACGAAGGTAAAAACCAGCGCAACGATCAAAACAGGCGTCATCTCGAAAACCTCCGGTTATCCGTAAGATGGTCGTCTTTACGGTACGGCGAACGGCGGGTTACACCGTTCACCGAAAAGCAACGGACCAGATTTCTGTAAATGTAAAGAAAAGGTCCATTGTACGCTTAAGAAAACGCGTTCAGTCCTGTAATATCCTGTCCCAAAATAAGGGTATGCACTTCGTCGGTCCCTTCGTAGGTGACAACGGATTCGAGGTTCATGAGGTGGCGCATCACCGGGTACATACCGAGGATGCCGTTTGCTCCGAGGATCTGGCGTGCTGACCGGGCCACGGCAAGGGCCATGCGGCAGTTGTTGCGTTTGGCCATCGAGACCTGCTGTGGGCGCGCCACACCGGCGTCCATGAGCCTGCCGAGGCGCCAGGCAAGGAGCTGCGCCTTCGTGATTTCGGTCAGCATGTCGGCCAGGCGTTCCTGGATGAGCTGGAAGCCGCCCACGGGTCGACCGAACTGCCGGCGCGAGAGGGCGAGCCCGAGCGCGGCCTCGTAGCACGCGCACGCCGCACCGACGACGCCCCACGAGATGCCGTATCGGGCTTGCGTGAGGCACGAAAGCGCCGCCTTCAGGCCGTTTGCCTCCGGAAGGCGGTTCGTGGCCGGAATCTCGACGCGATCCAGGATGATCTCCGACGTGATCGCCGCTCGAAGCGACCACTTATCCATGATCCTCGGCGCCGACACCCCTTTCCGATCCATCTCGACGAGGTAGCCACCGATCACGCCCGAATCGTCCTTCGCCCAGATCACCGCCACGTCCGCTTCGGAAGCGTTGGTGCTCCAGCGTTTGTGGCCCGTCAGCACGTAGCCGTCACGCGTGCGTTCGGCGCGCGTTTCGAGGGCTGCCGGATCCGAGCCGTGCTCGGGCTCGGTGAGGGCAAAGCAGCCGATCGCCTCGCCCCGGGCAAGTGCGGGCAGCCACCGCATCTTCTGCTCCTCGCTCCCGTACCGGTAAATCGGGTACATCACGAGCGAGCTCTGGACCGAGCAGAACGACCGCAGGCCCGAGTCGGCGCGTTCGACCTCCTGCATCATCAGGCCGTACGTGGTGTAATTGTGCCCGCCTCCGCCGTATTCTTTCGGGATGGTAGGCCCGAGGAGCCCCAACCGGGCGAATTCGGGGACCAGGTGCTTCGGAAACGTCATCGCCTGCGCGTGCTCCTCGATCACCGGGAGCACTTCGCGCTCGACGAACTCGCGGACACTCGCCCGCGCCGTGCGCTCCTGCTCCGATAAAAGGTCGTCCAGCTGGTAATAATCCGGTGACACTGGCCGTTTATCGGCTACGTCCGGGCTGGTCTTTCGGGAACGTGATTCGTTTTCGGGCATGTGGACACCCCTCCGGATGGTCTTTCCCCTTGATACCTGCGTGGCCGGTGACGCGGCTAACCGTTGCAGGGCCACGTTTCGTTCTGTCTCTATCAGTTCCTGCTGACTATATTGTTTACCATGAAAACACCTGCACGATTCAGCACCCTCCTCCTTCTCCTCTTTCTTGCACTCCCGGCGGTCTGGACTCAATCTGCATCCGCGCAGAACCTGAGTCCACGCTTCGGGATGGGGTTCGGCACGATGCTCAGCACGCCGGACGGACTCGGCTTTGGAATGCGCGGCCGCATTTCAGCTCCGGTCAACGCCGACCTCTCCCTCGCCGTCGACCTGGGCTTCACGGGCTTCTTCCTCGGGGGACGTGACGACGCCGACTGGATCTTCGATCCGCAGGTATCCGCCATCGTCACGTTGCCCTACGAAGCCGACCGTGCCACGTACGTCATCGCCGGCCTCGGCGCCTACGTACCGATGGAGTCGAAAGACGACGACCCGGTGAGCGGCCCCATGATCCACTTCGGCGCCGGCAGGGTGCAGCTCCTACGCGAAACGACTTTCTTCTACGAGCTCGACCCGATGATCATCATCGGCGAGAACAGCGTCCACCTTGCAATCCCGCTGCGTATAGGCATCATTTTTTGACAGGCTCACGCGGCACGGCGCAGGATCGACTGGAGGCGTTCGTGGTCCTCGTTGAGCAGCCGGGCAAGCACGCGTCCGGCCGCGACGAGTGCTTCGTTTCCGAGCTCCGCACCACCGTTCGCCGCCTGGATCTGCCGTAGCACCGCCACGAGGAGGTCGTCCACGGGCACCGCCGGGTCGGGATTACGGGCAAGGGTTCGCAGGAAGTCGTACGGCTCGCCGAGCGAGCGGACGAGGTCGTCGTCACACGGATAAACGAAGCTGTGGATGCCCGCCGGGTGCGGGGGAAGCGTCTGCCGAATCTTGCCGGATTTCGGATCCTTGTAGGCCAGGATCTGCGCTCTGAATGTGGTGCGGAGCAGCTCGAGCACGTGAGGCATCTCCTTCCGAAGCTCGTCGGGCGTCTTCCCGTAGGCAACCGCCCTTCGCGACGGCTCTACGCTCCCGATCTCGATGTGGCTGACGAGCCCGTACAGTGCGGATCCGTCGGCGCTTGGTACGTGCACCCACGACCCGAACGCGGGCGCCTCGGCCTCCGGATACACCTCGGCCACGATGGCCCGCGTGCTCGATTCGACGACTTCTGCGATCTTTTCCTTCATGACAACGGATGGAATGGCGGGTTAGTCACACGCTCGGGCGACGTTTTGAGAGGGACTTGCGGGAGGCGCTGAACGGCACCCCCGCCGTGTGCATCTCCTTCTCGACGAGGTGGTAAAAAAGATCCTTCTCCTGGTTGCGGACGACGGCCTTTTCGTGTGCCTCGGACAGAATCATGGGGTAGCCGTTCCCCTTTTCGCACTCGCTCATCACCACCGAATGGACGAGGTCGAGCGTCTGTGGGTCCTGCGCCACCCAGTTCGGGATCTCGACCCTTCCGACCTCGCACCCTCCGGCGGGCAACGGCACGTTTACGTAAAAGAAACAAATCCGGTCTGCCGACTCGTACTCCCGCTGGATGTGCGAGGCCGACTCGAACACAGCCGAGCGCTCGCGAGGACCGAGCACCTTTTCGAAGATCTTCCGGTCCACCAACCCTTCGAGCGACGTTTCGGGATCGGACTCGGTATCGGGGTCTCCTTCACCGAGCACAACGCGCAGGAGGTTGACGACCTCGGTACCACCGGGGAAGCTGACGTACGAGCAGAGCGGGATGGCCTCCTCCCTGAACTGCTCGAGCAACCGGGCATAACGGGCGATCAGGCGCTGTTCGAGGGCCGGGTTTCGAAGGCCGCGCACCATCCACCGGATCAGTGTACCGTCGACCATGGCGACGATCGGCCGGCCGTCAATCCGTACGGCTCGCGCCACACTCAGCAGCTCCGACAGCTCGAACTCGTCCCGGATGGCCGACACCACGTCCCGCGTGGCGCTCTCGACGATCTCGTCGAAGTGATCTTCCAGGTCCTTCGTGCTGTACCGTAACTGCGGCACCGATTCCATGATGGGCCGTTCAAAGGTCCCGTACTGGAAGGCGATGCGGCTGATGTTGAGCAGGTAAAACGTCGGCTCGATGTTCCGGTCGGGATAGATCTGTGAGCCGTCCGTGGCGGCGACGGTTACCGGCGTCGGCCGGACGCCACACGGCGCCCTGTGGGCAGGCGACTCGCGAAACCCCGCCACGAGGCGACGGGGCTTGCCGAGCGTGAGCGTCCCCTGGTAGTCCTGCCAGCTCTTCTCGCACGATTGCAACGCCTCGATCGCACGCTTCAGCTTCGCCGCGCTCAGCACCTGATGACGCGACTGGTAAGAGCTGAAATCCGTAAACTGTTCGCGCAAACGGCTGAGATCGAGCATGGCGATGGGGGAAACTGAAAAAAGACCGGCCGCTTTGGCCGGGTACGACACGAACCTCCGTAAACAACGGTAAACCTACGATCTTTCAAGACGAATATTCAACTGATTGACCCGAATACCGGTGGCCGGAATATACCTCCACATACCCTTCTGCTCACAACGGTGCATCTACTGCGATTTTTACTTCGTGACGACGGTCAAGTCGCACACGTCGTTCGTCCAGGCTTTAATCGCGGAGATCGAGTTTTACGCGGACCGGTACGGGAAGCAGGAGCCCGTTGACACGATCTATTTTGGCGGAGGTACGCCGTCGCAGCTCAACGAAGACGAGATCGCCCGCATCCTCGAAGCCATATACCGGGGATTCGACACGTCCAGGGTGAAGGAGACGACCTTCGAGATGAATCCCGAGGACGTGGACGTCGACTACCTCCGCGGCCTCCGTGCGCTCGGAATCGACCGGCTCAGCGTCGGCATCCAGTCTTTTTTCCAGGACGATCTGACGTTCATGAACCGGAGCCACACGGCCGAGCAGGCCGAGGCGATCGTCCCGCTGGTACGTGAGGCAGGCTTCGAGAACTTCACCGTCGACCTGATTTTCGGCCTGCCCAACCAGCCCGAAGAATACTGGGCGGCCAACCTTCAGAAGGCAATCCGGCTCGAAGTGCCCCACCTTTCGACGTACAGCCTGACGATCGAGGAGCGCACCGTGCTCCACAACCAGGTGCAGCGTGGCCTCGTCGTGCCGCTCGACGACGACACGATGGCGTCGCGCTTCCAGTTTACGATGGACTACCTGCGGGAGAACGGGTACGAGCACTACGAGGTGTCGAACTTCGCCCGTCCGGGCTTCCGGTCGGTGCACAACGCGTCGTACTGGGAGCACAAGAACTACCTCGGATTCGGGCCATCGGCGCATTCGTTCTGGCGGGGCTCCCTCCGCAGCCCCGGCGCGTTGCGATGGGCGAACGTCCGGAACCTGAGGCAGTACGAAGCGCTGATTGCGCAGCGGCAGCTACCGCTCGACATGCGCGACCGGCTCAGCTTCGACACCCTGGCCAACGAGTACATCATGCTCCGGCTGCGGACGCGCGACGGACTCGACCTGCAACGCCTCGAAGCCGAGTACGGGGTGGACCTGCTTTTCGAGAAGGTCGACGAGCTGGCCTGGCTCGAATCGGAGGGCTATATTGAGCCCGTTCGAAACGATACGATCCGCCTGACCGACCGCGGCGTCCTGCTCTGCGATGCCGTCACCGCAAGGCTGATGCTCGACGGTCCAAATGGCGATCTCTAATCCAGATTAACCCCATGTTTCGTATTTGCAAAGGAATCGGGGCTTTTTTACTCCTGTTGCTCCTTCTGGCCGGCTGCAGCCGTGAGGAGTCCCGCTCGCCCGAGACGTCGCTCCCCTCCATCCCGTTTGAACGTGAAGGCACGCTCACCTTCCTGAGAGGCGACGAACCAATCGTGACGATCGACGTCGAGATTGCCGACACCGACTCGGCGCGCACCCGCGGACTGATGCAGCGCGAATCGCTCCCGGAAAGTAGCGGGATGCTGTTCATCTTCGACCGGCAGGAGACGCAGAGCTTCTGGATGGCGAACACCCCGCTCGCCCTCGACATCATGTTCGCCAACGCCGACTCACAGATCGTCACCGTGGCGAAGTACACGCGGCCCATGTCGCAGGTCAGCGTCACCTCGACGGCGCCCGCAAAGTTCGTCGTCGAGACCCCGGCGGGCTTTGCCGACCGCTACGGCATCGTCGAGTCGGACCGAATCACCTGGCAGCGGATCGACCAGCAGTAGCCGCCTTACAGGCCGAACGACTCGCCACAGGCGCACGTGCGGGCTGCCTGCGGGATTGAGAAGTGAAATCCCTTTCCGTCGAGACCATCGGAGAAGTCCAGCTCGGAGCCTTCGAGGTAGAGGTAGCTCTTCAGGTCCATCACCACCGGGATGCCGTCGATCACCCCCGTTTCGTCCTGCTCGCGGACGGTGGTGTCCCACCCCAGGTCGTAGGTCAGGCCGGAGCACCCGCCAGGCACGACCGCAATCCGAAGCTTCGACTCGTTAAAATCCACGTTTTCGCGTTCCGCAACCTCTCGTATCCGCGCCGCCGCACGTTCAGAAATGGAAAGATCCATCGTCAAATGTACCGGTTATCCCATAAATTTCGCGGTGATACACTGTCGTCAAACCCCACCGCCGCCAACGAGTACAACCCAGGCTTACACAGGTTTCATTCCACCACGACGCACGGGCGTTAACCTTGGGTACGTCAAAAATGTCTGAGAATGAGAACCCTTACAGGTCTGAGGCGTAAGCGATGCCGTGGTTTCTTTAGATTGAATCTAAACAACTGTCGGCTCGCCAGGCACGACCTCACCACGCGTTTCTGACGGGCCGGTTTGTACAAAAATTCGAGACATGAGCTATACCGAATCGGACTACCTTCAGGAGGTTGCCGACAGCGACTATAAGTACGGTTGGGTTACGGAGGTCGATGCGGATACGGCTCCCAAGGGGCTGAACGAGGACACCATCCACCTGATCTCCGAAAAGAAAGGAGAGCCGGAGTGGATGCTCGAATGGCGGCTCCGGGCGTTCCGGTACTGGCAAACACTCGCGGACAGGTATCCCCGCTGGGCGCACATCAAATACCCGGAGATCGATTTCCAGGACATCAGCTACTACTCCGCCCCCGCCAAAAAGCCGAAGTACAACAGCATTGACGAGGTCGACCCCAAGCTGCTGGAGACGTTCTCGCGCCTGGGCATTCCCCTCGAAGAGCAGAAGGTCCTGGCCGGAGTGGCCGTCGACGCCGTCATGGACAGCGTCTCGGTCGCAACCACGTTCAAGGAGGAGCTGGCCAAGCTGGGGATCATCTTCTGCTCGATCGGAGAGGCCATCCAGAATCATCCTGACCTGGTGAAGAAGTACCTCGGATCGGTCGTGCCGTATACCGACAACTTCTACGCCTCACTCAACTCCGCCGTATTCAGCGACGGGTCGTTCGTATACATCCCGAAGGGCGTCCACTCACCGATGGAGCTGTCGACGTACTTCCGGATCAACCAGGAGGGCACCGGCCAGTTCGAGCGTACGCTCATCATTGCCGAAGAAGACAGCTACGTCAGCTACCTCGAAGGCTGCACGGCGCCGAAGCGCGACGAAAACCAGCTTCACGCGGCGGTCGTCGAGATCTACGCCCACCGGAACGCCGAGGTGAAGTATTCGACCGTGCAGAACTGGTACCCGGGCGATAAGGAAGGCAAGGGGGGCATTTACAACTTCGTCACCAAGCGCGGCCTGTGCGCCGGCGACCACGCCAAGATCTCCTGGACGCAGCTCGAAACCGGCTCGGCGATCACGTGGAAGTATCCGAGCGTGATCCTGAAGGGCGACCACTCGGTGGGCGAGTTCTATTCGGTGGCCTTCACGAAAAACCACCAGCAGGCGGATACCGGGACGAAGATGGTGCACATCGGCAAAAACACGAGCAGCACCATCATCTCGAAAGGGATCTCGGCCGGGTTCAGCAACAACAGCTATCGCGGCCTCGTCAAGATCACCAAAAACGCCGAAAACGCGCGGAATTTCTCACAATGCGACTCGCTCCTGCTGGGCGACAAGTGCGGGGCACACACGTTCCCCTACATCGAGATCAACAACAGCACGGCGCAGGTCGAGCACGAGGCGACCACCTCGAAGGTCGGTGAGGATCAGATCTTCTACTGCAACCAGCGCGGGATTGGCGAGGCTGAAGCGATCAAGCTCATCGTCAACGGCTTCTGCAAGGACATCCTGGCCGAGCTGCCAATGGAGTTTGCGGTCGAAGCCCAGAAGCTCCTTGCCATCGAGCTCGAAGGCAGCGTCGGCTAAGAATCAGCCCATTCACCGCCCTCCCCCGTACACACGTTTATATGTACACAAAATAAGTTGTTATGGCGCTTTTAGAGATCAAGGACCTCAAAGTTCGTATTGAAGAAAAAGAAATCCTCAAGGGGATCAATCTTTCGATCAACGCCGGCGAGACCCATGCCATCATGGGCCCCAACGGCTCCGGAAAGAGCACGCTGGCTGCCGTCCTGGCTGGACGTGAAGAGTATGAAGTGACGGGCGGACAGGTGATCTACGACGGGAAAGACCTGCTCGAGCTCGAACCCGACGAGCGGGCACTCGAAGGGGTGTTCCTCGCCTTTCAGTATCCCGTTGAGCTGCCCGGCGTGAGCATGACCAACTTCCTCAAGCAGGCGGTCAACTCCGTACGCGAGCACCGCGGGCTGGAGCCGCTCGGAGCAATCGAGTTCATGGGGCTGATGCGGGAGAAAGCGGCCCTCGTCAAGCTCGATCCGAGCCTCAAAGCCCGGTCGGTCAACGAAGGCTTCTCGGGCGGTGAAAAGAAGCGAAACGAGATCTTTCAGCTCGCCATGCTCGAGCCGCGCCTGGCCATCCTCGACGAAACGGACTCCGGCCTCGACATCGACGCGCTCCGCACCGTGGCCGACGGCGTCAACCAGCTCCGCACTCCCGACCGTGCGTTCGTCGTCATCACCCACTACCAACGGCTTTTGAATTACATCGTGCCGGACTTCGTACACGTCATGGCCGACGGCCGGATCGTCCGCTCCGGAGGCAAAGAGCTTGCGCTCGAGCTCGAAGAGAAGGGGTACGACTGGCTCCGCGAGGAAACGGGCGGCTTCGCCACCGCCGAAGAGGCCGAAGTCGGCACCCACTCGTCGGCCGCGTAACCTACCCGCCGCCCTGAAATCCATTTTTTAGTAGTTCGATCTCTCAGACCACCCGGACCTCCAGCGCGAGATTCGGCGGTCGTCACGTGTAAATCGAGAAACTATGCCGACCCTAAACACGGTTGAGCAATTAAGCCGTCCTGTTGAAGAACTTGTCGCCGCTTTCGAGCGCATGGAAGGGTCCACGCTCAACGGCTCCAATGCATCCATAAAGGGAATTCGCCGGGAGGCCATCGAGCACTTCCAGCAGATTGGCATCCCCACCCGTAAAGTCGAAGCCTGGAAGTACACGAGTGTAGACCGGCTTTTCAAAGAACCCTACCAGCTTCTACCCGTACCCGGGATTTCGACTCTCGATAAGTCCGATCTCGCCCCGTACCTCGTCCCAGGACTCGACAGCCACATCGTCGTTCTGGTCAACGGGTCTTTCTCCGAAGCGTTGTCGACGGTCGAAGGGTTGCCTGCCGGCGTACGTATTCTGCCGTTCGCCACGGCTACTGACCGGGAAAAGGACGTGGTGAACCGGCACTTCGCCCGCTATGCGGACTACCGGACCGAGCCGTTCATTGCGTTGAACACCGCGTTCACGCGGGATGGCGTGTACGTCCACGTACCAGCGGGTGTTGTTGTCGAAAAACCGGTACAGATCGTCAACCTGATCGACACCGACGAGAACCTGCTGATCCAGCCACGGATACTCATCGTCGTCGAAAGAAACGCTCAGGTCAAGGTGATCGAAACCGGGTTTTCCGTCACCGATACGACCACGCTGACAAACTCGGTGTGTGAGATCTTCGTCGGCGAGCACGCTTTCGTCGATCACTACAAGGTGCAGCGAGAAGGCGCGTCAGCGTCACAGATTTACAACCTGAAGGTCTACCAGGAAACCGGCAGCTTCCTGACGACCGATACGATCACGCTGGGCGGCAAATTGGTTCGGAACAACCTGAGCTTCCACCCCGACGGCGAGCACTGCGAGACGCACCTGTACGGCCTGCTCCTCGGCTCCGACGACATGCACGTCGACACGCACACCTTCGTCGACCACGCCAAACCCGCCTGCGTGAGCGACGAGCTGTACAAGTACATCCTCGACGACTCTGCGACGGGCGTGTTCAACGGAAAGGTCTACGTCCGGCGGGACGCGCAGCAGACGAACGCGTACCAGACCAACAAGAGCCTCGTGCTCTCGGAAACGGCCCACATGTATACCAAGCCGGAGCTCGAGATCTACGCCGACGACGTGAAGTGCAGCCACGGGGCGACGACCGGCCGGCTCGACGAAGAGGCCATCTTCTACCTGCGTTCGCGCGGGCTATCGCCCCAGCGGGCACGCGCGCTGCTCCTGCTTGCCTTCGCCCGCGACGTCCTCGAACACGTCGGCATCGAGCCGCTCCGCGAGCAGCTCGACAAGCTCATAACCCATCATTTCCACGCAGACACCGACTGACCATGTACACTTCCGCACAACAGGTCGTGACACCGGGATTTGACCTCGAACAGGTCCGCGCCGACTTCCCTGCGCTTCACCAGCAGGTCTACGGACGCCCCCTCGTCTACCTGGACAATGCGGCAAGTGCACAGAAACCGCGAGCCGTTATCGAACGGCTCGCAACGTTTTATTCACGCGAGTACGCCAACATCCACCGGGGTGTGCATTACCTGAGCCAGGAGGCGACGAGTGCGTACGAGGCGACACGTGAGACCGTGGCGGCCTTCATCAACGCCGCGAGCACACGTGAAATCGTGTTCACGCGCGGCACGACCGAGTCCATCAACCTGGTCGCGGCCACCTACGGGCGGCGAAACGTCGGCCAGGGCGACGAGATCATCATCTCGGCGATGGAGCATCACTCGAACATCGTTCCCTGGCAGCTCCTCTGTGAGGAGAAAGGCGCCAGGCTGCGCGTGGTCCCGATTTCGGACGAGGGGGAGATCGACCTCGAGGCGTACGAAAGGCTCTTCACCGATCGGACGAAGGTCGTGGCGCTCGTACACGTATCGAACACCCTCGGAACGATCAACCCGATCGACCAGATGATCGAGCTCGCGCACGAGCATGGCGTGCCCGTGCTCGTCGACGGCGCGCAGGCCGTGTCCCACCTGCCGGTGGACGTCCAGGCCCTCGGTTGCGACTTTTACTGCTTCTCCGGGCACAAGCTCTTCGGCCCGACCGGGATCGGCGTGCTCTACGGGCGTGAAGAGCTCCTCGACGCCATGCCCCCCTATCAGGGCGGCGGCGACATGATCGAAACGGTCACCTTCGAGAAGACGACGTTCAACCGGCTTCCGCACAAGTTCGAAGCCGGTACGCCCAACATCGCCGCGGGCATCGGGCTCAAGACGGCCATCGATTACGTCACCGGGCTCGGCCTCGACAACATCGCAACGTACGAGCACGACCTGCTCCGTTACGCCACGGATCGCCTGCTCGAGATCGACGGTCTGCGAATCGTCGGCACCGCGAAGGAAAAGACCGGCGCCATTTCGTTCCTGCTCGACGGCACACACCCCTACGACGTGGGCACCATCCTCGACCAGTACGGCGTAGCGGTCCGTACCGGGCACCATTGCACGCAGCCGCTCATGGATAGATACGGCATTCCAGGGACCATCCGCGCCTCTTTTGCATTCTATAATACACCGGAAGACGTCGAAGCCCTCGTCTCCGCCGTTAGAAAAGCGGGCGCAATGCTCGCCTGACCCTGACCGGTCAGGCCGTTTGTTTCATGCATACGTTGATGTCAAATAACGCCACCCTTGCGGACCGGCAGGAAGCCATAGTCGAAGAGTTCAGCGCGTTCGACGACTGGATGGGCCGGTACGAATACCTGATCGAGCTCGGAAAGTCCCTCCCGCCGCTCGACGAAAAGTACAAGACCGAAGAAAACAAGATACACGGCTGCCAGTCGCAGGTGTGGGTACACGCCCGCTACGAGGATGGCCGCGTCTTCTTCGACGCCGACAGCGACGCGCTCATCACGAAAGGGCTCGCCGCCCTGCTCGTGCGGGTGCTCTCGGGCCTGACGCCCCACGAAATCGCCACCGCCGAGCTGTCCTTCATCAACCGCATCGGCCTCAGGGAGCACCTCTCCCCGACCCGCAAGAACGGGCTCAACGGGATGATCCTCCAGATGAAACGATTCGCGCTGGAGCACAGCCAGGCCGTCAAAAACTAGCGCAGCAGGACATGAACGAACGGGAAAAAGAATTGGAAGAGCTGAAGGAACGGATCATCGCCGGCCTCAAGACCATCTACGACCCGGAAATCCCGGTCAACATCTACGACCTCGGCCTGATCTATGAGATCAACATCAACATGGACAACTCTGTCGACGTCGTGATGACCCTGACTGCTCCCGGTTGCCCCGTGGCCGGCATCCTGCCGCAACAGGTCGAGAACAGGGTCCGCGTCACCAAAGGCGTGACCGACGCCCGCGTCCACCTCACCTTCGACCCGCCCTACCACCGCGACATGATGTCCGACGAGGCCAAGTTCGAGCTGGGATTCTTCTAGGCGGACATCCCACCTGATCATTTTTTTTCGGGGAGTGAAGAGGCGGCGTTGCCGGTCCACAGTTGCTGTACGTACTCAAATTGCAATTCCGGACGGCCAAGATTCATAAAGATGCCTCGTCGCTGTGCTCCTCGGCATGACAAAGTGGGACTGTGGCGATAGCAGTGAGGCCAATAGCTGCCCATACCTCACTTAAAGTCATCCAGAACGCCAGTGAGGGATCTTCCCGAAGTGCGGCCTCGATGGTGGGCTCCAGCGGTGGATGCTACAAATTGCTCCCCTGGACGGGCCTGTCTCGCGCTCGTTACCGTATAGGCCTGGTGAGACGTTTCCTGGATCCCGGCTCGGAGGCCGGGATGACGTGTTTATACAGAAGTAAGTGTACTAAAAGGCCCTCCTTGCATTTTACCTAAATGCCAAAAAGTACGTCATTCCGGACTTGATCCGACACGAACGAAGTGACTGACGAAGAAAATCCAGGAAAGGGCTGCGCGAGGCAACACCCGTATTGCCTAAAGGAACCGTTACCTGGATCTCCGCCTTCGCGGAGATGACGTAAAGAGAAAGGTCTTCTATAACATTGCGCGTCCCGTCACCGGCCACATCGACACAAAAAAGCGCGGGCGGGGCCTCACTTCGTCTTCGGGTCGCGAATGCGGAGGCGGTCGGGGAGCTCGTTGACGTCGTCGGGGCGGATCGTGAGGCCGCTCTTTTCGAGCAGCTCGCCGCACATCTGAAGGGCTTCGACGATCCCCTCGGTCAGCTTTCCGTTTTTGACGCCCATCTGCACACGTGCGATCACGTCGGCCCAGTCGTCGACGGTCACCCGCTGGTTGATCCCGGTATCGCCCACCACTTCGACGCGGTGCTCGAATAGCGATACGTAGAGCAGGATCCCCGTGCGCTCCCGCGTGGCGAACACCTCTTCCTGAAGAAATGCCTCGTGTGCGGCGAGGTGAACCGTCTGCACCAGCTCTTTTCCGGCGAGTAACCGTTTGATCGGGGGCACGAAGGCGCCAAGCAGTGCGCCCAGGCTGCCGGCCATCAGGGTGATCAACGCGACGCCCCATCCGGCGTAGAGCCACGACATGCTCCACCCCTGGTGGAGCTGGAAGAAAATTAAGGTGGCGGCCAGCGCGACGAGCGCCAGCAGCACCGCACCACGCCAGATCGCGATAGGATACGTCCCGCTGGCGGCTACGATGTAGGGCACGATCTCTCCCGACGTCCGCTCCTCGGCCTGGGCAACCGCCTGCCGGATTCGCTCCAGTTCTTGCTCCGTGAATCTGTTGGGCATCCCGTGTTCGCCGGACTAATGGTTGAAAGAAACGTTCGGTGAAAACAAGGTACGAATCGCAGGCCCGTTTTTCACCAGTTTCTCGAGGGTTGCTTCAGGCCAGATCGTACGTGTGGTCGACCTCGTAAGTCCTGCTGATGAATCCTTCCGGCTGCCCTGCCGGCGTGAAGGGGACGTCGATGCGCCCGAGCCGGATGCCGCCCCAGCCTACCTGGTTGATGATCGTTTTCCCCTCCGCATGTGACACCACGTCCGGCTCGTCGAGGAACGTGTGGGTGTGGCCGCCCAGGATCAGGTCGATGCCCGGCGCTTCCCGCGCGAGCACCAGATCGCTCACCTTGCCGTCCCGGTAGCGGTAGCCGAGGTGTGAGAGGCACACGACCAGATTGCATCCCTGCGCCCGCAGCTCGGCCATCGTCTGCCGCGCCACCTCAATCGGATCCACGTAGGCGACGCCTTCGTGCAGGCGTTCGAGCACCAGCCCGTCGAAGTCGATCCCGAGGCCGAAGATGCCGACCTTGAGCGGCCCGAACTGCTTGATGACGTACGGGGTTACGCGCCGGGCGAGGGCGGCGTCGGAGATTTCATAGTTCGCCGCAACGAAGTCGAACCGGGCGTGCGGCAGCATCTTCACGAGGCCCTCGACGCCGTTGTCAAAGTCGTGATTGCCGAGTGTAGCCACGTCGTACTGCATTTCGGACATGACCTTGAACTCGATCTCACCGCCGAAGAAGTTGAAATAGGGGGTTCCCTGGAAAATGTCGCCGCTGTCGAGCAACAGGACGTTCGGGTGGCGGCTGCGGATCTCCTTGATCAGCCTTGCCCTTCGTGCGGCGCCGCCCAACCCCTGGTTCCGGCCTCCGTCCATCGGGAAGGGGTCGATCCGGGAGTGCGTATCGTTCGTGTGCAGGATCACGAGGTGCTGCGATGGCTCGGCCCACACGGACGAGGGGCGCAGAGCGCTTCCGGCTGCCCCGGCCGCAAGCAGGGAGATAAACGTACGGCGATTCATCTTCATCACGGGGTCTCGGCTTCGGTTACAACGGTTATCCGGCCTTCCAGGCGGGGCTCGATCACGCCGGTCTGCCGCGTATAGGTAATGAAGGCGTCGCGCAGCGTGACGCCGACGTCGACGCGCTCGCGATACTCCGAAAGGACGGGCAACCCTCCCCCGATGTCCGCCAGGTAATCCGACGTGACGACGCGGTAGAGCCGCCCGGGGTCGACGGGCTCGCCGTTCACCCGGACGTCGACCGCCCGTCGGGACGGCTCCTCGATGGTGAAGGTCAGGCCCGCCACCGGCTCGCCGCCGATGCGGGCAATTTGCCCGGCGAGCGAGTCCACCTGCGTGCCGGACAGGGTGAGCAGCACCAGCGCATTTTCGAACGGCATCAGCTCGAACAGGGCGCCGACGGTTATCGGCCCCTCGGGTATAGGCACGCGGAGGCCTCCGTTGTTCGTGACGGCGATGTCGACCGGCTCGCCGAGCGCCTCAGCCGCCACCGTCCGCATGGCGTCGGCGGCAAAGTTGCCGAGCGCTCCCTCGGGCTGAGCCTTCGTCAGCGCCTGCGTCGCCCTGCCGATCACTTCCGACGTCCTCGCCGTGAGCTCCGTCCGGTACGGCATTACGATCTCCTCGATTTGCGGATCGACGCCGGCCGAGTCGTTGATTTCGGTGTACGTGACCGTGATGTCCGCCGCCGGCGCGAGCAGCACCGGCTCCGGGCGCGTCGAGGCACACCCGGAAAGCAACAATACGAGCCCGGCCACCCAGGCCAAAAGATAGGAGGTCGATCGTAATCCCCTGTTCATCGATTAATTAGAAGGAGAAGGTATAAGTCAGGTGCCGCTTTGCTGCCGCAGCTCTTCGATCGCCCGGATGGCCTGCTCGGCCTGCTGGTACTCGGGCGCCCCGCTGCCGACGATCCGCTGGACCTTCCGGAACTGCTCGATCGCCTGGTCGAGCCGGTTGATCTGAAGCAGGAACACCCCGCGGTTGAAGTTGGCCCGGACGTGGTTCGGGTCCTTTTCGAGCACCAGGTTCGTCTCGTTGATCGATTGCATCGCGTTCACCGGGTCGTACTGGAGAGCCCAGCCGAGGTCGGTGCGGACGTCGAGGTTGTCGGGGTCGAGCTCGAGCGAGCGCCGGTACGCCGCGATGGTGCGCCGCGCCACTTCGATTTTGTGCTCGCCCTGGAGGGTTTCCATCCAGTCGAAGTAGAGGTTACCCGCACGCGTCCACGCTTCGGCCGTATTCGTCTGCTCTGCGATGGCTTCCTGCACGACCGCCGCACGATCCAGGCGGCCTACCCCGATGAGCAGATTGGCGAGCTCGTTCTGTTTGGCGAGCTTTTCGTCGCCGGAGAGCCGTGCGATCTCCGCCTCGAGTGCCTCGACCTGAGAGGCGATCTGCGGAGGAAGCGGCGCCATCTCGTGCGTTTCGGTTGCCGTAGCACCTTCAGTACTGGCTACGGGAGCGGAGGTGTTAATCGGAGGCGGCGTGCTCCGGCTCGCCATCGACACCAGAAACAGCGCGACGATGAGCAAAAATCCGGAGGCCACGGTGATACCGACGAGACGCGACGATCTGGCGCCCGGGGTTCCCGCTACCACTTCGCTCACAGCGGGCGGTGCGGCTGGCCGAACGGCCAGCGCCGTCGGCAACCCTTTCGCCACCGCGCGAACGGGAACGGCTCCCGATCGTCGCACCTCCTGCAACCGGCTCCCACACTGGCTGCAAAATCGAGCGCCTTCGGGATTGTGCCATCCGCACGCGTTGCAGAAGACCCCTGTCAGGACTTCGCGGGCGGAAGCCTCCGATACGTCACCTACAGGCTGAACCTCATCGGACTCCGGCTCAGCCACGACGGGTTCCTCATCCGTTACGAGATCCGCCGATTCACCGACCGGGGCGCCACAAAGATCACACATCGTCGCGTCTTTCTTGAGACGCGCACCACATTCCGGACAGACGCTCTCCGTATGAGCCATCGCTTTACTGCGTGTACAGTTGATATTGCTGGAAGGACGCTCCCTCGAACCTCTCAGGGGTTTCTCCGAGCTTTCCAGGCCTCGTCGATCACACCCCTGAACTCCTTCGACGGTTTGAAGACGGGCACGTAACGCTCTTCGATTTCCATTTCAACGTTGGTCTGGGGATTCCGGGCAGAGCGGGCGGCACGGTGCTGCACGCGAAAGGTGCCGAACCCTCTGATCTCGATGTTGTCCCCTTCCCGGAGCGCCTCAACGACGGTCGAAAAAAAGCCGTTCACTACCGCCTCGGTTTCGATCCGCGTCAGACCGGTCCCGGTCGCGATTCGGTCAACGATTTCAGCTTTTGTCACGGCGAATCGGAGAGAATGGGGAAGGAATGGCGTCCGGCACGTGTGAACGCCCGCGAAACCGCCAGGATTCTGCACCTTACGCAAAATGGCGACCGCCCGTTCCTAAGGCTGCTCGAAGAGGCGTGCAACCAGGTCGAGGTACAGGTAGACGAGCGGCGAGGCCAGGATCATCGCATCGAACCGGTCGAGCAGGCCGCCGTGCCCCGGCAGGATTGCGCCCGAGTCCTTCGCGCCCACCGACCGCTTCATTTTGCTCTCGGCGAGGTCCCCGAGCTGGCTGACGATCCCGCAGATCAGCGCAATCACGAGGATGTGGATCCAGTCGACGAAGCCAAGCAGCGTCAGCTTGAGCACTACGGCCACCAGGAGCGCCCCGAGTGCGCCGCCCGCCGATCCCTCCCAGGTCTTCTTGGGCGATACCGACGGCGCCAGCTTGTGCTTCCCGAAGGAACGCCCGACGAAGTACGCGAACGTATCGGCGGCCCACACGAGCAGGATCGTCGTGAGCGTCAGGTAAAACGCCTCGATGTCGTCCACGAAGACGCCACGCGCCGTCCGGAGGCTCAGCAAAAACGCCAGAAAGCCGGAGGGATAGATCACGCCGAAAACGGTTGCCGAAAGGTTATGCAACGGCTGCTTGTCCCCGGTGTGGAACGGGGAGGCCGCAATCAGAACCAGGAAACCCGCCAGTGTGAGCGCCAGGAACCACGGAACGAGCGGGTGAAGCACGACGAGCACGCCCAGCACCAGTCCCGCGACCCTTTGAGGCTGCAGCCCGCCCTGTTCCATCAGTCGGTACAGCTCGTACTGTGCGATCAGGGCAATCGCCAGCACCAGAACCGCAAAGGGGATCCCCCCTGCGTACATGATCAAAACGACGAGCGGTGCACCGACGACGCCGGTCAGGACCCGCTGGGTGTTATTGGTCACGGTAAACGATGAATCGATACGGATGCAAAATTGAAATAGCCGGTACCCTGCAGCCCACCTCACTGGACGCCGTCACGCCTGCCGTTCCCGGTTTACGGGTTTTCCTCGTCCTCCTCGTCCGGCGGTGAGAGCCGGATCTGTTCGATGCCTGAATCGAGCATGGATTCACGTTCGATGTCGTGGGCCGACTCGGAGGCCGGGTCGGCGTTCAATGCCGCTTCGTCGAGCTCGTGGTCCTCGAGCGGGGCGCTATCGAGAAGGCGCCGGGCTTCGTCGGCGCGATCGGGCGGCACCATGACGTGAACGGAAGCGAGGTCGCCCACGGTCAGGTTGAACGCATGGTCCCGCTGCGTCAGCACGACCGCCGGGATGCCCGCGGAGTCGAGCCGGTCCCGCACCATGTCCGCCTCGTAATCCGTCCCCGTCGTGGCTACCGAAACCCAGCTCTCATAGGTCCTGTCTTCCATAGTATTGCTCGTTTATTTCTAGGGCTCCTCGTTCCTTACTTCCCGAATCCGACCGCGCGGCAAGGTGTTCCCGCGCGATCCGGTTCATCCCGATAATGATGGCAACAAAAAGAACCACGCCTGTAACGATGAAATACCAGGGCAGGTCCAACTGATCGAGCACTTCGGCTTCCGCCTCGGGCAGCCTTGACGTATACGCCGCCAGAAAAACCGAGAAGGCGTTGTTGGTGAAGTGCGCGACGACGGCCGGCCAAACGCTTCCCGTCCGCCACATGACGTAGGCAAGATAGATCCCCAGCACCGATAGCGGGACGACCTGCGTGAGACGCAGGTGGTACAGACCAAACACGATCCCGGAAAACAAGATACCCCCCACGATGCCGAGCGACCGCTCACTCTGGCGCTGGACGTACCCGCGGAAAAGCAGCTCCTCACAGATGGCCGGCGTCAGGGCGAGTACGATCAGGTTAAAAAGGATGCTGCCGCCATCCTGCTTCAACATGCGCTCGATGAGCTCGGTCTGTGACTGCTCGAATTCCCGGAGCCAGTCGGGGAGCGGCACGAGCTCGTTTACCGCGGCGAGCCACTGAACGAGCGGGATCAACGCCACCAGACCGACGACCGAAAGGACTACCAGCTCCCAGTCTACCCGCCGAAAACGAAGAAAAGAGGCCCACCGGGACGAGTGCAACCGGCTGAACAGCAACGCCGGGATGGCGAGGCCCAGCACCTGTCCGATCGTGTTCGCAATCAAGAGCACGTCGGTGTATCCCGAGATCCCTTCACCTAACGCTTCAGACAACTCGGTCAGCGGGACGCCCTTCGCCAGGAGCATCACGACGATGGCAGCCGGGCTGATGATGAGCTGGAAAAAGACGAACGCGAAGAACAGCGCGAGCAGTGCCGTGAGCATCGGCGAAAACTGTTGCCGCTCCAGGATTCGATCGAGCGGAATCGGACCTTTCCGCTCCCAGGGATCCGACAGGATCGGATAGCCACGGCCCGCAATCGCGCTTTCTTCCATACGGTATATGCAGGTGCTGACGGATACTCAAAAAGGGACGTGAAAGCGCCCCTTCCCCGGATGGCAGAGGGCGTCTCGACGCCCGGTTCACCACTCGGCCAATGCTTCTTGGAAACCTACCCGGATGCGGGCCCCGCTAAAAGATACGACTTGCCTCCTGGTTATACACCCCCAAATCGTGCCGTTTGCGTGACGGAAACAACGCTACTTATTCCGATCCTGTGAGCTGCTTCCGAAGTCTGGATATCACGGTACGGAGGCGAGTGTAGACGTACTTGTGGTTCTCGTACTTCATCACACTCGCGATCTGGCCGGCGGTCATGCCCTGCTCGAACCGGAGGAGCACGAGCAGGCGGTCCTCGTCGCTCAGCTCGTCGAGCGCCCGGTTGAGGTGGTCGATCTGCTCCCGGTTACGAAGGGCCGCTTCGATGTCCTCATGGCCGGCCGGCTCGAAGCCGAATTCAGCCAGCTCGTCGATCGAGAGCGGAGGCCGGTTGGTGTTGATCGCCGTGAGCAGGTGCCAGCGTTTCTTTATGCTCAGCAGCTCGTTGATCTTCCCGATGGCCGACATCACCTCGAGCGCGGTGCACGGGATGCCGTGCCTGGCCTTGATCGTCTCGGCAATGTCTTCGTGCTGCAACCGTCCCTGAAAGTAGTACCGGAAAACGAGCTGCTCGCGCCGGTCGAGCTGCTTGAGAACGGACCTCGGAACGGACGAGGCTTTTTTCTTGCGGAAAAGATCGCGAGAGGCGTTTGCTACCACGACGCTGAGCCAGGGCGCCAGCTCGTTATTGGCCTTGAACCGGCGAAGCGCCTGGAAATCGTTGGCCCGAAATCGCTCACAGATCGTCGTATAAATCTCCATCACCTCATCCGAGTCGCGGGTAAACCGGTGGATCATCCGCAGAATGACGGGTGAATAGCGTTCCAACAATCGGATGTAGGCACCCTCGGGATCATAATTGAACTGCTCAACGATATCCGATTCGTCCATTCGATCGCGCGTACCGTTGATAGTTCCGATTAGGTGTGCGAGTTCATAGGACATAGGCTTCATTGCCGGCAGCCGCGTGGAGAGCCTCGGCCGGCACTACTCCCCATTCACGTTAATTTCAGCGCCCTGACTGAACCTATACCGGAAAGATACGTTAGAGTCAGCCCGGGTGGGCAACTTGACCCGAGTGGTTCTTATCGATATATTTCAACCCTACGCGCTTGTAGCTCAGTTGGATAGAGCGTTGGATTCCGGTTCCAAAGGCCGGGGGTTCGAATCCTCCCAAGCGCGCCTCGAAAGCTCCGGCGATTTGCCGCCGGGGCTTTTTCTTTTCTCCCTCGCACACACGAACCTGTCGGCCGGGTACTTTCCACCCGTGAGTGTTACGAACCGTTACACTCCTGTAACCAGAATAGCCAAAAACAGCCCCCTTTCCGCACCGGTCCCCTTCTCCGATATGAGGTGGCGAATGTTGTGCCATTTAGCCCGCCCAACCGGGCCAGCCCGCGAATCCTCGGGATATTCCCACCTCGACGTGTCTCAGATTCCGGAAATGCGTGCTTGGTAACCTCTAACGGGCAGACTCAATCGTCAACCCGCGAAGCGATACATTCAGGTAACTTTCCCGAACGATTACAAAGCCACTTCGGCCGCGGATGGCCTTAGGACTACTATCCACAGATGAGTTTTTGTGTCGATGGGATCGAGAGTGGGACGCCCAATGCTACTAAGGACCTTACTCATCACGTCATTTCCGCGAAGGCGGAGATCCAGGAAGGCCTAATGTCTTTCTCCACCGTACTGCCCAATATATCCCTCGCATGGATACCGGCTCGGGGGCCGGAATGACGTTTTGTTAAGGTGTGCGACATGAGGACAAACCCGGGCAATGGGAAGGTTCACCAGATTGAACACTCCCGGCCCCAGTTCTGAAATCGCCGGGCCGTGCGTCGGGGATCCATCGCGCGTTTAGCGAACGGCG
>CBINFS010000039.1:0-34761 GCA_966250015.1 uncultured bacterium | reverse complement strand
CAAAGATGTCGCTGATGATCCGGAGAGAAGGCGTCGGCGGGAAGATGTACGTCCCACGCGCGATGTACTCCTTGAGGATGTCGTTCTGGATCGTGCCGTTCAGCTTATCTGGCGTGACGCCCTGCTTTTCCGCCACCGCGATGTACATCGACAGGAGAATCGCCGCGGTGGCGTTGATCGTCATGCTCGTCGAAACCTTGTCCAGCGGGATGCCATCGAACAGGGTTTCCATGTCGGCCAGCGTGTCGATGGCAACGCCTACTTTACCGATTTCGCCCGCGGCGATCGGATCGTCTGAGTCGTAGCCGATCTGCGTCGGCAGGTCGAAAGCCACCGAAAGACCCGTCGTTCCCTGCTCGAGCAGGTACTTGTAGCGCTGGTTCGATTCCTCGGCCGTGGCAAACCCCGCGTACTGGCGCATGGTCCACAGACGCCCGCGATACATCGTAGGCTGCACGCCGCGCGTAAACGGATACTCGCCGGGGAAACCCAGCTTTTCGTTGTAATTCTCAATCGTCGATGCGTCAGGCAGGTACACCCGCTCAACCGGCTTGCCGGATACCGTAAGGAACTCTTTGGCCCGCTCGGGGAACTTGGCGATTGCCTTCTGTACCGTGGCCTCGTATCGTTTTTTGGCTTCTTCTATGCTGTTAAGCGCGTCTTTGTAGTCGCTCATGATCCCTGTCGTTTGTCAGTTACGAGATCTTATGAAAAAGGCGAAGACTATCGGCTACTATCTGCCTGCGTCTTCGCCGGTGCTGCTCACCTTTTTGATCAATTCATCTGATAATTGTGGAACGGTCAGCTCCCCTATCAGAATACGTTTCAATTCCATAGCCGCATCGCCGTTACTCCCCAGCGCGGCTTCGATGCGTTTTCTTACGTCCTCAAATACGGCCTCTTTGACCTCTTCGAGCACGGCTTCATCGCGCCTGGCTTTCCACCGCGCTTCAGAACGCTCGACCCGTTTTTCTAGCCCATATATGAGCTCATCAATGCCGGTCTGTTCGGTGGCGCTAACCAGGAAAACTTCCGGTTTTTCGGGGCGTCTTCGCGATAGAATCGAGTCCGCAAGCTCGTCGTCGACGGGCATCGCGTGCGAATCCCCATGCGCTGCAAGCTCGTCCTTCCAGAGGTCGTGGTCCATCCCGAGCGCACTCAACAGCGTCGCGTGGAGATGTGAGGCGCCCTCCCGGTCGGCTTTGTTCACGACGAAGAGGTCGCCGATCTCCATCAAGCCTGCCTTGAGCATCTGGATCGAGTCGCCCTGCCCGGGTGCGAGGATCACGAGCACCAGGTCGGCCACACGCGTCACTTCGATTTCGCTCTGGCCGACGCCCACCGTTTCGATGAAGACCGTGTCGCAGCCGATGAGACCCATCACGCGAAGTACGCCCTTCACCCCGAGCGAAAGACCTCCCAGGTGCCCTCTGGACGAGAGCGACCGAATGAATATCTGGGGATCGGTCGAGTGCCGCATCATCCTTACCCGGTCTCCCAGTACTGCCCCGCCTGTAAATGGCGAGGATGGATCGACCGCAATCACCCCGAGCCGGCTATCCGGCCGCCGCAGACGGTAAGCCGCTACGAGCTGGTCGGTCAGCGTCGACTTTCCGGCTCCCGGCGCTCCCGTGATCCCTAAGATGAGCCGCGGATTTGGCCACTGGTCGATTGGTATCTCCCTGAAAAGCTCGGGCAACCGCTCCGGCTCACTCTCCAGAATGCTCATCAGCCGGGCAGCCGCACGGATCGACCGCGCACTGCCGTCCGCTCTGGTAGCGTCTTTGATAAGCGATGCGATGGTTTGAGGCATTTCCCTTCCCCGGACGTTCTTTCACACAACCCGGTTTTAGCACCTCGATGCCGGAGCAGAGTTTTAAAACCGGTTGAATGAGGGAATGTCCTAACCCTCTACACTCTTTAGAAGGAGGTTATCCAGGGTATCGACTATTTGCTTGGCCGGAGTGCCGGGCGTAAATACCGCAGCGATACCCATTTTGAGGAGCCCGTCGACGTCTTCGGGAGGAATCACCCCGCCGCCAAATACCAGGATATCGTCCGCTCCCTTTTCCTTCAAGAGGTCGAGGACACGCTTGAACAGGACGTTGTGGGCGCCGGACAAGAGTGACAGGCCAATGGCAGCGACGTCTTCCTGTATTGCTGCCTCTACGATTTGCTCAGGGCTGCGACGAATACCCGTATAGATAACCTCGTATCCGGCGTCGCGGAGAATGTGGGCAACGTACTTTGCCCCGCGGTCGTGTCCGTCCAGGCCGGGTTTACCGAGTAAAATGCGTGGTTTCTGCATATCTCAAACCTTGATTCTCTAAGTCTGTAAGGAAGACGCTAACCGTGATACGGTCTTCACACGCCTTCCTTCGAGCAGGCATTCTATAACCAGAATTATGCACAACGTGTGAAGATTTTATCACAACGCCGGCTTAAACAAATCAGCCTGAATGGTACTGATGCCTTGCGGAAACCTCAAATGAATATATGGCGCAAAAAGCGCTACAAGGGGCATTTCGGGCACGATCAAAACGATCAACAACCCTGCAGAAAAGAATTATTCAAATGTCCACATTCTTCCATTCAGGTTTAAGCTTTTGGGTTTATCTACCTGACCTGTAATAAGTCAGTTCCGTCTTGATTAGGTCTTCGAAAATGGTGGCCAGAGCCGCCCTAATTTTTTCCGTGACTAGACTGAAAACCATGGGATTTGCCACTAACTTAGCTGGACTATAGGTCATTCAAGCGATTCCCTTTGGGAAAAGATTACAGCAGTTATGGGTGTTGAAGCTGGGGGCATCAGCCTCAATAATAAAGTAGCCGTCGTCATTGGCGGTACGTCGGGACTCGGTCGAGCCATCGCCGTCGGATTCGCAAAAGCAGGCGCCGACGTCGTCCCGTCCGCCCGCAATCAGGCTCAGGTCGACGCGACGGCGCTCGAAATCGAACAGATCGGAAGAATGACGCTCCGAGTAACTTCAGACGTCACCGACCGGCAATCACTTGCCCGTCTGCTCGACTCGACGCTTCAGGCTTTCGGCCGCGTCGACATCCTCGTGAATGCCGCCGGCCGTATCAGCAGAAAACCAACCCTCGAGCTGGACGAATCGGAGTGGAATCAGATTATTGAGACGAATCTTACCGGCACCCTGCGAGCCTGCCAGATTTTCGGACGGCACATGGTTGAACGAGGCTACGGGCGCATCATCAACATCGCTTCCCTGAACTCATTCGTCGCGTTCCGCGACGTCGCCGCATACGCCGCGTCAAAAGCCGGTGTCGCCTCACTGACCCGATCGCTCGCCGTCGAATGGGCGACGCACGGCGTCTGCGTCAATGCGATCGCCCCAGGCGTTTTCAAAACAGATCTTAACTCCGACCTGCTCGATCAGACCGGACGCGGCAGCGAGCTGCTTCTCAGAACACCGATGAACCGTTTTGGCCGCGCCGAGGAGGTTGTCGGTGCTGCCATTTACCTTGCATCGGACTCGGCAGCTTTCACCACCGGGCAGCTCATCGTTATCGACGGAGGATTCCTTGCATCGGGCGTTAACCAGTAGGCCTGATCGACATCGGCTATTCTGAACTCAATTCGGCGTTTTCAGGATCAACCTGTAGCCGATTATCCCATCCCCATTATCCGAAGAACCATATTCCCACGGAGTAATCCGGCATATCTTAACAATAACTTAATATTGGCTATGGGCGAAGAGTACGAGGTAACCCGCGCCCGAACCTCGGTTAAGCAGCCGATCGAGCAGTAATCTGCCCTGTTTTCCTCATCACAAGTAGTTGTTTTAGGTGGTTGAAATGGAAGAGACCAGACTCCGTGGGGTGTCCCGTACTGATAATGCCAAAGCCGTTAATCTGAATCCACTACTCGAACCCGTCTCACTTAACCTATCGATCCAACCTCGTACCGTATTCTTTTTTCTGAGCATCGTTGCCGTATCGCTCGTTGGAATTGGCCTCGCTACAATCCTCTACGTCCTGCTAACCGACAACAGTGAGTTTGCAGGAAACCTGATGTTGATCTTTAACCTCGGCCGTGAAACCAGCATTCCGACCTGGTATTCCGGCACCTTGATATTTTTGAGCGCCCTTTCCCTACTGCTGGTCTGGACGGTTAAGGCTCGAGCAAAAGATCGTTACCGTCATTACTGGTTCGGTTTGTTTACCGTCTTTGTATTGCTATCAATCGACGAGGTCGCGGCGATTCACGAGGTATTTGGAGGATACATCGTACGTTCGGTCGTGGGTCAGACGAGTGGCCTGTTTTTCTACAGCTGGGTGATAGCCGGTGGAACCTTCGCTCTCGTATTTGCCCTCATTTTCCTGAAATTTCTGTTGGGTTTACCGGCGCGTACGCGGTGGCTCTTTATCGTTTCAGGCGCGATGTTCGTATCCGGAGCAGTCGGGATGGAGATGATAAACGGCCAACACAGTGAAAGCTATGGCTCGTGGACGCCCGTGTATGCACTCGGCACCGGCCTCGAAGAGCTTCTCGAAATGATGGGGATCACGCTCTTCCTGTTCGCCATTCTGGACTATGTAAAAAGGTACGTCGGCGGTATCAACGTGAAACTTGAGGTCGGAGTGTGACCCGAAGTCTACTGTTCGTCCTAAGGATTTACGAAACCGGCCGCTAACCAGTATTGCATCCACCCGGGTAGGTACATAGATTGAATCATTCAGGATCAGGGCTGCTTATCATTTTGTAGAGAAGACGTCCTGGCCGAGTCCTCCGTATAGAACGACGTCTCGAACGTCCCACGTACCATGTCCGGGAAGCTTACGCGTAGAACCTTGCTGCACACCGTTACGGGCGCCGCCGCTATGGCCGCCGTTTCAAGCCGCGTTGCCTTTTCAACAGACGCACAATCGCCGGCCAACAGCCGCATCAAACACTCTGCCTGCAAGTGGTGCTACGGCAACATCCCCCTCGAAGAGCTCGCCATCGCGGGGAAGAAAATTGGCCTTTCATCCATCGAGCTCCTCGGGCCTGAGGACTGGCCGGTGCTCCAAAAGCACGGCCTGACGTGCGCGATGGCCAACGGACCTGCACGGATACCGGACGGCTTCAACCGGGTCGAAAATCACTCGTGGCTCGTCCCACAATACAACGAGTACATCCCCCTCGTGGCAAAAGCCGGACTTCCGAACGTAATCACGTTCTCCGGCAACCGCAACGGGCTGGACGACGAGCAAGGCCTTGAAAACTGCGTCGTCGGACTCAAGCAGATCATGAAAACCGCGGAGCAGCATAAGGTCACGGTGTGCATGGAGCTCCTGAATAGCAAAGTCGACCATCCCGACTACCAGTGCGACCACACCGCCTGGGGTGTCGAGCTCGTCAAGCGGGTTGGATCAGAACGGTTCAAGCTCCTCTACGACATCTACCACATGCAGATCATGGAGGGCGACATCATACGGACGATCCGCGAAAACCACGAATACATCGGGCATTACCATACGGGCGGGAACCCCGGGCGTAACGAGATCGACGACACGCAGGAGCTGTATTACCCGGCGATCATGCGGGCTATTGCCGACACGGGTTTCCAGGGATACGTCGCGCAGGAATTCGTCCCCCGCCGCGATCCACTAACGTCGCTCGAGGAAGCCATCAAGATTTGCAGCGTCTGAGGCCTTCCGGCATTCAAATTACCGTATTGTCCGGTATGACCGCGTTTTTCGGGATGATGACGATCCCGTCCCGAATGTAGTAGTTCGGCCCTTCGCCTTCCTGTACGCGGTGTTGGTTGTGGATGATACACCGGCTCCCGATACTCACGTTCCGGTCCACGATTACACCTTCCAGGTACGACTCGTCGCCAATCCCCGGCCGTTCCGGCCCCATTTCTTCACGGACGTCCTCCTTGTGCCAGTGGAAATAGGAGGCGCCCATGATGATCGAGTTTTTGATCGTCGTGTTGTAGCCGATGTACGACCGAATGCCGATGACCGAGTTCGAGATCTGGCTGTTTATGATGATGCTGGCTTCGCCAATCAATGAGTCCTTGATGTAGGAGCTCTCGACCTTGGCCGGGGGCAACATACGGGCGTTCGTGTACAGGGGCATCATCTGGCTGTACAAGTCGAATTGAGGTCCTTTCCGGGCTAGCTCCAGATTGGCGTCGTAAAACGATTTGATCGTCCCGATGTCGCTCCAGTAACCCGTGTAGGGGTAGCTGACGACCCGGTATTTATTCAGCGCCTTGGGAATGAGCTGCTTGCCGAAGTCATTGTCCGACTTGTTGTCGTCCAGCAGCTCTCGTAGAATGTCACGGTTGAAAATGTAAATCCCCATCGACGCGAGGTAGATGCGTCCCTGTTTCTGCATCTCCTCGCTTACCGGACTCTCTTTACCGGGGAGCTCTTCTGTTTTCGGTTTTTCGTAGAACTCCGTAATGACGTGATTCGAATCCGTCTTCAGGATGCCGAAGCCGGGTGCGAGGTCGGCGGCAACCGGCACCGTTCCGATCGTGATGTCTGCGCCGTGCTCCTTGTGGTGCGCCAGCATTTCCCGGTAATCCATCAGGTAGAGCTGATCGCCCGACAGGATCAAAACGTGCGAGTGACGCTGGATGCTCAGGTGCGGCATACTCTGTCTGACCGCGTCGGCCGTCCCCTGAAACCACTCGGACGAAGAAGGCGTCTGCTCAGCGGCAATCACCGTCACGAAACCGTGGCGGAAACGGTCGAACTGATACGTCCTCGCCACGTGCCGGTTGAGACTTGCCGAGTTGAACTGCGTGAGGACGAAGATCCGGTTGATGCCCGAATTGATGCAGTTCGAGACGGGAACGTCGATCAGGCGGTACTTACCAGCCAGATGAACGGCCGGTTTGGATCGTTGCATCGTGAGCGGGAAAAGTCGCGTTCCCGCTCCTCCTCCAAGAATTACCCCGATTAATCCGTCCATTGCGATTTCCGGAAGGTGGTCGACGCAACCTGGTACGGCCGGTCAGCTAACCGTTCAGATTGCGTACCCGGTTTCTGTAGCTGCCGTTTGAGGAAAGTACACCAACCGGCCAATATTATCTCATAAAAGGCAACCCATATACATAATTCGTTCGACGTCATCCGTCAACCGGATTGATGTCCTCTTACCGCAAAATGTAGTGCCCTCTTCAACAAAAAAAGGGCAGTTCGAGAGCTATCTCGACCCTGCCCTTACGAGGAGGTCAATTCTTGAATCAATTGGCCATTTAACGAACGCAGTTCAGTGTGCGGACCGCCCGTTTGGGGACGTCGACAGCTCGAGGTCTTTCAGGCGGTAGTCGTGCTCGTTGATCCCTTCCGCGAGAGAAGCAAGCGTCCGCTGGCTCATCATGTTTTTCAGGCGTGCACGCTCTTCCTTCCACTCCTCGTGCATGGGGCACGCCTTCTGATCGCCACACGACGGAAGGCCAAGTATGCACTCCGTAAAGAGTTCGGGGCCGTCGATCGCAACGACGATCTCCTCCAGTGTGATCCGCTCGGCCGGTTTCGCCAGGGCTACACCACCATTGGGACCCCTGAATGAATGCAGGATGCCCGCATGCGTCAGCTTCTGCAGAATCTTCGTCAGGAAATGAAAGGAAAGGTCCAGCCGTTCGCTGATGTCTCGAATAGAGACGAACCCTTCCTGCTCGAGCGAGGCTATGTAAAGCGTCGCCCGCATTCCGTATTCGCAGCTTTTAGAAAGCAACATGGTTTTATCCTCTAATTATGGGAGAAACACGCTCAGGTTTTGTTTCCTTTATTTTTATTTGCCAATCCGGTGGTTCCGATTTCATATGGAGCTCCGTATCAGGGCTTCTCGGCAAGCCACGAGATCGTTGTAAAAGGTTTTGTATCAAAAATCCGGCAACGAACAGTGTGGGAAGCAGGGCCGCCCATGCGGCGAACACGTTTACCCAGGGGCCTTTCCACGCCGATGGCCACAGTACTGAAAGCGGAATAAGCGATATTATTAATAATAAAACAGTACCATACACGAAACTACGCAAACCTTCACCGCGCCTCCACAGTGCAACCGATGCTGCAAAAAGCCCCAGGGTAACGAACCCGAGCAGCATGATGTGCAGGTACAGAATTCTCATACCGGGAAGGTTGACGAGCCAGACTCCAGGCAGCAGCGCCGCCCCGAGCTGGCCTGCAGCCTTCACGCCCAGCATGCCGAGTGGGATCAACCAGGCGTTCCGCTCGCGCATCAACCGCCCTGCCAGCACACCCACCTGAATGATGAGTCCCGTGGAGACCAGAACGCCTCCAGCACGCGCCAATAGCTTGAGCGGCGCAGGAACGAGCGATGCGGCCATACCAAAGGCAAAGAGCGTCGGAAGACCCAAACAAATCAACACAAGACCGATCCGAGTCCAGCGGTTCAATTCCTGATCGACGGTGGCGTACACCAGCCCCAGCACCCCCAGGACGAACCACCCCTCGGAAAACAGGTCGAGAAAGACGTGCGTAAAGGCGACAGAAAGGACCACGTTCTCGATCCCCAGCGGTTTCATCAGCGCAAGCGCCCAGGCGCCAAGCGTGGCCAGGACGAGAAATATCATGGCAAAATCCCAGACCAGCAGTGCACTCCCACGCCGGATGCCTTTCGTTTGACGAATGTAGTAAACGACAAAGGCGTACCAGACGACTACGTTGAGTCCCGCCGCGATGACGGAAAGTGGGAGCCTCGTTTCGCCGAAGACCGCGGGTGCGTATCCGAACAGTAGAAAAGGCGGATACGAGAGTAAAGCCGTGACGAAGCCCGACGCGACGATCCAGTACAGCGATCGATGTACGTCCCTACCAGTCAGATACGGCAGGTGGCCTCCGACCAGGATCATTAAGGCAGGTGTGACCCAGCCAAAGTACATCAGGTGTGAATGGGCGTGACGGACGTTGACGAGACTAAGCCCGGTATCGATTCCCGTTAATGGAATGAAGCGAAATAGGGCGCCCGTAAGCCCCGCAAGCACAAAGCAGGATAATGCTCCTAACCAGGCCTTGTACAGGCCGGGCAATCTTTCCCACCTTGATCTCGATGTGGCCATGCTGACGTGAACCGTGCAAAACAGCGGTTCTACTTAACGCCGGAAGCGCTACAAAACCGCTATAGTGCGATTATAATGGCAAGAATCCAAGATATAAAGGTATATGAATCTTATTAGCCCTTTATTCACACGGCCTTATACACTTCTAAACACAGAAAAGCTGCTCGAAATACCTCGCTTACTCCCCAACAGGAGCCACCCGAACGCTAACCCCGACTTCGTTGACGGCGTCCGGTGGAAGTCTCACACCTTCCGGTAATTCGAGGCTGGCCCTGTACGTGCCTGTTTCGGTAATGCGGCTCAAATTGATGGGTGCAGTGTAGATCCGGTCCGGTATCCTCGTCATCTCCTCAGGCGCCAGGACCGATACGGTATCGGGGTCCGGTCGGATCTCGACGAGCGACAAGTCGTCCGGTAACGTTCCGCGAGTGGATACCTCAACGGGTAATTCCAGCCTTTGTAAACGGCGTGCCCTGATTTGCAGTTCGGGCGGATCGATCCGATTGAGCTCGAGGCCGGGAGGCAGCTCGATGTGCTCTCTCGATATCACCAATTCAGTCCACCCCGGTTCCGGATCGGACATGTCCAGTGAAATGGCAAGGTCAGCAGGATTGATCAATTGAAACGCCTGCTCCGACCCCGTGATCGATACCTGCCGCAATGAAGGTAAAGGCTCTACGATTTCCCAGTCTGGCGGGAGATTTCTGAACTCCACCGGTACGTTGTAGATCCTTGTTATTTGATCGGGGCTATAGGCAAACTGAAACCATAGCAGCGTCGCAAAGGCGAGTGAGAGAACGGCAAACCGGAAGCTTCGCGGAGTCAACCAGATTCGCCTGACGTCTTTTACGCCGGCGTAGTGCGTCCGCCAGAACCGGTCGAGCCGTACCTTGAGCTCGCCGGCAGTGGCGACCTCCTCCATCCGGCCGTTTTCGGCCACGCTGATCGTCCCCCTTTCTTCTGAAACGGCAATCACGAACGCATCGCATAACTCGGAGAGTCCTAATGCCGCTGCATGACGCGTACCGCCATATTGGCTCACGTCAGGTACGTTCGTAGCTAGAGGCAAATGGGCCGCAAAACGTATCACGTGGTGGCCTTCTATGAGCACCGCTCCGTCGTGACCGGGTGTATCTTTCTGAAAAATGCTGTAAAGCAGCGGTAAGCTCACGATCCCACGAAGATCGATGCCGCCCTGAATGTGGTATTCCCACGGCTCCTTCCCCTTTATCGCGATGATGGCGCCCGTCCGGGTTTCGGCCATGCGGGCTACCGCTTCCGTGACGATGTCCACCACCTGAATCACACGGCGCGGACCACCTTTCCCTCTCGTCGTGTTCCAGGTGGCGAGCCGGTCGAGCATTCGCCGGATGTCGGACTGAAAGATGACGACGGTTGCAAACAGCAGGACGAGTCCGAGCACCTGCATGATGCGCTGAAAGAGGTACATGTCGTACAGCCGCGCAAGCAGGTTCACGCCGATGTACAACAATAATATGACCATCGCCCTGCGCGTGGCGCTCTCGGACGTGCTCTCTCGCAGCCACATCATGATCAAATAAATGATGGTGGCTACGACGAAAATGTCCAGGAAATCAACAAACCGGATGGTCAACAAAAAATCATCCAGTTCGTCGGTAAACCGTTCGATCATGAAGACAAAATACGCCCGTTGTTAGTATCCTGTATCGATTGCTCGTGGTGTTCCGGTCAGTTTCGTCGCGGTACGACGTAAGAACACGCCTACTGCTACACGGACTCCATAATATGGCTTTCGAACCAGGATTTTACCTTTTTACCATCAAAATCGGATATCAGCCGTGTTTAACCTTCGAGTGGCTTCCGTTCAGTTCGAGCATGCAGCCGGTGATAAGGCGCACAACCTCTCGATCATCGAATCGTTCGTTTCGGAGGCGGCAGAACGACGTGTGGAGCTGATTGCGTTCCCGGAGATGTGCATCACGGGGTACTGGCACGTACGCCGCCTGTCCCGAGACGAGATCGAAGACCTCTCAGAGCCCGTTCCCGGCGGTCCTTCTACCAAAAAGCTCCTGGACCTCGCCCGGAACCACCGGATGATGATAGGCGCAGGCCTCATCGAGCGAGATGCGGACGGTTCGTTCTACAACACCTGGGTCGTCGCGATGCCGGACGGCTCGGTCGTCAAACACCGCAAGCTGCACGCCTTCATTAGCGAGTACATCTCATCCGGCAACTCGTATACCGTGTTCGACACACCGCAGGGAGCACGTGTGGGTATCCTGATCTGCTACGACAACAACATCATTGAGAACGCGCGTATCACTGCGCTGATGGGGGCCGACGTCCTGCTCGCGCCACACCAGACCGGTGGTTGCAATTCAAGAAGTCCCCGTGCCATGGGCCTGATCGATCCTGAGCTCTGGTTTCGCCGACACGAAGATCCAACACCGATAGAAAACGAATGCCGTGGACCGAAAGGGAGAGGCTGGCTCCTTCGTTGGCTGCCCTCTCGTGCCCACGACAACGGGATGTTTCTCGTCTTCAGCAACGGCATCGGGTTTGACGACGGGGAGGTACGCACCGGAAACGCCATGATCCTTGACCCGTACGGAGAGATCATCGTCGAAAGCACCAAAATTGGAAACGACATGATCGTTGCGGACCTCGATGGGCGGGAGCTCGAGCTTTGCACCGGCCGCCGCTGGATGACCGTGAGACGCCCCGACCTCTATTCCAGGCTGGTCGAAAAAACCGGCCGGGAGCTCCCGACCCGCCGCGTACGTTTCGGGCAGTAACACCTCTCCACCACAAATCCGAAAAAACCGTGAAGGCACTGGTCCACACCAAACCGTACAAGTTCAATTATACTGACATTCCCGATCCTGTCGCCGGTCCGGAAGACGTGGTCGTGCGCGTGCATGCTGTGGGTATCTGCGGCTCCGACGTACACGGGTACACTGGCCAGTCCGGCCGACGCATACCCCCCATCGTGATGGGCCACGAAGCCTCAGGTGTCGTCCATTCCATCGGAAGTGAGGTCAAGGGATTCGTTCCGGGCGAGCGGGTGTGCTTCGATTCGACGATTTACTGCGGACAGTGCGACGCCTGTCGAAAAGGCGCGGTCAACCGTTGTATTCATCGGCAGGTGCTCGGTGTGTCCATTCCCGGCATGAAACGCCAGGGCGCCATGGCCGAATACGTTGTCCTGCCCTCCTGGACTCTGGTAAGGATGCCGGACACACTGTCGTTCGAGGAGGCTGCCATGCTCGAGCCAGTTTCCATCGGCCTCCATGCAGTCAACCAGGCAACGCTGTCGTTCGCCGACACCGTTCTCGTTGTCGGTGCCGGGACTATCGGTCTTTTCGTCATTCAGGCGGCAAGAGCGCAGGGCGCCGGACGCATCGTCGTTTCCGACCCGAATCCCTTCCGTCGCGAGCTGGCCCGGCAGCTGGGCGCCGACGTGGCCATCGACCCGGATTCGGACGATCTTCCCAATAAAATCGGCGAATTGACGGATGGGCGAGGTGTCGACGTTGCCTTCGAGGTCGTGGGCTTCGCTTCTACTCTACATCAGGCCATCCGTTGCACTGCAACCGGAGGTAAGGTCATTCTCGTTGGTAATCTTACCCCGAACGTAGAGCTCAACGTTCAGGAGATCATCTCCCGGGAGCTCACGCTTCGCGGCTCATACGCCAGCAGCGGTGAGTATCGCGACGCCGTGGGCCTCGTGTCATCCGGGAAAATCCAGGTGCAACCTCTGATCAGCGAGATTCGGCCGTTGTCGGAAGGGCAACAATGCTTTGATCGTCTACATGCCGGCAAAGAGAACTTGATCAAGATCATTTTGAAACCCTGATATGTCCAACGAGATGCAACCACCTCTCTTCGACCTAACGGGAAAAGTGGCAATCATCACGGGCGCAAGCCGTGGCCTGGGCCAGTATTTCGGCCGCGCCCTCGCAAGGGCTGGCGCAGACCTCGTCATTACGAGCCGCAACGTCGATTCACTGGTGGACTTCAAACGCGAGATCGAATCACTCGGCCGCCGTGCCCTTCCGGTCAGGTTGGACGTACGATCCGAAGAGTCCATCGAAGAAATGACGTCCGCATCGATCGAGCACTACGGCCACGTCGACGTCCTGGTCAATAACGCCGGCCTCAACATTAGGAAGCCCGCGACGGAGGTCACGTGGGACGACTGGGATACGGTCCTCGATACCAACCTGAAAGGCCAGTTTTTCTGCGCCCGCGCTGTTGCAAAGCACATGATCGCTCAGGGCTACGGCAGGATTATCAACATCGGCTCCTGCACGAGCGTGTTTGGGATGGAAGGCATCGTCCCCTATACCGCAAGCCGGGGCGGCGTATTGCAAATGACCCGTGCGCTCGCCGCCGAATGGGGGCGCTACGGGATCACGGTCAACGTACTCGCGCCCGGCTGGTTCAAAACCGCGCAGAATGCCGTGCTCTACGAAAATGATGAGTGGTTGCGCTACCTCACCGACCGCATACCGCTCGGACGCCCGGGCAAACCCGACGACCTCGACGGCGCCGTCGTTTTCCTCGCCTCGGATGCGTCCGCGTACGTCACCGGCCAGATCCTGCTCGTCGACGGCGGATTTACCACCGGCGCCACTCGTGCCAGTGTACCGCCTTCTACTCGATCGTGATGCAAAATTGATGTGTCATATGCAATAACGGAATCAACCGGGGCCGTTCAGCTCCTTCTCCAATCGACTGATAATCCCCTTTACTTCCGCCTCCCGGCTGATGGCGTCGGCGAGGTAAAAGTGCATCAGCGCCTCCTTTTTGTCACCCGTCGCCAGCAGGATCTCTCCCCGCCGCCGCTCGATCCGGCCCAGTGTCTGCTCGTCCTGCACGTCTTTACTCGCCTGATCCAGTAAATCGAGCAGTTCATTAGCATGTTCGGGCAGACAGATGTCGTTTCCCAGCTTTGCCATTCGTCTTCCGACCACGTCCAGTAGCAGCCAGGGCTGGCCGGACATGATCTCTCGTTGCTCGATCTCGGCCTCCACCTCCGGCTCGTTGAGGATTTGACCGTCTTCAGACAGCAGATACGTCGTCCCACGATCGGTTACGACCTCCAGCTCATTCTCCCTGGCCGTAATCGAAAGAGGGAATCCCCAGAGCTCGTCTCTCCGAAAAAGGAGCTTGCGCTTTGGCACAGAAAACAGGAGCAACTTCCTCGAATCGCGGGCGATCGTCGACGTCGCAGTCGAAACCCACGCCAGGGAGCCGTCCGGCGTGATGCCGCTCCTCAACCCCTTTGCAGCGAGGCGTTGTTGGACGGCAACCGATCCGTCCCGGTCGAAAACGTAAAAAGCGCTTCGCAGACCGCTACCAAAAAGCCTGTCCTCAACCGAAACCCTGCCGTCATTCGCAACGGCAGCGTTGGCAGGCCGCTCGACCTGTTTTTCCCAGAGAATCTCGTCGCCTTGCTTGAGGATGACGGAGCCGTACCCTTCCGACCTGAATCCATCTACCCAACTTCCATCCACGAGCCCGGCGTCAATCCATTCTACCGTGTATTCGTGATTTTGAGAGGTAGCCCTGCTCGGCTCGAAGGGTAATTCGTCAGCATCTGTTCTCACAACGGATTCCGTGGTAGATGCCTCCGGGTTGAGCTCCGGCACTTCGGAGAGAAAACCCATCCGGTCCGTGGTTTTTCGGGCGCGCTTCGCTTCATAACGTGCCGTAAGGAATAGCCAGAACAGAACAGCGGTGATAATGAATATCCAGATCCACATAGAGATCAACGATCTGCGTTTTTGACGGTCAACCGTAGCATATGAATTACGACACGAAGCCCGAAACCAGTCCGCGGTGAAAAAAGATTCTTTACCGGACGGAGTTTTTATACTTGATTGAGCCGCCACGACCCGCCGGATAGTATCCAGCGATCAACCCCTATCGGTCAGAAAAGCTGCGTCGAGTTCTGGCAGTGATGGATTGATCCTCATACCGGATCCGATCTCAAAACCGGCCCTCGTCACCAGACGGGGCCTTACACGAAGGTACCAATGCAGCTGTGGAGCGTTTCCGTAGCGTGAAGACGAGTATATAATATAATTGTAATCCGGATCGTTCAGCTTTTCCGCCAGTCGGCGCATGACGAAATGCAAGGCCGCCGCCAGGTCTGTCTTTTCGGCGTCGGTTATTTGCCCGAAGCTCGGGTGATGCCGCTTCGGCAGGATCCATACTTCGAAGGGCACCTCTGCCGCATATGGGATGAAGGACAAGAAGGAGCCGTTCTCGAAAATGACACGCTTTCCACACTCGCCCTCATAAGCTAAAATGTCGCAGTAGACGCACCGGCCGAGCTCGTCGAAATAGCGTTGCGCCTCAAAATTTCGCCATCGGATCCACCGAGGGATAAAGCCTGCGCTGACGATCTGCGAATGCGGATGCTCCATCGACGCCCCCGCTCGCGGCCCACTGTTTCGGAAAATGAGAATGAGTTGGTTCCGTTGGTCCTGGTGATGAACGTTGTACCGGGCGTGGTAGGTATCGATCAACGAGCGTACGTGGACGGCATCCATCGACGCTATGCTCTCGTTATGCAGAGGGCTGTCGATCACCACTTCGTGCGATCCAAACCCGTCCATCGACAGGTATATCCCGTCCATTTTCCTCGTGCCGTTGCCCTCGTTCGTCAATGCGGGATACAAATTCGGTACGACACGCGTCTGCCAGCCGCCGTTCTCAAAAGATGCCGATTCAAAGAGGATAGCCTCGAGCCGGGATTCGTTCCCACTGCAAAATGGACAGGTATGTACGTACGAAGGCCTTTCCGGCTTTGGAATTGAGATGTTTTTGAAGTCGTGCGGCCGTAGGCCCCGTCCCGGCGCGAAAATCACCCACTCCTTGGTAACCTTGTCCTGCCTGACTTCCCCTTTCAAATGCGCTGGCTTCATTGAGCGTCAAACCCCTTACTCGAAAACTCCGACCTGGCCTCGCGAAATATCTCCGTCCGGTCCATCGATTTTGGCAGCGGATGTAACGAACCTGTGACAGGGGCTTTCCGCACCTGATATTAAATCATCTCGAATTTGTATCGGCCAGTGATGGGTAGCCTTAACGGATGGCGTTAAGAGAGGGGCGGGGTGGCAGTAAAAGCGGCGCTCTGCATCGCCCCCGTACGCTTCAGTAGCACACCGGGCGTTGGGGCGAAGGATGAGTACATAGGAATCGTCGCTACCCCGAGCGCAGCAGCATCCACTCCGGATGTGGCAAAAAGCAGCGCCGGAGCACTCGCCTTGCCCTCCATCCGAAGCTTGGGTAACGTTTGTTTCAACCGACGCATCATCGCCTTGATGATGGGAGCCGGAAGCCTTCCGCCAAAAAAGAAGGCCTCGGGATCGACCACGTATTCTATTGCGAGAAGAATCGGAGCCAGGTGGTCGGCAGCCTTTTCGATCCACGACAAGAGGTAGGGGTTCTCCTGCTCATACAGAGCCTCCAATCCCTGAGGCTCCCGAACGGTAATCCCCTGTTCCTGCAGTCTTCGATAAAGCCGGGGGAGGTTGAAGTACAAGCCCAGGTGCGGGCGCTCTTCGGTGGGGTCCGTGTCATCGTCACCCTGTGAAGGGTAAAACCCCAGCTCTCCGGCGTTTCCAGTGTGACCTTCGAACGGCTGGCCGTCGATGATCAGCCCGCCACCGAGCCCGGCGCCAAAGTAAACGTAAAAGAAGGTCTTGATGTCCTGCCCGGCGCCGTACCAACGCTCCCCAACCGCCGCAGCGGTCGCGTTGTTCTCCAAAAAGACCGGAAGCTCGAGCCGCCGCGACAGGATCTCAGCCACAGGTACGTTCTTCCAGCCGGGAAATGCGCTTGGGTTGACGAAGTTACTGACACTATGATCCTTCTTGATGTCGAGCGGCCCGGGCAAACCCACTCCGACTCCGGATAAAACCTTGAGGTCCAACCCTTCTCTGCGGATGAGCTCACGTGCCGTCTTTTCGAGCAGCTCGATGGCCTCTTCCGGCAATGGGAAATTCAGGTCGTAGTGCATCCGTTGCCGCACCCGGCCGACAAAATCCATTAGAACGCCAGTCAGGTGATCCTTGTCCAGGTCCAGTCCCACGGCAAAGGCGCCTTCCGGATTGAGGGTCAAAAGCGTCGATGGCGCCCCCCTACCCTCACGCTGTTTGTGGGCATCCTGAATGAGGTTGACTTCGGCGAGCTTTCTCGTGATATTTGTGATCGTCTGCGCCGTAAGCTCGGTCAGCCTGGCAATTTCCGCTCGAGATACCGGGCCGCGAAGCCGGATCGTTTCCAGCACGATCCGGTAATTGTAGAGCTTGGTGTATTCGAGATTGGTTCCAACCAGCATTGTGTTTCAGCGGGTGACAGAATCGAAATGAGCGTCTTCCGGATGCTCAGCCGGGTGATGAAGTGACCATAGCCGGTCACCCCGAGTTAGGGGCTGGAAAAAAATTGTAAAGACCATGTAACGCGGTAGTGGAGACTCCCATCGGTCTTGAATTAATAAAATAAATTGATAAATATTTTGTTACGATTTGTCAATTTATTTGATAAAATCGTCAGAGCGTGATCCTGCACTTTGAAATACACAAAACCCGATTCTCCTCGTTCTGCAGTAAGCGCTTTCAATAGGCTAACCAGACTCTTCTATGGCCGGTGTTCCGCCTGACAAAAGCGAACCACGTCCCACCCCCACAGGAGTCTCATTATCCAACATTTTTACGAACAGCCTGCATTTCAATTACGCGGGTTTCTCGAACTTTTCAGGCACAGTCAACATGAAAGGTCTTCTAATGTACGCTCTACGAGTCCCGGCGGCATTGCTGGTAGTACTGGCTTTTAGCGTAGGTTCAGTTCTCGCTCAGGGCAGCGGTCGTGTAACCGGCACGGTGGTCGACGCTGCCTCCGGCGATCCCTTGCCCGGGGCGAACATTGTCGTCGGCGGCACCAGCATTGGCGCCGCTACTGACCTCGACGGCAGATACACCATTTCCAATGCGCCGGCCGGGACGAGAACCCTGGTGGTGACCTACATCGGGTACGACCGCGTCGAACGCGAGGTCGAAATCCCGGCCGGCGGCACCCTCACCGCAGATTTTCAGCTGGATTGGGAGGGCGTCGTTGGTGAAGAAATCATCATCACGGCGCAGGCACAGGGCCAGGTCTCCGCCATCAACCAGCAGCTCTCGTCCAGAACGATTACGAACATCGTATCGGCCGACCGCATCCAGGAGCTGCCCGACGTCAACGCGGCCGAATCGGTAGGCCGTCTACCCGGCGTCGCCATTCAACGTTCGGGCGGCGAGGCGAACAAAGTCTCCATTCGCGGTCTGTCACCCAAGTACAACACCGTGACGGTCAACGGCGTCCGCGTCCCGTCGACTGGTGGAACCGACCGCAGCGTCGACCTGTCCCTCATATCGTCGAACATGTTGAGCGGCATCGAGGTGATGAAGGCGATCACACCGGACATGGATGCCGACGCCATCGGCGGTTCCGTCGACCTGAAGCTGCGTGAGGCTCCCGAACGGCTCACCGTGGATTTCCTCGCACAGGGTGGTTACAACCAGCTGCAGGATTACACCGGCAACTACAAATTTGCCGGAAGCGTGAGCAACCGATTCTTTAACAACAGGCTCGGCCTGATTGCCAGCTTTAACATTGACGACTATAACCGGAGTGCTGATAAGTTCTCGGGCGACTATCGCCAGGACTCCGATCCACTGACAAAAGAATCAATTATTATCGTTTCGAACGTTGGTTTGCGCGACGAATCCGTGCAGCGCGGCCGCACGGGCGCAAGCGTGGTGGCTGACTATCGGATCCCGCTTGGTAAGATTACCGCAAACTCGTTCTTCAACCGCCTTACGAACGACGGGTTGTACCGCGTACACAACCTGAACGTCAACGATCAGCGCCATTACTACAGCTTCGAGGATCGCGAAAACGAGACCTCCATTTTCACCGGCGCAATCGGGTTGGAGCAGGACTTCAACCTGTTCCGCTACGACGTAGGCCTTGCCAGAACGGCTTCTCGTTCGAACAGCCCAAGCGATTACGTATGGGAGTTCATGCAGGAAGGGGGCGCTTTCAGCGGTGCACCGACCCCTGGCATGCATCCCCGTGAAGTACCAAATCTTTCAACCGTCGACACGAGCCGTACTGGCCTGAACAACGTCTACGTCTACCAGACTGACCGGGATGAAAACGTTACGACCGCGCAGTTGAACATCGAAGTCCCATTCCGTCTGGGCAACCAGATCTCGGGTCTCGTCAAGACGGGTGGCAAGCTTCGCTGGCTCGACCGTATGAACGACCAGCAGCAGGAGGGCGCAGGCGGCATGTACTACGGCAGCGGTGCAGGGTACCTGAACCGGCAGCTCGAGTGCGTCGCGGAAACATATCCCGACTGGAATCTCGAAGAAGTCGTCGGATTCGAGGGCCTTCTCCCAATCGACTTTACGCTGAGCGATTACCGACGTCCTGACTTACTAAACGGTGAATACGACCTCGGGCTCGTCGCCGATGAGAAGAAGCTCCGTATGGTTACCGAGGCCCTCCAAAACTGCCCTTCGGAATGGCGCAACATGGCGATCGGGTCACGTGGCAGCGACTATGAGGGCAAGGAGCGGTATCAGGCGGGCTATATCATGGCCGAGTTCAACCTGGGAAGGCGCATCACCCTGATCCCCGGCATTCGCTTCGAGAAGGACTATTCCCGGTACATCGGCCAGCGTTACCGTGAGGTCGTAAGGAATAACGTCCAGGAAAGCCCCGCTGAGCTCGATACGCTGACGAACACGCGCAGAAACCAGTTCTGGCTCCCGATGGTCCACCTCAACATCGACGTGACCGACTGGCTCAAGCTGCGCTTCGCACGTACCGAGACGCTGACGCGTCCTGACTACATCCACTATGCGCCCATCACGCACATCAACTCGTATCAGACGTACGTCCGCGCCGCAAACGCCCTGCTGAAGCCGTCGCATTCGACCAACTACGACGCCGCGCTCTCGATTTACCAGAACAAGGTCGGCCTTTTCTCTGTCGCCGCGTTCCAGAAGTCGATAGACGACCTGATCCTCCAGGTCAGCTACAACCTCCACCCGGACGTTCCGCTGTTGCCCGGTATGAACGTTCCTGAAACGTGGATCAATCAAAGGCCTACGGCAGATACCTACATCAACAACCCGTTTAAGGCCAAATACCGCGGCATCGAGTTCGACTGGCAGACGAACTTCTGGTACCTGCCTTCCTTCCTGAAAGGCATCGTGCTCAACGTCAACTACACCCACATTTTCTCGGAGACGACGTACCAGGCCTACTACCTGGTGAACAGCAAGGAGCTGATCCGCGAGCGTCCGCCGGTGTACCGCAAGGAAGTGAAGACGGACTCGGTCCGCACGGCGCGTATGCCCGACCAGCCCTCGCACATCGCCAACGTCACGCTTGGGTATGACTACAAGGGCTTCTCGGCACGCTTGTCGTTCCTCTACCAGACCAACACGAGCACCTACATCAACCCGACAAATCCGATCCGTGACAATTACTCGGGTGACTACTACCGCTGGGACCTCTCAGCCAGCCAGGACATCCGGGGCGGAATCGAAATCTTTGCCAACCTGAACAACCTGAATAACCGGCCGGATCGGAATTTCAGGGCTTCAGCTTACGATAACCCAACGTACACAGAATATTACGGCCTAACCGTTGACCTGGGTATACGATATCGATATTAGACCACCCGTATCCCGGCAGGAGGGCTACCAACCTCCCCTCCTGCCGGTTTTTCATAAACCGCTTAACCTACACCATACAACCATCCAACTTGGAGGATGAACATGAAGCTTAAGTACCAGGTTTTTCTACTGGCTCTCGCCCTCTGTGTCGTCTTCTGGCCGACACGAGCGCTTGCCCAGATCGAAGGAAGCCCACTGGTCGTGGAGTGGGAAGACGAGAATGGAGAAGTGATTGTCAATGCGCTTCGTGACGCCATTGCGACCGACGTAAACCGGCCGCCTGATCGTGTCTACGTGCTGAAAAGGGGTGGATTCTACTGGAATGAAGACCGAATCACTGCGGACGGTTTTGACCTCGTGATCGTCGGTGAAACGGCTGACGCCGTTCCTCCCGGCGAAATCGACTACGGGCCGGCTATCATTCAACGCGTCGTCCGAGAGGACCAGTCGGTCGACGGCGTCATGTTCCAGACGGCCGGTGATGGCACCGACTTCACCCTCCGAAACGTCTGGCTCATGGGCCAGGACGATCAGGGCGTGCGGACGGCCTACCATCCAATCCAGCTCAACGCCAACAACGCCCGCATCACGTTCGACAATGTGATCTTTGACCGGGCCGTGTGGCAATACACCGGCGTCACGGGCACCAACCCGGACGTCTTCATCACCAACTGCGTATTCCGTAACCTCTTCGGAACCAGTCAGCAGTGGGAAGGCCGCGGCATCCGCCTCGAAGCGGGCGCCGACACCGTCGTGATCGAGAACAACACGTTCTTCAACATCGGCATGACGATCTTCCAGTCTGAGGCTGCTCCGGCCAACTACGTCCGTATCAACCACAACACGATGGTGAACGTGGGTCGTACGCTTCAGGCAGGCAACGCCTGGATCGAGGCGTACATCACGAATAACATCTTCGTGAACCCGTTCTTCCACGGTGAAGGTGCTGCCGACCGTGCCAACGAACAGCCCGATGACGACCCGTACACCGGCTTCTTCGGTATCGGTCCTCTTCCGGCTGCCTACGGCACGAACCTGGACCGCGAGATCGTTTTCGCCAACAACTCCTATTGGCGCGACCCCGCGTTTGACGAAGGCTTCTATGGCGACTCGATACGCGCGCAACCCATCGTCAACGACACCACGATGGGTTACTTCCGCACCTATCCGGACAACATGAAGTTCCAGAACAACTACATCGGGGTGAATCCGGAGTTGACCAACTGGCCGGATATTCCCGAGCTTTTGTGGGCAAACATCAACGACATGCGTACCGGTGTCAGCCCGGCAACGGAATACATCTGGGATCCGGGACGTGACGAAGAGTGCTTCGTATGCTCCATCTGGCCGCTTCCCGAGGACTTTACCTATTCCAACACTCAGCTACTTACAGGCGGCACCGACGGCCTGCCGCTCGGCGACCTGAACTGGTACCCGGAGGCCAAAGCGACCTTCGAAGCCAACAAGGAAACCTACATCAAGCAGATCGAGGACATGGTTGAGGCTGCTGACCTGGTGATCATTGGAACGGTCGAAGCTGAAACCGGCCAGCTTGATGGGGGTGCCGAAGTGGTCACTCCGGATGGGTTTACGTACTACCGGATGGAAGGCAGTGGTTCGATCGAGTGGAAATTCAACGTTGAGGAAGCCGGAACCTATGATCTGATCGTCGAGACCAACATGGGAACGGAAACGCAGCGTGGCCAGCGGATCATCGTCAACGGCGTCAACCTGCGCAATAACTCCGACTTCGGCGAATACTACTTCTGCACGGCGTCAATCGATGGGTGTGCGCTTCCGCTGCCGAACAATGAGTGGGTAGACATCGAGATCAAGGCTGGTGAGCTCGTTGAAGGTGCCGAAGGTCTCGACCTTCCGGCCGGAGAAAACACCGTTCGCATCGAGCCTTCCTGGGGCTACCAGAACTTCGGCGGAATCAGGCTCGTCAACGCGGCTGGCGAAACCGTAATCGAGCTGACGGCTGCCGATGCGGATGCAAATGGAGTGATCCCGCGTTGTGCTGATGACATCGAGTTCTGCCCGGCCGGTTTCCAGGCCGTCAGCCTCGATGCAAACCAGTCGGTGTCGTTTAACTTCGATGCTCCCGGCAGTGGCAATTACATCCTGCGGGTATTCTACTATGCCCCGGATGGCGCGCAGGCCAGCATCCTCGCCGACGGTCAGGTAGTCGTTCAGACGCTCGACTTCGCCGCCGGAGAAGGTGAGCTTCTTTCGGCCCAGTTCCCGCTGCAGCAGGGTGTCAGCACCGTCACCGTCCAGGGTACCTCTGGAGCGCTGCAGGTGGACTACGTCCAGCTCATCGGCGTCGGCATCACGACGGACGTCGAGCGCGGCGAGCTGCCTGAAGGCTTTGCCCTCGACCAGAACTACCCGAACCCGTTCAACCCGACGACGACGATCAACTACAAGCTCGCCGCCCCGGGTAACGTGCGCCTCACGGTATTTGACGTGCTTGGCCGTAGGGTCCAGGTTCTCGTCAATGGCGATATGCCTGCCGGAACCCACACGATTACGTGGGACGGCCGTAACGCAGCCGGTCAGATGGTAGCGAGCGGTGTTTACTTCTACCGCCTCGAGACCCCGGTCGGCGCCATGACGCGTTCGATGATTCTCATGAAGTAAAATCCGGCAGTTTGGATTCAGCGAATCCTTACGTCGGATGTTAACCGGAGCGGGGGATGCGGGAACCTTCCCCATCCCCCGCTTCCTTTTTTAGTGCCTTCGTAAAACCAGCTTCAAGATTATTACCTATCACTCCGTTTCCCCTTTATAAATGCGGCAGATGAAGTAATCATCAAGTACGTGTCCATATCGTGTCAAATCCGTTTTGGCGATCGTGCAATTTCTATATTACCCCGCTTTATGGACGTTTATCGTAACCGGGTTCTCTCACCTCGCGGGTAGTAAGGTATTATGAACATTCACGTTATCGACATGCTGATCATTGGCCTCTACGTGGTGGCCACGATCGCGATTGGATTCTGGATCTCCAAGCGCGCATCGAAAAGCATGCAGAACTATTTCCTCGGAGGCAACCAGATCCCCTGGTACATGCTCGGCCTCTCCAACGCCTCCGGCATGTTCGACATCAGCGGTACGATGTGGATGGTCTACCTGCTCTTCGTCTACGGCTTGAAGAGTGTCTGGATACCCTGGCTCTGGCCGGTCTTTAACCAGATCTTTTTGATGGTTTTCCTCTCGGCCTGGTTACGAAGAAGCGGAGTCATGACGGGCGCCGAGTGGATCAAGTTTCGTTTTGGCAACAGCCGAGGCGCCGAGCTGTCACACTTCATCGTGGTCGTATTTGCCATTCTCAACGTAATCGGGTTCCTCGCCTACGGCTTCATCGGGATTGGAAAATTTGCCGCCATCTTCCTTCCCTGGCAGCTTTCATCGGACCCGGTCACCAACGTGAACCTCTACGGCCTCATCATCACGGCCATCACGACCCTGTACGTCGTAAAAGGAGGCATGTTCAGCGTCGTGTTTACCGAGGTGTTGCAGTTTGTCATTATGACAATTTCATGCATCTCGGTCGGGATCATTGCCATGATGGTCGTATCGCCCGAAATGCTCGACCCGATGATACCCGCCGGTTGGCGCAATCTGTTCTTCGGTTGGACGCTGAACCTGGACTGGTCGGGCATAATGGATTCGGCTAACCAGAAGATTGCGGACGACGGCTGGACGCTCTTCTCCGCCTTCTTCATGATGATGCTCTTCAAGGGATGGTTGCAAAGCGCTGCGGGACCGGCCCCGAATTACGACATGCAGCGTGTGCTTTCCACCCGAACGCCCCGTGAAGCCGCCAAAATGAGTGGTTTCGTTAGCCTGGTGTTGCTCATTCCGCGCTACATGCTCATTACCGGCCTAACCGTCCTCGCCCTGGTATTCTTCAGTGACGAGCTCAACGCCATGGGTGACGCTGTCGACTTCGAGCTCATCCTTCCCTTCGCCATGCGCGAGTTCATCCCGGTAGGACTGCTCGGATTACTCATCGCTGCACTGCTGGCTGCGTACATGTCGACCTACGCCGCCACCGTCAATGCGGCCCCCGCATACATCGTCAACGACATATACAAGCGCTACATCAACCCCAATGCCAGCCAGAAAACCTACGTCCGCTGGAGCTATATCACGTCGATCGTGGTCGTGGTAATCGGTACGGCATTCGGGTTCATGGTCGACTCGCTGAACGACATCGTCCAGTGGATCGTGGCGGCACTCTTTGGCGGCTATACCGCATCAAACGTCCTCAAGTGGTACTGGTGGCGTTTCAACAGCTATGGTTACTTCTGGGGCATGGTGGGCGGAATGCTCGCCGCCGGGATCGTTCCGGCGGTATTCTCCAACATTACGGAAATCTACACCTTCCCGATCATCCTCGTCATCTCGCTCATCGGCTGTATCCTCGGAACGTATCTCACGCCTCCCGACGACGAGGAGACGTTGAAGAACTTCTACCTCCGTGTCCGTCCGTGGGGGTTTTGGAAACCCATTCACGAGAAGCTGCTTGCAGAATATCCGGACCTCGAGGCTAACCGGAATTTTGGGCGCGACATGGTCAATGTGGTGGTCGGTATCGTCTGGCAGACCGCACTGACGGCAACCGGTATTTTCCTGGTAATCGAAATGTACTCAGCGCTCCTTGCCTGCATCGCCGTCGTTTTGGTGACCAGTACGTTCTTGAAGTACAACTGGTACGATAAGCTCGAAGACTACCCCCGGGAGCATCCAGAATTTCAGGCGACGCTCGCGGAGAAAACGGTACCGGTGAATTAACCTCCTTTATTTGCTGACTATGACCTCGACTTTAGCTTCGTCCTCGCAGGAAGTCAATTTTAAAAAGAAGCTCGCCACTCTGGCCTCGGCCTATCGCGACTTGATCGAGCGAAAAAATGAAAAGCTGCCCTACGGCAACGGCGTTTTCGACCGCTACCGATACCCGGTGTTGACGGCTGCGCACACGCCGCTATTCTGGCGTTACGACCTGAATCCGGAAACGAATCCTTACCTGATGGAGCGTATCGGGGTCAACGCCGTGTTCAACGTCGGGGCGATTCGTTTTGACGAACGGTACATCCTCGTTGCCCGCGTCGAAGGAGCCGATCGGAAATCCTTCTTCGCCGTTGCCGAAAGCCCAAACGGCATCGACAACTTCCGTTTCTGGGATTATCCGGTCGTGATGCCCGAGACCGAAGACCCCGACGTGAACGTCTACGACATGCGCCTCACCCGCCACGAAGACGGGTGGATCTACGGCGTCTTTTGCACCGAGCGCAAGGATCCCAAGGCGCCACCAGGTGACACCTCTGCGGCGGTGGCGCAGGCCGGCATCGCCCGGACGAAGGACCTCATTACGTGGGAGCGCCTGCCCGACTTGAAAACCAACTCGGGGCAGCAACGCAACGTCGTCCTGCACCCTGAATTCGTGCAGGGGAAGTACGCATTCTATACCCGACCACAAGACGGTTTCATCGAAACGGGCTCCGGCGGCGGTATAGGCTGGGGACTCTGCGACGACATCACCCACGCCGAAATACACCACGAAGAAATCATCGACCCCAAAGTCTACCACACGATCAATGAGGTCAAAAACGGCCAGGGTCCGGCGCCCATTCGTACGAAAAAGGGATGGCTGCATCTTGCGCATGGTGTTCGTAATACGGCAGCCGGGCTTCGCTACGTCCTTTACATGTTCCTCTCGGACCTGGACAAGCCCTGGCGTGTCACCCACCGGCCCGCAGGTTATTTCCTGGCGCCGGAGGGCGCTGAAAGGATTGGAGACGTTTCCAACGTCGTGTTCAGCAACGGCTGGATCGTGAATGAAAACGAAGAGGTCTTCATTTATTATGGCTCATCCGACACACGGACGCACGTCGCTACCTCCACGGTCGATCGACTCCTCGATTACGTCTGCAATACCCCGCCCGACCTGGGGCGATCGGCGGAGTCGGTCCGGCAGCGCATCGAGCTCATTGAACGCAACCTCCAGATCCTCGACCGCAATGCCTGACCCAGGTGCCGTCCTGAACCTTCGGTCTGAGGTACTTGAAGAACTGACTGGTAGGATTCTTCCGTTCTGGATGAACCATACCGTCGATGAACGGGATGGGGGATTCTACGGCCGAATTACACACGACGGAAAAGTCGTTGAGGACGCGTCCAAAGGCGCCATACTCAACGCACGGATACTCTGGACTTTCTCCGCGGCGGGCAGACTGCTCGGGAATAGCGCATACCGCCCCTTCGCCGATCGGGCTTTCAACTACATTCGGGAGCACTTCCTGGATCGCCGCTTCGACGGAGTCTACTGGAGCGTCGACGCCGGAGGCAACCGGCTGGACGATCGTAAACACATTTACGCCCAGGCATTCGTCCTCTACGGTGTGTCAGAGTATTATACCTGGACCGGTCTGCGTGATGCTCTGAAGCTGGCTCAACGCCTGTTCGAGCTCATCGAAAAACACGCTTACGATCCGGTATACGGTGGGTACTTCGAAGCCTTCACGCGTGACTGGGCGCGCATGAACGACGTCCGGCTCAGCGAAAAGGACCTCAACTTCCCCAAAAGCATGAATACGCACCTCCACGTCATGGAGGCGTACACCACGCTCTATCGGGTCTGGGCCGATCCGCTGTTGAAAGAGCGTCTGCAAAACCTGACCTACCTCTTTCTCGATCGAATCATCGATCCACAAACCGGTCACGTCGGGACGTTTTTCGACGAGGACTGGACCCTCCGAAGCGATAAAATATCCTTCGGCCACGACATCGAGACGGCCTGGCTACTCCTCGAAACTGCTGACATCTTGGGAGTTCCGGCTCTTCGGAATCGTGTGGTCGAAACGCTGGTCACCATCGCGTCGGCCACGTTGCGCGAAGGCGTCGATGAAGACGGCGGCCTTTTCAACGAAACGAGCCCAACCGGCCGGCTCGATTCCGACAAGCACTGGTGGCCCCAGGCCGAGGCTCTCGTCGGCTTCCTGACAGCCTATCGCGAATCGGGCAATCCGGACTTCTTTAGTGCCGCTCTTGCATCGTGGGACTTCATCAAGAACCACGTCGTCGATTATGAGAAAGGCGAGTGGTTCAACCGGCTCTCACGGGATCGGAATCCGTATCCAAACGAAGATAAAGTAGGATTCTGGAAGTGCCCGTATCACAACGGAAGAGCGTGCCTTGAAGTCATGTCCCGGCTCTCCGACATTGCCCCTTGAGCCGGTTAACTCCTTCATCAAAACGTCAGGCACAAGCGCCATGTCTGCTCCCTCATTGCTTCATCCTTCCCACACTGGCCAGATTCGGAAGCTTTTCTTCGGAATCTCGGCCTCTTTAGTGATTCTCTTTTCGGCATCTTGCGCTGGTGTGGAGGGCACCTCGACGGAAACTGTCTCCCTCGTCGATCCGGACGCCACGGCGGAAACCCGCGCCCTGTTCGTCAACCTCCGAAAGCTCGCACCCGATCACGTGCTTTTCGGCCATCAGGACGACCTCGCGTACGGGGTGACCTGGAAACGCGAAGACGGCCGGTCCGACGTCAAAGAAACCGCCGGCTCCTTCCCTGCCGTTTACGGATGGGAGATCGGTGATTTCGAAAACGACGTGGAGGTAAACCTCGACGGCGTCCGTTTCGACGACATGCGCCGGTGGATCCAGGAAGGGTACGATCGGGGCGGCGTCATCACGCTCAGCTGGCACATGGACAATCCCGTCTCAAAAGGTGACGCCTGGGATACAACCCGTGCCGTTTATTCCCTGCTTCCCGGCGGCGAAAACCACGAGTGGTTCAAAAGTCGCCTCGATCGCTTTGCCGAGTTCGTCTCATCCCTAAAAGGCGCCAACGGTGAGCTGATCCCGATCATTTTCCGTCCCTGGCACGAACACACCGGCGACTGGTTCTGGTGGGGCGCCGGCAGCTCGACAGTCGAAGAATACGTTTCACTCTGGCGACTGACGGTCGAATATTTGCGCGACGAAAAAGAGGTTCACAACCTTCTTTACGCCTATTCCCCGGACCGTGTCGACACTCGCGAAGCCTACCTCGAACGGTACCCCGGCGACGAATACGTCGACGTCATCGGACTGGACGACTATCAGGCGCTCAGTCGACCCGATGGCGTGTCGGTGCTCGCACGGCGCCTGGCAATGATCGTCGAGATTGCCGAAGAGCGCGGGAAAATCGCCGCCCTGACCGAAACAGGACTCGAAGGCATCCCGGTTGCCGACTGGTGGACCGGCCGGCTGCTCGCCGCTATCAAAGCCGATCCGGTCGGTCAGCGAATCGCCTGGGCTCTGGTCTGGCGGAATGCTAACCAGGCTGACAAGCCGGGCCATCATTATGCTCCCTACCCGGGTCACGTGAGCGCGGAGGATTTTGTCGCTTTCGCCAACGATCCCTTCGTGTTGATGGAAGACGATCTGCCCGACCTTTACAAATTACCCGAATAAACCTGTAGCAGCATGATTGAATTCGATAACAGACCGTGGGGACGTTGGGAGGAATACCTCAACGAACCCGGCTACCGCGTGAAACGGATCATCGTCAATCCCGGTCAGCGCCTCTCCCTTCAAAAGCACCAACACCGTAAAGAACACTGGGTGATCGTCCGCGGAACTGGCCAGTTCACCCTCGATGGCGAGGTTCGATCAGTAACCGAAGGTGACGCGCTATTCATCCCTCTTGGCGGCGTCCACCGCATCGAAAACAACGGGACGGATTACCTGGTCATCATCGAGACGCAGCTCGGTCTCTGCATCGAGGACGACATCGTTCGTTTGGAAGACGACTACGGCCGCGAGTAATTGTATGTGAAAGCCATCCACTCCGGTTCATTCCGCGTGGGTGGCTTTCCGCAAGCTTTTCATCATAAAAGTCTGATTCAAGACTTGCGATCAGTCATCACTCCCTCGAAAGCTTACCCCCTGTCATCCCGAATTTAACGATTGCCTCCTTTTCCTCGTCTGATCGTTCCTCCGGGATGATGCCGAGCCGCTGAGCCCGTTTGAACCACTGTTGCCGCGCCATCTCCTGCATGTCGGCCACCGAATCGGCTTCGTCGACGATTTCCATACCCAGCAGTGTCTCCACGATGTCTTCCATCGTGATGATGCCTGCCATTCCGCCGTATTCGTCTATGACGAGGGCTATGTGTTCCTTGCTCGCGAGTAGATTCTCAAAAACGTTGGCAAGCAGCATCGAATCCGGGACGACCAGCATGTCCCGTTTCAGCTCCGACAACCTTCTGTCTTCCCTTTCGTGTGCGGCTTCGTTGAGCAGGTCGTCTTTGAGCACATAGCCGGAAATGTCGTCCCGGCTTTTACGAAAGATCGGGATCCTTGAGAAACGGATCGTCTCGTTCTCATCGAGCACTTCTTCAATCGTACGGTCCTCAGGTAGTAAGAACGTTACCGTTCGGGGGGTCATCACGTCCCTTGCCCTGAGCTGGCGAAATCGGAATAAGCTGCGCAGGATGCGGGATTCGGATTCCTCGATCGTACCCTCCTTTGCGCCCTGTTCGGCCAGGGCGGCCACCTCTTCCCTGCTGATCGTATCGGATTGTTTGTTGCGCGAAATCAGATGGGTGATTCCCTGCGATAGTTTGACGAGAGGCCACATCGTCCAGGTCACGGCTGGTATCAGACGGGAAGAAAACGGAGCAAGCTGTCGCCAATAATTTGCCCCCAGTGATTTTGGTATGATCTCAGATAATACGAGAATCAGAAAGGTGAGGACTGCTGAAATGACCCCGACGTACGCATCTCCGAACACCTTCGTAGCCTGGGCGCCCGCACCCGCCGCACCGACGGTGTGTGCAATCGTGTTGAGGCTGAGAATGGCGGATAGCGGGCGGTCGATGTTATCCTTCAGGGCCCTCAGTCTGGGTCCCGTTGAACCTCCCTTCCGCTCGAGGACGGCGAGGTACGAAGGCGTCACACTGAGCAACACCGCCTCCAGGATCGAACACAGAAAGGAGACGGCCAGGGCAAGGCTGACGTAGAATAGAAGAAGTACCATGCAGCGCCGAAGGATGCACAGAAAGACTCGGGGTCACAAAATACGTACTTGATCGAAGGCTTGTTCTCTTTTTTTCTGACCGACCCATCTATGAGACTACTGACCTTCGGCAGCAAGTATTTGCCTTGTCGTCCACTTCCGGAACGTAACGCTCAGACGTTTTGCCTCGACAATACACCGCCTGCACGTCTCCTTCCAACCCAGAAGCCGGCCCCACCGGCGAGTAATAGCAACACGATAGAGGCGCCCGATGCGTGAAGGGGAATTTCCTGGTGCCGCATTGCCATGGCCGTCGGTAGTGCACGTTCGGCGGAATCGTCCAGTTCCGGCTCTTCCCGTACTTCTTCCCCGGCAGCGTCCCACGACATGGCTTCTGACAGCGCATCCTCACCTATTTTGTCTGCAACGTAGGCCTTGTAGGCCTCCGGAAACAGCGCGACGTGGTAGTGCGGTGGGTTCGTCTCCTTCGTTACGTCGAGCACTCCAATGCGCTCCAGGCTTAGCAGCACACCCTCAAGCCATTGCCTGGAATGATCCTTCTTACTGATCCGAAAATCAACGGCAAGCCCAGCCGGATGAACCGATAGCTTGTGGGCGTTCCAGGGCTGATTCGAGGTCGGCCGCGTCAGGCTCGTAACCACGAGCTTCTCTCCATTCGCCTCCATGTACTGCTTTGCCAGTCGCTCGACGAACAAACGCACTTCGGGACGCGCGTACGGATGGCTCACCGACGAGAGCACCGTCAGAAATCCATTGCTGACGACCGGGATCATTTCGTGACGCTCGATGAGAATTTCAACGTCCTCAGGCGTCTCAACGAACTCGTACCCGTTCGCCGTTGCCACCTCGTGCTGCCGGATCATGGAATCGGGCGACCCCTTCAAAGAAATATCGAAGGCAGAGGCTGAGTGAACTGCGAGAAACCCAGGAAAGAAAAAGAGAATGAGAGGAAGGCAGCGGCTCACCATATCGATTTACATACTCTATGCTCTTACTACACAAGTATATAAATCGTTACATCGAGGAATGCGCTAAGTTCCTCGTATGTCCATGTTTTGTCTATTCTTAAAGGCCTTGAGAAGCAAGCCCGTTCAGAAGTAATAAGCTGCCTGGTTGAACTCTTCCTTGTTCACGAGACCGTCGCCGTCACCATCGAGCAGGTCGTACGACCCGTTGCAGACTTCCTCTTCCGTGAGCAGCCCGTCGGCGTCCCGATCCCATGCAGAAAAAATGGCCTGAACGAATTGCTCTTTGTTTAGGCGAACTTCTTCCGAGTCCAGACCCACACCGAGCTTTTCCGCGCTTAGAAATATTTGTTCCAGTTCCTCGCGATCGAGCACGTCGTCGTCATTTCGATCCCATCCGACGAAAATCCCGTAGTACGTGATCCCTTTCGATAGCTCGGCCAGATTCAGGTATCCATCGTCGTCCCGGTCGAACTGGCTGAAGACGCCGGCTTTTTTGACGTTAATGGCAAACTCCTGGATCGTGACGACGCCGTCGCCGTTCAGGTCCCAGCGGTCGTAATAATCCATCAGCGTAAAACCAAGACTCACTACCAGAGGCAAAAAAAGAACTAAGGTGCGCTTCATTTTTTTGCTGCTTGTGCTTGGGTTCAAGTGAAATACCTGTAGATAACAAAGCTCGGGATGTTGGCCGTACGCCTTCGCTAAACGTAAATGACCGCCGCGGGTTGCGAAGAGACGATTAAAAAAGCCGCAAGAAAGGCACGTGATGCAGCATTATAACAGCTTTTTTCGCCTTTCTCTGGCCGGAACCGATCCTCAAGCGGAAACGCCTTCGACACTGAAATTGGTTGCCTCGGGCACCTTTAACGCCGGCAACATCGGGAGCCTTTTTGCCTGGTAATCCTTCATGATTAACAAGATGTCGTTCAGCAGTTGAATCGTGCGAACGATGTAGGGTCCTTTGTTCAACATGACACATTCGGCGCGCTGGGCCATTGCCGCATCGGTCACTTCGGCGCGTGAAGGCAGCCCCTTTTTCGCCATGTTCTCGAGCACCTGCGTAGCCCAGATGTCCGGAATGTGCGCAGCCATACAGATCGACAGGATTTCCTCCTGAATCTGCGGCATGTTTTCCCACCCGCACTCGATGGCGAGGTCACCTCTAGCGATCATCACGCCGATCGGATACGTCTGCATGGCAGCCAGCAGGATCTCGGTGAGATTGTCGTACCCTTTTTGCGTTTCGATCTTCAGGATCACCCCTATCCGGTCACGAACGCCCAGCCGATCCAGCTCGTCGAGCAGGTCGTAGACGTCCCGCGTCGAATTGACGAACGACATGTTGACGATGTCGACCTTATCCACGAGAAAGGCCAGGTCCTCCCGATCCTTTCTCGTGAGACCCTGGATGCTGAGGTGGCTGTCCGGCAGGTTGATACCCTTGTCGGCTCGCAGCTTTTGTCCTCCTTCCCGTGCGTAAGTGATCCTGACGTCGATTTGCTCTCCGGGGTCTACCCTTTCAACGACACCTTCAATTTTACCGTCGTCGAACAGGATGCGCCTTCCCGGTGTTAGCTGATCGAAGATCTCGTCGCTCGTGCAAGAAATGTGTGCAGGCCGAAGCACGTTGCCGTCCTGGTCGTATTCAGCCGGCTCACCCGGGATCGGTTCCTTGTGAAGGATGAGCAGGTCCCCCGTGTTTAGCAGTATCGACTCCTCAGCCGGGGGCAGATCTCCAATGGGTTCCGGCGACACTTCTTTTCCTTCCAGGTAAAGCCGGGTACCCGTCGTAACGAACGAGCGGTCGTAGCCACTCGCCCAGAATCCGTCTTCCAGCACTTTATTGACCTGCAGCCGTCGCTCTTTCCCTCGGGCATCTTCGAAGTAGATGACGTCGCCTTCCTCAACAAGTGCGCACCAATCGGCAGATACGGGAAGATGCGGTTCACCCTCGACGGGCGCCGGCACGTCCGGAGGCGCAAACCATACCACGGCCGGGCTGATGACGAATCCCAGGTTGTTCCTCTCCGGTGCAAAGCTCGCCACTTTTGGCCCGGGACTCATGGCGCCCGTCCTGATTTTGGGTCCTCCCAGATCGACGGTAACGCGGACGTTTCGCTGCGATTTCCTGCTGGCCTCACGTACCTGCTCGATCAGCTGCTTCCACACTGCCGGATTGTCGTGCGCGCAGTTGATCCTTGCCGCATCCATACCAGCGGCAACGAGGCTCGGGACGAGCTTCTCATTCTGTACCGACTCACCGGGCAGCGTGACCATGATACGTACGCGCTTGCTCTTCTTCCGACGTCCCAACAGGGCGTTCGTGTTCTTTTGAAGTAGCTTCTCTCCCTTTTTGATCGACACCGGCGCCTTCTTGAACTTTACCGGCTTCGGTTCCATCATTGCCTGTAATATGCTCCGAAGCGATAGCAAGCTTGCAACGACGTGGCTCTCCGCCCTCGCCAAACGCGTCAGACCGAGGTTTCTGAGCTTCTTTTGGAGGTCCCTGATGTCCTGGCTCCGCAAGGCACGGTAGTGAACCAGGTTCAATGCACTCTTTCGGTAGTTGGGGTGCACGAGCTCCAATTGGGGCGCATATAGCTGCTCAAATGCCCTGGTCCGCTCAACAAGAGCCTCTATCTGGCCAACGATCTGTTCAAGTTTTGCACGGTCCGGCTTCATCTATCGATCTCCGTAAGGCTATCAAAATCCCATTCGCTCCATACTCCCCTCATGGAGTCTACGGAGTACCCTCCCCTCTGGCAATGGCTTCAAAAATTAATTGTCCTGCCCTGCTCGAGGATTTGCGCAAAGATTGAAATGGTTCTCACGCAAAGGCGCTAAGACGCGAAGGAAAGTGAACTACAGTCTGTTGATGGTTGCAGTAGTTTCATGATGTAATGCGGACCGAAGGCGGGACGATTTGTTCTTCCGAAGACACTCAACAATACGTCATCTCCGCGAAGGCGGAGATCCAGGAA
>CBINFS010000038.1:0-35009 GCA_966250015.1 uncultured bacterium | reverse complement strand
ATAATGAAGTTGACTAGGAAATTATGCATTGAATAGCTGTCCGGCACAAACTCCCCTCCTGTCAAGGAGGGGAATTATATATGCATCTATTTGTGTGTACATTTAGCTACATTGCGGCTTCTGCTGTTACCCTCACGCTTGTGCCCCAGGGGTCGGGGGCGGACCAGGAGGTGGCGTTGCGGGTGACGGCATAGCCTTTTTGCTCGAGGTTGCGGGCGGCGGACGCTACCTCGTTGGCGTCGGGAAGGATGATGGTCCATTCGAGTAGCCGGGCGTCGTCGGGTCCGGCTGGAGCGGAGCGTGCCGCCCAGGTGTTGGCGCCGAGATGGTGATGGTAGCCGCCGGCGGAGAGGAAGAGCGCGCCGGGGTAGGTCCAGACAACCTTGTCGAACCCGAGGCCGTCGTGGTAGAAGGCGGCGGCTTTCCCAAGGTCGCCCACGTGCAGGTGGACGTGGCCGATGGTGGTTCCCGAAGGGGCGCCCGTCCAAAGCGTATCGCCGGCAGCTTCTACGAGGCTGCGAATGTCCAGCGGTTCTGTCGCCATGACGATCTGCCCCCGTTCAACCGCCCAGCTTTCGCGCGGACGGTCGGCGTAGACCTCGATGCCGAGGCCGTCGGGGTCATTCAGATAAACGGCTTCGGAGACCAGGTGGTCGGCCGAGCCCATCCGAACGCCGTGCGCGGCCGCATGCCGGATGAACCGCCCGAGGTGGGCTCGATCCGGCAGCAGGATCGCAAAGTGATAAAGCCCAAGCCGCCCGTGGTGCGGTACGGGATTAGCGCCGGGATACTCGACGAGCCGGACGAGCGGCTTACCGTCGGACGGCACACCGAGCGTCACCCCGTTGCCCGTCTGTTCCAGCACCCCGAGCCCCAACAGGTTCACGTAAAAGGGGAGCGAACGCCCGAGGTCGGCGACCTGGAGGCGGACGGGCCCCAGCCGGGTGGCCGAAGGTAACCGGTATCCGGTCGGGGCGATCCCAACCTGGGGACGGGTATCTGAAACGGAATGGGTCATGGTCGTGTGTTCTGGTGAACCCGGCACGGGGGGAGCCGTTACGAACGGAATGCCGCGGCGACGGCTTCGGAAAGGGGTGTCGTCGGGCGTCCGATGAGCCTTCGCAGGTCGTCGCGGTCGGTATACAGGGCGCCTTTCGAGATCGCGGTGTCCGAATCGGCCAGCGCCCTGGCGTAGGGTTCGGGGACGCCGAAGCCCACCAGCGCCTTCACGTACTCCTCCTCAGGTAAGTTGCGGTAGACGACTTTTTTGCCCGATTGCGCCGTCACGGCCTGTGCAAGCTCGGCCATCGTAAATGCCTGGTCGCCTCCAAGCTCATACACGGTCCCTTCGTGTCCCTCACCGGTCAGTACGGCCGCTGCGGCAGCGGCATAGTCGGCGCGTGTCGCCGCGCTGATCCGCCCCTCACCCGCGCTGCCGAGCAGAGCGCCGTGGGCGAGCGCACCCGAAAGGTTCTCGGTGTAGTTCTCGAAGTACCAGCTATTCCGAAGGATCGTGAAGGGAATGCCCGAGGCACGGATCATTTCCTCGGAGACCTTGTGCTCCTCGGCAAGCTTCATCGGGGACGTATCGGCCTTCAGGATGCTCGTGTAGACGACGTAGCGGACACCCGCCTTGACGGCGGCGTCGATCACGTTACGGTGGTGCGTGGTGCGCTGGCCCACCTCGTTCGACGAAACGAGCATGAGCCGGTCCACACCCTGAAGCGCCTCCTCCAGCGCCTCACGGTCCGCGTAGTCGGCAACCCGTACGACCATGCCCCGCTCGGCGAGGTCGGCCGCTTTCTGGGGGTTACGCACGACGGCGACGATCTCTCCCGGATCGATGCCTTTTTGTAGCAGGTTTTCGACGATGAGGCGGCCCAGGTGGCCTGTGGCTCCAGTTACGGCATACATGGCGTTACGCGTTGATTCGTCTTGTTCAGCGATTTAGGGGACCGGGAGTTTTCTCCCCCGATCCCCCTCGTCTCGGTGTGACTTGCTCACCGGTGTCCCGGATCCGGTACGTGTGGGAGCACGCCCTTCGGGAGCGTTACGCTTATGCTTCGGCCTGAAGGGCTGCCTGAACCTCGATCGAAATCTCGACCTCGTCGCTGACGAGGAACCCGCCGGTCTCGAGGGCGGCGTTCCAGTTCAGCCCGTAATCCTTACGGTTGATCTTCGTCCTGGCCTCGAATCCGACCTTCTCATTGCCCCACGGGTCGCGTCCCGAGCCGAGGTACTCGCCCTTCAGCTCGATCGTCTTTGTGACGCCGCGAAGGGTAAACTCGCCTACGAGCGTGAAGCTGTTGCCCGAAATATCACGGACTTCCGTGCTCTTGAAGGTGATGGTGGGGTACTGGTCCGCCTGGAAGAAGTCGGCCGAACGGAGGTGGTCGTCGCGCTTGCTATCGTTGGTCGTAACCGACGCGGTTTGTGCAGTGGCTTCTGCCTCGAGGGTCGAGAGGTCGTCCGGCGCCATCCGGATAACGCCTTCGAACTGCTCGAAGCTGCCGCGGACTTTGCTGAAGCCGAGATGGCGGACCGTAAAGCCAAGCCGGGAGTGGGAAGGGTCGATAACGTAGGTCTGAAGGTCTTTTTCGATCAACGTGTTCATGTTGTACGGCTGATTATGTTGTTGTGACGATATTACGATTTCAAGATAATAAGATAAATAAAAATCAGACGGTCATGGCTGAAAAAATCCGCAACGCGGGGGGATTGCGGATTTTTTACCTTTTTGCAAGTTGTCCAACACGTCTTGATTTTGAATATCTTTAATTCAAGGTATTATATGCTGCCGTTCCTGGTTGGTTCCACAACCGACGAAAAAAATTTTTCCACGATTAGATGATTCGGAAACCCGTGGCCGTCAGTAGCTCGTGGCTCGGGCGGTAGAGCAGGTGGAACGGATAGCCCGCGCCGACGAAGCCGAATCCATTTTCGACGTTGGTCATCGTGCCGGGCTCGACGAGGATTTCGGGGTCGAACTCGTCGTTCGGGGGATTCCAAGCGTCGTCGACGACCATCGCCCGGACGTTCAGCTCGATCAGGCCGACGCCGTAACGGGGCAGGTAGAGCTTCCGGCCACGGAGCAGGGCAACGATGTCGTTGAAGTCCCGCCTGAGCTTGATGTTGAATTTCCACCCTCCGTCGACGCGGGTCAGCTCCTCCGTGTAAGGGATGACGATCTTGGTCGTACCGGCCAGGCTCGAGTCGTACTTGACCCAATATTCGAGCTCGAACTGGATGAGGCGCGGCGCCTCGCCCTCGAGGAAGACCGGTACGTCGACGATGGACGTCGAGACGATCGGTTCGCCGACGATGGGCTGGATCATTTTGGGAACGGTGAAGCTGACCTTGCTGGTGGCGCCGTCCGAACGCTTCACTTCCACCTGGTACGAATGCCCGTAGGCCGGCCGGAGTTTCGCCCAGAAGAGGTGGCCGTAGGTGCCGTCGCTGAATTGCAGGAGGGAGTCCTGCCAGGTGTGCGTCTCACCGGTGGTTTTGTCGACGGAGGTAACCGTGGCGTCGATGGGATCCGAGCTGGTGGGCTCAAGCCGCTGCTCGATCGGGAATACGCGGACCTTTTGCGTGTCGGCTTCCGGATTGAACGCGCCGTAGAGCGTAAAGGGATAGTCGGTGCCGAGCACGGCCACTACGTCTTCCTCGCAGCCCGTGAGGCTGAAGGCGAGGAGCAGTGCCGGGAGCAGGAAACGGAAGAAACGAGCCATCGGGTACTACAGAGGATTCAGTCGAATGCGATCTTGAGGCCGAAGGACGGCACCAGGGGGAGCTGGTCGGCGCGCTGGAGTGTGAAGACGTCCAGGTAAAACAGGTTGGCACGGTCGTAGGCGTTGATCAGGCTGGCCTGGGCCGTGATCGAGGCGTTCCGGACGTCGAAAGTTCGTTCGATCGACACGTCGAGCCGGTGGTAAGTCGGGAGGACGGCGTTGAACGGCCTGGCATAGATGACGCGCCGGGAGCCCTGCTCTCCGACGTCGACGAGCCCGTTCATGAAGATGAACCCGTCGAAGCCGAGCGCCTGGCTGAACGGCAGTCCCGAGCCGAACTCCCAGTGAATGCTCAGGTCGAATCCGTGGAGGCTCGTGCTGGCGAGGGCGTTCACCTGGTGCCGGCGGTCGTGCGGCGGGCGGAAGTCGAGCGTTTCGGTGCCGTACCAGAGCTTCAGCGCAGCCTGCTCTGCGGTGTAGCGGGTCAGCGAGAGGCCGTAGTTGACGTACGCGTAGAATCCCTTCGGGCGGAACTCGACGCGTGCGTCGAACCCGCGCGACCGGCCGCTCGCGGGCTGGAGACGCGTCGAGAAGCGGGGAAAGGCCGTCCACTCGGGGATGAAGAGGTTCGAGAGCCACTTGTAGTAACCTTCCACCGACATCTCGAGCCAGCTATTGGGGGTGGCGCGGTAGCCAAGGATGGCGTGCACGGCCTCCGGTATGTGGCCGATCCGGACGTCGGGCTGCTGGCGGCTCGGGCGGGCGGGGATGGTGGTCCAGGCGGTAAAGACACTCGTGGCGTCACGCCGGTCGTTGAGACCGACGATGTCCTGCCGGTAGAGCCCGGCAGCGCCGCTGATCTGGTGCGGCCCGGTCTCCCAGACCATCCGCACGCGGGGTTCGAACGAGATCGGCTTGATCAGCGTGTGCTCGAAGAGCAGGCCAGGGCGCAGCTTCAGGCCGCCGAAGATGAACTCGGGTTCGAGGTAGGCCGCCACGCGGATCGGCCGGGCTTGCCGTTCGTCGACGTTCTGGAAGAGGCCGCCGAGCTCGTTCGCGATCGAGCCGATCTCGACCGCCCAGCCGGCGTCGAACGTGCTGTTCCGATTGAAAAACGTTGCGTCGAGCGAGACGCGGAAGTTTTCGATGGTCGACGTACGCGTGGGGTCGTCGGGTACGCCCTGCTCCGAGTTGAGGTGAGAGTAGCTGGCGTGGAAGTCGGCCATGACCGGGAGGATGCGCGGCAGGACGAGGTAGCGGATGCCGACCGCATGGTTTTGCCAGCGCAGCTCCTCGGGGCTCTGCCCGTCTTCGAGCTCGGCGATACGGCCCCGGTCGTGGGTGGAGAGCGCGGTTACCGATAGCCGGCTTTTCGATGAAAGCTCGGCGTAGAATTTTCCGAAGGCGTCGCCGAAGTCGAATGGCAACGGCTCACCGAGGAGCGGCTCGATGCCCTGCTCGATCACCGACCTGCGTACGGACCCGAGCACTGACACGCGTCCCGGAAGGACCGGGCCTTCGAGCCGGAGAGTCGATATGAAGGGAGAGATACTCACGGCGCCCGCCAGACGCTGCGTATTGCCGTTTCGCGTGGCTACGTCGATGACCGACGAGATGCGCCCGCCAAACTTACTCCCGTAGCCGCCGGCGTAGATGTCCGCGCGGTTGATGATGTCCGACGGGAACGCCGAATAGAAGCCGAGGATGTGGAACGGCTGGTAGACGAGGATGCCGTCGAGCTGGACGAGGTTTTGCCAGGGCTCGCCGCCCCGAATGAAGAGCTGCCCGCCTCGGTCGCCCGTCGAAACGACGCCCGGCAGGGTGGTCAGGTAGGAGGCGAGGTCGCCGGAGACGTCGGTAGTCGGGATGAGCTCGATGTCGGCAGGGCGGATCGTCTGTCGTCCGGCGGTAACGCGCGCCGCTCCTTCGGTGCGTTCGGTCTGGACGACGACCTCACCGAGGGTGGCCTGGTCCGGCCGGAGCTCGACGCTGATCGTAAGGACCTGTCCGGGCGCGAGGTCGAGCGTGTCAACGTAAGCATGATAGCCGATGAACGATATCCTGAAAGCGTATTGCCCCGGCCGGACACGTGGGATGAGGTACGCCCCTTCCTGGTTGGTAATCGCCCCCGTGACCGTTCCATCGGATGCAGTCAGCACGGCGCTCGCCAGCTCGAGCGGCCGTCCATTTGAGGCGTCGGTGACGAAGCCCCTGACCGAGGCGTTCTGGGCGCGGAGCGGGACCGCCGAAAAAGCGGCCAGGCAAAGGATGGAACCGACAACAAGAGCGGCGAACGGAAGCCTTGAAAGGGCTTCCGACAACTTCGGTACTGTCACTTCAAACGGGCTAAGCTGTGCGGAAACGAACGGACAGTTCATCGTCGATTCCCGGCCCCCGGAGGTCCGGGCAAAAGCGCAGCCGATGCCTGCCATTCCAGTTCGAAAAATGCTATGGTGCGGGAGGGAGATGTGCAAGGAAAAAATGACGAACGGAGAAAGTGGGGTGTTAAATCGCCGCGAAGAGCTGGGTGTAGAAGATCCGGCCGCGGGGGCCTCGGGCGACGCCGATACCAGTCACCTCGTAGGCGCCAACGATGCTTTTGTGGTGTTCGGGGCTTGAGATCCAGCCTTCCACCGCCCGCTGGGCTGAGCCGGTATCAGGGTAGTTGTTGAACGCGACGTTTTCGCTGATCGAGCGGTAGCCGTCGAGACCGGCGGCGCGTTCGTGGAAGCCAGTATGGCCGAAGGGTACGCGGCCGGCGGCCATGTCTGCGCTGTGGCGGCGCGCTACTTCGGCGAGCCGGTCGCTGTGGGCGAGTGGCGGGAGGCCCTGCGACCTCCGGTAATCGTTGATCCGCTCGAACACCTCGCGCTCGATGTCGGTCGTCGAGCGGTAGCCGGAGTCCGCCGACGACAAAAACGCCGGGACCGAGCACGAGGCTAAATGCAGCGCGCCAACCAGGAACAGGACCGGCCAGGAGGCATAGCGGGAGAGTCCCCGACGGACAACCAGAAGAGCGGGCATGATCTCAGCTACGACGCAGGATCGCTCTGATTTTGGCAAGGAGCACGTCCGGGTTGAAGGGCTTCGTGATGTAATCCGTAACGCCCAGGTCGAACCCCGATAGCATGCTGTCCTGGTCGCCTCTGGCGGTGAGCATCACGACGGGCACCCGGATGCCCTGCCGCTTCATTTCCTTCAGGAACGTGAAGCCGTCGAGGCGGGGCATGTGAACGTCGAGGATCACGAGGTCGGGCGTTTCCTCCTCGAGGAGCGTCGCGAGGCCTTCCTCCCCGTCCATCGCCGTCTGCACCCTGTACCCGTTCATTTCGAAAAAATCCCGGAGGGTGTCGCGAATGTCGGGACTGTCGTCGATGATCAGTAGCCGGTTAGTTTTCGTCGTAACTGCCGCCATTTCCATGTTCACACTAGCCGTTGGGTTGGATTGCCACGTAGAATGAACCGCCAAGTGAGGGTGCGGATTCGTCGCCGGTGGGAAGATTTCTGGAATCATCGGGATATCGAAAATATCGGACCTGTAGTTTTTTAGTTTTTGGTTGCAGCATTCTTACAAATGCCGGGGCACGAGAAACGAGCGGAATTATTTCAATTCATTGTCCCCAAATCGAGTCGTTCTTTGCGTATGTAGTAACAAGGGGTGTCATTAACCCGTATTAGGGCCTTTCCGGGACGAGGGTAGTGGGCGCTTCGTATTGTCCTTTCGTCCAGGCCATTCCTTTCATACGGGACCGTGAATAGCGGTCGGTGTCGGTACGAGCACCTTCTTCTTACTCGCCGGGAAGTGGCGTTGTCTCCAGGTGCGAGCTATACACGCGGACCAGGACGGTACAAACCCATGGAGACGGCACAAGGGGCCATGACCATTTTGATCGTGGATGACGATGAGGACGACCGGCATCTCATCGACCGTGCGTTCGTGGATTTGCAGTTGCAGGCACGGGTAATTCACCTCCACGACGGCCAGGAGATGATCGATTACGTGCACCGAAAAGTCCCCTTTTCAGATCCCTCGGCCTTCCCACCTCCGAACCTCATCCTGTTGGATCTGAACATGCCCCGTATGAACGGGCAGGAGGCGCTCCGGCGCCTCAAGTCCGACCCGCGGTTCAAGCCTATTCCCGTCGTCATCCTGACGACATCGGACAGCCAGACCGACGTGCAGATGCTGTATGACCTCGGCGCGAACGCATACATCCGGAAGCCTCACACCTACGGCGGGCTCCTCGGGACGGTGAAGAGGCTCGACCAGTTCTGGCTCCAGATCGTCCGGTATCCTCAAACGGGGTCTTCGTGAGCTGGCAGATGGACTCTCCTGCGAGGTGGTCTCGAACGGAATTCCGGCGTGGGATTGTACCGTTTGACCGTCGAAGTTTTATCTCTACGCCCGGGTTGTTCACATTTAAGAATGTTTATACTACTTTTAGGCTTAACACAATTTTTTCGGAAATCAGCGGGAGGCAACGGCAGATCGCCTGCGCCATCCTAACATCTGGGCAACAGGGAGGTATATCGCATGGATCAGAATGATTCGAAAGGCAAAATGAGTCGCAGGGATTTTGCCAAGAGTACGGCTGCCGTTGTCGGCACGCTCATGGCGAGCCAGTTTCCGATGACTGCAAGCGCTTTCTACGGAGTCGACGATTCGATCAGGGTCGGCCTCATTGGCTGCGGCGGGCGCGGGACCGGGGCCGCCGTGCAGGCGCTCAACGCGCATCCGAACGTGAAGCTCGTTGCGATGGCCGATGCATTCCAGGATCGGCTCGAGGATTCGCTGAAGAACATTCAGGACGAGGCCGCCCAACAGGAGTCAGGTAATTCGACGATGGCGGAGCGGATCGACGTTCCGGAAGACCGCCGTTTCGTCGGATTCGAGGCGTACAAAGAGGTGATTCCGCTCGTGGACGTGGTGATCCTGGCCACGCCTCCCGGATTCCGCCCTTCTCACTTCGAAGCGGCCGTCGAGGCCGGCAAGCACATCTTCATGGAGAAGCCGGTTGCCACCGATGCCCCGGGTGTGCGCCGCGTGCTGGCCGCCCACGAAAAGGCCCTGGAAAAGAAGCTGAACGTCGTGGTCGGCCTCCAGCGCCACTACCAGACCGTTTACCGCGAGTGGGTGCAACGCCTGCAAGACGGCGTCATCGGCGACATCATCCTCAGCCGTGTGTACTGGAACCAGGACGGCGTGTGGGTGCACCCGAGGAAGCCGGGCCAGACCGAGATGGAGTACCAGATGCGTAACTGGTACTACTTCAACTGGCTCTGCGGCGACCACATCGTAGAGCAGCACATCCACAACATCGACGTGGCCAACTGGGTGAAGCAAGGCTATCCCGTCCACGCGCAGGGACAGGGCGGCCGCCTCGTCCGTACCGGGCCGGACTACGGCGAGATCTACGACCACCACTTCGTCGAGTTTACCTACGAAGACGGTACCCGCATGCTCAGCCAGTGCCGGCACATGCCGGGCACGGCCAGCCGCGTCACCGAAGCGTTCCACGGCACCACCGGCACAGCGCCGCATCCGGGTGAAATCCGCGACGCCAAGGGCAACGTCATCTGGAGCCGTGACACAAAAGGCGACCCGAACCCGTACCAGGTCGAGCACAACGAACTGTTCGACGCCATCTCGAAGGGTGAGTTCAGGTTCACCGACGGGGAAAACGGCGCCAAGGCCACGCTGACCGCGATCATGGGCCGCATGGCCACGTATTCAGGACAGGACGTCACGTGGGACATGGCGATGAACTCGCAGGTCAACCTCTTCCCGCCGGTCCTCGCGTGGGACGCCGACATGCCGGTCAAGCCGGACGCCGACGGCCTCTACCCGATTCCGAAACCGGGCCGTAATGCCGTCATCTAAGTGATTGTCGTTTTTTGACCATTCCGGCGCCCGCCCCGAAGCCACGCCTTCGGGGCGGGCTGTTTTTTGCCAGAAGCCTCACGTCCTACGCATTCGGAACAACGTTTTCCCTCCCCATGCTTAGTCCCGAGGCCACGCGTGCACTAATTTCTCCCGAAAGCTCTACTTATGAGACAATTCGGGGTCGTTATGGTCTACACGTCGATAGATGAGGTCGATTTTTCGGTTGAGGATCTGCCGGCGCTGCCTCGGCCGGGACGGGTGCTGATGGCGGCGCCGACGTACTTCAACGTCGAGTACGTAATCAATCCGCACATGGCCGGCAACGTTGGAACGGTCAATCGGGCTGAGGCGAAGCAGCAGTGGGAGCGGCTGAAGAGCGCCTACGAGGAGTTCGGCATTCAGCCGGTCACGATCCCGGGGGTCGAAGGCCTGCCGGACCTGGTGTTTTGCGCAAACCAGTCGTTGCCGTACTACAAACCCGACGGCACGAAGGGGGTGCTGCTCAGCCGGATGCATGCGCCGCAGCGACGCGACGAAGTGCCAATCATCGAGCAGTTCTTTTCGTCGATGGGGTTCGAGATCACGCGGCTGCCCCCGGGAGACGATTCGTTTGAGGGGATGGGGGATGCCATCTGGCACCCGGGACGTTACCTGCTCTGGGGAGGGTACGGCTTCCGCACCTCACCGTCGGTGTATGAGTTCGTTACAGACGTCCTGAACGTTCCGGTACTCGCAATACAGCTTGAAGACCCCGACTTCTACCACCTCGACACGTGTTTCAGTGTGCTCGACGGCCGGAGCGTGCTGATTTATCCCGGCGCTTTCCTGCCTGAGGGGCTCGACCTGATCCGGAGGTTCTTTCCGAACGTCATCGCCGCCCCTGAGGATGAAGCCCGCAGGTTGTTCGCCTGCAATGCACACTGCCCCGACGGCCGCCACGTCCTGATTCAGCAGGGGTGTAAAGTCACCGTTGAAGCCCTGCGCGAGGCAGGGTTCGTACCGGTCGAGCTCGATACGGGCGAATTCCTCAAGTCAGGCGGCTCCGTCTTCTGCATGAAGCTGATGTTCTGGTGAAGCGGCCGTCAAAAATCCGGTAAATCATACACGCGGCCCGTTCAACAAGTTGTACACTGCTGCCGTACACGGACCTTTTCATCGTCGAAAGGAGTAATTCACTCAATCCAGATATTCCTGTATTTGCTGGAGAAAGGCCCGATTATGTAGCCTGTGAGGCGATTCTGGAAGGCCTTCCAGTAACCGGATTTTTTGGACACGCCGTCGGCGGCTTTGCGTTGTGTTTGTCGCACGACTTTTGCTCGTTACAGGTCAAACATCGCCAAGCGGTGATAGAAGTTGATGAAGTAGGCAGTATCGAGAGGAGGGACGTGCCCATGGAATCGAAAAGTAGACTTGAGGGAGGAAACCCCGTAACTCCTGGCCCCGAAGAATCATCCGTGATCATCCACACGCGGAAGAGACGGCGGCTCATCGGCGTTTTGTTCGTCCTCTTCAGTCTGCTCACGCTGTCGCACAGCATCGATTCGGTTGCCCGCAACGTGCTGGCGAAGCTGGCAGCCCGCCGGGCGCCCGAGCCCGTCGTTGAAACCTCGACGACGGTCACGTCCACCGCGAAGGTATCCACGTCATTCTCCTTCAAGGACCTCGACCTCCACCCAGACCTTCTTTTCCAGCCTTATACGGCGGGACCGTTACTTTCTTCGAGTACCACGACCAACGTCGGCCTCATCGCATCCTTCCGGAACCTGCTTTCATTGTACGAGCAGCGGCAGGCTGTCGACGACAACTTCACCATCCGCGTAGTCGATAACCGGACGGGCGAGCTCCTCGAGCTGTTCGTCCTGGAGGAAGAGCGTGCCCGGTACAATCCCGACTCGACGATGAACTGGGACCGGATCGACGCCATTCGTCGGGTTGAGACACGGAGGCTCGTCGAGAAGTACGCCAAACAGGGCATCCCGAAGGCGGACATCACGGTGAAGTGGGGACGGAAGAATCAAGTGCTCGAGGCGCGGCGAAACGAAGAAGCCTTCATCGAATACGAAGTGCGCCTGGCGCGGTACCTCGGGTTGAGCCTGCTCGCAACCGAGATCGGGACGGTCGAAACTTTTAACCAGGACCGGCTCGTTTCGACGGTGGGCGCACGAAGCCGGTACCAGATGATGCCCTACCTGCTCCGGCAGCGAGGCATCCATCACTACCAGCTCAACACCGCGGCGGGCAAGAAGATATCCGTCTTTGAGGAATGGCACCCGCTGTTGACCATGGAGCCGGCGATGCTGACCCTGCGCGGCTATGCCAATGCGGTGGGCCACGAAATACCGGGGATCTCGGCCTACCACACCGGTCCCGGTAACATCTACGCGGTCTACCGGCAGTTCCTGAGCAAAGGTCCGGCGAGCGTCAAGCCCGGTTCGAACGTCGTCGACGCCTACGTGTGGGCTGTGACCGAAGGATTCGATACGGTCTCGAAGGGAACGAGCTTCAAGCAGTACTCGCGCGGGTACGTGGCGACGGCCTACGGAAGCCTCCGGGCAACGCACGACCTCCCGATCGACACGTCGTTATCCATGAAGGCCGAGCGCGTCCAGGTCCGTCAGGGAGCGGCTATCTACCTGAGCCGGTTGCTCAACGCCCTTGGCAAACACCGGGACCGACTGGTGCTGCCGGCAAAAAGTGGTGACGCGACCCTGTACGAGATTTTCCGCGAAATGAACCCTCACATGGTGCTGCCGGAAGGGCTCGGCGATGCGGGCGTACCCACCACGGGGGACGTCCGGCTGGTTGCCGAGGTCGACGGGATGCCGGTCCGGATCTTTCTGCCGCTCGGCGCTTCCAGCGCCCTCGAAGCCGAAGGGTTGGACGTGCTCGACCCTTCCGCCACTTTCCGGTTCGACCACGATACGTTCCGCACGCCGAATCGGAGCGAGCGGACGTTCTGGGACGACGAATACGACCGACTCGTTCAGGACATCAAGAATTTTGGCTTCACGTCGGAAAACCGACTGAAGCTGATCCAGCTAAAAGCCCGGTTCGAAGAGCTGGCCGAGGCCAACCCGACGCACTTCCGCCTGACGCAACGCGACATCATCCGCACGCACACAGACGTCTGGCGTACCGGCGTATGGGAGAAGCTTGCGAGCGCGACGTCAGCGGCGCGCGGCGAGCTGCGTGCTCCGGTCCTGCCGCCAGAAGCGCTCTAAAACGGTAGATCCGGGTTTACAACGCCTCTTCAATGGGCACGCCGAGCGCACGCAGGCTGTCGAGTCCGCCTGCATTCCGTGTAAAGGCGAAGCCGTTGCTCTGGAGGATCGAATCAGCGACAGCAGCCCGCTTGCCGCTCCGGCAGTAAATAGCCAGGGTGTTGTTGCGGTACGGATCGAGCTCCGCCAGGCGCGCTTCCAGCTCCTCAACCGGGATGTGAATGGCGCTGGCGACGTGCCCCTCCTCGTACTCGTCGAGCCGGCGGACGTCGACGTACACGACCGAGTCAGACTCCGGGGCGTACCCCAGCGTGTCGGAAGAGGCTTCAGGTGAAGGTGTACGTTCACCCGCGCACCCGGTCAGCGTAAGCATCAGGAAGAGCGCCGGCAGTAAAAAGGCTTTCATTTCAGTGCGAATACCGTTAATGGAATTAACAGGCGTGAATCACCCATCACGGGATTCGTAGTTCCGGTAATCGACACTTCCGCCAGGCACGTTTCGATTAAGATTGGAGGAAAATCAATTCAGGAATCCTGTGGCGGTAGGAGCTCGAGCTTGACGTTCACCATGCCTTTTCGAACCATGTCGATGGCCTTTGCCGCACCAAGCGACAGGTCGATCACGCGGCGCGGATGGAAGGGACCACGGTCGTTTATCCGAACGACGACGGATTTCCCATTTTCGAGGTTCGTCACGCGGACGAGCGAGCCAAACGGCAGGGTTCGGTGGGCAGCGGTCAGGTGATTCGGTTCAAAGCGTTCGCCGTTGGCCGTCCTGCGGCCGGCGAAATCCATACCGTAGTAGCTTGCGTGCCCGGTCCCGATGAGCGTCGTGCGGATTCGTTCGAAAAACGACTCGCGTTCCTTCACGGGGAGCAACAACGTATCGGCCGGAAGCTCCGCCTGAGGGACGTGTACGAGGTCCGTCTCGACGTCCGGGCCATCGAGCCTCGGGGCCGTGAGCGTATCGGGAATCGCGATCGGCTCCACGATTGGCTTGCTTTCGGGACGAAGCGCTAGGCAGCCTGCAAGCAGCACCGTCAGCGTCGGCAAGGGAGCCAGTTTCAGGGCTCGAAAAAGCCAGCGCAGGGAAGCAGGAGGTCGAGATGTGATGTTGAGGGGGCGGGTATCAACAAGGGCTCGTCGATTGTGTCTATCGGCGGGGGGTCGTGCCATACGAAGTTTCGGGTTGGTTTCCGGTAACAACGGACGCCGCCTCGTTCGAGGAGGCGTGTCGTTCGTGTTCCATCACGCCACATAATCGCTCTCTCCACACGGAACATTCGGCTGTACGCCACTCACAGGCCATTCCGGAACGCGCATCTCGGTCGAATGCGCTACCCGCGCGTATCGGGGTTCCCGAACGGACTGCCGTCCAAAAATCAAAAAAACGTCACGTCCTACTCCTTACCAGACCGGAGGATCGACGGCAAATGATACAATCTCATAACGCTTTTTCGCAATTGCGCCGTTTTTCCGAAAGCTGCAATCGGCGTTTTCGCCACAAATTGAGGGCAAAAAGTTATCAACACCGTCGTGTGACCGGGTTTAGAGTACGTACGTTTTTGGCAGAATAGCGAAACGTGGAATGTCGGACAGAAGAGGCTACTGGATGGGAAGCGTTCAATGTGACGTCGACGAGCACCCCGAGAACAGGCACTCCGTCGACGTCTGCGGGCTCGTGAATTCGTTCTGATCCGGTCCATGTCGGGACGTCGTATCTATCGACAGAAGCCGGTTCACACCCTCAAAAAGCTGGATCGGCATTGTCGAACCAAGACGTACAGTGGACCAACGATGAATCGCCCTTCGAGTATCGTCACAGGTCTGGCCGGTGGCCTGATATTCCTGCTTTTCCTCACCGGCTGTGTGGCAACCGAAGCCACCATGCTCTCGAATCGCACTTATCCCGCCACGATGTCCGAAGACGTGGTCATTTACCTCGAAGAGAAAGACGTGCCGGGGGATTTCGAGAAGATCGCGATCATCCACACCGAGGGCGACTACGAGATGACCAGCGAGAAGCAGATGCTCGAAGCCGCCCGCAGGCGAGCCGCAAAGGTGGGCGCCAACGGCATTCTGATCCAGCGGCTCAAAGACCCCTCCACCGGCGCCAAAGTGGCCCAGGCCATCTTCGGGACCGAGGCCAATCGGAAAGGCGAAATGATTGCGATCAGGGTGATGGGAAACTGAGTAGAAAGCCAGGCTTCTCTATTCACACCTTCACCCAGTCACCTATTCCCGACCGCTCAATTCGAAGATTTGAGGAGTTCGTCGATCAGTCGGAGTCGGGGGATGGTGGAACCGGAGCAGATGATTTCTTTCTGGAACGCTTCGACCTCTTCCTGATACAGATTTCTATCGCGGCGGCGAAAGGTTTCTTCGTACAACCAGGACGTATCCTGCAAGTATGCCCTCTTCTCGTTCATTATCGCTGGTTGGCTGACGCCTGTTACAACAACTAGTTACTTGTCTGTAACATAATCAATTTTCATGCCTTACTGCAACAGGCAGGAGGCGTCAAGCGGTCTTGACGAGGAGCTCTTCAACCTGTTCGAGCAACCGTGAGGTGGAGAAGGGCTTGCCGAGGTAGGCGTCGAAACCGGCGTCCAGGAACCGTTCGCGGTCGCCCGGCAGGGCGTAGGCAGTCAGGGCAACGACGGGGACCATATAACACGCGGGAAGAGTGCGGATCTCTTTGAGGATGGCCTCGCCGTCTCCTCCCAGCCCCAGGTTGATGTCGAGCAGTATCAGGTCGACGGGTTTGGTTTTCAGCAGCTCGAGCGCCTGTTCTCCGGTTCGTGCCGTTTCGACCTCATACCGCGATCGCAACAGGCGGTTTAGGAGGAGACGTGTATTGGCATCGTCTTCCACGACGAGTATGCGGCGTTTTTCCTGTCCATTTTCTTCTGGAGTGTCGGGTCCAGGCGGAACGTACTTCGGGAAAGAGACGGCGATGGTGGTGCCGGCGCCTTGCTCGCTCTCTATCCGGATCGTTCCGTTCATCATATCGACGAGGCGTTTCGTGATGGTCAGGCCGAGGCCGCTTCCTTCGTAGGCGCGCGTATGGCCGCTCGATTCCTGCCTGAACTCGTCAAAGACGTATGGAAGAAAATCCGCGCTGATGCCGATTCCCGTGTCCTTTACGGTGACGATAGCGTGGGTTTCGTCGGTGTCGAGGGACAGGGATATGCTGCCGGAGGGGGTGAACTTGACGGCGTTGGAGAGGAGGTTGTTGAGGACGCGGACGGCCGCGCCGCGGTCGACGAGCGCCATGGCAGGTTGCCCGTTACCCACGTTGCAGGTCAGCTCGAGGCCGCGTGCGGTGGCCTGATGCTCGAACCAATCGTACGACGTCCGGACGATCTCTGCGAGGTCGGTGGGCTCGGGTTTCAATCGAAGGGCATTCCCTTCGAGCTGGGCGAGGTCGAGCACCGAGTTGAGCGTATCCATGAGTCTGCGGCCGCTTTGCCGGATGAACTCGACGAACTCGATGTCCTTGGCGTCGACCTCGTCGGCGAGGATGTCGGCGAAACCGATGATCGTCGTCAGCGGCGTCCGGATCTCATGGCTCATGTTCGTCAGGAACGCGGTCTTCAGCCGGGCCATTTCTTCGGCGCGGTTCCGGGCTTCGATCAGGCGGTTTTCGTATTCCTTCCGTTCGGTGGCGTCTCTTACGATGGCCTGGGCGACGTTTTTGTTGGTGAGCCGTACACTGATCTCGACGGGGAACGAGGAGCCGTCCTTGCGCCGGAGCAGCTTTTCGAGGCGGATGGTGCGTTTATCGGAACAGGAATCCCAATCGAGCCCGGCAGGTTGCTCGTCGGTGGCGGGGAAGAGGTCTTCGAAGCCGATCCGTTCGAGTTCGTCGCGCGAGTAGCCGGTCATTTCGCAGGCGCTCGTGTTTGCTTCGATGAAGCATCCGCCCCTGGGCGCGGCGAGGATGCCGTCGGAGGCCTGTTCGACGAGGTTTCGGTACCGGTGCTCGCTGAGGCGAAGGGCCATCTCGGCCTTTCGCTTCTGTGTGACGTCGAGTATCGTACCGATAATGGCGGGCCTGCCCTGATATTCGATCACCGATCCGATCACCTCGATCTCGACGATCTCGCCATCCTTTCGCAGGCCGCGTACGCCGTAGTGCTTCGGCACGAACTTGTCCTGGAGCCGATTCCGGACGTGCCGGCGTAAGAGGGCATGGTCGTCCTCGTGAATCAGCTCGAACAGCGTCGGCAAGGCCATGATCTCTTCGGGCGTGCGGCCAAATATCGACGCAAAGGCTTCGTTTACGTAGGCAAACCGGTTGTCCTGGTTGATGTAGATCCCGACAGGCGATTCCTCGACGAGGTGACGGAACTTGCTCTCCGATTCCCAGAGCGCGCGCTCGGTTTTTTTGCGCTCGGTTATGTCGTTTACGAAGGTGAGGATGGCCAGCTCGCCTCCAAAGTCGATCGTCGAACAGCTTGCTTCGAGCTCGATCGGGACGCCGTCCTTCCGCAGATGGGTTGTCTCGAAGTGCTGTACGCCGCCGTATTTGAGAATCCGCCGGATCTCCTGTTCGCCCCGGTGTACATCCTTCGTCATGGACTTCAGGCTAAGTCCGACGATCTCGTCGTGTTCGTACCCGTAGGTTCGGCACGCAGCCGGGTTGGCCTCGAGGATTCGTTCGGTGTCCGGCGTGAAAATCAGAATCGGTATGTTGGCGCGCTCGAACAGATCGCGCCACTTGGAGTCGACGGTTCCGGCTTCGGCGCCGTTCCGGGCCACTTCCTGGCGCCCGACGGGCAAGCTACAGATTTCTTCCAGTTGGTATTGCCGATTGATGACGTAAAAGGCGGTCTGGATGACGCGGCGCCCGAGCAGGTGGACAGCCGACGATGCAAGCGTCACCTCGAGTCGATCGCCGGACGGGCTGATGAGGGTGACGTCGTCGATGAGGGTAGCCTGCTCGTCCTCATTGATCGCCCCCAAGTGGTCGCTAACGGCAGGTCGCGATTCGGGATCGACGAAGGCCAAGAGGTCTTTTCCTATGACTTCCGTCCGGGTAAACAGGCGCAGGGCCTGCATGGCTGCGTTGTTTGCGTCGAGGATGCGGCTGTCCCGGTGGATCAGGATGGGTACCGGAGCATTTCGGAAGAGCAGCCGGAACGGGTTAAGTGAAACCAGCGGTTCGGCAGGATCGACGTTCCCGAATCCGTTCTGATGGGTCGAATCGCCGCAGTCCGGCTTACCGGTGACTTGTAGCCATTCATCGTGTTCCCGAGACCTGTCGGCTCGGTCGTGATGCTGGTTCCGCTGGTCCATGTACCGTATTGTTCAAAAAATCCGGCCATGAGACCGGGTGTCACAGTGGGCGAGTGCCGTGCAGAGGGGGTATCGGCCGTAATCAAATATTCTTTACGTTAATGGCGACGGACCAGGCCGATTTGACGCCGTGGGGGCTTTGGGCGTACCTTCTCCCGCTCGATATTCGCGGAGTTTTAACGGATAGCGTTCAGTAGCAAAAACAAAGGGGGAATGGCGGAAGTCCAGAAGATTACCAACGATCTGCTGATCAGGGCGGCGCGTGGAGAAGAAACCGAACGCACGCCGGTCTGGATCATGCGCCAGGCGGGGCGGTACCTGCCCGAGTACAGGGCGTTGAGGGCAGAGGAGGACTTCTTCATTGTGTGCCGTACGCCCGAGCTGGCAACGAGGGCCACGCTGCAACCCGTCGAGCGCTTCCCGCTCGACGCGGCGATCCTGTTTTCGGACATACTCGTCGTGCCACAGGCGATGGGGCTCGAGGTACGGATGGTTAAAGGTTTCGGACCACACTTCCCGGAGCCGCTGGCGGGGCCGGACGACCTCCGCCGGCTGCGAAAACCCGACGTCACCGAATCGCTCGGCTTCGTTTTTGAAGCGATCCGGTTGATCCGCTCCGAGCTGAATGGCCGGGTGCCGCTGATCGGGTTCTGCGGAGCGCCGTGGACCCTCATGGCCTACATGATCGAGGGTGGCGGGAGTAAGACGTTTGCGAGGTCGAAAACCTGGCTCTACCGGTACCCCGAGGCGAGCCACCGCCTGCTCGGCAACCTGACCGACGTGCTCGTCGAGTATCTGTCAGCGCAGATACGGGCCGGGGCGCAGGTGATCCAGGTGTTCGACTCCTGGGCGGGCATGCTCGGTCCCGACGCGTTCCGCACATTCGCCCTCCCGTACCTCAAGTCGATCGCATCGCGCCTGAAAGAGCGCCATCCGGACATACCTCTGATCGTGTTCGCCAAAGGGGCCAACTATGCGATTGCCGACCTCGCCGCGAGCGATTACGACGTCGTCGGGCTCGATTGGACGGTCGACCCTGCTGAAGCCAGAAGGACTGTGGGCGATACGGCGAGCCTGCAAGGCAACCTGGACCCGGTAGTCCTCTACGCCGAGCCCGAGGTCATCCGCCGGGAGGTGAAGCGGATGCTCGAGGCGTTTGGCCCATACCGCCACATCGCCAACCTCGGCCACGGTATGTACCCCGACCACAACCCCGACCACGCCCGCGTTTTCATCGACTCTGTCCACGAATATTCGGTGGCATTACGGCAATCCGAATGATGATTGTACGGGAAAACACACGGGTTTTCCCCTACATATTTTCCCCACGTGTTTTCTCCATTCCGGGATCCCGATCAACCGTTCGGGCGTGGGGATGGAAGGAAATGTCCAAATTGTAAATCAATGAGCGATCAAAAGGTCATATTCAGCATGCTGGGGGTGAGCAAGGTTCACCGGCCCGGCAAGCAGGTGCTAAAAAACATCAACCTGTCGTTTTTCTACGGTGCGAAGATCGGGGTGCTCGGCCTGAACGGAGCGGGAAAGAGCACGTTGCTCCGGATCATCGCCGGGCAGGATGACGACTACGTGGGGCACGTCCACGCACAGAAGGACATCACGTTCGGCCTGCTCCCACAGGAGCCCGTTCTGGACGAGACGAAGATGGTACGCGAGATCGTCGAGGAGGGCGCGGCACACGCGGTGGGACTGCTCAGGGCCTATGAAGCCATCAACGAGCAGTTTGCCGATCCCGACGCCGACTACGACGCGCTCATGGAGAAGCAGGCGAAGCTGCAGGACCAGATCGACCACCTCGGCGCGTGGGACATCGACAGCCGCATCGAGATGGCAATGGATGCGCTGCGCTGCCCGCCGGGCGACACCCCGGTAAAAGTGCTCTCGGGCGGTGAACGGCGCCGGGTGGCGCTGTGCCGCCTTCTGCTCCAGCGGCCTGACGTGCTCCTGCTCGACGAGCCTACGAACCACCTCGACGCAGAGTCCATCGCGTGGCTCGAGCAGCACCTCCAGCAGTACGCGGGCACGGTGATCGCCGTCACGCACGACCGCTACTTCCTCGACAACGTCGCCGGGTGGATCCTCGAGCTCGATCGCGGACACGGCATCCCGTTCGAGGGCAACTACTCGTCCTGGCTCGACCAGAAGCGCCGTCAGCTCGAAATCGAGGAGAAGCAGGCGTCGAAGCGTCAGCGGGCGCTCGAACGCGAGCTCGCCTGGATCCGGACGTCGCCGAAAGGGCGACACGCAAAGAGCAAGTCGCGCATCACGCGGTACGAGGAGATGCTGGCGGAGCAGCCCGAAAAGCGTGAGGCGGAGGTCGAGATCTACATCCCGCCCGGCCCGCGCCTCGGACAGGTCGTCATCGAGGCTGAAAACGTCAGCAAAGCCTACGGCGACAAGCTGCTCTTCGAAGACCTGACCTTTTCGCTGCCTCCCGGCGGCATCATCGGCGTCATTGGGCCGAACGGCGCGGGTAAAACGACCCTCTTCCGCCTCATCATAGGCCAGGAGAAGCCGGATGGCGGGACGATTCGCATCGGCGACTCGGTCAAGCTCGGCTACATCGACCAGAACCGTCCGCTCGACCCGGAGAAGTCGATCTGGGAGGAGATCAGCGGCGGTGCGGAGTTCATCGACCTCGGCGGCCGGCAGATGAACTCGCGGGCGTACGTATCGCGGTTCAACTTCACCGGGAGCGACCAGCAGAAGAAGGTGTCGGAGCTTTCGGGAGGGGAGCGCAACCGCGTCCACCTGGCGAAAATGCTGAAGGAAGGGGCGAACGTCCTCCTGCTCGACGAGCCGACAAACGACCTCGACGTAAACACCTTGCGTGCGCTCGAAGAGGCGTTGCAGGAGTTCGCAGGGTGCGCCGTCGTCATCTCGCACGACCGATGGTTCCTCGACCGCGTGGCGACGCACATCCTTGCCTTCGAGGGGGAGAGCCGGGTGCGGTGGTTCGACGGCAACTACGCGCAATACGCCGAGTACCGCCGCGACGTGCTCGGGATCGACGACCAGCCCCACCGCATCAAATACCGCAGACTCGTACGCGAATGAACGTAGAATCAACGCGCCTTTACTGCCTCTCGAAGCCGGGGACGACCGAGGATACGCCCTTCGGCGAAGACGTGCTGGTCTTCAAGGTGATGGGGAAGATGTTCGCTCTGACGAACCTGTCCCGATTGCCGCTCAGCGTCGCGTTGAAGTGCGACCCCGAGCGCGCCGTCGACCTGCGCGAGCGTTACGACGCGATCGTTCCGCCGTACCACATGAACAAGGTGCACTGGAACGAGATCATCTTCGACGGAAGCGTGCCCGACGCTCTGATCCGCGAGCTGATCGACCACTCGTACGACCTGGTCGTGGCCGGGCTCAAGAAAGTAGACCGCGAGCGGTTGGCGGCGATGTCATGACCCCGGAGGTCCTGTTCCTCGACAATCACCTGCTGGTGGTCGTCAAGCCTGCCGGTATGCTCGCACAGGAGGACCGGACGGGCGACGAAGACCTCCTGTCGTGGGGAAAGGCGTACCTGAAGGAAAAGTTCGGCAAGCCAGGGAACGTGTTCCTCGGGTTGGTGCACCGGCTGGACCGGCCGGTGTCGGGGGTGATGGTGCTGGCGAGGACGTCGAAGGCTGCGGCGAGGCTCTCGGAACAGTTCCGTCAGCGGTCGCCTGCCAAGCAGTACCTCGCGCTCGTCGAGGGCAGGCCACCCCGTGAAGGCCGGCTCGAAGATTACCTGGTCAAGCAAGACCAGAAGGTGCGGGTGGCTGATTCCGGCGAGCCCGGGGCGCTGAAGGCGGTGCTGACGTACCGCGTGATCGAAACGCACGGCGGGTTGAGCCTGTTGGAGGTCGACCTCGAGACGGGCCGACCCCACCAGATACGCGTACAGCTCGCCCACGCGGGATTCCCGATCGTCGGGGACCTCCGCTACGGCGCAAAACGGGAGCTCGATGGCCGAAACATCGTTCTGCACTGCCACCGCCTCGAGATCGAGCACCCGACGAAGAAAGAACGTATGGCCTGGACCGCCCCGCCACCCGAGACGTGGAGGAGGCTCCTACCTGTCGGGAAGTACGCGTGGATTTGAACGCCACAGAAAGCAAACCATGTACGACGACGCGAAACGGCTGAAGCGGTTGCAGGAGGAGCCACGGCGGGACGTGGCGATGGGGTATCGCGTGCAGCGGTTCGTCGAAGCCCTCCAGACGGCGATCTGTAAGGGGATCGAACGGTACGAGCCAGAGACTCGATTTCGCTCGGACCGGTGGGAACGCGAGGGTGGGGGCGGCGGGCTCACCCGCGTCCTCGAAGGAGGCCAGGTTTTCGAAAAAGCCGGGGTCAACACCTCGGCGGTGTTTGGCGTGATGCCCGAACGGACAGCCGCCGCGCTCCGCGTGGAGCCGCAGCCGTTTTTTGCGACGGGGATCTCGCTCGTCATTCACCCGCAGTCGCCCTGCGTGCCGACCGTACACGCCAACTTCCGGTACTTTGCCCTCGGCGACGACCTGCTTAAGCCTGCAGACCAGTGGTTCGGCGGTGGGGCGGACCTGACGCCGTTTTATCCTTTTCCCGAAGACGCACGGCACTTCCACCGCGTCTGGAAAGAGGTCTGCGACCGCCACGCCCCGGCAGACTACAAGCGGTTCAAACGGCAGTGTGACGAGTATTTCTACCTCCCGCACCGTCGCGAGATGCGCGGCGTTGGGGGCATCTTCTTCGATTATCTGCGGGACGACCCGGAAGCGACGTTTTTCTTCGTTCGCGACGCCGGACGCAACTTCCTCAGGGCGTACCTGCCCATCGTCGACCGCAGAAAGGACGTACCGTACGGTGAAGCCGAGCGCCGCTACCACGAGATTCGCCGGGGGCGCTACGCCGAGTTCAACCTGCTCATCGATCGGGGCACGCGTTTTGGGATCGAGACGGATGGGCGGACCGAGAGCATCCTGATGAGTCTGCCGCCGCGCGTCCGATGGATTTACGACTGGCGCCCCGAGCCCGGATCAGCCGAAGAAAAAGCCTTATCGTTCTTTCAGCCCCGAGAGTGGGTGGATTAGCCCGTCCAGGCAGGTACTTCAGGCGCAATTTGTGGCACGTTTCAGGCGCTGCGACGTGAAAATCCTATGCTTCACCGAAAAAACACGAATTTCTATTGTAGAACGAGGGTCGCAAATGTTTTAATGAGTGATCAGGGAAGCGGCGGAGTGCCTGGATCTTGTCAAAAGTTCAAGGCCTCCCCGTAGCGACTTCACAGTAGGGCCCTATATTCTCCACACAGATGGATTCCTTTTACAACGTTTGGGACCTCTATTCATGACGCCCCGAGAGTTCTTAAAAAAATACAAGTATGACGATCGCCTCGTTACCGGGCGGTATTTCCCTTCGGAGCCGCTTCCGATAAAACCTGGCGACAGGATCGGCGTCGTATTGTTGAACCTCGGAGGGCCGGAGACGACCGACGACATCACGCCGTTCCTCTACAACCTGTTCATGGATCCGGCGATCATCGACCTCCCGTTCGGTGGAATATTCCGGCACTGGCTGTCGCGGCTCATTTCGACCACACGCGCCAAGTCCGTCAGTAAGGATTACGAAGCGATTGGCGGGGGTTCGCCGATCAACCGCCTGACGAGTGAGCAGTGCGTCACGCTCGCGCAATACCTGAACGAGAAGTTCGGCAAGCCGGCCGGCGTCCGGTTTTATACCTATGCCGCGATGCGGTACTGGCACCCGTTCAGCGAGGAAACCGCCGCACAGATGCAGCGCGATGGGATCGACAAGGTCGTGCTGCTCCCCCTCTACCCGCAGTATTCCAAGACGACGACGGGCTCGTCGCTCATCTACTGGTGGCAGCTCAAAGAGAATGGAGAGATCCCTGACTGGCCGACGACGTACGTCTTCGAGTATGCCGCACACCCGAAGTACGTCCAGGCGGTGAGTGAACGGATAGACGAAGCATTGCAGCGCTTCCCGAAGGATCAGCGAGACGAGGTGCACCTGGTCTTCAGCGCGCACGGCACGCCGCTTCGTGAAGTGAAGGAGCGCGGCGATCCCTACTGCTGCCTGGTCCACTCGACCGTCGACCGTGTGATGGCCTTCCGGGGCTACGACCGGCCGTTCCACACGGCGTTCCAGAGCAAGGTCGGGTTCGCTGAATGGTTGACGCCGAGCACGCCGGACAAGCTGGCGGAGCTGGCTGAGGACGGGGTGACGTCGGTGTGCGTCGTCCCCATTGCCTTCGTGACCGATCACGTCGAGACGGCCTACGAGCTCGACGTAGAGGTGCGCCACGAGGCGGAGGAGGCCGGGATAAAACATTACGAGGTGACGTCGGGGCTGAACTGCCATCCGCTCTTCATCGCAGCACTGGCCGAGGCGACGGTCTCGCAGCTCACGTTTGCGGGTGACGTCGCTTTGCACTCAGGGAACGGGGACGGGGTTCCCACGTCCAATGTGTTTACGTTCCGTCCGTTAAACGAGCTCCCGCAATGCAAGCCGGAGCAGCGCAAGACGCGCTGCCACCAGTGCATGCACGTCACCGAAGCCCTGTGCTGGGACCAGCCCGGCGAGAAGAAACCGGAGGAGCCCAGCCTTCGCGACGCATGAGGTGGTGCGGGAGGGTATCCTGCGTCCGATACATGCTGCCTCCTGACGATCACCTGCTACGGACTCTTGCCGCCGTCCCGCCCGACAGCCGCATTCTCGACCTCGGCTGTGGTGAAGGCCGGCACACCGAGCCCCTGGTGCGGCTTGGCTTCGACGTTTCGGCGTGTGACCACGATCCTACGTACGTTTCAGCGGCGAAGGCGGCCGTGGCGGAGGTCGTCGGCAGCGAAAAGTCGGAAGCGGTCGTAAGACAGCTCGATGACCCCATGGCATTACCGTACCCGGACGGCCGCTTCGACTGGATCGTGGCCATGGAATCGCTCGATCGGGACGTCAGCACGCGTGAGGAGCTGGTCGAACGGCTGCGCGAGGCCCACCGCGTACTGAAGCCCGGCGGCTGGATTTACGTCACACTCCCGTCGGTGCCTGCCGACACGAATCCCAACGAGCCCGTCCCCGGATACGCAGGCGACAGCGGACTGCACTTCACGTTCACCCCCGAGCTCCTCGACGCCCTGATGAAAGAGGTCGAATTTGCCGTGGCCGAAGAGCCTGTCGTGGTGGGGCAGGTGGTGAGGGGAATCTACCGGAAAGCCGGCGGCGCCCCGTGAGGGGATTGACGGACCATTTCAAAGACTGCTTTCTACGCGAGGTACTCCGTTGGATGCGGTTGCGAGTCCACCCGCGACACGGGGCATACGTAGCTACTTGATCGCACGGAATCGCCTTCCGGTCGGTCTTGATTTGCCTTTCCACGAGGCTGTGAGCACATCCCACACGAGACGAAGGCTATCCCGGTCCATGGGAACGGGCAGACCGGCAGCGGCGACCCTGAAAATGAACGAGAGACCCGCCTTGTGGCGCCTCAGTATTTCGATCCGTGGAAGCTGGAACGGATCGTTTTCGACGGACGCCATCCCCCGATCGACGGTAAATGCTGCGACGATCCCGGAGCCGGACAGGGCGTCGACCACCTTTTTATTTCTCATCCCGTGGGGATAGGCGAAAAAGCGAGGTCTCGGCAAGCCCTGGCGTTCGAGTTCGTCGATGGCGCCGACGGTTTCGTCTCCAATGTCACCGTGGTCGATTTTGTGGAGGCGCCGGTGCGTTTTTGAATGGGCGCCGATCTCGATGCCGCCGGCGGACGCCAGGCGCAGGCCCTCGGCCGAAAGCAACGCGAGCGGCCGGCAACCCGGCGCCTGATCCCATGCGTTCACACCGCCAATCTGGCCGGCCACCGCGAAAGCGATGGCCGGAATCCGGCGTTCGGTCAAAAGCGGGAGGACGGTATCGTGCAGGTCGGTGTAACAGTCGTCGAACGTCAGCAGGATCGGGCGTTCGGGAAGCTCAGATCCGTCGATCAAATGTGCTGTCAGCTCATCGCCTGAAATGAAGGTGCACCCGGCAGACAACAGCAGATCGAGCTGCCGGGCAAAGGTCGAGGGAGGGACGCTGTACTTTTCAACGGCGGGCACGTTGCGCAAGTCGCTTATGGCGTGGTATGCCAGGACGCGAGTGCGGGCTGGTCGGGGGAGGCCGCCTGCCACCCCAATTCCCCGCCAATATCCTGCCCACCACGCTAAGTTAAACAACCGACGTGACCGTCTGCTCTTCGGACGGGCTTCAATCACACTCACGGCCAACCATTGCAGGGTTTTTGCGAGCAGGGCGGCCAGAAACGGAAGGTGTTGCAGGGGACGCCAGAAGAGACGGCCGCTTCGTTCGTACACGCCGTTTGCCCTTAATAGCTCGAACCCGTGGACGGGGTGTTTGCGCGCCAGGTGTACGTCGGCTTTGCCGAGTGCCTGGCTCCGCTTCAGGAAGGCGTCCAGCTCGACGATCACCCGCTGCCGCGAAATGGCCTGGGGATTAAAGACGATCCGGCAACCCATTTTCATCAGTCGGCAGCTAAAATCGATATCCTCGTTGCCGAAGCCTCCATCACTCGTAAAGGACGAATCGAAGCCTCCGGCCTGAAAGAACAGCGAACGCGGGAGGGATACCTGCCCGCATAACATGTCGCGAACGGAGATCTTGTCGCCGGAGGCGATGAGGCGGTTGCGTCTGCGCTTCGCCCATTGCCCAACGATATGGCTGACAGCCGAGTCAGGTGAATCTGGATGCAGGGGGATGTCACCGATCACAATATCGGCGCCCGCGCGGTGTGAGGCATCGTGAGCCGCAAGCAGCCCCTCGTCGGCCTCCATGTCGTCGTCGAGGAACATCAGGAGTTCACCCGTGCTCTCGTCCGCACCCCGGTTTCGGGCGGCCGCACAGCCGCCATTCGCCTGCTCGATCACCTTCAACGGCATCGGTGTGCGTAGGCCTCTCAGGGCGTCCGCGGTGTCGTCGGTCGATCCATCGACCACGACGACGACCTCGTAGCGCCCGGTAAATGATTGTCTGGCCAGCGACTCGACGCAGCGAACGACCAGATCACGGCGGTTGAAAGTGGGTATTACGATGCTGAATCGTAGGGATGGGGTCTGTGTTTTACGCATTATATGCCCGCTCGCCAGGGCGCAGAGTTTTGATGATCGAGGTGCGTGTTTTGAGTGTGGTGATTCGCGATTCGGCCTTTATCCGGTATCGCTCCGATATCATTTTCCAGAACTTCTTGGTGAAGACGGCGTGCGTACCGACGAATTGTGAGATGATCAGATATCCGTTCTCGGTTAGAAAGCGTTCGTACCGGCCGACCTGCCCTACGGGATCGTCGAAATACTGGATGCACTCGTTGAAGACGATCACGTTGAACCGTTCGTCGGTCTGAAATTCGGACGCATCTGCGACGAGAAACGTCGTTTTTTCATTACCCCTTCGCTTTGCGCGCTCGATGGCTTCCGACGAGAGGTCGATTCCGACGTAACGATAGTACCTTGACGGGCACAGGTGTTCGAGCAACGTTGCTTCACCGCAACCCACCTCGAGGATCGAGCCATTGCCGGCAAAAAGGTGGCAATACGTCGCGGTGATCCCAAGGCGCGGCGCCTCCGGAATCCCCTGAAGGTAGTCCCACATCCCTCGAGCATACTCTTCGTCGAGCTTCTTTGCCCCGCCTTTCTCTGGCCGATAGGGGACGACGAAGGAGGCTGCCCGCCGAGCAGCAATCGACAACAATCGGCCGTTCTGACGCACCCATCGATTGACTCGACGCACATTCATTGCTTCACTCCAGTGAACCTCAACACTTACGTCATTACCGAAGGGATGAGGTGGCTATGAGACGTGTCCTCTTCAGGAAGGGAGGAACCCCATGCCACATCCATGGCATTCTGGGCAGATAATAGGTTGAGCGCAGGATCACAAACAAACCAGGCCGGATTTGCCGAAATATTTGTTTCGGTTTACGTTGAGTAGGCATTTGGCGCGTCGACGAGCGGAGAGAAGGCCCATTACCGTGGACGGCAGGATCAGGCGGTATAACACCCTTCAATCGGATCGAGCACGAAAGGACAAATCGCTCGGGATCCTAACCATGCAGGCGGATCCGTCAGGGCCAGCATGGCAGGAGAAATGCACCGAAATGCAACAGACGGAAATCAGGTCAGCGCGAGTCTACGGATGTGCTCGTAGCTCGTAAATGGATAGCCGGCCGGGCGTGTAAAACGATCGATCAGTGGTGCTCGCCGTGAGGCCCTTCATGCACCTCGCCCACCTGCACAGACTGGCCGGTCAGCGGGATCGTGACCTTTCCCGTCTCGCTGTCGTAGCCTGTGATGAGGCCGACGGTCCACAGGCCCGTAAGCACCAGAAAGACTATGCCGTACGCCGGTCGGACCGTCTGAATGGCTTCCGACGGTTCGGCTTTCTTCCGGCCGTCGATCATGCTCAGCGCCACGTTTTCACGGTTGCGGATGGTGTAGAAGATGATGCCGAGCAGGTGCACGCCTACCGTGATCAACCACAGCCACGCCAGGAGCTCGTGGATTTCCTCGAAGATGTGGGCGCGCTCCATCAAAAGTCCCGTTACGGCAAGCCCGACGATGCAAACGAACATCACGATTGCCGCAATGCTCGAGCCCGGGTTGTGGCCGGTGTACCGTACCTCCCTGCCGGTGAACGCCCCCTTGACGTAGGCGAAGAGCGCCTTCGGGCTCGCGGCGAAAGAGCCGAATCGAGCCCACTTCGTCCCGATGAACCCCCAAACTACGCGCAACAGCAGCATAAATGCCATTATCCCGCCGAGTAACATGTGGACCGCAAAGACCGGGCTGTGGTCGTCGACCGTGTTAGCAATGATGAACGCCGCAAAAAACGAAACCGCCAGCATCCAGTGGAAGAATCGGACCGGAAGGTCCCAGACGAGGATACGTTTCATGACAGTCTCCGTTGGGGGGTGTGACAGTGGATACTGTGAAGGTATACGGACCCCACACCACTCACAATAGACGATTCACCGTGGATGTGAATAAATCATGCGGATATGGCACCGCTTGGTGAACACGAAGGAACTGAATTACAGTCCGAGTACGATTTCTAGATGGGGCTAGATCGAAGGCGGGGCGATCAGAGTTATTAAAATGCTAAATAGTATACGTCATCTCCGCGAAGGCAGAGATCCAGGAAAGTGCAGTGCGAGTGAGGACCTTGAAGGCATCCCGCACGCTCACATGGATCCCGGCTCGGAGGCCGGGATGACGTTTTTGGTGAGGGATTAATAGAAGATCCCACTGCGCTCTCGGCCTTTATTAAGTCAAAAAACATGTGCGCGATCGGCGGACGGTCGTTTTACCGAAAAGATGGAGCCGTTTATATTGACAATCATCGATATAATGACTATCATTCCGGTATGGAACTTAAGGAAAACATAACACTGCCCGTGATCGAGGAAATAGGGGAGGGGTGCTGTGTACAGGGGAGGATCCCCATGTTACGATCGGACGTGGCCGAAGGGCTCGCGGGGGTACTCAAGGCGCTCGGCCACCCCGTACGAATCCAGATCATGTACATCCTGGCGAAAGTAGGCGGGCAGGTCTGTGTGTGCGACATCGAGCGTCAGTTCGACATCAAACAGCCGACGATCTCCCATCACCTGCGCCTGCTGCGTGAGGCGGGACTCGTCGATGCCGAGCAGCGGGGCCTTTACATGTACTACCGGGTCACCCCGGAGAAGCTTGGCTTCGTGCGGCGACACCTCAAAGAACTTCTGCCCTGACTCTTTTTTTGGACCATTACATCGAAGATTGTCAATATGGACGCTGCCGTTTCCATCCGTCCGGCCGAAAAAGCCGACGAGCCGGCCGTGCGGGAGCTCATTGTGAGTTGCGGCCTCCCGCTGGATGGGCTCGACGGGATTGAATCGACGGTCGTCGCCGTCGAGGGCGAGCGGATCGTCGGGACGGCTTCGCTGGAGGTGTACGTCGACGGCGCGTTGCTGCGGTCGGTGGCGGTCGATCCCGCTTACCGTGGCCGTCGAATCGGTCACGCCGTTACGGAAGCGGCCATCGCCATGGCCAAAAGCCGTGGTATCATGGCCGTTTACCTGCTAACCGAGACGGCGGAGAGGTTCTTCCCACGGTTCGGCTTTATTCCAGTGAGGCGGGGAAACGTCCCGGCTGGCGTCCGGCAATCCGTCGAGTTCCGCACCGTTTGCCCGGAATCGGCGCGCGTCATGAAGCTCGCCTTGAATTAGCTGCGATCCCAGAGTTTGCAAAATGTAAGCCCACACTCATACCGAATTATATCGACAATTATCAATGCAAAATCGGAGGCCCACATGAACGACACACAAGTTGAAATTTCTAAGAGCACATCGTGCTGCGGTCCGTCGTGCTGCCAGTCTGAAACCCCATCTCAGCGCGACATTGCCCTGTTTGAAGCCGGCGAAGACCCTGAGGCCGGAACGGTCCGAAGGCAGGTACGCGAGTTTTACGCCGGGCGCGCCCGGACCTCTGCCTCGTGCTGTGGAGACGGCGGGACGGACGACCTTGCCCGCTATACGGCCGCCCTCGGCTATTCCGACGAGGAGCAAAAGGCCGCGCCCGAAGGGGCCAATCTGGGCCTGGGCTGCGGGAATCCGACCGCCATCGACACGTTTCCGTCGGGCGCCACGGTGCTCGACCTTGGCTCGGGCGGCGGCTTCGACTGCTTCATCGCCGCGCACAAGGTAGGCCCGAAGGGCCACGTGATCGGGGTGGACATGACCCCCGAGATGATCGACCGCGCGCGCTCGAACGTCCGGAAGGTCGGCCTGCGAAACGTCGAGTTCCGCCTGGGTGAGATCGAGAACCTTCCCGTTGCGGATTCGACGGTGGACGTCGTCATTTCGAACTGCGTCATCAACCTGTCGCCTGAAAAGGAGCGAGTCTTTGCCGAGGCCTACCGCGTATTGAAGCCGGGCGGGCGGCTCATGGTATCGGACCTGGTGCTGACTCGAGAGCTGCCGGAAGCCATCCGCCGGAGTGCGGCCGCCTACGCTGCCTGCATCGCCGGCGCCGAGATGAAAGACCGGTACCTCGCGCTCATCGACGACGCCGGTTTTACCGGCATCAGGGTGGCCGGTGAAACCACATTTGCAGGCGTGCTTTTCGATGAGGGTTCGCTCGACTGGCTGCCCGAAGAACTGCGTCCATTCGCCGCCGACTTCGTCGGTGGACCTCCGCCCGTCGTCAGTATTCAGGTAATCGCCGAAAAGCCGGTTGAGTGAAGTCGGTATGTGGAGGCACGAGGTTGACCCGGCTTCGTGCCTCCGGTTGCTTTCTGGTTCCGTTATCAGACGGCATTCAGAAAATTACCGATGGAAACGCCCACTTGATCCGGCGAGACGCCATCCTACGCTCTGCCCAACCCATCTTCAGCACGAAATGAGCAGATTCTCGATGTTTGTTACGTTGCGCGGTTTTCTTGCGGTGCGCCTTGCAAGTTGTTATTATTGAAGCTATAAGCCTCTGGTGAGAGGGGATCGGCTCGGGCTTTTAGACTCCGGGTGCAGCGGGATGGTGACGATGCCGGTGGGTACCGAGATCGACGGTTACCGCGTGCTCAACATGATCGGGCGCGGCGGGATGGGTGTCGTCTACGAAGCCGAGGACGTTGCCCTCTCGCGACGGGTTGCCCTCAAGATGCTCGCGCCCGAGCTGGTGCAGGACAAAGCGTTCCTGAACCGTCTGCGGACCGAGGCGCGCTCGCTGGCCCGACTGCAATCGCCCTTCATTGTATCGATCTACTCACTGCGCCAGACCGAGGCCGGCACGTTCATCGTCATGGAATACGTGGACGGCGGGTCCCTCTCCGATCTGATCGCAAGAGGCCCGGTGCCGGTCGGGACCGCCGTTCGAATCGCGACCCAGATCACCCACGCAATCGAGGCGGCCCACGAGGCCTCGATCATCCACCGCGACATCAAGCCGTCCAACATCCTCCTCACTTCCGACGGCACGGTGAAGGTGACCGACTTCGGGATCGCGGAGGACCTCGCTGCTTCCAACGCCGGGCAGGAAGTCATCGTGGCCGGTACGGTGCAGTACATGTCCCCCGAGCAACTGAGGGCGTCCCCTCCTGACCGGCGAAGCGACATCTATTCAGCCGGTATGACGCTCTACCAGATGCTCGCGGGCAAGATGCCCTTTGTAGGTGACGGATCAATGAACGACATGGTCCGTCAGATCATGGAGACCGATTTCCCGCCCCCCGGCCACTTCGTTCCCGGCATTCCGTGGGCGCTGGACGAGGTCGTCATGAAGGCGCTCGCCAAGGACCCGAGCCAGCGTTTCCAGACGGCATCCGAGATGCGTCTGGCGCTGGCAGAGGCGATGGACGTTCCCATTGCGATGCCTTCCGTCCCGTCGGACTACACGGTGTATGTACCACCGGATGCGCGCGTGGAGGCGCCGAAACCTGCTCCGGTATCCAAATCGTCGGGAAAAATCTGGCAGCTTTTGTCGGAAGCGGAGGAGCTCGTTGTGGCGGCGGTGAGCCGGATCGGGAGAGTTTTCGAACGTGCCGATTCCGTGCCGGACGAGTCGATACCGCACGTGCGGAACGTAAGCGACCAGCCGACGGCACTCGACGGGGTTGGGTTCAGGCCGTACGTCGATGCCGTCGCCGATTTCCTTTTGCATGAGGACACGACGCCCCCGCTCACGCTCTCGATCGAAGGCCCGTGGGGAAGCGGTAAGACGTCGTTCATGCTTCAGCTCAGGGAACGGCTCGAGAAGGGAAAGAACCTGACGATCTGGTTCAACGCGTGGCGTCACGACCGGGAGGACTCGCTCTGGGCGGCCTTCTCGCTGGAGTTCGTCCGACAGCTCCGTCGCAGGCAGCCGTTCTACCGCCGCTGGACGTCGTCGTTACGCCTGCTATTCCATCGTTACCGCTGGTCGGACGGCTGGCTGACGACGCTCCGGGCGTTTGCCCTGTGGGTGCTGCTCGCTTCGGCCGCCATCGGCATCCCCGTACTGATCTTTACGGGTGACTTCGATTGGATCACGTCGATGACGGAAGCGCTATCGCCGCCGACCGGCGAAGACGGCCGGTCGTGGTGGCAGGTGCTCGTCGTGACGGCCTTCGGTTCGGGCAGCGTCGCGGCGGTGGTCGTGTTTGCGTTGACGCTCTGGCTCAGGCTTCGCGCCCTGGTCGGGAATCCGATCGAGATCGACCTGAAGAGATACCTGGACGCACCGGACTACAAAAACCACGTCTCATTCATCGAGAGCTTTCATGCCGACTTTGCGAAGGTCATCGAGGCGTACGCGAGCGGACACCGAGTCTTCGTTTTCATCGACGACCTCGACCGCTGCCAGGCCGCCAAGGTTGCCGACCTCATGCAGGCGATCAATCTGCTGATATCGGGCGATCCACACCTCTACTTCATCGTCGGGATGGACCGGGAGAAGGTGGCGGCGAGCCTCGCGGCCAAGTACAAAGAGGTGTTGCCCTACCTCACGTTCACCAATGCAGGGGGAGACGCCGCCGAGCAGGCCGCATCCCAGGCCGGCCTCGAATACGGCTACAACTTCATCGAGAAGTTCGTCCAGGTCCCCTTTCTGATTCCGCGGCCGGACTGGAAGGACGTTTATACGCTGATCCAGAGCTACACGCTCGAGCCCCATTTCAAGGGTGGACGTCTTGAGGGTCCGCCTTCGTATCCGGTGCTCCCACCCCCGCCCATACGCCCGTTGCGGCCGACAGATGCCAATGGGGAAAGCTCAAACGTGTTCTTATCAAGCAGGACCATCTACCCGGGTGCTCCCATCGGCACGGATTTGCCAACGATGGTGCGTATGGAGGAGCGCCTGCGCCAGAAGGAACGCGTCGCGTTGAACTCGCAGGCCGTGAGCCAGGTGGTCCTGATGGTCGCGCCGACGCTCGAGTACAACCTCCGCAGGATCAAACAATTCATCAATCTCTTCCGCCTCCGCACGTACATCGCGAGCGAGCTTGGCCTCTTTGACGATCCGTTCGAGCAGTGGCTTACACTCCACCAGCTCGGGAAGTCGGTGGCCATCTTGCTCCGGTGGCCGCTCCTGCTCAGCGACCTCGCCCACGACCGGACGCTCCTGCGCGACCTGCACAACCTGGCGGTCGGGAAGGGACCTCGCCTGAAAAGCCGCGGCGATGCAAGGTTCCAGCGGTGGGCGCGCCGGCAGAAGCTGCTCGACCTGCTCGCCGCAAACTGCTTCAACGACGAGGGCAACCTCGACGAGGAACGCGAACGGCTCTACGGTCTGGCCAACGTGGACCCCGAAGGCCTGCTCCGCATCGCCCAGGACGCCCTCCAACCCACCGGCCGCAAAACCTTCGGCTCCGCTACGGTTTTCTCATGACCCCCGCTTACACTCCAATGGCCTCACGCAAAGACGCGAAGGCGCGAAGGATTTCGTCCGCAAGCGAATGCAGATGATCGTGGATGATTTATTGGGCGGGCGTAGATCGTAGGCGGGACGTTTAGTAGCTACCGAAGGTCCTTAACCAATACGTCATTCGGGCCCCCGAGCCGGAATCCAGTTAACGGCTCCATCAGGCTATAGGGTTTTGCCTCGCACAGCCCTCTCCTGGATTCTGGATCAAGTCCAGAATGACGTTCTGTTAAGGCGTGCGGCATGGTAACAGTCCAGCAATTGGTATGGTATGCCGCATTTTATTCTTCCGGCGCCAATTCTGAAATCGCCGGGTCTGCGCGCAGGGGATCCATCGCGTGTTTAGCGAACGGCGCTCACGGCACTACCTGTCTATTCTAGCACCAATCGATCGGCGCCGTTCGGTAGGGGTCGTGGGTATCCTGGGGAGAGATGGATCCGCGGG
>CBINFS010000037.1:0-35471 GCA_966250015.1 uncultured bacterium | reverse complement strand
TTTGTCATCCCGAATCCCGCGAAGCGGGTGAGGGATCTTTATGAAACGCAACCTTCTGAATAGGCAAAAGGGTACGCACAGCACGCGACCTCCCGTAGCGTGATCGTCCTTCACGTGCAAAAACGGTCAAAGGGGGGCGGGATAAGCAGCGACCTACCACCAGAGGCCCAGAAAACGTCCCAGTACGTAAACGAGCAGTATGGACGTGACGAGCACCACCGAAAACTGAAAATCGTTCAGACGCACGTCCCGCGTGATGAGCCGGTTCTTACCGGTCAAATCCCCTCTCTCCCTTGCTCTGCTCTCGGTATGAATCGCGTTCTGCATGGCACCGTACGTCTTTGAAGTGTCTATACTCTATACACGCGGTGAGAGCGGTGCAAGTAACGGGGGGACGTAAAATTACCCTGAAACGACCGGCGCAACGACCCGCAACCAGTCCCGCTCTACAAGTAGACACGAAAAAACGGCGCCAAATGGATCACGGTAGGCGGTATATTTGAAGTGCAGCACCTCCGCCTCCCGCCTGATTTCCCAACGATCATCTCTTGAACCGTCATGTTCCATCAATCATCATCTACCTTTAACCGTCATCTCCGCGAAGGCGGAGATCCAGGAGAGGCTTGTCAGGTCGAGAAGGCGAGTGTCAGCGCACCGGCGTCACGCCCTTCTTGAGAATGACATTGCCGTACTTGGCCGTTTCACCGGTCATGACGACGGCAAAGGCCTTCCGGGCGCGGTCGTAAAAGGCGAAGCGGTCGAGCTTCCGGATTGGCGGGGTGCCAGGCTGCAGCCGGTCGATCACCTCGCGATAGCGCGCCTCGACGCTCGGATCGGCCGTGTCGCCCGCAACGGGCGCCATCATGACGACGGGGTCTTCAACGTACGTGTCCAGCGCAAACAGCGGGAGCACCGCTTCGAGCAGTGGGGCAATGCCCAGGCCGTCCGCGCGCACGACGCGCGTCCCGATGCTTTCGCCGGGGAAGTGGGCGTCGCCGAAAACGATCTCGTCGCCGTGCCCCATCCGGTAGAGCACGTTCAGCAGATCGGGGCTGATGAGAGGAGAGATGCCAGTCAACATGTCAGGTCAAGGTGTGGGTTCGAGTGAGCGGATGCGCAAATCGCGAAGGGCGCCCGTCGTTCGCCACGTCGCGATCCCGAGAGGCCGGGATCGGCTGACCTCCGGACGGACCGAAAACCTCCTCCCCTCGGTTTCGAGCGCCACGACAAGTTCGTCATCGACATAGGCTGTGATTTCCCTATCGGTCACGCGGAGCAGGATCCGGTACCACTGCCCCGCTTCGAACTCCATCGAGGTGCGGGTTTCGTTTTCGGAGGCGTCGAGGCCGTCGACGCTGCTGAGACCGACGACGGTCCCGCCCCATCCGCCGAGAATGAGGGTGCACGGCGAATCTCCGACGGGGAAGGTCAGCCCGCAGAAAAAGTCGCGACCGTCAACCCGCTGCGCTTCGAAGGCGATTTCGTAGTTGATGCGAGGGTGATCCCCGGTCCACGTGATCCCCGTCATCGGATCGCCCGCGTGCAGCACGACGGCAGTATCGGTAAACACTACCTCGCCGGGCCGGCTGAAATCCGACGGAATCCACCCGTCTCTCCACTCCTCCGAGAATAGCTGCCGCTCCGCCGGTTGCCCGGCGGCCGGCATAATGGAGAGCATGCCGAACAGTACGGGAAGTATTAGTCGTGCGGGTGTAATGTAGGACACCAGCTTCCGGTCAGGGATAGATTTTTTCAGCGCCGACGGGCATCGCCAGCGCGTTTTCGGTGGAGGCGATCATGACGGATACTGTGAGATCGCCGGTTACGTTCGTCACGGTGCGGAGCATGTCGAGGATACGGTCAACCCCGAGGATCAGGGCGATGCCGGCTGCCGGGACGTTCACCGATTCGAGGATGATGACGAGCATGACGATCCCGGCGCTCGGGACGGCGGCGGTGCCAATCGAAGCGAGCACGGCCGTCAGCACGATGGTGATCTGCGCCCCGACGTCCAACCCGAGTCCGAGCGTCTGCGCAATGAACACCGCAGCCACGGCCTGGTAAAGCGCGGTACCGTCCATGTTGATCGTCGCCCCCAGCGGCAACACGAACGACGAGATCTCCTCGTTAACCCCCAGGTTCTTCTCGGCACACTCCATCGTCACCGGTAGCGTAGCCCCGCTCGACGAGGTCGAGAACGCCACGAGCTGCGCAGGCGCGATACCGGTAAAGAAAAAGCGCGGCGACATCGGGCTCATCAACTTCAGGATCAGCGGGTAGGTGAGGAACGTGTGGAGCCCGAGTCCGAGGACCACCGCGATGCAATAGTACCCGAGCGCCGCCAGAAGCTCGACGATCTGACCCAGGTTATCCTGCGCGATGGACGTGATCGTGCCGGCAAGGAGTGCAAACACCCCCACCGGTGCGATGCGCATGATCAGCTCGACGAGCTTGATGACGAGCGCGTTCAGACCGTCGAAAAAATCGATGACCGGTCGCGCCTTCTCACGGGGAATGAGCAGGAGCCCGATCCCCATGAAGATCGCCACGAAGACGACCTGGAGCATGTTGGCGTTGGCAGATGCGGCGCCGATCACGTTTTCCGGGATGATGTCCACGAGGGGCTGAAGCGGTCCCCGTTCGATCGCCTGCTCTGCCAGCTGTGCGCTCTGCTCTGCTGCGCTCTGGTACGTCGCCTGCAGGCGCTCCCGCATCTCGGGCGGGACCGTCCGACCCGGCTTCATCACGTTTACGAGCGTGAGCCCGATCAGCACCGAGATCGTCGTGGTTGCGAGGTAAATCGCAATCGTTTTCCCCCCGATCCGGGAGAGCTTGCTCACGTCAGACAGCGACGCGACTCCGGTGATCAGCGAGGCCAGGATCAGCGGGACGGCAATGAACTTGAGCAGGTTGAGGAAGATCGTCCCGAAGGGCGCGATCCAGTCGCGGGTGAAGGCGCCCCATCCCTGCCACGCGGCCACGATGCCGAAGAGCAGGCCGAGGATAAGCCCGGTAATGATCTGCCAGTGTAGCTTTTTATACCACGGCATCGATGCTTGAGCGGTCGGGAGAAATGAACGAACACCCGCAAAGATACAAAAACGATCGTGAAGCGCTACAGCGTCAGGCGCAGGCTTGCGACCGGACGTGTGCCGCTAACGGGGTCATGGCTCAGGCTGATCTGTGTGGAGAGCCGGTCGTTGTGAAGCTTGGCGAAGACCGCCGCATCGATGGCCGCCACCAGATGATTCACCACGATGAGGGCAGAAATGCGCGAAGCGTTCCGAAGCAGATCGTTCGCGTGAGCGTGGTCGCGTGCATATTCGAGGAAACGCCCCTGGATGTTGGGCTTCGTATAGCCGGGTCCCGTCCGTTCGGGGTCGATGGCGTTGTTGTAGCCGTCCTCACCCACCCACTCGGGGTAATCGTCCCATCCGGGCGCAAACTGATAGTACTTGCCGATCAGCTCGTAGTACTGCTGTTCGGCGAAGTAAGGGAGCTTGTGGGAAAACGCCGCCCCGGTCTCCGGGTGGTAGACGTCGCCTTCGACAGCCCGGATCTGGTCGAAGAGGTTCCGCACGGCGCTCCGCTGCTCTGCCGTCCAGCCGTCCGGATTGGTGAAGTCGATGCCGGAGGGAACGTTGATCTCCGCCCTTTCGGTTGCCGGGAGCCAGTCCGAGTAGTCCTCGAGCCACTCGGCGTAGCGGGCAGGGCTCCAGTGGGCGTGGGCGTACGCCTTGTACGCCTCTTCGGCGTCCTTACCCCGGCTTCGGTAGTTGAAATAGCCCGCAATGAAAGCCGCTTCGAGTGCCACGGCGACGGCCGCTTTGACCCACTGGCCGTTGTAGGCCTGCCCCAACCCCGGAACGGCAGCCGAAAGGCCAAACGCGAGCGGAATGTTCCGACTACCCGCCATCTCGACGGCGCCGGTGTCCGCACCGTACAGGATCGAGGACCTCAGCGACGCAGCACGCTGCTCCGGACCGCCCTCACCCGCCCTCGCAACGGGCGTCGACAGAATCAGAATGAGAAGCAGGAAAAGGAACGAGACGCGTCTGAGGTCGGACATGTACGTACTGATAAAACTGGTTACAAATAGGGCTGGATGGCCTTTTCGAACGTGCTGAAGTCACCGGCGCCTACCATGAAGTCGCGTATGATGCCGTCCCGGTCGATGACGTAGCTCGTGGGGCGTACGGCAAGCGTGCGCTTGAACGGATCGGGAAGCTGCGCGGGATCGTCGAGGTAAGCGCTCAGGGTCTCGATCTGGTGCTCCTGTGAAAAAGCGAGTAGATCCAGCCGATGCTCGTCCGACACGGTCAGGACGACGACCCCCTGATCCTTATACGCCTCCTGAAGCCTGTTCAGCTCGGGCAGCTCCTGAAGGCAGGGCGCGCACCACGTCGCCCAGAAGTTCAGGACGACGACGTTCCCCTCGAGCCCGGAAAGCCTCGCCTCGCTTTCGTCCGCCACACGACGGAACGCAAAATCCGGCGCAGGCCGGTCGAGCTCGTCCGGACGAACCTCCGGCGTGTTGCTCACGGCCGCCGTGCTGACGGCTGGTTCAGGCGGATTCAGAGCAATGACGAGCAGCGCCGTAGCCGTCAGAAATAGCAGGGATGAGAGAACGGTTGCCATCCACTCGAGCGGACCTTCAGGCCTCACGGGCTTACGATGACGGAGCAGCGCGTAGAGAAAGCCCGCGCTGATCGCCATCATAACGAGCGCCGCCAGAACGTAGAAGCTGCTGTCCATACCCAATCCGTCGCGTTAGACTCAGAGATCGAATGAGAACAAGATACCGAAATGCCACTGCAACTCCTTCCCGTAGGGCACGGTCGTCCTGCCCTCAGGCGTGACGAAGCCGTCGTCGAGCTTGAAGTCGAAGGCGTCGAACCCGTACGTCGCACTGACGAACAGCGCCGTGGGCAGAAGGTAGAACGATCCGATTCCCACGCGGAGCTCTGCTCCAACGTCCTTTTTCGCCGCGTCCAACCCGGGCCACGCCCCGCTCCACGCGTAGGCGGCGTCGGCGTAGAGTCGCGCATACACCTTGTCGACGTACAGAAAGAGTAGCTGCCGGTTCACGCGGGGCACGATCGGCAGCAGGTACGATGCCTGGAGCCAGAGCGTTTCGTTCCCGCCCAGGGCATAGAACGGGTACCCACGGGCGCCGATCAACCCGCCTACGTAATCGTTGAAGAAGCTGTCCACCTCACCGCCGAGGATCGTGCTCCCCCGGAGGCGGATGCCGATGCCGTGCGCGCCGCCGTTGATCCTGCCCGGCAGGCGTTTCCCGAACCGGGTGTCAAGGATGAGCCTGCGGTTGTTGAACTGCTCGTAGAGCGGCACGAGCATACCGTCCTTGATGTCAAACCGGTCGAGCAACCGCCCGGGCTCGTACTCGAAGGTCGCTTCGGCTCGCAGACCTTCAGGGATGACGTCTTCGTCTCGGTGCGGCAGCCGGAGGTCGAAGTACGCCTTGAGCCACAACGCCTTGCCGATGTAGTACTTCTGCGACGACTCCGCGATCGTCATGTTCGCCTCACGTGAGAAGAACCGATCGGTCGTCACGCGATAGGGGCTGTACCGGTAACCGACCTCGAGGAGGGTCGACCGGTTGACCTTGCTCCGGGCGATCAGGTCGGCCTCGAACAGGGTGTACGCGAGGTCCGTGTACGTCGTGTCGGGGTAGCAGGCGGTGCAGGGGAACTCCTCGATCGACAGCCCACTCTCGACGTTCCTCCGGATGTTGTACACCTCCACGGAGAACTGGGGCGACCAACGCTGCGGGATGAAACCGAAGCCTTTTTTGTAGTCGAACTGGAGGAAGGCATCGCGTTCGAGGTCGAGCAGGTTGGACGGCGCAACGAACCCGCCGAGCGATTCGGCGTCGGTGGACGCCGGCGAGACGAGCAACCCGCCGAGCATGCTGAACCCTTCGAGCACCTCCCGCGACGACACGTAGGCGCCGACCTTGGTATTCCGTAGCAGGGTCTCCCCTGCCGACCTGCGGCCGAGGCTCGCGTCGAGTCGGCCGCGCTGCCGGTCGACGTACTGATCGAACCGCAAGACCGGATACACGCTGAACGAGGTGAAAAGGCTCCGGTACCGCTCGGCTTCGAGCTTCGGCTCATCCTCTTCAGGCACGGCCACGCGCCCTTCGGTACGCAGGGTCGCCAATGACTCGCCGGATAGCGCGCGGACGTCGAGCTCGTCACGCGTGTTCAGGTCCGCCCACGCGAAGGTCTCTACGCTGTCCTGCACCGGTTTCTGAAGCACTTCCGGGGGCGTGTAGGCGAGGTCGGGCACCGCGCCCGATGTTCCGTCCAGGTCGAGAAGCGCGATCTTGTAGCCGTCCCACTGATAGTGAGCGTACGCTATCCGTTTGCGTCCAGCCGGGCTGACGTCTGACATAAAGGCGCCCCCGAGCACGTTCGTCAGCCGTTCAGGCTCGTTATCAGCAGTTTCGATCGGCACCCGGTACAGGTTGAAGATGCCCGAAGCGTCCGACGAAAAGTACAGGAACGTGCCGGTGGGATCGATCGCCGGCGAGCGCTCGTCGGCCTCCGTCGCCCTGACGGCTTCGAGCCCCGTGCCATCGGGCCGTACGCGGTAGAGGTCCCGACTTTGCCCGCTGAACATGGCGAAGTAGATCCACTCGCCCAAGGGATGCCACACGGGGTCGGACACCTGCCGGCCGTCTTCAAAGCTTGTGAGCGGCTTTACGTCCCCGGAGACGGCGTCGTAAAGCGCCAGGTTGGTCGTACCGTCCCCCTGCGTCACGAAGACGACAGCAGCGCCGTCGGGCGAATACGCGGGCATGCTCGCCCGCTGCTCGTAGGTGAGGCGCGTCGACTTGCGCGTGCCGAAGTCGTAAGCGTACAGATCGGCGTAGTAGTAACCGTACCGGGTGTCGCGGGTCCTCGAATAGACGATCCGGCCTCCGTCGGGGTGCCAGCTGATGCCATTTCCCACGACGGGCACGATGCGGTGGCCGAAGCTGCACGTGTAAACGGGCGCGTGAGCGGCAAAACCTTCGAGAAAGTGCTCGGCCAGCTCACCCGTCTCCAGATCCAGCACGTACAGCGCGGTACGGCTGAAATCCTCCTTCCGGTTCGATACGTAGGCGAGCCGCCTGCCGTCGGGTGAAAAACGGGGGTAAAAATTGAAGAACCCCTCGGCCTCCACGAGGTCACCCTCGACGGGCTGCGCGCGGATCGCCGACGTGTTGGTCTCGTACTGCTTCCGCAGTGTCGTCATCCAGTCGTCGTACACCTTATCCCCGCGTATACCGAAAGCGTCCTTGAAAGCCCGCTCGACGTTCCAGTTCTTCCACTTGCCAAGTGACGCACTGAGCCGCCGCAGGCCGTCCTCTCCAAACCGCCGGGCAATGTACCGCGTGAAGGCATGCCCGTGGTTGTAAACACCCTCGCGCATCAGGCTCGTGTGCGAGTAGAACCCTCCCATCTCTTCGAGGGAGAGCTCCTTGCCGGCCAGCACCTGCGTCCTCAGCAGCATGTCGCGATGCGTGTCCCACGTGTCGTAGTGCAGACCGGTCCGCTGGTACTGCGCCGTTCCCTCCGCGAGCCACGCAGGGTTGTTCAGCACCGGTATAGGGTAGGTCACGATGACGTTGGGATACCCGTAAAGCACGTCGGGGCGCTTGACCTCCTCGTAGTCCATGAGCTGGAAGTAGAGGAACGGCATTCGCCGCCCTGCCTTCATCGTCTTCTGGACCTGGATGATGTGTGTGAACTCGTGCGTGATGACGTTCCGCAGCCAGTTGTGATCGCCGCGCAACGGGGAGTCGAGCGCGGGCGCCCAGATCTCGATCTTGTTGTCGAAGAAGTAAGCGGCGCCGTTCGAGTAGTCCTCGAAATCCTTCAATATGAATGAGACCTTCGTATCGGGCTCGTATTCGTAGAGGGACGTGATGGGGCCGTAGATCTCTTCCGCAATCCGGGCTACCGATTGCGCGGTACGGCTGCTGCCCCTTCCCGAGGAATCGGCGTGGAAGATGACGTTGAAGTGTTCGGTTTCGATCGTGTACCAGTCCAGCCCCGAGCGTGGATAGTCGTAATCCGAGGGAAGCACCTGAGCCGCCGCCCGGTACGTCGCCGGCCCCGTCAGCGCGACGAGCAAAAGCAACCACCGGATCCAGTCCAATCGATTCATGTTTTTCCCTGCTGACACGGTTGCTTGTGGCGGCGTCTAACGAATAATGGCCATTTTGAACAGGCGGGACTCGGTGTCGCCGTCGGCGGTGGCGGTCACCTTCACGACGTACAACCCGCTCGGCGCGTCCGTCGGCCACAGGAGCTCGACCGGCACGCCTCCACGAACCTCCCCGGCGTCGACGCGCCCGACCCTTTTCCCTGCCAGGTCGACGATCGTAAACTCCACACGCGCATTCCGTGTAACCATACACCGGAGATTCGTCTCTCCCGTCCGCACAGGATTGGGCCAGTTGTACGTCTCGCTCGTGACGATCAGGCCGTCCCCGGAAACCGGCGCTCCGGAATCGGGCTCCAGGCTAACGAAGCTGGTATGCCTCGCGTTTCCATAGCGTTGACCCCAGATCACCTTCCCGGTATTTTCAATTCGCCAGGCGGAAAGTGAGCCGTTGACGGACACCGCGTAAAGCGTGTCTCCCCGGAGCGTCGGGGTTGACTGTGAAGGGCCCGAAGCGAGCGGGAAACCCGGAAGCTCCCTGCGTGCGCCGACTTCGAACGCATGGACGTACCCGTCGAGCGACGAGGCGATCACGACCGGCGTACCGGCGTCGTTTTCGAAAACCAGCGGCTGGCTGACCACGCCCCGAAGCGGAATGGGAAAGCCCGCAACCACGGCGCCGCCCTGCGTGTACGCCACGAGGCGCTCGCCGTCGCTTCCCAACACGTCAAGCAGGCCGTCGCCGTCGAGGTCCGCCAGCACGGGAGCAGCGCCGACGCCAGCGTCAAGCGCGACAACGTTTCCGTCCGCCAGGAGAAACCCCCCTGTCCCCTCTCCCGGTACAAAGCCGACCAGGCCCGACCGGTCCCTGCCGAACACGGGGATCGCTTCTTCGATGCCGGGTACGGGCGTGTACGTCCACGTCGTGCCTGCTCCCGTCACCGTGGCGCGGCTGGAGCCGACTAAAATGAGGTTTTCGCCGTCCGAAGCGAGTCCATAGACCGGCTCAGGAAAATCCGTGTCCACGGCGGAAAGCTCCCCTGCCGCAACGTCGTACCGATAAACAAGTGTCTCACCCAAACTGCACGCCGCCCCGTCACAGACCAGATGCAGATAAACCTGCTCACCGATACGCGTCAGGTGCGGATGGACCGTGTAACCGTCGGGCAGCTCTTGCCTGTAGAGGATTTCAAACGTGGTCGCGCCCGCGTACGAAACGAAAGATAGCTGCCGGCCGACCTGCACGACGATCAGGGGTTCGCCAGAGGCAAGCTCAATGGCGTTCGCAACGACGTTACCCCGAAATTCGGCGACGAATTGCCCTTCTACTGCATCAATCAGAACGACCGAGGGGTCCTCGGTTTTCCTCCTTCCGGTCGCCACCACGAGCTTGCGGCCGTTGTCGAATGGAAACACGGTCAGGTCGGATCCGGCTTCTGCCGTGAGCTGCACCATGCTGAGCGGTGCGAGGGGTTCGGCGCCTGCTTCGCCGGCTTCAAGGCGGTAGGTGAAGGTCATCGTCGCGCCTGGCAGGGAGAAATCTTCCAGCACCACGAAACTCGGGCCGCCGCCGTTGGAATGGCTGTTGGGATAGGTGTCCGGACCGAACCGGTTACGGTAGAGCGTTACGCGCCCGCCGAACTGGGTCTCCACCGTGACGGGATTGCCCTGGAAGAAGAAGTCGAAAGGGCTGCCGATCTCCACCTGGGCGCCAAACAGGCCGGTCGAGGGAAACCCGATGTCCTGCGCGCCGTCGGCCTCTTCGAGGTCGATCGTCCGGTATCCGCCGTGCGTGTTGAGCGCGTTGCGGCCAAGCCTTTCGGCAAACTCGCGGGTGTCGACGTGCCAGACGAGCATGCCGCCGAGCAGGGCGTTTCCGTTTTCGTCGAGCCCGCCGGGGAGCGCCCAGTCGTAATCGCTCGCCCCCATCACGACGCCCCCGACGAAGCCCTCCACGGTGGCGCTGTTGAACCTTTCGTCGCCGTTTTCAATGTGCTGCTCGACCACCTGGCCGTCCTTCCAGACCCGCAGGGTCAGGCCGTCGCCGTCGGGGTCACGGTGCCTGTTCTCGACCAGGAAGTACTCGGTGTCGGAGATCCAGGCGCGGGCGAGATCCTGCCCTCCGGGCAACGAAACCGCAGGCAGCGCGACCTCCACCTCCTCGCTGCCGGTCAGCTCGATGGCCTCCGCCCAGCCGAGGTAGTGGCGCGTCCACGCCGAGGGCAACGGCGGAAAGAGCCCGTTGTATGCAAAGATGCCCAGGGGGTCCATCAAGCCGAACGGCCCGATCACGCTCTGCCCGGTTTCGGTGTCAAACAGGTCCGGGACGCCGAGAAAGTTGAAGAAGCTCGCCGCAAGCATGCCGTTGATCGAAAACTCGGCCAGGAAGGGCTCGTCGGTGATCGGGTTGAGGCCCCGCCGGGTCTCCGTGCGCGGCAAAAGGATCGTCTGTTCGACCGGCAGGCCTTTGAAACGAATCGGCGTGCCCGGCAGCAGCCGGTTCAATGCCTCAGAGCTGAAAAAAATCGAGGGGAGATCCTCGGGGGTGCGGTCGAGCGTCGTGCCGGTCAGCTCGAGGTCGCGCCCCACGCCCGCGTGGAAAATAACAAAAGCCGTCCTCGCGGGATCGAGTCCCGAGACGTTGAAAGCGCTCTGCTCGCCGGCGAGCGCCCACGCCTCGGCGGGCAGGCGCGCCAGCTTGACGAGCTCGGCGTCGCTCTCCGACGCCGGCCCCGTAGGGCTGTACGCCGACATAGCCTTTGGCAGTCGGACGACCTCCGGGATGAGATGCGTCGTTACGGTGACTTTTCCGTCCGAAGCCTTCGCGACGTAATCCGCAAGGAAAGCCAGGTGCGCCTCGAAGTAGGCGGCATCGTGAGGCAGCGGGTCGATCCTGGGGGACAGGTCGTCAAAGAGGGGGCCGTCGAACACGCCCGTACCGGTTGTATAGACCGACGTGTCGGGCTGGAACTCGACGCGCAGGGCTACGACGTCGTAGTGCCCCACCGCGGGTGACTGCGGCGACGGCGGGACCTGTACGGACGAAAGCGCGCGGCGAAGCCGTACGGCTTCGCCGGACAGGGCCGCCTGGCCACTGCTGATTCGGGGTGTGATGAGGAGGAGAAACAGGATCAGGCCGCAAAGAAACCGCGAGTCCGGATCACGTCGGGACGCCATGTGAGTCACGGAGCTTTACTTCCTCTGCGGCCTGATCCCTGGATAAACAAACGCATCCTATCTGCGGCCGAGGTTGAGCAACAACGAGAACCGCATCGTCTCTGAAAGCGGGTGGTCCTCTTCGAGCGCGTAAATATACGAGAAATCAACCCCGACGATGTTGTAGCGCAAACCCGCGCCGAAGGTCAGGAACTGCCGGTTGCCGTTGTAGGGGTTCTCGTAGAAGTAGCCCGTGCGGATGGCAAACGTGTCGTCGTACCAGTACTCGATGCCCGTGCCGATGATGAGCTGGTCGATCACGCTCAGCGTCTTCATCTCCTCTTCCTGGTTGAACGCCGTCGAGCGGACCTCGATCGGCTGCCAAGCCGAGAAGATCGCCTTGTAGAACGGGTCGGACTTCGAGATCCCCGCCACCGTATCGACCTCCGTGTGCGTCAGCATCTTCGTGAAGTCGTTCGCGATCGTGATCTTGTTGTAGTCGTCGAGCTCGAACTGGAAGGCGTAGCCGAACCGCAGGTTGGTCGGGATCGGGTCGGCCTGGTCGCTGTCGGAGTACTGGATCTTCGGGCCCATGTTGGCCAGGTTGAATCCGGCGGAGAAGGTGGTCCCCACGCCGCCCAGATCGAACTGGCTGGTCCGGTAGAGGAGGCCGAGGTCGACGCCGGTCGACACGCCCGCTTTCGTTTCCTGCGCGCCCACTTTGACGCCCGGCGCGAGGTTCGAGTAGATCAGGCGGCCACTCAAGCCGAGCGCCAGGTTATCGGTCACGTTGAACGCGTACGAGGCGCCGGCGGCCAGGTCGTACGACCGGAAGTCACCGATGTGGTTGCCCTGTGCGTCCATGTACTGGTGCTCACCGAGGTTCAGGAAGGTGATGTGCGCGCCGAACGTGCCCCACCCGTCGAGGTGGTACTTGCCAACCAGGTACTCGTAGTACAGGCCTGCGTTGAACTCGGGGAGCCAGTTCGAGTGCGTCAGCGAAGCCTCGATGCCGCGCTGATACGCAAGGCCCGCCGGATTCCAGAAAATGGCGTAGGCGTTGTCGGCCGTCGCGACGCCCGTGTTGCCCATGCCGGCCGAGCGGCTGTCCGGCTCGATCATGAGGAAGATGACGGCTGCACCGCCGATCTGCGCCTGCGCCTGGCGTACGAAACCAGTCGCGACGACCAGGAGGGCCAGAAGCACCATCGATACTTTGAGGCCGGGAAAACGTGCGGCCCGGATGCCGGACTTCGTGGAATCCATTTTTTTCCTGCTTGTTGTTTTCGAATCGATCACTTGATATTCCATTTCAATTCACCTAATGATGGCCAGTTTCTCGATGTGCTCGGATACCTGGCGTTCGCCTTCTGCTGCTTCTATCTCTACGCGGAGCTTGTACAGGTAAATCCCTGTGGCGAGCTCGTCGAAATCTTCGTCGCGGCCGTCCCACGGGATCTGCACGAGGCCGGCAGGCATCACGCCCGAGGGCAGGGCCTCCTCGGTCTCGATGGTCCGTACGGGCCGCCCTGAGAGTGTGTAGATCCTCAGCTGGATCCGGGCAGGCACGCCGGCCGGCTGGTTGTGTTCGAAGATGAACCGCGTCTCACCCGACGTCGGGTTCGGGTAGTTGTAAATGTTCCTAAGCACGAGCTCCTCGCTGTCCGACACGTAAAAATCGACGGAAGCCGTGCTCGAATTATTCAGCACGTCCCACGCCCTGACGCGTACGGTATGGAGGCCCGGCGTGAGCCCGCCGCTTCCCCGGCTCTCGGCAAGCTGCGCGAGGGGGTAGCGAACGACGCCACGCTGGTAAGAGTTCTGCTCGCTCTGGTAAAAAGAGCTGACGTCGACCGCGTTTTGCTCGTCGTCGTCGAGCACGAGGAGCAGCTCGTGGCCTACTCCGGCTCCAACGGTGTTGACGCCGCTTTCGTCTTCAAGCTTGATGATGAGCTCGGGCCTCGCCGTCGTGAGGGCGCCCGATACGAAAGCGGTCGTCGTATCGTTCATGAAGAACGAGATGACCGGCCCCTGGCTGTCGTCGGGTGGGGTGGCGGACGAACCGCCCACGATCAGGCTGTCGGTATAGCCGAGCGCGTGCGTTTCGTCGTTCCAGGCGTAGGCGGAGATTCGGCCGGGGCGGTTGCTGTACGAGATGTCCTTCGGCACGACGAAATGCGCTTCGAACCGGCCGTCACGAACGTCGACGTCCCCCCTCCATACGAGGTCCTCACGGATCGTATAGTAAGGCGTCGGCATGTGGCGCTGGTAGGGAAGCATGACGTTTCGTTCGGCGTCGAAAACGGTCACGTTGACCTGGCCGTTGAACGAATTGTCAAGTGTACCGTCGACGCGGCGTACTTCCCCCTGGATCTTCATCCGGTCGAGAGCCTTCATCTGCACGGGCCCCGAAGTGAGCGAACTGTCATTGATCGCAGTTATGACGGCTTCGTTCCCCGGCAGACCAAGCCGCATCGTGGGGTCGCCGATCAGGCTGAACTTACGGTTGTTGCTCTGGAGCCCGGCCTGAGTGTTTTTCGCTTCGAGGTACGCGTCGCCGAATCGTTGCGGCCGGCCGGTCTCGTCGCGCCTGAACAGGGCCTGGTTCAGCGCGCGGTTAAGGCCGACGTTGAGCGAGTTGATCGCTGCCGACGTGTACACCGTCCTGACGGTGGTCAGCAGGGCAACGGCGCCGCCGTTGGGGTTGAGCAGCAGCACCTCGCCGCCGCTCTGCTCGTCGGTCATGTCCCACCGGCCGAACGAACACGTGACGGTAACGAAAACCGACAGGCGATCTCGGTTTTGAAGCCGCTGCGCATGTTCGACCGTAAAGATCCGCTCCTGCGCGAGGCCGTCCTCACCGCCGTGCCCACTGTAGTTGATCAGCAGCGTGCCGTTTTCGATGGCCGCCTGGATGTCCCGCTCGACCCCGGGGATGCGCCACCCGTTCTGGAACACACGCGTATAGGACGGGGCGTAAATCTTGTTCAGATTGATCGGGCTGTACCGTTGCTTCACTTCTTCCGCGACGACGTCAGCGTTCTGCACGTGCAGGTCGCTGTCCTGGTTCGTCGCGGCGAGCGTGTTGTAGGCGTCGTCGGCGACGAAGGTGTAGCGCGAGCGCCACGCGCCGAACGTTTCCGGGCTTTCGTAGTGTTTGATCTTGTCTATCACGATCCGGGCGTCAGCCGCGCTCTGGACCGTGAGACGCCCGATCCCGATGTCCATTCGCTCGCTCGACACCGACAGGTCCGATCCCCACGTCCAAATCCCCTCGTTTTCGTCGAGCAGGCCGAAATAGTCGTCGCTCGCGTACGACTGGAGTGGATGGAACGTCTCGAGCGATTCGTATGGAGGAATCCAGTTTCGGAACGGGGGATTCGTGATCTCACGGTAGTCATAGTGCCCGTCGCCAAAAAGAAGGGCGTAGCGAAGCATCGATGCGTCGTTGGGCGCCCGATCGTAGAGGAAGCGGAAGTAGTCGCGCACGGCGCGCATGTCGACGAGGCCGCCCGAAAACTCGTTGTAGATCTGTTCGATGTCAACGACCTCGACTTCGAGCCCTTCCTTCCGCCGCATTTCAGCGAGCTCTTCGGCGAAGGTCCTGAACGTGTCCGGCGCGACGATGACGAAGTCGGGGAAGGTCTGGATGCCGTGGAGGTTTTGTGGCGCCACGCGGCTTGACGACTCGGGCGCGCGGGTTGCCTGCGGCACGAACGCCACCAGCTCGCGCGGCCTTGCCGGATCGTTCGCCTCCACCTGGACCAGGTAAGTCCCACCCGAGGCATTCACACCGAGCATGCGGATGCTGCCGGGATCGGTGACGTCCAGCACGACGGGCTCCTGTGAAAACCCGCTCAGCGCCAGCTCGAATGGCCCGACCTGTCCCGGCGGCGTGGCAAACCGGAGGTAGCCGTCGACGGCCGTCAGCGCCTGCGGGTAGAGCAGGCGAACCCAGTCCAGCGCCGCCTGCGGCTCGTTGATGCGCGGTTGCAACGTCATGACGAGGTCTACCGGCCCACCCGAAATCTGTCCGACAAACCGGGCCTCAGCGGGGTTAGCCGCGGGCACCTCACGCGCGCCCCGGTTGACCGGGGGCGCAGTGATGTCACCGAGCACTGCACCGTTGAGCTCGAACCGGACGGGCGTCGAAGGGTTCGTGTTAGCCGCTATCCGTGCGCGAACGATCGCTTCTCCCGAGGTGAGCCCCGGCAGGGCTGCCCCATCGAGGATCTGGATGGACTGCCCGCTCCGGATCTGCCGGCTCACCCACGTCAGCCCGCTGGCGTGCTCGTCGTTCCAGAGCACCTCTTCCGGCTCGACGAAGTGGCGGCCCGTCGTGCGGTTGATCCGCTTTGCCCCCGGTAGCGATGGGAAACCTTCGGAAACCAGCCGCTTCGGCGTCCCCACCTCGGCGTCAATCTTGAGAAAATAGTAGTTCGTGTTCGAGAATCGGTTGATGTAGTGTTCCCATTCTCCGGTGGTGGTGTTGTAGGTCCAGCCGGATGTGGGAGCGGCGTAAAAGAAGAGCTCGGTGAACGAGTTGCCGCTCGCACGTACGAGAATTGGATTTTCGATCAGGTCGGCTGGCCGGGGCGCCGAGTTGAGGGCCGGCAGCGGCGCGCCTCCGTTGCCGTAGATGCGGATCTGATCGGGCCGGATTGCATCGACCGACAGCCCGGCCTGGCTCAGTATGGACGAGAGCAACGCGCGATCGATCCGGTAAACGCCTTCCGTCGTGATGGGAATCTTGAAGACGGTGCCGTCCGCCAGCACGCTCCGCGTGACGTTCAGGTGGGGATTGTCCGAGGGGGCGAACGTTTTGGCGGCTGCGTCCAGGCCGTTCGCCGCACCCGCCGCCCCGAAGTTCACCCGCACGAGCATACGCCGGTACCGCCGCAGAACGCCCCTCGCTTCGTCGTAGGTCACGAGGCGGAATCCAACTGTCGCCGTCGGACGCTTCCGCAACACGCCGAGCGCCACCACCTCGACCGGTGGCTGATTGAGCCACGCGGCCACCGAGTCGGCGCCCGCGGCGAATGGGAGATCAACCTCGTCGAAGTCCGAAGCCGTCAGCTGCACGAGCGGCGTGATGGAGCCCGGCAGCTCGAACGTCTCGGAAACACTGAAAAGGCTGCTCGATACGGCCATCACGGCGCCTTCGGAAAGCGCGCTTGCCCGGGCCGAATCGACCGCGGCTGCCAGTGGAAGCGGCCAGGACGCCGTAACCTCGACGACGAAGCCATCCGCCAGCGTTTCGACCGTACGCACGTCGGCAACCTGGGCGCTACTCACGCGAGAAAGGACGAACAGGCACAGGACGGTAACGAAAAAGCGGAAGAACCTGCAAAAAGGCTCGCACATGAATCAAGTTACGAGTACAAATATGTCCCGAAATACGGCTGTATCGATCAGCCCGCAGGACCCGAAAGGTCCGGTTCGTAACGGTTCAGTGCAATAGGCAGACAGGAGATGAAAAGGTAAACCTGGGCAAATGATACCACGGATTCCGCACAGAAGCAAGCACAAACGGCTTACCCGACAAACGCCGGACGGTTAAAGCACCGACCCGGCGCCGTGTTCCGGGTGTTCAATCATAAATCGGCTTGTTATTGTCAGTTTCGGCCCCTACCATCGATCGAATCTTCGCAAATTCTCTGAGAAGCTCGTTCACGCGCCGGCTGGCCGACTCGATGTCTCGCATCGGGTTGAGCAGATCCTCGTCGAGGTCCATCGCCTGCCCGAGCTCGATCAAAAGCTGCGCATTGCCCGAGACGATCGAGAGCGGGTTATTGATCTCGTGGTAGACGTGCGACACCGTGGCCCGGATGGCGCGAAGGGTCTCCTGTTGCTTTCTCCGTGCGGACGCCATCGCCTCGCGTCGACGCCTGTTGTGGTGATAGAGGTGCTCCAGCAGCCGAACCGGTAGCGTGTTCAGATAGGCCCCCTGTTCGTCTTCTCGTACGTAGCCCGCAGCGCCGATCTCCAGCAGCCGTTCTGCCACGTTTTCGGGCTCATCCTTCAGGTGAACCACGACGGCCACGTCGTACCCCCGGTCTGCAATCCACTTCAGAATGTCCTCTGACGTCCCGTCCGGCAAAAAATGCTGGACGAAGACGATCTCGACGGGCTCGCGTTCGATCAGGCTGCACGCCTCGCGGACGCTGCCCGCCCGCAAGACGTCGCAGGATTCGAGCTGACGGTATAATTGGTGTTCGATCGAACGCAGGGTGTCGACGTCGGGCTCGACGATGACGAGCAGGACGGGAGGGTGGTCGGCAAAAGGGTTCATTTCGCTGGGTGACACGTTCTTGATGGGGCAAGTGAGGCTGTATTGCGGCTAATATACGATCCCGCTCACAACTCGTGCAGGGGGCGCGGCTCGACGGCTTCCACCCTGCTCCCCCCTTTCTTCAGCGTGGCCACCTCCACCACCGGATCGTGCTCGAACATCACGTGCCACCCCAACGCTGCTCCCCTTTCCAGAAAGCTCTTTTTCTCTTCAAACGTCACGAGGGGACGCACGTCGTACGCCATCACCCAGGGGATCGGCAGGTGCGCCAACGTCGGCAGCAGATCCGCTACGAAAACGAGCGTACGGCCGTCGCCGCTGATTTTGACGAGCTGCTGCCCCTCGGTGTGCCCGTTGACCACGAAGACTTCGATGCCCGGCCAGAGCTCCCCTTCCCCGTCGAGCAGACGCAGGCGGCCCGAGGCTTCGAGCGGCGCCAGGTTGTCTTCGAGAAAGGACGCACGTTCGCGTACGTTCGGGTTTTTCGCCCATTCCCAGTGCGACCGCTGCACGTAATACTCCGCGTTTTCGAAGGCCGGGAGGATCCGGTCGCCGACGCGACGCGTCGAGCCGCCGCAGTGGTCGAAGTGCAGGTGGGTCAACACGACGTCCGTGACGTCGGAGGCCGAGAAGCCGGCGGTGCGAAGCGAGCGGTGCAGATCGTACCGCTCGTGGTCGACCGCGTAGATACCGGCAAACTTGGCGTCGTACTTGTCGCCGAGGCCGCTATCGACCAGGATGAGCCGGCCGCTGCTTTCGATCAAAAGGCAGCGCATGTTCATCGGTATCCGGTTGCGCTCGTCCGGGGTGATGCGCCGCTCCCATAGGGTCCGGGGTACGACGCCGAACATCGCCCCGCCATCGAGTGCAAACCTTCCCGTCTCGATCACGTGAAGCGTGTAAGGCCCGATTCGTGTCATCTACAGGTAATCGTCTGGTTTTTCTGTGTTATTCGTTTCCTGTGAGTCTTTGCAGCTCGTCTTTATCGTACCCGTTGGACATTATCTTCCGGCGCAGGTCTTCCTGGCGCTCGATGCGCGGCAGGAGGTCTTCGAAGTGACGCGCCAGGTAATCGATCCGCTCCCGTTCCGATAGGGTTTCGAGCAGCTTCTGCTTCTGCTCAGGCTCGAGGCCGGCATTGGCGCCAATGACGAACGAGACGTACCGGACACCCTGGTACGCCGCCGGCCGCACCTTGTACCCGGCCAGCTCGAGAAAACGCATGTGCTGCGTGATGACCCGTTCTATCTGCGTCTGGTCGAGCTCCTCGTCCGGTTCGACTACACGGTCGGCGCTGGCCGTCAGGTAAGGCTTGTTGCCAAACAGATCGACCACCTGGAACCGTTCCTCACCCCTGATCAGGATGTCGAGCCTGCCATCTTCATACCGATTGAGCACGCGCTTGATCAAGGCCGTCGAGCCGATGTTGGCCAGCTTGCCGTCCCTCATGAAGACGACGCCAAGCGGGAGTTCATCCTCTATGCACCGATCGATCATCTCCCTGAACAGCGGTTCCGAGACGTGTAGAGGAATACGCTCTCCAGGGTACAACGCATTGCCCAGCGGAAGCAGGGGTAAATCCTCAAAACTCGCCATATCGTACCACCAGTACGTAAAGGATGTTGGTATGCACGGGATTCGCTAGCCTTTCTGCACTTCAAGCGCCACCAGCGATCCGCGTGCTCTCCGATTCAGCATGTGCAGCCACACGTATGAAACGACCGAAAGTGCGGTAAGGATCACGGCCGTTAAGGGCTGGAGGAGAAACGCCGCGCCCAGTGCGAACATCAGGGAAAACAGCAACACCGATGCAGCGGCTACCCGCTGCATGTCGAGTGCCAGCGGCTGGGTGGGTTGCAGGCCGGTCTTTTCACGGAATCGCCGCCAGCCCGGTCCACCGGGTCGGATCCTGCGGTAAAAGGCTTCGAGCGTCTCCTCCGACTCCGGCTTCGTCAGGTACATCACCGTCACCCAAACCGCGGCCGTCAGCACGGTGATGACCATAAGCCGGATGCCGAAATCCGCTATCGTAAGAACCGGTACGAGCGTGGTGAAGACGCCGACCAGGAATCCCGCTATCATCGCCGACAGCTCTGCCCAGGCGTTGATGCGCCACCAGAACCAGCGCAGGATGAGCACGACGCCCGGCCCCGTCCCGATGGCGATGACGAGCCGGAAGACCGTCGCCACGTCGTCGGCAAAAAATGCGGCTACCGCACCGAGGGCGGTGATCACCACCGACGCGATGCGCCCCGCCACGACGAGCTGCCGCTGGGTGGCATTCGGGTTCATGAATCGCCGGTACAGGTCGTTCGTCAGGTACGACGCCCCCCAGTTGATAAGCGTCGACACCGTGCTCATGAAAGCCGCCACGAGCGACGACACGACCAACCCGAGTATGCCGACCGGCAGAAAATCGACCATCATCCTCGGATAGCCCAGCTCCCGATCCGAAAGGTCGGGGTAAAGCACGACGGCCGCCAGGGCTACCAGAATCCACGGCCACGTGCGGACGACGTAGTTGAAGATGTTGAAGAACCACGCGGCTTTCTCCGCTTCGGCCTCGTTTTTGGCTGAAACAAGCCGCTGGATGAACTCACCCCCGCCGTCCGACCGCCTGAAGGTCCACCACTGAACGAACACGTAGGCAAAAAACGTCGTCGCCGAGATGCCTGCGTACGTGCTCCAGGCAAACCCGAATAGACTGCCGCCTGCCGCCTCGCTTTCAACGCGGGTCAGCGGAACGAAGGCAAGCACGTCGAACTCGGTGAGGGCCTGCGCTTTCTCGACCAGGCCACTCAACCCTCCTACCACCGGGTCGGACAGGGCATAAATCGCCACGATGATCGCGCCGAAGAGGCCCAGGAAAAACTGGAAGAAGTCCGTAATAACCACGCCCCAAAGCCCCGAGAAACCGGCGTAGAGCAGTACGAGCAGCGAGATGCCGATGACCGACAGCAGCTTCGGGTCCATCCCCCACACCTCGTCTCCCTCCCCGAATCCGAGTGATTCCCAGATCCCCAGCCCGTCGACCACCTTTACGGCGGCCAGCATGACGTAGCCGATCTGGACCATGTTGATGAGGACCGCAAAAAGGAACGCTTTGACGCCACGCAGGACCGCGGCGGGCCGACCGCCGTACCGGATCTCGATCAGCTCGGCGTCGGTTATGACCTCGCTCCGCCGCCAGAGCCGGGCGAAGAAGTAAATCATCGCCACGTGGCCGATGCCGAAGCACCACCATTCCCAGTTGCCGGCGATGCCCCGGTTGCCGACGACGCCGGTTATGTAGAGCGGCGTGTCGATCGAAAACGTCGTCGCCGCCATCGAGGCGCCCGCCAGCCACCACGGCAGCGAACGGCCGGAAACGAAAAACTCCTCCATCGACCCCGATGCACGGCGGGCGAGGTAAAACCCGAGCACCAGGGTCGCGATCATGTAGATGAGAACGATGAGCCAGTCGACGGGCTGCATAGGAAAACGGGCTTACAGAACGTACCTTGAGTCTCCGAAACGGCATCGCGGCGTCCTTCGCCCGTCGTTGCCGCCTGAAGTGCGGTGCAACATACTCACGTCGCAGAAAAGTAGACAGTGAACGGGATACCTGTTACGAAACAATCTCGTCCAAAGAGCCGATCTTTACCTGTCACGGCTGTTGCCCTGTTTGTTTTCGTCGTCGCGCCGTGTTTGACGGCTACGAGCCAGCCGCACCCCTTCGGCTCGGCCGACGACCCGCGAGAGCAGATCCAGCGGGTGTGGTGGAAGCGCGAGAGCACGCTCGACGTGATGGGCGGCTTCTCCCTCATCGGGGCGCAATGGCGCATGGCAGGCAACGCCACGGCAAACTTCGTCACGAAATCGTTCACCGGACGGCTGCACCAGACCATTCGCACCGGCATCTACGGGCTTTACGAACGGGACTTCAACGAACCCTACGACATCCTCCGTTCGATCGACTTCATCCGGTACAATCCGCCCGCCAGCTCGCCGTTTTACCTGCGCATCGGTCCCCTGAAGCGAATGCGCCTCGGTCCGGGGCACCTCGTGAACTTCTACAACACATACGTCGCCTGGGACGACCGGACGGTCGGCGCCGAAATGCGGTACGAGGTGCCCCTCTTCTCGTTGACGGCCTTCACCGGCAACCTCCTGCTCAACAACCCGGCCGGCGCACGGATCGGCCTGAGACCGCTTTTCCGGGCACAGGACCCTCGGACGAAGTCGTTTACAGTCGGCTTCAGCTACGTGACCGACCTCGGGACCCGCACGGAGGGCTTGCCCGAGCTGACGGCCTACAACATCGACGTCGGTTTTGACGCCCTCAGCTCGGGGTCGATATCGCTGACGCCCTTTGCGAGCTTTGCCTGGTACGAACACTACGGCGCCGGCCTCGGCCTCGGTGCGACGCTCGACAGCCCGAACTTCATCGACTTGATGCGCTTCAACCTTCGGATGGCCCTGTTTTACAACGGCAGAGACTTCATCCCGGGCTACATCGGCTCGTTCTACCCGGTCAGCAACCTCCGCGCCCGGATCGTCGACTCGGACCGCTACTTCAGCGAAGGGGGACAGGACCGCCTGAGAGGCGTCACGCTCGAGCGGGCGCTCGGCGGAAATGACCTCGTCACCGAGCTGCGCGTACTGTTCTTCCAGCGGTTCGAGTTCTGGTACTACTTCCGGCGGCACTACGGCACGCAGTCCCTGAGCGAGTACCACCTCCGCCTGTTCCTGAACGTACCGAACAAGCTCCAACTCAACGCCGGGATCGACCGGGGCGGGCTCACCGGCTTCTTCAGCCTCTTCAGCCCCATCGGGGACCAGACGTCGCTGGTCTTCGAATCGAGCTACAACGTGGCCGGCCCCTTCTGGGCGCACATCACCGCCCTCTACACGTTCGAGCGCCTCGGCGATGCCGAGGACGGATCGCCCCGTTACCTCGTCCAACGCCGCTTCGAGCCGTTCGTCGGGATGCGGTTTACGTTCTGAGGGATAGTGGGGCGAAGACGGAACCGACGTTTAAGCCGCCTCTGATCGTTCCGGTGATGGGCGCTTGCTGGCCGTTACCGCAGGATTCGTGTGAGGCGTGCTTTGGCGACGTTCCCGGGCTTCCTCCTGGCCCGACCGCATCAGCCATCGCATGAGAAAGAGTCCGCCCAGTGCGGCAAACAGCACGATAAAGACGACGAGCCAGGACATGAGCAGCCTCCAGGTATTTGAAAAGTGTTCACTTACCGATATTCGTTCGACCATTTCTACTCTTCGGCTGTTCCGTCACACGCGTGATGAACCCGTGACGATACCGGCTTTAACCTCACAGCCCCGGTCCTAACGATGGCTGCTACCGTTTCTGAACGACCTCGAACATGACGAGGCGGAAGCGTGGATCGAACGCGCCGCCCGAGTACTGCTTGCAACATGCGCCGCAGGCCTTGTTGAAGTTCTGCTTTCGATAGAAGTGGTATTTTTTCCCACACGAAGGGCACGCGCCGATGTAACGGGGCATTCGTGTGGCGGGCGAAGCGTGCTGCGTCAGGTCCCGGCCAGTCGAAGCTTCTACGACGCGAAATCGGAAGCGCTCGTCGAACCGGCCGCCGCTGTACTTCCGGCAACACTTCCGGCACGCACTCACCGAACGCGGCATCCGGTAGGCCGGCTGGCGATCGTTGCAGTTGGGACAGACCAGCCAGTATACCGGCTCGGGAAGGTTGACGCTCTCCTTATCGTAGCACCGCTCCGGTTTGGCACCGGTCAGCCGGCAGGCCTGTTGCCACCTGGGACCGTGTCCGGCTCCCTTTCCTGCGAGCGCATGCGCGATCTCGTGCAGCACGGTGTCCTCGCACTCCGACGGGTCGTTCCGCTCGACGAGGTAACGCGAGAGTGTGATCAGCTTGTCGGTGTACCGGCAACACCCGAACCGCGTCTTCGCCTGATCGTACCGGAACCGCCACCCTTGACGGTACAGCCCGTGTTTTTTGAGCTGCTCGTTGGCAAAGTCGCGGAGTGCGCGGGTGTCCATTTGGAGAAGGCTTGTCTGTAGCAGCGAGACCGGAGCACGTCCAATCGATCAGTCTGTTCCCGTGCCGTTTGGGGCCTGCAATTGTTGATTCTTTGTGACGAATGAAGTAGAATGAACCGGCGCCCCCCGGACCCTGTAATCCATCCTTCTCTCCATCCCTATGCCCGGATCCATGCCCAACATACGCATGCTCGTCGTTGAAGACGATACCGACATCGGATTAGCGCTGAAAGAATATTTTGAAATACAGGGCTTCGAAGCGACTTTGGCGACGGACGGGGAACAGGCCCTGGAGGAGATGAAAAAGAAGCCTCCCTACGACGTCGTGCTGCTCGACGTGATGCTCCCCAAAAAGACCGGGTTCGACGTGCTCCGCGAATCGCAGGAGCTGGGGATCGAGTCGCCCGTTCTGATGATCACGGGGCGTGGAGAGCAGGAGAATATCCTGAAGGGGTTCGGGCTCGGCGCCGCCGATTACATCACGAAGCCGTTCAACGTCGACGAGCTCGCAAGCCGCGTGAAAGCGGTGCTGTCGCGCACGCTGCCCCCCTCGCAGGCGCCCATGGACATTTACGTGATCGGCGACGTCAAGGTGAACTTCTCGACGCACGAGGTCACGAAAAACGGCGATCCGCTCCACTTCACCGTCATGGAGTTCGACCTGCTGCGGTACCTGCTCGAGAACAGGGGGAAGACGGTCACGCGCAGGCAACTGTTGAGTGCGGTGTGGGGTATCGACCAGGACATCGCCACCCGCACGATCGACCGTCACATGGCGTCGCTTCGGCAAAAGCTCGAAGCAGACCCCTCCAACCCGGTCTACATCCAGACGGTTTACGGGCAGGGATATCGCTTCAACATTTGACGTATATTGGGTCTGCCGATCGTGGACCGGGGTGTATTCTAGAACGGAGCGACAGCCGCACGGCATCGTTTCATTCAACTCACCCCGTTCGACCGTTTCTACGTAGCCGCACCCGTTCATGAAGTACAGACTGGGTACTGCACTCGTCCTGTTCGTGCTGTTGCTGGGCGCCTGTGGGAAAAGAGACTCGGGACCTGCAGAAGAGGCCGGCGACCTGAGCCCTTACCTGAACACGCGCCCCGGCGTCGAGTACGTGGGCAAGGAAGCGTGCCGGGACTGCCACATCCCGCAGTACGATACCTACATGCAGACGGCGATGGGGCAATCCTTCCGAACGGCCACCTACGCCAACAGCCACGCCGACTGGAACAACCCGGCTCCCATCTACGACCCGCTGGAAAACCTGTATTACCAGCCGTTCCGCCGCGACTCGCTGCTCTTCGTGATGGAGTATCGCCTCTCCGGCCGGGACACGGTGCACAAACGGATCGAACAGATCGACTACATCGTCGGATCGGGGCACCACACGAACTCCCACATCATGGACGTCAACGGGTACCTCTACCAGGTGCCCGTCACGTACTACACGCAGGACGGGAAGTGGGACCTTGCGCCCGGCTTTCAGGAAGGCAACAGCCGGTTCAACCGCGTCATTGCGCTCGAATGTATGACGTGCCACAATGCACGGCCGGGGTTCGTCGAGAACTCTGAGAATCGGTTTTCCCACGTCCCGCACGGGATCGATTGCGAGCAGTGCCACGGGCCCGGCGCGCTGCACGTCGAGTGGATGAACACGGGAAGGCTGGTCGATACCACCAAAGCTATCGACTACTCGATCGTCAACCCGCGCAGGCTCGACCCGGATGTACAGTACAGCATCTGCCAGCGATGCCACATGCAGGGCGCAGCGGTCCTGAGAGACGGCAAGAGCTTCCTCGACTTTCGGCCCGGCACCGACCTCTCGGAGACGCTCGACGTCTTCTGGCCGCGTTTTGCGGACAGCGTCCAGCACTTCATCATGGCCTCCCACCCGGACCGGCTCGAAATGAGCGAGTGCTTCCGAACTTCCTGGGCAGAAGAAAGCCCCTACAACCCTCTGACGTGTGTGACGTGCCACAATCCCCACGTCGACGCCGATACGGTCAACTGGAACGCCACGTGCAACTCGTGCCACACCCCGCAGCGCGATAACCTCTGCACGGAAGATTTAACGGTCCGGCTGGCAAACGGCGACAACTGCGTGGCGTGCCACATGCCGCTCACACCATCGATCGACATCCCGCACATCCGCATAACGGACCACTACATCCGGGTCAGGCAGCCGGGGGACACAGAGACGATCGCGCGGGATCCGGAAACCGGCCTGCGGCTCTCACCGGCCGACGTCGCCGCAACGCAGGAGTTCTTCGGGCTGCGAAGCCTGGTCGACAAGGATCCGACAATACGCGAGCTGGGCGATGGGTACCTGACGTTCTACGAGCAGTTCATCAGCCAGCCCCGTTTCCTCGATTCGGCCGCGGTGTACCTCCGACGCGCGATGGCGGAAAACACGATGAAGGAGCTCACGCCATCCCTCGTCCGGCTGTGGTTCCTGCAAGGCGACTCGCGGTCGGTCATCGAACGGGCATCGACCCTCGATCTGCAATCGATTACGGATCCCTGGCTGCTTTACCGAATCGGGGAGTCCTACTTCAAGGAGGGCAACTTCGAGGCATCGCTCCGCTACTACACCCGGGCGGTCAGCCTCGCACCGTTCCACCTTCGGTTCCTCTCGAAGCTCGGCCAGGCCTACGCAGCGAACGACGAGCTGACGGCAGCCATCTCCATATACGACCGGATCATCGAGGCAAACCCGAACTTCAGCGTGGCCTACAACAACCGCGGATTTGCCCGTGTGCTTCTAAACGATCTCGAAAGCGCCGAACAGGACTTCCTCAAAGCCTTATCGCTCGATCCTGACGAGGTGCAACCCATGGCCAACCTCGCCTCGCTTTACCTGAACACAGGCCGGCCGCACCTCGCCCGCCCCCTGGCGGCCAGGCTAATCGAGCTCGAACCCGCCAACCCGAACTTCCGACGGCTCCTCCAGCTCGTGATCGACGCGGCCACCTCCTCCTGACCCTGCTCGTCACGACTCGAGACGGCATGAGTCGTAACCAGGTAGTAATTGCCTAGCAGCCGGGTGAACTACGCGTCCTCCGTGAGGTCAAAATGATAGGTACCGGCATTCCGGCGGATACGTACGGCTTTCCGGAAGCGTTCATTCCCGTTAACCACATAGACAAGAGGAGCAGGATTATGCGTGTAAATGAAATCATGACGGCAAACCCAACGTTCTGCACGACCGATACCGGGCTACAGGAAGTCGCCAGGATGATGGTGGACTGCGACTGCGGAGCCATCCCGGTCGTGGAGTCGATGGAAAGCAGAAAACCGATCGGGATCGTCACCGACCGAGACATCGTGACCCGCCTGATCGCCACGGGAAGAAATCCGCTTGAGGCCCGGGCTGCGGACGCCATGACGAAAAACACCGTCACGATCAACGCCGACGCGAACGTGAGTGACGCCGTCAATCGTATGGAAGACCACCAGATCCGCCGGATACTCGTGGTGGACAACGACGGGCGCTGTGTGGGCATCCTGGCGCAGGCCGACGTGGCGCTCCACGCCGAGCACGAAGTGAACGAGCTCGTCAGCGAGGTGTCCGAAAAATCCCGCACGCGTCAGCAGTAGCTGTTTTTACGTGCTGAGTTTTTTCGTCCGCGGATGGCACAAGGCTGCTATCCGCGGTTTTTTTATCCGCAGATGGAGGCTGATGTGCGCAGATGGGAATTTGAGGGGAATGCAGGCCGTAGGCGAGACGTGTATGAGAATAAAAACCCCAAATAATACGTCATCTCCGCGAAGGCGGAGATCCATGCGGCGGTCACACGAGGCTTAACCGTATTGCTTCTTGGAAACGGTACCTGGATTTACTTCGTCAGTGGCTGCGCTCTTGTCGGCTCGGGGGCCGGAATGACGTGTTTTTGAAGTATTCAGTACTAAATCACGATCCGACTTCGTCTACCTCCCGTCAACAAATCCTCAGCAGACATAGTTCACTTTCCTTTGCGTTCAAAAGAAGAAAGCGGTCTTACCAGCCCACCCAGGAGTCGCGGTCGCCGGTGCCGGGGGTGATGGAGGGGAAGGAGGCTTCGGGGTCGATGAGGTTGTCTTCGTCCAGCAGGGCGTCGCGGAGGAACGCACCGACCAGCAGCAACGCATTGTGGCCGCCCTGCCCCCAGTATTCGGATCGGAAGGTGATGCGGCGGTCGTTGAACCCGACCCACGCGCCAATCACCAATTGCGGATGCATCACGACGAACCACCCGTCGGCGCCGTCCTGCGACGTACCCGTTTTTCCCGCCAGGTCCTGGTCGTACAGGCCAAACCGTGTCCGCATCCAGGTGCCCGTGCCGCGTTCGACGACGCCCCGAAGCATGTCGAGCACCGTGTAAGCCGTTTCGGGCGACAGGGCTTCACGGACGGGCACCGGTGGCGCCTCGTACAGCACCGCCCCGTATCGGTCCTCGATGCGTGTCACCACGGTGGGTGCGTAGTACAACCCGCCGTTCGCAATGGTGCAATAGGCCGAAGTGAGCTCGAGCAGCGTCACGTCGCTGGTACCCAGCGCGATTGAAGGGACGGGATTGAGCGGGCTCTGGATGCCCATCCGGGTAGCGTATTGAACGATCTCAGCCGGATTGACCAGCTGCGTGGCCACGCGCGCGGTGACCCGGTTGTTGCTCTCCGCCAGAGCCTCCCGTAGCGACAGCATCTCGCCGGTTGGCGCGCCGGCGCTGTTCGGCTCCCACACTTCCCGCGTCTCCGGATCGAAATACACAAAGGCGCTGTCCGGCAGCCGGTAATCGGGAGAGTACCCGTTGTCGATCGCCGCCGTATAGGCGAAGAGCTTGAACGTCGACCCGGGCTGCCTTTTGGCGAGGAAGACGTGATCGTACCATTCGACGCCGGGATCGCGCCCACCGATCCAGACCCTGACCTGCCCATTGTACGGATCGATCGCCACCAGGCCGGCTTCGAGGCGCGTCCGCGCGGCCTTGAGCGAGTCCATGAAGGCCTGATCTTGCCGGAGTTCTGCCACGGCAGCCGCCGATTCCATTCCCGACTGGCGCAGCGCCCGGTATCTCGGGGTAGCCATCACGAAGGCATCCACAACCGTCGTGCGCGCCCGCCAGAAAAAGTCGAAAGGCTCGATTTCCGGCCGATGCAGGTAGTCATCGGTATTGGGACTCAGGAAAGGCGGATGTTCGAGGGCCCACTCGTAGTCGACGACGGCCTGGAGCCCTTCCATCTCCCTGTCGACCGCCTGCTGGGCGATCCGTTGAAGGCGCGAATCGAGGGTGGTGTAGACGGTGAGGCCTTCGGTTTCGATGTCGTGGCCTGTCTGAGCTCCCCAGGCCTTCAACCATTCCCCGACGTACGAAGCAAAAAAAGGCGCGACGCCCCCGCGTGACGATGCTGGGTTGTAGTCCAGCCCGAGCGGATCGTCGCGATGGGTGTCGAGATAGGTGGACGCTATGAAGCCGTGTTTCACCATCTGCGACAGGACGACGTTGCGCACCCACTTCGCACGGTCAGGATACCGCAAGGGGTTGTAGTACGTGATCGTCCGGAGGATGCCAACCAGCAGCGCGCTCTCTGCGACGTTGAGCTCGGCCGCCGACTTGTTGAAGTAAGTCCGCGCGGCCATCTCGATGCCCCACGCATTGCTGCCGAACTCGACGGTGTTGAGGTACATCTCGATGATTTCCTGCTTCGTGTACCGCCGTTCGAGCTGGACTGCCGTCACCATCTCTTTCAGCTTTCGCGTCGGGGTTTGCTCCTTCCCGATCTGCTCGTTGTAGAGGTTCCGGGCAAGTTGCTGCGTGATGGTCGATCCGCCCTGCGTATCGCCCAGGAGAGTGTGGAGGACCGCCGAGACCGTGCGGAAGAGGTCGACTCCCCAATGGTCGTAGAAGCGATGATCCTCGCTGGCAATGAGCGCATTGATGACGTGCGGTGAAATGTCCTCGTAGGAGATCCAGGTACGGTGCTGCGCCCCGTACACGCCGAGCTGCTCGCCGTCGGCTGTGTACGCCACGGTGGCAAAACGCAGGTAGGGGTTATCGAGCTGCTCGAACGATGGAAGCTCGTCCGAAAGCGTAATCAGGTACGCAACGAAGGTAGCTGTAATCAGGAGCAGCAGGACTGCAAGCCCGACGGTGAGCCTGAGCGCTTTTCGCTTCTGAGAATCGCCCCTATGCACAGACGGTGAGGTGCTCCCGGCACGATGCCCGGTAGAGCGGTCATCGAGTGCCCGGTTTTGCTCTTCGTCGGTGTCGGGGCGTTCGATCATGTATACCTTTGCGGAGTCACGGAATTAATCCCACAACATACTACAATTCGAGCCGAAGGGTTGCCCGGAAGGGCACTATTTCATCGGTGTGCGTCCGACCTGTCGCACGGACGTATGCGGAGAAGAGAGAAAAGAAAAAGCGGCCTCTGGCGATTGAATCTCCGGAAGCCGCTTTAGACTAGGCAGAGCCCCCACTACTGCCTGTCTATGTCGAAATATCGCAACCAGAGCTAAAACAAACGTAAAAAGAAGCTGATAAAAAATTTAGAGAGCCTAACACCCTTTGCGGGATTACCGGATTGCTACGCGAACCCACTCTGCCATCATCCAAAACTAACCCGGGTCCGCTTCCACTTCTCTCCCCCGAAAGGTGACCAATATCCGGTCCAAAATGCGCTCACCCGTATGTGAACGCCTGTTGCTATTCCCTTAGACTGTCGCCTGAAACCTCTCGACACATCCTTGCCCCGTGTTCGCCTCTGCGACCCCGGCGTGTAACCATATTCAAGCAGGAGTTCTGATATGGAAAATCAAACGAGTGACCTCGCGACGGCATTTCGCAGGCTGTCTGAATCGCTACAGCAACTGGCTGAAAACTTGAAGGACCTTTCAACCAGGCTGGGCGACCCGATATACCGGCGTTTCGACATGCCGTTCGGGCCCTCGGAAGAAGCCAGGCGGATCTGGATCCGGTATGGCCAGTACACGACGCGCAACTGAGCTGCCGCTCGGCTATCCCCGCCGTTTTACTCCTTTTGTGCTGCCATGCTGGTTCGCTCGGGGCTCACGCGTTCTCGTTGGCGTGTTTGAGGAGTGCAGCGATACGAGCGAGGACCATTTCGATGGCGACGCGATTGTGGCCGCCTCTCGGAATGATGATGTCGGCAATCCGCTTCGAAGGCTCGACGAACTCCAGGTGCATCGGGCGCACGGTCTTTTCGTACTGATCGAGAACGGCTTCCACCGAGCGACCGCGTTCCTGCATGTCGCGTCGAATGCGGCGCATGAGGCGTACGTCGTCCGGCGCATCGACGTAGATTTTGATGTCCATGATCTCGACGAGCTGCGGTTCCGCCAGCACGAGTAGCCCTTCGATGATGATGACGGGTCTTGGCTGGACGATCGTCGTCTCCTTTTCCCGGCTGTGCGTCTTGAAGTTGTAGATCGGCTTTGAGATAGCCTGCCCTTCAAGGAGCAGGTCGAGATGCCGACGCATCAGATCGGTGTCGAGGGCGTTCGGATGGTCGAAATTGAAGGCGGCGCGCTCCTCGAAGGGCAGGTGGCTCAGATCGTGATAGTACGAATCGTGGTCGAGCACGGCGATCCGTTTCGGGCCGAAGGCATCGACGATGCGGTTTAGGACCGTCGTTTTACCAGAACCCGACCCACCGGCAATTCCGATCACTACCGGACGTTGCATTCAGGATACCTTGACGAAGGAAATGGTTGCGGTTCGGGTCGCTTCGTCGATCGTCGTAGCTTCTTCGTCGTATGTAAACCCTGCCGGGTGTTCCCACTCCCGGAGGCCATTCAGATCCTCCACGGTCTCGCGGACGATGAAGTTGACGAGCTGTCCGCGGAGGGGCTGCACGCCGCTCGTCACTGGCTGCCGCTCTCCATCCACGATCTCGTAGAACCGTACGTCGACCATCATACGGTAAGTGTGGGTGTCGTCCCAGGCCTGCCGGTGAACATCGGGCAGGAGGTTCCACACGAAGCGATCGTCCAGGACCCTGTTCAATACCGGGCTGATGATGGGGCGCCAGTACGACGAGACCTTACCGATCTCCGGCAGCGTGGCGTCCATACCCAGCCTGTAATTCGGGATCAGGTCGTCCGGGCGAAGAAGGCCAAAGAGCCCTGAAAAAATGATTCCGTTTTCGAGGAGGCGCCGCTGTGCCCCGGTGGGTAGGCCGGTGAAGTTCATCGACTGGTACATTACACCGGGGCTGTAGCGATCGAGCGCGGACATCAGCGGGGCGCTGTAGACTTCACTGTTGATCTGGACGGCTTCCGCGAGTTCGGTGCCCTTTACGCCAAAGATCGACTCCAGGTCGGCGCCGCTTTCGATCGCCTGGTGCATCGCGTCGATGATTCTCCTGCGCTCGGGATTGAGTTCACTGAAGTAGTTGAACGTGTTCGACGAGCGGTAGTCGAACATATCCGGTGCAAACGGGTTGCCCCCGGACTTTTTTTCTTCTGCGGGCGGGAGAAGAATGATAAACGATGGCATAGGTATCCAGGGTCGAATACGAGGAAGCAATGAGCGGCAACGACGCTAGTTGTTGGACGTCTGCGGTGTGTTCTGGCGCCTCATCTCATCGAGCAGCTGGTCGATGTCCTTACGGATACGCTGGGCGCGAGCCCGGGCGTCGGCGACGAGGGCATCGCCGGTGCGGCGCGCCTCGTTGCCCGATTGCTGCTTGATCAGGTGATCGACGAGCTGGCCGGCCTGACTCGCGAGATGCTCCAGGCGATAAACCAGCCGGCGACGGACCGTTTGCCCTTCTTCAGGCGCCAGTAAGACGCCAAGCGCAAAACCTGCTGCTCCTCCGATCAGTACCCCCCACGCCCCGACGCGCAAAACCCGAATCATGGAATACTCTTTCATAAAAAACCCGTCTCGATAGTGTTTCGGCTAACGGAAACCGATGCTCGCCTTTCGATACCCGGCCCGAACCGCCATGTGACTGTTTCAAAGGTACGTGTTTTACCGGATTGAGGAATGCAAAAAAATAAAAAGCCACCGCCGGTAAACCAGCCGCAGCTTTTCAACCTCAAGGGCCCCGAAGAACGGGACCCTAGTGGGCTTTCTTCTTATGGCGATTCTTGCGCAGGCGCTTTTTGCGCTTGTGCGTAGCTATTTTGTGGCGTTTACGCTTGCGGCCGCAGGGCATACCAAACTCCTCCCGTTCTAATGATTAGGGTATAGTCGGACAAATATATTCATTGTATTAGCCTGGATGCAACGCTCCTGAAACCGAATCGGTTTCGAAGTTAAGACGAAATCGAAGCTTCGGCAGGCGCGTATTCCAACTATCCCTTTTTATTCGGAACCCTGAAGGTGGTAATCGGCGTTTTTCTTGCCCCCAGGAAATTGGTTTAAGACAGGCTCCCACGTATTTTTCAGGCCGGCGTCTGCGCCGGAATCAGGTTGTTGCTACGGTTAGTAAGTAGTTGCGTTGTTTTATGCCCGCATCTGAATTTCCGACGAACCGGCTGGGGCCTTACCGCTATGTAGATCAAGGCCGGGGTTCTTCAGTCACGCCGATAGTATTGTTGCACGGCATGCTCGGCGATCTGAGCAACTGGACGAACACCATCAAGGAACTGGCCGCCCAGGGATACCGCGTGCTCGTACCGGTGCTCCCCGTGTACGACCTGCCGCTCAACCAGACCAGCGTCACCGGACTCGTTGAATACGTCCACGGTTTCCTCAAGCAGATGGGCATCGAGCAAACCGTGCTGGTGGGCAATTCGCTCGGCGGGCAGGTGGCCTTGAAGTTCGCCACACTTTATCCGGAGATGGTTCGCGCCATGGTGCTCTCCGGGGCATCGGGGATTTACGAGGTGTCCATCGGGACGGGCACACCACGCCGTAAGGACAAGGAGTTCATTCGCGACCGGGCCGCCATCACGTTCTACGACCCCGTTCACGCAACCGACGAGCTCGTCGACGAGATGTACGAGATCGTCAACGATCGCCCGCGCGTAACCCGGCTCATCAAAATGGCCCGTTCGACCAAGGCCGAAGTCGTCACCGATCACCTTTCGTCAATCGTCGCCCCTACCCTCCTCATCTGGGGTCGCGACGACGTCATCACCCCTCCGGAGGTCGGCGAAGAGTTTGCCCGCCGGATGCCCAACGCTTACCTGTCGTTCATCGACCGGTGTGGGCATGCTCCGATGATCGAGCACCCGGAGGTGTTCAACAACCTGATGCTCGACTTTCTTTTCAAAACGATCGGCAGACCCGATCCCGTCGCATCCAATTTTGTCGGCTGATTACCACACCGTACGCAGTGGACACTCGTGGGACACTGGTGTACAGTACGGTGAACAGGTCACTCCACACTTTACCCGAATCGGAGTCGGCAGGCAGAGTGGCACAGGTGTTGCTGTATACCGGATCAAGGGGTCGGATTGCCTCCTTGACCGATCCCTTCAGGTGCTAAAGCACCGCGGAAGGCCTCCGCTTTGCCGGGCTGGCATGTATGGGTGAGCATGCCGGCCCGGCTCTTCTGTTCTTACGAACTTTGAGAGACGACGAGGGTTGTTGCTATCGAAACAACGCTCAACCGCACCGATACGCTATGCGCGGCTACTGCTGGTTTTTCCTCGCAACAGCTCTCCTCCTCTCAGCGTGCGCGCCTTCCCTCTCGCCGCTCTACCGCGACTACGAGATCCTACCCGAGGAAAGCGCCGGTCCGAGTGACGACGACGTCTACGCCCGGATCCTCCGTGCCTTTGAAGAAGCAGGGTGGACGCCAACGGAGGCTGTTACCGAAAACGTCATCGCCACGGAAGTACGTACGTTGCGCCAGTGGGGCATTTATAAGACCGTCGCCTACCTCGAAGCGGCCCCGGTCAGCGGCAAGTACGTCCGCCTCTTCATCCACCCCTACCGGAGGTTCATTACCGGGGGAAGGTCCAAGATCCCGTATCTGTCGCGCAGCCTGCGCGGCCAGATCCTTCCCGACATCAACGAAGCCTTTGAAAAACAAGGCCTGAAACCGGTCGGCAGGCCTTACGACTTGCGGTGATCCAGACCGTCAAAATGGAACAAAACGGCATCGGACCCGTATGAGGGGTGCAATGTTCTTTACATACTGGGGATGTTTTGGATTCGACGGGTGGTGCGTGCAGCACGTTGCATGTCGAGCATCCTGGCTAGCTCGTAAAAACTGCCTGGAAAACAAGTAACTGCGAACGATTATTCGTACGCGATGGCAGCCTAAACAAGGCGCAGCCATCTGTCTCAGGCCATGCGCGTTCACTCGCGGGCACTGAGGCATCGACTTTAGTGAACTGGTAGCGGCGATGCCGGCTGAATACGTCGCTACGAGAAAAGATCAGCCTGGTCTCGATCCTGGCCAAGTTGGCCGGCATACGGATCGGACGAGAGCGCAATAGGCCAACTACACATGTAGACGCGTGTGTGTTCGTCCATTCGGACCCGGGTTCGACTCCCGGCATCTCCACCAGTATGCGAAGCCCGTCACTCCGGCCATATTCCCGGGGTGACGGGCTTTGCTATTTCATACGGCACCCGATATTGTCGATTGGTTGCAGGCAACCCTCATAGCCGGGTACACTTCCGTGTCCTACAATCGTGAGAGCCATCACCGCCGCTCCATTCGGCTAAAGGGATGCGGCTACTCGCAGCCCGGCGCCTATTTCGTCACCTCGTGCACCCGGCATCGGTTATGCCTGTTCCGACAGGTGGAAGGCGACGCATTGCATCCAAATGCCGCAGGGCAAATGATCGAACGATGGTTCGGCGCCCTCGAATCCAAGTTCCACGACGTGGCCTGCGACGCCTTCGTGTGTATGCCCGACCACGTCC
>CBINFS010000036.1:0-36351 GCA_966250015.1 uncultured bacterium | reverse complement strand
GCCTTCGAGTATGGCATTCAGAGTACGCACAGCACTTCGATACCGATAGTGCAAACCAGAAAGGTCGCACTTTGGGAAGATTCCCCGCTTCCGCTCGGAATGACAGATAGAGAGGTGTGGGTAAGTATCTGACCTCACTACTATCGCCATCTCCCCAATCTGTCATCCTGAAAAGCCATGCAACGCGGGACCTTTCTGAACCGCAGCCGTCAGAAGTGTCAACTAGGGTATACACACCCCCGTCCCCCAATTGTGTCGTCATAAATGAGCTAAACAGCAGCACTCTCGGGCAGCCTCCGGCGTGGAGCATGGACTACGAGGTCCCGCAGTGCCTCTGCATCCGGGGCCTCCAGCCAGCGGACCTCGAAGTCCGGCCAGTGGACGAGGTTTGCGATCGCCGCCAGAACGCGAAGGTGTGTATTCCGCTGATCGCGCGTACTGGCTAGCATAAAGACGGTGTGGACGCGCTCCGGCTGGCCGGGGAAGGCAACCCCCCCACGACACCTGGCCATCAACATGACGAATTTGTTCTCCCCCTCGATCAATACGTGTGGAATCGCCAGGCCAGGAAGCACCACCGTGCTGCTCGTTAGCTCTCGGTCAGCAAACCGTCCGGCAAGCTCTTCCGCCGTGATGTCCAGCTGCGGCGCAAGCGATACGGCGGCCATCTCGAACAGCTCCGACGCATTGAGAGGCCTATCAATGTCGAGTATGACGGCGCGCCAGACGAACCGGTCGAACCGGTCGAATGGTTGATAGCGGGCCTCTGTCATCCGGAGAAGAATGACCCGGTCGCCTCGTTGCAAAACGGTCTCTTCGTGAAACGGATAGTGGCGATTGTTCCGGACGTATGCGATCGGCACCCCAGGAATCGGATCGTCGGTAACCTCGCGGTAAAGCTGTTTTGCCGACCTTCCCGCCTGTTCCTGAACGATCAGCGCCGTAGTGACCGCATCGGCGTGATCGACGTGCAGGTCCCAGGCCTTTAGATCCAAAGGTCCGGCGAATAGTGTCGTCGTTCCGAACCGTTTTCTCAATTCCTGGTGCTCGTCATTGTTGTCGGTATTGAGCAGCAGGATCTCGGGCACTGAAAAAACTTCACTCGCCAGTCGGACCGCCAGTGCATTCACTTCGGTGTCCGGTGTCATCACGATCAGGGTGCGTGCCCGCGCAACGTGCGCCTTGGCCAGCACGTGCTCGTCTAGCACGTTGCCGTTCACCACGTTCATGTTTTCTAGGACCGCAAACTCACAGTACTCCGGATTGGAATCGACCAGATAAACCTCTTCTGTTCGAGCGAGCACACGGTAGAGAGCACGAGCCGTAGGGCCGGCGCCCAGGATGACAATGCCTTCGCGGTGGTTTCCCGATAGCGGGTCATCTTCCTGAACGAGATATGCCGCTTCACTGTTCAGGCTCACCCCGATGTCCTCGAAAAGCCCGGTATCCGGGTCGTAAACGAGCCCGTGAATCGCAAGGTCCTCGCCGCGTCTCCAGGCGTTTCGGATGATCGGATGATTGGCCAGACGTCTGACCTGTACCTTTACGTTGAGCTCGACGAGCCTTTTCTGCCGAACGACCTCACTTAGGCTACTATCTTCCACCGCCGGCAGTAAATTCGATTGATCCGAGACGTGGACCAGCCAGTCGCCAAGTGGGCCAACGTCATCTCGGCCAGCCGCAGCCACAACACCGCTACACCCGTGATGGCCGCAAACCACGATCTCGGAGACCTTCAACGTTTCCACCGCGTAACGGACGATGGAAAGGCCGTTTATGTCCTTCGGCACAAACAGGTTGGCCAGGTTGAGGTGGACCAGCATCTGATCGGGAGATAACCCGGTCATTTCTGCCAGCGGGAGGTAGAGCTCCGAACAGCCAATCCACAGGACTTCCGGCCGGCTTTCCCTGCTATTAGAACCGGGCAAATCGGTCCGATTCGACCCTTTTTCCCTGACCCAGGCCATGTTGCGCTCAAGCAACCGTTCGAGTCCCTTCATGCCGTTCTTCTTCAACTTGTACTGATCCTTCAAAGCCGCTCGGTTTGTGGATGTCGAACGTCGGTACCCTCGACATTGAATACCACGTTTTCAGCAATGTTTACGGCGTGATCGGCAATCCGCTCATACGCCTTAACGGTCATGACCATTTGAAATAGCGCAGCCCCCTTCTCAGGGTGCAACCCGCATTGGTGGATCAAAAAATCAAAGGCGTCCCGGTAAACGTTGCCCAGCCATCGATCCCGTTCGAACAACTGCCGTGCGAGTTTCCGGTCCTGCCGCTCGTATGCTTCCCGAGCGCGATCCAGAATCCCGCACGAAATGTCCGCCATTTCCTGCACGCGGATTAAATCGACCACATCCTGATGGCCTGAAATGTCCGGAACCGTCTTTGCAATGTTTTTCGCGTAATCCCCAATGCGCTCGAGGTCGTTATTGATCTTGATTGCTGAAAAAAGGATTCGCAAGTCGGTCGCAACCGGATGGTAGAGCGCCAGTATGCGCTCGCACTTGCTGTCAACTTGTAACTCGAGGGCATCGATCAAGTCGTCGTCCCTACGGACTTGTTTCGCCAGATCGAGATCACCGGAACGGAGGGCCTTCGTCGCGTGGCGGACCTGCTCGCCGACGCGACGCGACATCCCGATAAGGGTATTCCGCAGCTCGTCGACTTCTCGATCCAGGAACCGCTTCCGGTCCCTCAGGGCGATTCTCATTAGCTGTCTTTCCTCTTTGTACCCGGGTTCGATGCGTTCCGACTTTGCTCAGCGCGTGGCATATAAGACCGCGAGCACTCATATCTACTATCCGAACCCCTTACCGATCCATCCCGGGAGCCTTTTCACACAGTTCAAACAGAAATCAGCTCCGCAGAATGACTGTCCCCTCTTACCACTGATAAATCGAAGTTATCTGATAATTACATCATTCGGAATGGCGGCGTTTGGTCGCAAACAAAACACAGATCATATTACGGCACCCTAAATACCAACCAGATTACCGATGGAGTCCGGAAAAACCAGATCGGCTGAATTGCACCGTTTCCCTCTCATTCGCGCTTTTCAAAAGTTTGTACGACTTGAAGCATCGGGCGGCATTTTGCTGCTCGTATGTACCGTCATTGCCCTCATCTGGGCCAACTCTGCTTTTCGAGATTCGTACGACGCGCTCTGGCATGCGCTCATCACGGTTGATCTTGGCGTCGTCGAGGTTTCAAACACGCTGCTTCACTGGATCAACGACGGGCTCATGGCGATCTTCTTCTTCGTCGTTGGACTGGAGATCAAACGAGAGGTTCTCACCGGTGAACTGGCCTCTCCCAAGAAGGCCGCACTTCCCATCGCTGCCGCCTTGGGTGGCATGATCGTCCCCGCCCTGATTTATTTCTCCCTGAATGCGGGTGGTGAAGCCGTTCGGGGATGGGGCATTCCGATGGCCACGGACATTGCGTTTGCGCTCGGCGTGGTGACCCTGCTCGGTCCCCGGGTACCGTTTGCGCTCAAAGTTTTCCTAACTGCCTTAGCCATCATCGACGACCTTGGCGCCGTCCTCGTCATCGCGTTCTTCTATACGGCCGAGCTTTCCTGGAACGCACTCGGAATGGCGGTGCTACTTCTTGCCACACTCATTGTAATCAACCGGCTTGGGGTCAGGAAGACGCTGGTTTACGTACTTCTGGGAGTTTTACTGTGGCTGGCCTTTCTAAAGTCTGGAGTTCACGCGACGATTGCCGGCGTCGTCCTTGCGCTGACCATCCCTTCCAATAAGAAAATAGATGCAGAGCGGTTCGCCCATTACGGACGAAAGTTGATAAAGGTCTTCGCCGACGACATCGAGGAAGGGAGGACTGAGCTAACACAGAAGCAGCGCGATGCGGTGCACACGCTCGAAGAGATCAGCGAGAAGATCCAGTCGCCTCTTGAACGGCTGGAGCACACGCTACACCCGTGGGTCGCCTTTTTTATCATGCCCGTCTTCGCTCTTGCGAATGCCGGAGTCGCAATGAGTAGTGAAATGCTTTCAGCAGCATTCACGTCGAGCGTCACCTGGGGCATTCTGCTTGGCCTCCTCTTTGGCAAGCAAATCGGTGTGTTTCTCTTTTCCTGGCTGGCGGTTCGCTTCGGTGTGGCTGCTATGCCGTCCCATGTTTCCTGGTGGAGCCTGTACGGGGTGGCGTGGCTGACGGGAATTGGCTTCACCATGTCGCTTTTCATCGGAAGCCTCGCCTTCGCCGATCCGGTTACACTCGACAGCGCCAAAATCGGAATCCTTTCGGCCTCAATCCTGGCAGGATTGGGCGGATGGGTTTTCCTGTCCATCAAAAAAACCGCACCGGACACACGTGTCAAAGCGCACGGATGACCGACCCGGTCAGATTATCGGGTTTTCGTCTGGCTTCACGAATCTACTCGCCGGCTCGAATGGAATAAGGGTGATTTTGCCGTCCGATTCCAGAATGGCCCACTGGACCTGCTCGATTCGGCTCAGCCCAACCTTGTGCATTTCGGTGTAGATCTCGTCCGTCGTTACCCGCTCCTTGTTCATCGTGTCCTCCACGAATCGTCCTTTGCTGACGAGTACGCTGGGTTTACCCTCGACGAACTCTTCGACCCTTTTGCTCCTGTGTGTGACAACTGACGTCAGGAATACGAGGACGAAAAGCGTACAGAGGCCGATTACGGCGTTGGTGATCGACGAATCGTCGCGGACGAGCGACTGGGAGACGATCTCCGGAATTAGGAGCAACGTGACCAGCTCGAACGGCGTCAGTTGGCTGAACTCCCTCTTCCCAAGGATCCGCAGGCTGATCATGATTAAAAGATAAAAGACCGCGATCCGAATGACCGTCTCCATGGCTCCATCACGGAAAGATGATTGTTTCCACCTCAACACTTAGCGTATCCATTCCCCTGGCGAATGCCGAGATCTCACCCCTGTGTATGCCGAAATGCTCTGCCGTAAGCTCCATAACCATACGGCGTCTCTCTCCCGGCGCTACGTTCGTCAAATTCATCTCCCACCCCTCCGAAAAAGACGGAATCCCTTTGACGTCGGAAAACTGCCGGGCATAGTCAGGATCGAGAGCGATGGTCAGGGTGTCCATTGCCTGCCCGGATCGATTTTGCACCGATATACGAATCGTGTTGATCTGCCTGTACCGGTTTCGAGTCGGATATTCGACAACCATCTCGATGGCGACTCTCTGCTGCCGGATTTCTCTGCGGCTCTCTCCGAATACTCCTGTCAAAGCAGAAATGATGACCAGAAAGCAAATCGAGATGAACACCCCTCTTGACGGGGTCAGACGGATACGCCGCCGGATACTCGGCGCCTGCGGCGGTTCCTCCACACTCTCCGGACCAATGATGTAGTCGGCCTCGCCCATTGCGTTTCTTTTGGGCCTATATGCGACGTCAATCGCGAAAACCCCGTATAGACTACCAGTAGAGGATTAAAGTCCCGAGTGTGAGAAAACGTCACGACTAAATCCCGAAAAGCGACTGGCTTCGAAGTTATTTGATATTCACATCCAGTCGGAACGTAATACTTGGTACAATGCCGGAGGCGGATTTTATTGACGGGCCAAATGTTGTCGCGCACCGCAACGGAAGAGATGGATGTCCGTTGGTTTGTGCGTGTAAGGCAGCCGGAATATGCTCCGATTTGAAGGTTGTTTTTTTAGTTGGATGCCGTTATTTATCCCGGCGACTCGTTTTTTTGCCATTTCACGGCATCTAACGCGCATGAAGAAGCTTTTCCTCCTGTTTTTCCCGGTTATTCTGGTTTCAAGTGTCGCGGCTCAGCCTGCATCCGGCATCTTGCAGGATCTCCGGAATCTACAGCAGATGGGTAGCGTGCTTTTGGTAGCGGCTCATCCAGACGACGAAAACACCCAGCTCCTTGCCCACTTCGCGCATGGAAGGGGCTTCCGGACCGCCTACCTCTCGATCACACGCGGTGAAGGCGGGCAGAACCTCATCGGCCCCGAGCTCGGCGATTATCTCGGGGTCATTCGCACCCATGAGCTGCTCGCCGCACGAAGAATTGACGGCGCTCGCCAGTTTTTTACCCGCGCTCGGGACTTCGGGTACTCTAAAAACTTCGAAGAAGCGCTTCAAATTTGGGGACGCGAGCAAACCCTCGGCGACGTCGTTCGAATCATCCGCACTTTCAAGCCGGACGTCATCATCACCCGGTTTTCTCCAGAACCGGGAGGTACCCACGGGCACCATACGGCTTCCGCTGTCCTCGCCTTGGAAGCCTTTCGGCTCGCCGGTGACCCCAACAGCTTTCCCGACCAGCTCGACGAGCTGGAGCCGTGGCAACCGATCCGGATTGTATGGAACGCCTTCCGGCGTGGTGAGAGTGAGCCCTTACCGCCTGGAGAAACGGTACGGATGAACGTGGGAGGCTACTCGCCTATTCTCGGACAATCCTATGGTGAACTCGCTGCTCGTAGCCGGACGCAGCACAAGAGCCAGGGGTTCGGCAGCGTTGCGAGCAGAGAGAGCCGCTACGAGTACTTCCAGCTTCTCGACGGCCAGCCGATCGTCGACGACCTGTTTGACGGGATCGACACCACCTGGAGCCGAATACCGAACGGTGCAGCCATCGGTGACCGCATTGCTGCCATCATCGAGGATTTCAACCCACTCGATCCTTCATCCAGCATCCCGGCCTTGCTCGAGCTCCGCAAGGCCATGTCCGGCATGAATGACAACTACCTTATTCCTGAACGCCTTCAGATCCTCGACCGGATCATCACAGCCTCCCTCGGATTGTACGTCGAATCGACCGTCCCATCACCTGAAGCCGTACCGGGCGAGGAGATCGCCCTCCAGCACACAACCATAGTACGTTCGCGCCATCCCGTTCGGTGGACATCCGTTACGTACCCCTTGACCGGTGAGACGGTCGATGTCGGCCTCGACCTCACGCCCTTCAGAGTATCAAGCAAGAGCGCCAGAACGACACTTCCGCCGGACACACCGGTCACCCATCCTTTCTGGCTAGTCGAGCGGGGATCTGAAGGATCAAATGTTGTGGCTGATCCCAGTCTGCTGACCCTCCCCGTCAACCCTCCAGCGTTTCCCGTCGTTTTTACGTTCGAAGTCGGTGGGCAGACCTTAACCATAGAAAACGAGCCGGTTCAGGTAAGCCGGGATCCCGTCGAGGGGGAATTTCGCCTCCCGCTTCACGTCGTATCGCCCGTAACACTCTCATTTGAGCGCGACGTTGAGCTCTTCCATCCCGGCGAGGTGCGTGACGTGACGGTAAAGATCGTTCCCGCCCGGGATGACGTCGAGGGATCGGTCTCGCTTACGCTTCCCCCGGGATGGACCGCAGTCCCTGAGAAGCATGAATTCAACGATACACGGGCAGGCATGCCGATCGAGCTGGTCTTTACGATCACACCGCCCACCCAAACGTCCAGGGCTGAAATCAAACCAGTCGCCACGATCGACGGCATCCGGTTCGGCAATGACCGCGTCGAAATCAACTACGACCACATCCCCCGCTTGCTCCTCCAACCGCAGTCAAAGCTCATTGCCGTATCGGCAGACCTGGAGATCGACGGGCAGCGGATCGGCTACGTCCACGGCGCCGGCGACCTGGTGCCCGAGAGCCTTACGCAAATGGGCTATCAGGTGACACTCCTGACCGGCGCGGCGCTCACTCCCGCAAGGCTTAAAGAATTCGACGCCATCGTGTTCGGTGTGCGCGCCTTCAACACCCGGACCGACCTGGAATCGCGTATGGACAATCTCTTCGATTACGTCGAAAACGGCGGAACCGTCATTATCCAGTACAACACAGCCGGTGACCTGCAAATCGATCGGTTCACTCCGTTCGACCTCACCCTTTCTCGCGACCGTGTGACCGACGAATCCTCCCCCGTGACGATTTTGCAGCCCGACCACCCCGCCATGAACTATCCCAATCGGATATCGGAGGCGGATTTTGAAGGGTGGATTCAGGAGCGAGGACTTTATTTTCCCTCCCGATGGGACGACGGCTTCGTCCCTCTGCTGTCTACGCACGACCCCGGCGAACCACCACTGGATGGGGGTTTGCTCGTCGCGAAGTATGGTGATGGGCACTTCGTCTATACCGGCTACTCGTGGTTCCGGCAGCTTCCACACGGAGTGCCCGGCGCGTACCGTCTATTTGCCAACCTCCTCTCCCTCTGACCATGACCGAACTTGCCGGCAAACGATCGCCAGAAGACGTCGATGAACCGGTACCCGTCCCCGGTTTCCGCTCGTGGACCGGCTTGTACCTCTTCGTCATCGGCTGCTTCGTCGCCTACGTCGTCCTGTTCGCCATCTTTACCTGGACCTACGCATGAGCTGGATCGACTACGTGGTCCTGGTCACGACGATGGTGGGCATCGCGGCCTACGGGATCTGGCGAACCCGTGGCACGCGCGAGCTCGATACCTACCTGAAAGGGTCGAGAAAAACCAGTTGGGGCACTATCGGCCTCTCCGTGATGGCCACACAGGCGAGCGCGATAACGTTCCTTTCGACGCCAGGCCAGGCTTACGAAAGCGGCATGGCGTTCGTCCAGAACTACTTCGGCCTTCCCCTCGCCCTGATCATCGTTGCCGCCGTCTTTTTGCCCATCTACCGCCGGCTCAGGGTCTACACGGCCTACGAGTACCTCGGTATACGCTTCGATGCAAAGACACGCCTGCTTGGAGCGATCCTTTTCCTCCTTCAGCGAGGCCTCGCGGCGGGTATCACGATCTATGCGCCGGCCATCATCGTATCCACCATCCTGCACTGGCCGCTCGATACGACCATCTTGCTCTCTGGCTTGATCGTGATCCTCTACACGGTCACGGGGGGCTCACAGGCGGTCAACATCACCCAGAAGTACCAGATGGCCGTCATTCTGGGTGGAATGTTCACCGCGTTTGTCGTGCTGCTATCCAAAATGCCCTCCGAGCTAGGATTCAACGACCTGCTTCACGTGGCAGGAGGATTCGGGAAGCTCCAGGCCGTCAACTTCACGTTCGACGTCAACGAGCGATACACCGTCTGGTCCGGCATCCTCGGAGGTTTATTCCTCTCCCTTTCGTACTTCGGTACAGACCAGTCCCAGGTGCAGCGCTACCTCTCCGGCGAGTCACTCGCTCAGAGCCGTCTCGGACTGATGTTCAACGCGGTGCTCAAAATTCCCATGCAGTTCTTCATCCTGCTCCTGGGCGCCCTCGTTTTTGTGTTCTATCAGTTCGAACGCCCCCCACTCTACTTCAACGCGACCGCCTGGAATACACAAATCGCGACAGAGGAAGGTGCGCCGCTTCTCGAGCTCCAACGGCAGCAGGAAAGCGTTCACCTGGAGAAGGAAGCCCGGATTATGGACTGGATTGAAGCCAGGAAGTCGGGCGACCCGTCGCTTGAAGCTGCCACCCGAGCCGAAATGCTCGCCGCCCACGAGCGCAGCGAGAATCTCCGTCAACAGGCCCACGAACTGATTGTGGCCAATAACCCCTCCTTGCCCGCTCAGGACGCAGACTACGTCTTCATCACGTTCGTTCTCGACCACCTGCCGGTCGGCGTGGTCGGGCTCCTCCTGGCCGTCATCTTCGCCGCGGCGTTCAGCTCGACCTCGGCCGAGCTGAACGCCCTGGGCTCAACGACGGTAGTGGACCTGTACGGCTACTTCCGGAGGAAAGGCAAGACGGGCGCTCCGCCGGTTTCGGCTTCCCGGTGGTTTACCATGCTCTGGGGAGTCGTGGCCGTCAGTTTCGCCCTCTTCGCTAACCTCGTCGAAAATCTGATCGAAGCGATCAACATCCTCGGCTCGATTTTCTACGGGGTCATGCTCGGGCTATTCCTGACGGCTTTTTTCCTGAAGAAAGTGGAAGGCACCGCCGTTTTTATCGCCGCTCTGACGGCCCAGGCCCTCGTCATCATCCTTTTCTTCACACTCGAGATCAGCTACCTCTGGTACAACTTCATCGGGTGCGCAGCGTGTTTGCTGTTCAGCCTGGCGTTTCAATCCTTTATTGCCGCCAGGAATACCTGATTATTGAATGGTGATCGAGGTGTAGTATACCGTCGAATATCCCACGTGTGAGAAGACCAATCGGCCGGCTTCCGCCTGATCGTCCACGTTCAGGGCAAACCAGCCGTCGTCTCCCGTCACCGAGCCTACGTTCGTACCTTCGACTACGATGTTGACCCCGGCCAGTCCGCTCCCGCTTTCCGCGTCGATCACACGTCCGGTTAACCTGCCCTCTGCGGTTTTGATATCCTCCACGCGCATCTGCGAGCCGATGACCTCAGGCTCATCCATGATGATCGCGTTCCTGGCTTCGTCGTCGGCGAGCTTGAACACAAACGGCAGCGTCAGCGTGACCTCCACAGGCTCACCACGTTGAATGCCAGGCTTGAAACGTGTCTCGGAGAGGACCCGCAGGGCTTCCTCGTCGCACCCACCGCCGATCCCTTCTTTTACCTTCGCGTCCTTTACACGGCCTTCCTTGTCTACTGTAAACTCAACGATCACCTTTCCCTGAATTCCTGCAGCTTTCGCTACGGCAGGATAAGTAACCTTTTTCATTATACCGGTCATGCCATCAACCGGCTCGGGCATTTGCTCGACGATGACAAACGTCTCATCTGCGGCGGAAAGGTCTTCGGCCTGCGGCCCTATCGTATCCGTGCACGCCACCAGGAGCGTCACCGTACCGAGCAATAGCGCCGAAAGTAACACGGCGATCCTGCCTGGACTCTGCTTCCCTTCTGTATAGTGTGAGGTATGTTTCATGGCGATTAATCTCCTCGTCAGTTCGGGTTGAGACGCGGCCATGCTCAGTACGGGCCGCATCAATGACTGGTCAATTCCAGCAAATCGGTACAGAAGGGCAACGTATCCTCGCCGGTTGATCTCGGGATGAGCGAGCACGGCCGAGTCGACCGAGATCTCACGGTAGTGCACGATCGACCGGCGCAACCGCCCGACGAAGGGGTTTACGGCGAATACATTGCCGATCAACACTTCGAGCTTCTGCAGCAGGTCGTCGTGTCGTCGGATGTGTGTGAGCTCGTGGCTGACCGCCATGTACAAGGCATCGCTTTCACCCAGAAGGCTGTCCGGGATTACCAGAACCGGGTTCCACCAGCCGAACGTCATCGGCGGAAGGTCGAAATCGGTTACGACCACCCGGACCGTGCGCCGGATGCCATAACGGTGCGCCAGACGATCAACCAGCTCCGTCAGCTCCTCCGGCACCGGACGAGCTGCCATTTTCCGGCGCATGTAGGCCAGCACAGCCCAGCTTCTCCACGTCCAGCCCGTCGCAAAAAGCGCCACGACGACGGCAAGAACGGTCAAAAAACCGAGCGCTGTTAGCCCGTAAACCTTCCACTGTTCGGCCGTTGCGGTGGTCTCCATCTGCCCCGGCGTAACTTCGCCGTACGAAACGACGCCGTCTACCGCCTTTTCCTCAATCTGCCCCGTTTCCCAAATCGAGACGGGCGCGTCCACCATCGGTGCCACGATCAACCCCAGCGGCAACGCCAGCAGGAGGGCGACCCTTCCGGCGTAGTGGATGAGGGGATGGATCGAGTCACACACGCGAAACAGGCCCAGAACGGCCAGAGCCAGCACCGTCCACGCCCCCACCGGCAGCCAGATCGTCAAAACCCCCGCACTACCCAGTTCGTGTAACCACTCAACGGTTGTCTCCATTTTCGTCCTCGAGTTCGTTGATGAACCGGATCAGCTCGCGCCGTTGCTCTTCCGTCAGGTCTTCGCGCCTGACGAGTGTCTGTACAAGCGCCAGTGGCGAGCCACGGAAGACTTTCGACAACAGATCACCCACCAGGCTTCCGCGCACCTCCTCTGGTGGCCGCGCCGGCGAGTAGACGAACGAAGAACCATGCTTCTCGAACCGGAGGTATCCCTTCTCGGCAAGATTCTTCATCACCGTCATCACCGTGGTGTACGCCACCTTCCGTTTTTTGAGCATCCGTTCCCGCACGTCCGCCACCGTAGCGCTGCCCAGCTCCCACACGTGGTGCAGCACCTCCATCTCCGTCTCTCCGAGCGGCGTTATCGAACGTTTACGCATGGTGTATTCCCTTTCTGTTCGAATTGCTATTTCAATAGTACTAGTTTAATAGTAGTCTTGTCAAGAGATACTACTAATTAAGTAGTAATTTTCCTACGCCGGAGCAGGTGCTCAAAAGACTGGACCCGGAGAATAATGAGAAGTTGCGCGGAAACGTGTAGATAGGGCACAAAAAAACCCCGATTCCATACAGAATCGAGGTTATCGAGAGCGGAACACGGGGCTCGAACCCGCGACCTCAACCTTGGCAAGGTTGCGCTCTACCAGCTGAGCTAGTTCCGCTTGTTTTGCGACGGGGACGTATGATACAAAGAAAACGGAAGGCTGTCAACTCGAAAGGGCGGCCTTCATCGACTCTTTGTACCACCCTGGCCCGTGCCAAGTAAACCGGACGAACATGCCCAGGTTCCATCAAAAACCCAGCTTCCGCACACCGGACTTTGCTCCCGTCTCGTCTCCCTTCAGCTCAATGGTGAGCGTCACGGAAAACGGTTCGGCGCCCTGTTCTTTCCAGAAGTCCACGGCATCCCGGTTCTCAACGAGCGCCGACATACGCAGCCGCTTCGCGCCCACTACTTCCGCCCAGGCTTTGGCTTCGTCGACGAGCTTCCGCCCCATCCCCTTGCCCCGATGGTCCGCTGCTATGTACAGCTCGTCGATGTACACCTCCGACGATTCCGCGTAAATCGGTGGCGGGGCCCAGCGATGCGCCGTGAGGAACCCGATGGCTTCGCCCCCCGCGTCAGCAACGAATATCCGCTTCGAATCGTCCTTGATCCACAATGGATAGTCGTTGTACCACCGCTCGAGGGCGTCTTCGGAAATCCCGAGCCGCCCGTCGGCCTCACATTGCTCTTTCAAAAACGCCGTCCATAACCGCCCGAGCTGGCTCCGGTCGGTTAGGAGTGCGCGTCGGATGCGGTAATCTGGTTTCGGCATGGTTGCGGCGGATAGATGAATACGGGAGACTACCGCCCGTTTATGCTCCGACCGCAACCGTTGTTTCCCGATGAACCAGGTAGCCCTGTTTTACGAGCAGCTCAGCGTTGAGCACGGCGCCGCCCGCGGCTCCACGAATCGTGTTGTGGACGAGCAGTACAAACTTGACGTCGAACACCGGGCAGTTCCGGATCCGTCCGATCGACACCTTCATCCCGTTGCCCAGCTCGACGTGCCTTCTCGGCTGGGGGAATCTCTGGTCGTCAAATATTTCGAAGAGCGGGTCTGGCGCGCTCGGGAGGCCGAGGTCCGCAATGGGGCTGCGGTAGTTTTTGAAGACTTCCCGCACATCGGCGGCATCGACTTTTTGGCCGAGCTTGACCGACACGGCCTCGGTATGCCCTTCGAGCACAGGGACGCGGTTGCAGTGCGCGCTGATTGCAATCGATGCGGGCGAGACACGGCCGTCTTCGAGCTTGCCGAGCAGCTTCAGCGGCTCGGTCTGCATCTTCTCTTCTTCACCGCCGATGTATGGAACGACGTTTCCGAGCGCGTCCAGCGAAGCCACACCCGGGTAGCCGGCGCCGGAGAGCGCCTGCATCGTCACGACCTGCACGACTTCCACGCCGAATGCATCGACGAGCGGCCGTAAGGCCGTCACGAGCCCCACCGTTGAGCAATTCGGGTTCGTCACGATGTACCCGCTGCTACCCCAACTCTGCCGTTCGATGAGCTTCGTGTGGTCGGGGTTGACCTCCGGAATGAGCAGCGGCACGTCGTCCTTCATCCGGTAATTCCGGGCGTTGGAAACCACCGGGTACCCGGCAGCCGCAAAATCGCGTTCGATTTCTTCCGCGACGTTCGCATCCAGTCCGGAGAAAACAACGTCCGCATCAAATCCGGGTTTGGCTTCCACTACTTCGAGGTCGGCAACTTCAGTCGGGATCGGCTTCGAGCCGATCCAATTCACGGCGTCCCGGTATTTCTTGCCGGCAGAGCGTTCGGATGCCGCAAGAACCGAAATCTCGAACCACGGGTGATTCGTAAGGACCTCTATGAACTTCTGGCCGACGGCGCCCGTCGCGCCCAAAATGCCTGCCTTGAATTTCCTCTGCATGGTAATCGTAAGTAAATGGTGATTGAGGGGAGCCCGATGAAGTGTTTAAAGAGCACCTGAAAAAATGAACCGATGGAAGCTTTATAGCGCCACGGCCGAAATCGCCTGCTCCCGGCCTGCCGGAACGATGAGCGTGCCGAACCGGTGGGGTGTCAGTGTGCAGCGAACGTGTACCGGTATGCCTTCGGACACCAGCGGGTCGAGTGCCTTCCGGTGCATGCCGAGGCGGCCTGCCTGGTTCCACGCCCAAGCCTCTTCGAGCACGATCGATGCCAGCCGCTTCGCGTGCTTGTTTTTTCGTGGGTCCTCGGCGTAGATGCCGTCCACGTCGGTCCACCGTTCCATCACGACGGCGTGAAGGGCGCTGGCAAACAGTGCGGCGGAGTAATCACTCCCACCCCGGCCGAGCGTCGTCGTGTGACCGTCCGGCGTTGAGCCGATGAAGCCAGTCACCACCGGGATGGTCTTCTCCGGAATGTTCTGGTGCCAGTCCTGGATGTTCCGCTTCGTGGTCGATAAGTCGACAATCGCCTCACCGTACGTATCGTCGGTGACGACCAGCGGAGCAGAATCAACCGGGATTGCGTCGAGCCCGGCATCGATTAGCGCGAGGGCCACGAGCGGCACCGACATCCGTTCGCCGGCAGCGATGACGGCATCCCGGCACCAGGCCTCCTTCCCAGGCGTCCGCAGGTCACCCATCACTTCGTCGAGTGACGCCAGAACTGCTTCAAGAACCGGCAGGTACCGATCCAGCGAGTCCGGCTGCAACACGGCGCTTGCAAGCGTCACGTGCCGATCGTGAAGGGAATTCAGAAAAGTGTTTTTATCGTATGATTCGTCGTAGCTGTTGCAAGCATTGACGAGAAGGTCAGTCACGCCGGATACCGCAGAAGCAATGACGACCATCCGGTGGCGGCTCGCCGAGTTTTTGACGATTTCGACGACGCCCTTCAGACTTTCCGGTGCACCAACCGAAGTACCACCAAACTTCGCAACCTTGAGAGGTCGACTCATATACAAACGTCTGCTATGCCAGGGACGTTCATAAGTTTGGATTCCATCCATTGCTGAACGATCCGTTGTAGATACTCAATTTCGATCAAAAAAGAATCATGTCCGTGTGGAGCGTCGATGATTTCCAGGTGTGCATTGGGGATGAACCTGGCTAGTTCCTCCTGCTCCTCCACCGGATAGAGCACGTCCGACGAGATTCCGATCACCAGCGTCGGTTGCCCGATGCTCCTCAGCACGTTTTCATATGTTCCTCGACCTCTCGAAACGTCGTGTGTGTCCATCTGCTTCGTCAAGCTGACGTAGCAGTTTGCGTCGAAACGCTGCACCAGCTTTTCGCCCTGGTGCCTCAGGTAGCTCTCCACTCGGAAAGCAGGCGTCGTACCGTTGGTCCGAGGCATCAACTCGCGGCCGAAACGGTCCTCGAACGATGCACGCGACCGGTACGAAATCATCGCCATCATCCGTGCCGCTGCCAGGCCGGCATCCGGAGCTGCGTCGGGGGTGTAGTTACCTCCTTTCCAGTTCGGATCGGCGTAAATCGCCTGGCGCTGGGCTTCACTCCACCCGATGCACCATGCCGAATGTTTTCCTCCTACCGCAATGGGCACGAGGGACTGAACGTAGTCTCCGAAAAAAGCCCACTCCAACACCTGCATGCCCCCCATGGATCCGCCGATGACCATGGCCACCTGCGTGATGCCCAGCTCGTCCAGGAGCATCTTGTGCAACCGCACGGTGTCCCGTATGGTCACCTCCGGAAAAGCAGCGCCGTAGGGCGCACCGGTTTCCGGATTCACGGTCAGGGGTGACACGCTGCCGTAAGGCGAGCCGATCACGTTCGCCGAGACAACAAAAAACCGGTCCGTGTCCAATGCGCGTCCCGGTCCGATCATCGGCCCCCACCAAGACTCCACGTCTGCGCTCCCTGTAAGGGCGTGGCAGACGACAATGACGTTGTCTCGGCGCGGGTTCAGCTGCCCCCACGTCTGATACGCCACAGGAACCGCACGTAGTACGGTCCCTGTTTCCAGTACAAACTCGTCAAATGTAACGGTATTCACCATGTTACGAATAGTTTGCAGCGGTGCAGCCTGGACGGCCGCACCGCTGCTTCTGCTTACGCCGAAACCGTTTTGCCAATCGACGCAAAAGCCTGGGCGAAATCCGCCTTGATGTCGTCGATGTGCTCGATGCCGACGGAGACCCGGACCAGGTCGGGGGTGACGCCCGCGGCAGCCTGCTCCTCTTCGGAGAGCTGCTGGTGCGTCGTCGACGCCGGATGGATCACGAGGGTTTTGGCATCGCCGACGTTGGCCAGGTGGCTCGCAAGTTTCACGTTGCTTACGAACGCCGCGCCTGCTTCTTTGCCGCCACGGATACCGAAGGCCAACACGGCGCCAAAGCCATTCCGCAGGTATTTCTTCGCCGCTTCGTGGTACGGATGGCTCTCCAGACCGGGATAGCTCACCCAGGTCACGTCCTCACGTGCCTCCAGCCAGCGAGCGAGCTCGAGGGCGTTCTGGCATTCACGCTCCACCCTCAGCGACAGCGTCTCGAGCCCCTGAAGCAAAAGGAACGAGCCGAAAGGATTCTGCGACGGACCGAAGTCGCGCAGACCTTCAACGCGTGCCCGGATGATGAACGCCGCATTCGCGCCAAGCACGCCGTTCGGACCGAAGGTCTCCCAGAAATTGAGACCATGGTACCCGGGTGACGGCGAGGTGAAGCTTGGGAAGCGACCGTTATTCCACGGGAAGTTGCCGCCGTCGATGATGACACCACCGATAGTCGTCCCGTGGCCGCCAATCCACTTCGTCGCGCTCTCAACGACGATGTTTGCGCCGTAATCGAACGGCCGGCAGAGATATCCGCCCGCGCCGAACGTGTTGTCGACCACAAGCGGTACGCCGTATTTCTCCGACAGCTTCGCGAGGCGCTCAAAGTCAGGTATGTTAAATTTCGGGTTGCCAATCGTCTCGACGTAGATGGCCTTCGTACGATCGTCGATCAGGCTCTCGATCGAATCGGGGTCGTCACCGTCGGCGAACCGGACGTCGATGCCGAGACGAGGGAAGCTGACCTTGAATTGATTGTACGTTCCGCCGTAGAGGTAGCTCGTTGAAACGAAGTTATCCCCGGCTTCTGCAATGGTCGTGATCGTTAAGAACTGTGCCGCCTGGCCGCTGGATGTCGCCAGAGCGGCGACGCCGCCTTCGAGGGCTGCCATGCGCTGCTCGAACACATCAGTCGTCGGATTCATGATCCGCGTATAGATGTTTCCGAACTCCTTCAGCGCAAAAAGATTCGCACCGTGCTCCGCATTGTTGAACGTGTACGATGTGGTGGCGTGGATGGGTACCGCGCGCGAATTCGTCCCCGGCGCCGGCGCCTGCCCTGCGTGTACCTGAAGGGTCTCAAAGTGTAACTTCCGCTGCTCTCCGTTGCTGCTCATCTGAGTTAACCTTGTTTGTTATGACTTTTCGCCTTATGAGATTGTAAACGCTCTTTTTGTGTTTACGGGATCTTCCGGCCGACGGAATTCCTCGCGCGCGGTCAAGCCGGCAGATTGAAGTCGATGGAGATAGCGTTCCAGAAGTGCAGCTAGAGAAGTCAGCCTGGACCCGTCCTTGCGGGTTTGGAGAGAGGAAATAAAAAAATCCTCTCCCGCGCCGACTTGCGGAAGAGGAAAGTCGTTCCCGCTTTGGGAAGTACTGCCGTCTCCTCCGCTCATCTTTCCCCACGCATGTGGGGCAGGAGTTGGCACCTTTCTCTCCGTTGTCCTCTCAGACTCCGGAGGGCGGTTGCCAGGGTTTCACAGGGCCTATTCCCTCCACCCTTCTGGATGAGCTATTAGAAACATCGTTTCATGCCTGCAATATACAAAACCCGATACGGCGTGTTCCAGTCCTCGTAATTATTTTTTGCGTCAGATCAACTTTTTTTGCTTTTAATCAGGCAAAATCGTCCCACCGCCGAAAAGGAACAGTTCCGTAACGAGACAAACTTATCTTAAAATGCCGAGTTTTGTTAGTCTGGCAGAGACTTCCAGTCCTGATTACGTCTATTGAACCTCGATACGCCATTTTCTATGCACCTCTACATGCCGGACAACCATAACGCTGAATTTGAGACGCTCTCCAAAGCTGAAGTCCTTGCTGAAATCGAGCCCCTCGTCGAAGACCTGATGGCCCAGCACCTCGAAAAGAGGCGGCTATGGATGCCGAGTGACTTCCTACCCGCTGACGAGCAGATGGACGAAGATGACGATCGCCGCCTCACGAAGCTCCGCGACCGGGCCCGAGGCCTCATGGATTCGGTGCGCGTGGCCGTCGTCCTCAATATGCTGACCGAAGAAGGCCTCCCCCACTTCCACCGGCTCCTTTCAAAGTACCTTGGCGATAACAGCGTCTGGAAAAAGTGGAACTTCATGTGGACCGCCGAGGAAGACCGGCATGGCGACGTCCTCCGCGACTACACGCGTGATTCCCGGCTCTTCCGGTACAAAGAGGTGGACATGATGAAGTACGCCTATCAAGAGGCCGGCTTCACACCCGAATGGGACAAGGATCCGTATCGTGTTTTCGTCTACACGACGCTCCAGGAACGTGCTACGCAGTTCTCACATCGGAACACGGGTAAGCTCGCCGGTCAGGAGGAGCCTGTGCTTAAGGGCATCCTGACGAACGTTGCGGCCGACGAGGCACGGCACTTCACGTTCTACCGGAATATTTTCAAGGCTGTCCTCAAGCTCGACCCGAACCGGGCGCTTCAATCTGCCCTCGCAATTATGCCCAGCATCGAGATGCCGGGCGTGTCGATGCCGCACTTCCGTGAAATGGCCGACGTCATTCGTCGCGCCGGCATCTATGGCCCGTGGGACTACAAGGCGATCGTCGAAGAAGCGATCGAGTTCTGGAAAATCGAGCTGCTGACTGGTCTGAACGAGGCCGGCAGAAAAGCCCAGGAACAGATCCTGAAGATTCCTGAAAGGCTCAAACGCGTGGCTGAGTACATCGAACAACGGTCCGATAAAAAAACCTTCTCGTTCGACTTCATCTACGGCCGTGCCTTTACCATGACGTGAGGTGAGCCATTTTCACCTGGACGGTACGTAATCGAGTGTGCGAAGAAACCTGACGGGTTGGTCCGGTTTAACCTTCATCCTCGCACACCCATTTGTACCGATGGTTTTCGAATTCAACACGAGCCTCTACGCCGATCCTGTTCGGATCAGCGTCCGTCCCGGTTCACTGACGATTGGCACGGACGACTCCCTCTCGTTCGACTGCAAGGGGCGCCTCCTGACGGCTTCACACGATTCCATTTTCTACAAGCGGGGCCTCAATCACCGCGTCCTCGCCAAACACCGAAAATGGTCGCCTGGACGAAGCGAACGAATCCGGCGCGATCTGACCGAAGATGAAAAGGACGAGCTGATTCGGCGCAGCACGGAGACCGTATCTTCGCTCCTGCCCTTCCTGCCTGCCGAATTCCCCGGGACGGCGAGAGCGTGGTTGGAGCGAATCATTTCGTGGAGTCCTGAGGCCTACCGTCTAGACGCGGAGCGCTACAACCAGATCTATTCGCCAGTTGGCATCCTCCCGCCGGATCAATACATGGCCCTCGTGCTGCAAGCCACACACGGTTGCCACTACAACAAATGCACGTTCTGCGGCTTCTACCGGGAAATCCCGTTTCATGCCAAAAACCCGGAGCCATTTCGAGAGCACATCGCGGCGGTACGCGACTTTGCCGGTACTGGACCAGGCCTTCGTCGGTCGATCTTCCTTGCCGACGCCAATGCGCTCGTCACGCCTCAAAGACGGCTCTTGCCGATTTTCGAAACGATCAACGAGTCATTCAACGTTGCACCTGCTGGCCTCTCTCGCGAGGAGCTCGCCAGGTGGAAGGCCGAGAATCCAGACGGCATCACAGGCATCTACTCGTTCATCGACGCCTTTACCGGCACCCGAAAGACGCGCGAAGAGTTCGAGGAGCTTGCAGCGCTTGGCCTGAGAAGGATCTACATCGGGATGGAATCAGGCCACGTCCCGCTCCTCAACTTCCTGAGGAAGCCCTCCATGCCCGACGATGTGCGCGACCTCGTCGAAACCGCAAAATCAGCCGGTGTGAACGTGGGGGTCATCGTGATGCTTGGCATCGGCGGAGAGACCTATTCGCACGGCCACGTCACGGACACGGTTCGCCTTCTCGAACAGCTAAATCTCTCACAAGGCGATCTGCTATACCTCTCCGAATACGTCGAGGAGCCGGGCACAGAGTACGGGCAACTGGCCGAGGAGGCCGGCATTCGCCCCCTCACCTATGAGGAGATTCGCCGGCAAGAGATGGCGCTGCGGTCGTGCATCTCACCGACGTTGGGGTGCAAGACGGCAACCTACGACATCCGGGAATTCATCTACTGACGTGCCTCGGCTACGATTCCCCAGCGGCGGTCGACAGCCGAGAAATCTTGCCCCTCCTCAACGATCGCACCATTTTCCAGCATCAGATACCGGGTACACGTACGCGCCGCAAACCCCAGGTCGTGCGTGGCCACGAGCATGGTCGAAGGCAATTCAAGGAGCGTTTGAATGAGGGATTGCCGCCCAACAGGGTCGAGGCCTGACGACGGTTCGTCGAGCAACAGTAACGGCGGATCGGCAACGATAGCCCCGGCAAGCGCCACCCGGAGCCGTTGCCCGTGAGACAACTCGTCCGGCGGGCGCGATGCCTGATCCATTACACCCAGACGCTCCAGCACTTCCTGTGCTTTGAGCCGTGCCGCCACCGGAGAAAAACCACGCTGTATAAGTGTAAATGCCACGTCGTCGATGACCCTGGGGAAGAGGATCTGGTCGTCAGGTACCGAAAACAAAAACCCGACCATCTGGCGGATGTCCTCGACTGACGAAGCCTCGAGCGGTGTTCCTAAGACTTCGATGCGGCCACCCTCGATCGGCATTAGGCCGACGAGCGCCGCCAGCAGCGTTGATTTCCCCGAACCATTCAGCCCAATTAAGGCTACTCGTTCGCCCTGCTCTATTCGAAACGACACGTTGGAAAGCACGGGAAGGGCTTCGTCACCGAATCGGATGGTCACGCCTTCGGCCAGCAATGCAGGGATTTCTTTCATCTCGACCATTAACCGATGAAGATGATGAACCCTGCCAGAAGGCCCGTGACGAGTATGCCTATCCAGTCCAACAGCCCAAGAGCTCGCGAGTCGAAACGCGGAATGGTGTTGCCGTAGCCGCGCAGGTCCATCGCGGCGGCTACCCGTTCGGCCTTGAACAGCATGCGCGGAAGCCAGATCGAAGGGATTGTCCGCAGAATGAACAGTCCTGTCTTGACTCCGGACGAACCTTTACGAAGCGCAATCGCCTGCGCCATCTTTCCCGTCTGATCGAAAAGCAGTTTTGCCTGATGGACGACCTGCACGAGTATGATCACGACCAGCCTCGGTAGCGGCAAGCGTGCAAGCCCGTCGTACAAATCCGAAAGCGGCAGCACGGACACCGTCGCAGCAGCCACGAGCAAACCCGCGATCCCCTTCGAAAAAATTACCCAGGGCGTTCTGAGCGACTCGGAAACGGCCGCCAGCTCAGCACTCGCGCTAAATGCAGGGCCAGGATGGATGAAGGGAGCAAGCAGAAAGATGGGGCCGAAAATGAGGACGCCGTAGAACAGCAAGGACCAGATGTACCGGCCAGGGATACCTGAAAAATAAACGCCTAAAAGTACGGCCGTGAGGAGCAGGATCAAATCGGTTGTCTGATCCGGCTGCGACCAGACGACCGCGACGAACAGGAGCAAGCCGGCCAGGATACGTGCAACGGGAGCAAGCATCCTGGCAGGACCGCTCCCGCTACCCCAGAGACGTATCGAATAAGCATACCTCACGAGGAAACCTCAAATAGCCGGTTTTCGCACCGTTACTCGATAACCCGTTTCATCGTCCACACATTCGACGCATTCGAACCCGCACCTGTCGAACAGCGCCGCAAGTTCATGAGCGGGTTGAAGAAAGTCTTCACCTATTGGGCCGCCGGCAAGGGCGTGGATCGAATTGATCTCTTCCCTCGATACGTTGTGCCATAGATGAAGCACTCCCCCGGGCTTCAACACACGCCGAACCTCAGCCGCCACACTCTCCTGATCCGGAAAATGAGGCCATACGCGGTACCCGATCACCCGATCTGCCACCTCGTCCTGGAACGGCAGCGCTCTTGCGTCGGCCTCGTACCAAGTGACACGCCGGTCTTTAACCTTCTCCCTGGCAAGCTGGATCATTTGCGCCGAAAAATCGACCGCCAGCACCCTGCCACGCGGAGACAATCGGCTCAACAGCGCGGCCGTCAGGTTACCCGTTCCACATCCAAGATCGATCACGGTTTCAGCCGGGCCTACCTCGAGCACATCCAGCCCGTTGCCAAGCGACAGGAGCGTCGCATGCAAGTCCTCCCCGTCATCCCACGAGAGGGCTACGTGGTCGAAATAGGCACGTCGAGATTCCAGCGTCATGAACGACCCGCTAAGTGGCCTGTGCAAATACCGGTCGGTCCCGAAAACGCCGAACGAATGGCGGGATGACCACCATCATCAAGATAAGACCCGGCCAACCGCTAATAAATGAAATCCCGGCGACAAACCCGGCGGGTAATTCAAAAATTCGCGCAACGCCGTAAGCCAGCAAGGCAAAAATGATTCTGCCGATAACGAGCACCGCCCCGAGCAGCAACCATTCGTTGATCCCGCGCCCCTTCCGGTAAAAAGCGGCAATGAGCGCCGCCATCACAGCGAGCTCGACGGCCATGATCGGAGCTATCGGAGGATAAAATGGAGGCATACCGGACACGACACCTGAGAGAAGAGGCGTAAGAAGGGCTGTCGTGGAGGCCACCACCGGCCTCACGAAGAAGGCCAGCCCCATCAAGGGCAGGTACATCGGCAGAAAAATCGCCCCCAGATGGATCACGTGAAAAAGGATGGGTAAGAGCAACGCCGCAGCGCCGAACGCACCGGCGAGGGCGATCTCACGCGGAGTATGCCGCTGCTTCTTCATGAGGTAATCTGATTTGCGATAGACCCGTTCAGGCTGGATCACCCGAGCCCGAGTAGCTTGCCCCCCTGATATACGAAAAGCGACCCGAGGTATGCAAGAAGGGTCATGTATCCGAACATGAAGATCGGCCACCGCCAGGAGTTGGTCTCACGCCGCGTAATCGCAAGGGTGCTCATGCACTGGCACGCCAGCATGATGAAGACCATGAGACTGATCGCAACCAGCGTCGAGAATACCGGCTTCCCCGTCACCGGGTCGACGTCCGCACGAAGCTGCTCCCTGAGCTCGGGATTGTTTTCGCTGTCGTCCTCCACGCTGTAAAGCGTCGCCAGCGTACTCACAATGACCTCACGCGCGGCGAACGCCGAGATGATCCCGGCGCTGATCTTCCAGTCGAAACCCAGCGGACGCATGACCGGCTCGATGGCCCGTCCGAACCTCCCGATGTAGCTGTTTCGGATCTGCGAGCTTTCAACGACGACGTCTTCGGCGTTAGTGAGGGTCTCAGCAGCCACCGTGGCCGTAACCGTGGAAGCAGGCAATCCATCAGCAGCCGTCTCCACCCTGTTCCTCGGGAAGCTTGCAAGAAACCACAGCACGATGCTCATTAGCAGGATGATCTTCCCCGCCTTCGTGACGAACATGCGCGAACGCTCGACCATTCGCCAGAGGACCAGCTTCATCTGTGGCAGCCGGTACGAGGGCAGCTCGAGGGCAAGGAGCGTCTGGTCGCCCTTGATGACGAACTTCTTTAAAACGTACGCAGCCGTCAGCGCCATCCCGGTGCTCGCGAGGTACAGAGCGAGCAGCATGCCCCCCTGATAGCCGATTATGCCGAAGAGGCTACCTGCGGGGATGAAGGCGCCGATGAGTAGCGTATAGACGGGCAATCGGGCCGAACAGCTCATCAGGGGAATGACCATCATCGTGACGAGCCGATCCCGCTGGTTGTCGATCGTACGGGTGGCCATGATGGCGGGCACCGCACACGCATACGAGCTCACGAGCGGCACCACCGACCGTCCACTTAATCCGAGCCGGTTCATCAGTCTGTCCGAAATGAACGCCGCCCTCGCCATGTACCCCGTGTCTTCCATCAGGCCGATGAAAAAGAAGAGCAGGAGGATCTGCGGCAAAAAGACGAGTACCGACCCGACGCCCGCGATCACACCGTCGACAAGCAGGTCCTGAACGACGCCGGCCGGCGTAACCCGCCGCACGAATTCTCCGGCGGATCCCACCCCTGTTTCGATGAGATCCATAATCGGCGCGGCCCACGCAAATACGGCCTGAAAAACCAGGAGCAACAGCAAGAGAAACACGACCGGCCCGACCACTCGGTGCGTCAAGATCGCATCCAGGCGATCGGTCCACGATACCGCCGGATGTTCCCCTCCCCTGCTCGTCACCCGTTCGACGAGCGGACCGATAATGTCGTACCGTCCCTGCACTTCTGCCTTCTGCGGGTCGACACCTTTGGCCCGCATCTCGTCGGCCAGTGCCTTGACGGCCTCGAAAAACGATGGGCTGCGTTTCTCCCACTCCTTCAGAATACGCTCGTTCGTCAGGGCGCGGACGGTTTCTCCGTAGACCTGCGCTTCGTTGATCGTAAAATCAGTGATCGCGAGCAGATGGGCGACTTCATCGACACGGGCTTGCCACTCCGCCGGTAGAAACGGTGTCCGCTTCGGTATGGACCGTGTATTGACGATGGCGGCCTTCAATCGATCGACGCCCTCACCGGTAATGGCCGACATCGGAATGACCGGAACGTCCAGCGCATCCCCAAGCGCACGCGTGTCGATGTGTAGTCCTTCCTTCTTCGCCGCATCGATCATGTTGAGCGCGACGACCGTCGGCAGGCCGAGGTCAATGATCTGAAGCACGAAGTAGAGGTTGCGTTCCAGATTGGTCGCGTCGACGACGCACACCACGACGTCGGGCATCGGCTCGCGAGGCTGACGGCCCGTCAACACACGGTAAGCCACCTCTTCATCCAGCGACTTCGGGTTGAGGCTGTACATGCCGGGCAGGTCGACGACGCTCACCGACTCCACTCCGTTCATCCTGCCGATTTTGCGCTCGACCGTCACACCAGGGTAGTTGCCTACCTTCTGACGCAGCCCCGTGATGGCGTTGAATACGCTCGTCTTGCCCACGTTCGGATTGCCCGTCAGCACAACCGTATGCACCGCATGCATAACCTCTGTAGGTATGGTGCACGTGCTGCAACTACTACTACACGATGAACAGTTGGCTGACATTCCTCTATGCGGGCAAATCAAATAAACAAACACGCGAACCCATTGATTAACAACAGGTTCGCGCAATCAGGAAAATCGATATAAAAACCGCTGTACCGCCTGATGAGCGGCTGAACGCGTTGCGGAGAGTGCTTATCCAGGTAGCCCTCCAGGGACCGACGAATCCACCACGGTGAGTTCTTCCCCCACCTGCCGCCTCGAACTGGAACGAAAAAAATGAACGAAACGAGCACTCAGGTGGACGAAAAGGGACCGGATGCCGGAAAGTACCGCCTGATCTTTTCCAACCTCGGTCCCGTAAATCTGATGGGCCAGGTCCCGGTGCAACCCGATTCGGCTGCCGCCCGAACGAACGATGACCTTGTCCGTATTGTGCAGCACGCACACCTGCTTCCCTTCACACAAGCCCATCTCTCGCAGTCGTAACGCCTGGCCCGGCTCCAGACACAGGAAATTGAGCTGGACGCACTTGCCGCAACCGAAAGTGGCCAGTGCCTCACCCTCGATTTTTTCCGGTATCTGAACCTCCGTGTATCCGTCCATCGCGGCCTTATATAGACTTAGTCTAAATAACAACCCCAATGTAACGCGTTCTTGGTAGAGGGTCAATAGGGCAATCTTGAAGAAGCGTCTAACCCGGAAATAAAGAAGGGCCTTTTTTAACAAAAAACCTCGATCTCAGTCCTCACCTACAGCGAATGCTACGTGTCAGGGAATCTCAGGTAAAGATGATCTGCCCGCCCGCCGCCTTCTCGTAGAAGGTGCCAACGCTGATAATGTCTTCAATCTCCGGGCAAAAGTCCTCCATTGTCAGCCCGAAGAGGTCCACCGAAGCCTTGCAGGCATAAAGATGGGCGCCTGCCTCGCCCAACATGGAAATGAACTCGGCGACCGGCGGAATGTCGTAACGATCCATCTCCTGGATCATTTTTCTGGTGATGAACCTTCCGACGCCCGGCAGTATGCTGAGAAAAGGTGGAATTGGGGAAGCAGGATTGGCCGCCTCGACGCGCAGCTTGTGCATTTTCTTCTTCGTGACGGCGTGCAGCCCGTAAAAGGTAAAGAAGAGACCAGCCTCGATACCTTCCATCCGGGCCCCGTTCGCCATGATCAAGCCTGGATACAATCCCTCCAGCGTACCCTTCGACAGGATGATCGAGACCTTCTTGATCCGTTCCTCACCATTCCGCGCCGAAGCAGGGTCTATCTCAAAGGCAACCGTCGGGCTTTCCGAGGCCGGAAATGTAGGCTGCCTTTTTTGCTGGTCCGTCAGGAAAGAGCTCATAGATTTCCTTTACCGATACTCCCGAAAAGTTTTTGATCCTCCTGATGGTCGGGATCTCCCCTCGTTCATAATAATCCCGGCGCATGAAGTTGATGACGTGTCGGTGACGGTCCGTCAGTTCTTCGATCCCGGCTTCTTTTGCCAGAATTTCCGCCATTTCTTCAGTCCAGGCGCCCGGATCGACGAAAAACCCCTCTTCCGTGACACGTACTTCCTTTCCACAAATCGTTTTTGTGAACATAGCCGGTTCGAGCTACCTCAAGCTCGTAAACAACGTCACAGGCTCTCTTTATCTGGAGCCACTACGCCTTCAATGGAAAAAACGACGTTCGCCGGTTTATCGGATCAAAACACCAGGATGACTTCACACAATCTACATTTTACTTCAGATTTGGTTCAACAAGTCTCTGCAATGGGACCTATATTTCAGAATACAGTAGTTTTGCAGCCTTTGAGCATTACCTTAATCTCCCGGCTCCAATATTCTTCAGATATATTCTAAAACCATGTATTCTTAAAGTTTTAAGTGATGATCATGCGGCAATGCCATTAGAGATAACGGGATACTTCATTTTTTGAGGTTAAAACATGTCGAACCGAGCACGGATGAACAGGCTCTTTGGCGAAGACGGAAAGTGCCTGACTGTAGCCATTGACCACGGCATCTTCAACGAGCCGTCGTTTTTGAAAGGCATCGAAGACCTTAAGCATGTCGTCGACTTAATTCTGAATGCCAAGCCAGATGCCGTTCAGCTCACACCCGGCATGGCCGGCCTGATTCAGAATCGCGCCTGCCGACATAAGCCTGCGCTCGTACTCCGCACCGACATATCGAACGTGTACGACTTCCGCCCCGGGTATCAACCTTTCTGCCGGCTGGATGAGGGTTCCGTCGATGAGGCCGTCCGGCTCGATGCCGCATGTGTGGTGGTTACGCTGATTTCCATCCCCGGATATACCGAGCTGTACCAGCAGTGCATCGAGAACATCACAACCCTAAAGCCGCTGTGCGATCGGTTCGGAATGCCGCTGATGGTTGAATCGGTAGCCTATCGCCCCGATCCCGATGAAGGCGTGCTGCTGGTCGAAAACCGGTTCGAAGTGATAGCACCGCTCGTCCGCCAGGCGGTCGAAATGGGTGCAGACATCATCAAAGCCGACCCGACTGAGAAGCTCGAAGACTACCGCCACATAGTGAAGCTGTCCTCGGGCGTACCCGTCCTCGTCAGAGGCGGCGGCAGACGTTCTGAGGAGGAGCTACTCGAACGCACGTACGTGTTGATGAAACAGGGCATCGCCGGGATCACGTATGGTCGAAACATCATCCAGCATCCCATACCGGACAAGATGACGCTCGCCTTGAAAGAGATCCTGCACGGCGGCAAACGGCCTGAAATTGCCATCGGCCAGGTTCGGTTATAGATTGCGGTCCATCAGTAAAACCCAATCGGACCAGTAGAGTCGCATGAATCCACAGGTCATTGTAGCAGGCCACATCTGTCTGGACGTGATACCCACCGTCGGACAGGGCGCCGGAAACCTCGACGAGATCATCGTACCCGGGAAGCTGATTCAGGTTGGTCCCCCTCTCCTTTCGACCGGCGGCGCCGTATCCAACACCGGTCTCGCACTCCATCGGTTGGGCATTCCGACAAAGCTGATAGGGAAAATTGGCGACGATTTGTTTGGACGGGCAATCACTGGCATCCTGTCCGCCCTCAGTCCCGACCTGGCCTCCGGTATGATCGTGACGAACGACGGACCGACCTCGTATACGATCGTCGTAAACCCGCCCAACGTCGACCGCATCTTTTTCCATTGCCCCGGCGCAAACGACACCTTCCACCCCTCGGAGATCCCGCTCACGGACGTAGAGGGGGCTCGTATCCTGCACTTCGGGTATCCGCCTCTGATGAAGTCCGTCTTCTCCGACGGAGGTAGTGCCCTTAGCGACCTGTTCAATCAGCTTCGCGCAAAGGGCATTTCCGTATCGCTCGACATGGCCCGGCCAGATCCGGACTCGGAAGCAGGCCGGTTGGACTGGCTCGCGTTCCTCGAACGGGTGCTTCCCGCAGTCGACCTCTTCGCCCCGAGCATCGACGAGATTCTCTACATGATCGACCGCCCCCTCTACGACGCGCTATCGAAACGTGGCGGCGCCGACCCGTTTACGGAGGGAATCGACGGGGTGATCCTCTCCCGGCTCGGTGAACGACTGATCGGTCTCGGGGCAGCCGTCGTTGCGATCAAGATCGGCTCTGCCGGCCTGTATCTACGCACGAGTCCGGATCCCGCCCGTTTGCAACCACTGGTAGGCGCTGCTGACGCCGGCAGTTGGGCTGCTTGTGAAATCCTGAGCCCCTGCATGAAGGTGACGGTAAAAGGGACTACCGGCTCGGGCGACTGTACGATTGCAGGACTACTCGCGAGTTTCGTCCACCACCTTTCTCCCGTTCAGGCCGTCACGGGAGCGGTGGCCACCGGCGCATGCAGCGTTGAACAGGCAGACGCCACCAGCGGCGTGCCATCGTGGAAAGAGGTGTGGAGACGAATCGATTCAGGCTGGCTGAAATGCGACGCGTCAATCCCGCTCGAGGGATGGGTAATGGACGACAAAAATGGGGTCTGGTACGGCCCGGGCAACCAAAAGAATTAGCGCCCGGAAGGGCTGCCTCACTCGAACGTATCCGAATCCACGGGAGCAAAGGCCTCCGAAAACGCCGCAACGCAGTCGAGCGCCCAGTATTGTGATGCGGATAACCCGTCGTGACCTCTCTTGGACTTGTTACGATGCAACTCGACGACCTCGACGGCGCCAAGCGCTTCGAGTGCGTCTACGACTGGACCCCATCGGCGTCTCTCCTGCCCACCACCCGCATCGAGCACACCAAAAGCCAGGTGCGAAAGATCCGGTCCTTCTACCTGAAGCGATTGAACGAGCCGGTCGAACGCCGACCCTCCGGAAGCGTCACCACAAAGAATGAGCTGGTAATAATCCAACAATCTGATCGATGTCTTTTCGTCGACCGATTGGACGTGTATCCGGAAACCACAGCCTTTCAAAATGTCGGACACCGAATCCACAACCCGCTCGACTCCATCACTTCGATTGACTACGAGCAGAAGAATATCCGGATACGCTGTGCTGAAGTCTCGCACTCCACTCATTTGCGCACCTTGAGGATCACTTACCAGAACGACCGTCCCTGGTAAAACGGTGAGGAAGGGATGTCTCTCTACTGCCGCGAGATAATAAGAACTTAGAGAGGCTTAAAAAACGTACCAATCGTTAATAAAGCGTGATAACGTTCGCCCCTGACAGGTAAAGTCGGCAACGCCTTACAGGCTGTCCTGTACGCCGGCTTCGGGCTCACCTTGCGTGCCTTGAACGTGAGTCGTATCGGTTGCGCTGACGCTCTCCCTGAGCTGGGTTCGCTCCAGGCGTTCAGGCCGGAGGTAGTACGGCGGCTCGACCACGTAGCGCGCTTCCGAAAGCTCGATGGCTCCCGATGCCGCCGTGGACGCCCTTTGCAGCTCGATGTACCGGTGGCGGATGTCCTGCTGCTCGGCAAGGATGGCGCCCAGCGCCCGCTTTACCTGGCGGTGATTTCCGGAGCCCTCCAGGTCCGCTCGTATTTTGCGATGGTTCTCGAGCACCTGCGCGTGGGCTTCCAGGAGCTTCTGGTATTCTCCCATCAACCCGTCATGCGTCGCCTGTGCCCGCGTGGTATCCAGCGACGTTGACAGGAGGATGTTTCGCGCCCGGTTGAAGTCCTCCTCGAACCGGTCATTCGCAAGCTCGATCTGCTCCAGCATCAGCGCCTCGGCTCCTCCACCACCGTACGTACGGCACCCTGCGGCCAGAAAAACGACGATCAGCAAGAACAGGAAATGAAAAGCAAGACGTCCTTTCTTAATCATATCGAGTCAGTCAACAATGAATCTTTGTTAACGCAAAAATCCGGGCGGCTCCTGCCGGATACCTTCAGCGTTGTTTTTCAGCCACGATCGGAGAAGCTCGCATGCTTCACCCTCGATCCGTATCGAATAGCTCGGCTCTGTTGCCGTCGGGTTGTAGGGTGTGTTGAATACGACGACGATCTCGTCCCCTTCGTCGATAAAAACCGAAACGTTGTCTACGTTGATCGTATACGTCCCTGCCTGTACGAGTAACATCGTAGTTTCCGTTTAAATGATCGTATTGTCCGGTATGACGGCGTTCTTCGGGATCACCACGATGCCGTCCCGGATGTAAAAATTGTCACGCTCCCCTTCCTGGATGTTTTCGCGGTTTTTGATGACACACCGTTTCCCGATACTCACGTTGCGGTCGATGATCGCCCGTTCGACGTACGATTCTTCCGCCACCCCCGGCTTCTGCGGCCCTTCGACCGGATCACGCAGGGCTGGATCGTGCCACGGGAAGTAATCCGATCCCATCATGATCGTGTTTTTGATCGTGGTGTTGTACCCGATGTAGGATCGAATCCCGATCACGGAATTGGAAATGTGGCTGTTTATGATGATGCACGCCTCCGAGATGAGGGAGTTCTGAATGTAGGAGCTTTCCACTTTGGCCGGAGGCAACATACGGGCGTTCGTGTGGATCGGCATTTCCGTGCTGTACATGTCGAACTCCGGTCCCGGCCTCAGGAGATCCATGTGGGCGTCGAAAAACGACCTGATCGTCCCAATGTCACTCCAGTACCCGGTGAAAGGATAGCTTACCACGCGGTACTTGCTGATGGCATCCGGTATGGCCTGGTGCCCGAAGTCGTGGTATTCCGGGTTCAGGTCCAGCGTTTCGCGCAGTACGTTTGCATTGAAAATGTAGATCCCCATCGACGCCAGGTAGATCCTGCCGGCACGTTTGAGATCGTCGCTCACGGGACTGTCCTTACCCTCGAGCTCGTCCAGCTTCGGCTTCTCGTGGAACTCAGTGATGACGTTGTTTGCATCGGTTTTGAGAATACCGAACGCAGGGGCTTCTTCTGCCCGGACCGGCACCGTCGCGATCGTGATGTCGGCATTGTGCGCCTGATGGTGCTCGAAAAGGCGACGGTAATCCATCAAGTACAGCTGGTCGCCGGACAGGATGAGGACGTGCGTGTGCCGATAGACGTTCAGGTGCGGCATGCTCTGACGCACGGCGTCCGCCGTACCCTGAAACCATTGCTTCGACGTGGGAGTCTGCTCGGCGGCCAGTATCGTCACGAAGCCACGCCTGAACCGGTCGAACTGGTAGGTCCTCACCACATGCCGGTTGAGACTGGCCGAGTTGAACTGGGTCAACACGAATATCCGGTTGATGCCCGAATTGATGCAGTTCGATACGGGAATGTCGATCAACCGGTACTTACCAGCCAGGGGGACGGCTGGTTTTGCTCGACGAAGTGTGAGCGGATGAAGCCGGCTGCCGGCTCCGCCTCCGAGAATAACGGCAAGAAGATCGTCCATTGGCATCTTTTGGATGTTCCGTCAGCAACGTCTGAATATACTCGCTAAAACGTCGGTGATTCCATTTCCATTCTGTCATTTCCTTCGTTTCAACATTCCACCCGGTTGAGACCGCCCCGATAAATCCTTTCTGAATGTTTTTGCCTCTGGCAGACTTGTCTCGTTAGGGCATCGGTTTACGCTTTTTCTCGTTTCCTCACCGACCACTGATTCCGCGTTTGAAACTCCGCATCGGTCGGTTGGTAAACGCAAACAACGGATTTACAGCTCGTTGTTGGACCCGAAGCCTTTATGAGTGAGCAGAGCCTGAAACTGGTGCAGTTCATCAGGAATCGTCTTCATGACGCCATGAAGCGAATCACCCTGGCGAATCTCTCTGCCGGGATCCTGTTGACGGTCGGCATATCGCTTACCATCCTGTTGATTGTCGTAGGAATAGAAGCGGGCTTCTGGCTCGCTCCCGGTCCTAGATCGATCCTGTTCTGGCTTCTGGTTGTTGTGACGTTGGGGTTGCTCGGGTATTTCGTAGTCGTTCCTCTTCTGCGCCACTTCGGCCTCCTTCCCGGCCTGGACGAAGAAAGCGTCGCATCGAAGATCGGCGAAACCAACCCCGTGGTGGCCGACAGGCTCGTGAACCTGCTCGACCTCGCCGATGGCAAGCACAGCGACGCCCCCGATGCCCTCGTCGACGAGGCCGTCCGGATGCTTGGCACGCAGATCCGTGACGTACCGTTCGAACAGGTGGAAAACTTCGGCCGGGCGCGGCAGATCGGAAAAATTGCACTCTTGCCAGTCCTCGGCCTTGTCGTTTTTTTGGTTTCGGCGCCATCGACGTTTCTGGGCGCTTCCGCTCGCGTTTTCTCTCCCGGTGAATATTTCAACCGCCCCGCGCCGTTTGAGCTGATCGTCAGCCCCGGTTCCACCGAGGTCGTCCGCGGCGAATCGGTGGAGATCAAAATCAGGACCCGTGGCGAGCAGGAACCCGAAAAGATCGTGCTCTCGACCAACCACCTGGATGAAGAGAAGGTCGATCAGATCGAGTTGGTGCGGGATTCGACGGGCGTCTTTACACATACCCTCGTCAACATCCGCCGCTCCCTGCGCTATCGTGCCGAGGCTGGTAACGTAGAGACTCCCTGGTACGAAGCAAAAGTGTCCGAGCGCCCTCTCGTTCGCAGCCTTCAAGTGACGCTTGATTACCCCGACTACACGGCCTTCCCGTCCCGGCGGCTCGAGCCGAACATTGGGAACGTATCGGCGCATCCCGGTACCCGCGTCCACGTCGAGGTAGGCGTGGGAGGCCGCGACGTCGAGGAAGCCTACCTCGCGTTCGACGACGGCGCCACCGAACCCCTCTCGATCAGCGGCGCCACAGCCACCGGATCGTTTACGCTCAGGCGACCCGGTACCTACCAGGTGATCCTCAAGGATTCCAGGAACGTGCAGAATGAGGATCCCATCACCTACAACCTCACCCTGCTGGCCGACGCCCCGCCTTCGATCGTGCTCGTCGAGCCCGACGCCTCCTCGATGCTCGATGAAAGGATGTTCATCGGGACCCGCACCCGAATCACCGACGACTTCGGCTTTTCGCGCCTCCAGCTCCACTATCGCCTTTCGGAGAGCCGGTTCGAGCAACCGATGGACTCCTTCGAATCGATCACGATCCCCATCGCAGACCCGCGCAATCTCGACCAGGAGGTTCTTTATAGCTGGCTGCTCACCGAGACCACCGACCTCGACCCCGTTCCCGGGGACGTCATCGAGTACTACTTCGAGGTCTGGGACAACGATTCCTTCTCCGGCTTCAAGTCAGCCCGCAGCGCCGTCCACACCCTGCGGCTACCGTCGCTGAGCGAGCAGTACGAACAGCTTGCATCTGAGCACGAAAACGCCGAAAACCTGATCGAAGAACTGATTCAAGAGAGCCAACAGGTCAGGGAGGACTTCCAGGAGCTTCGCGACGAGCTTCGCCGCAAGCAGGAAGGAGACTGGGAGGACCAGCGCCAGCTCGAACAGATCCAGCGCAGGCAGAGCGCCATCGAATCGCGAGTCGAAGAGCTCACGGAGCAGATCGAGTCAATCACGGCGACGATGCAGGAGCACGACATGGTGAGCGAAGAGACGCTCGAAGCCTACCGCGAGCTGCAACGCGTGGCCGCCGAGATCAACTCACCGGAGCTTCAAGAAGCCCTGCGTAAGCTCCAGGAAGCCATGCAGAACCTCGACCTGAATCAGCTTCAGGAATCGCTCGGCCAGTTCGAGTTCAACGAAGACCTGTACCGCAAGCGTCTCGAGCGGACCCTGGAACTTTTCGAAAAGCTGAGGATGCAGCAGGGCCTCGACGAGGCGGCCAAACGAGCCGAAGAGCTCGCGAAACAGCAACAACGCCTCGCCGAAGAAACGGGCAAGCTCATGGAGGAGCTGGAGAAAGGCAAGAATCCGGAAGCGACACCGGAGAATCGGCCAGAGTCGGAGAACGACCCCTCCACCGGCGAACAGCAAGAACGGAATGGTTCAGACGAGAACGATTCCACCCCTCGCAATGAGGACCTGGCACGTGAGCAGGAGCGCTCGGCTGAAGAAATGCGACAGCTAATGCAAAAGCTCGAGGAGCTCCGCGAGCAGGCCGAAAAAATTCAGCGCAGCCCGAAAAACCAGCTGGAGCAACTGAAAAATGAAGCCCAGCGGCAGCGGCTTCCGGAGAGGATGCAGCAAAACAGCGAGCAGCTTCGCCAGAACCAGCTTCAGGACGCACAGCAGGGTCAGCAGCAGATGGAGCAAATGCTCCAACAGATGCAGCAGAGCCTTCAAAACATGCAGCAACAGATGCAGGCTGCCGGCTTGCAGGTCAATATGGCCGGCCTGCGCCGCGCGCTCGACAACATCCTCACCCTCTCTCAGCAGCAGGAAGGTCTACGAGCCCGGGTTCAGAACCTCTCACCCGACAACCCCCAGATGCGCCAACACGCCCAGCGACAGGTCGAGCTGTCCGAAGGACTGACGACGGTCTCCGATTCGCTGCAAAAGCTCGCACGGGACATCCCCCAGATGAGCAGCCGTGTGCAGCGGGAAACCGGTGAGGCGCTGCGTGACATGTCGATGGCCACCGAGGCCATGGCCGAACGAATTGCCGGACAGGCTGCCGGCCATCAGAAGGGCGCCATGATGCACCTGAACGAGCTCGCCCTGCTCCTGTCGGACCTGATGAACCAGATGATGAATGGAGCCAGCGGGAGCGGTGGCATGTCGCTCCAGCAGATGATCGAGCAGATGCAGCAAATGGCAGGCGATCAGCAAAAGCTCAACGAGCAGATCCAGCAGCTGCTCAACGACATACAGGGCGACCGGCTGACGACCAACGTGGAAGAACGGCTCCGGCAAATGTCCGAGCAGCAGGAAGCAATCCGCCGCCAGCTAAAGGAGTTGAGCCGCAACCCCGAAGCCCGGGGTAAGCTGCTCGGGGACCTCGACAAAATCGCCGAGCAGATGGAGGAAACCATCCGCGAGCTTCGAAATGCCGGCGCAAACAGACAGACCATCGAAAGGCAGCAGCAAATCCTCACCCGCCTCCTCGACGCCCAACGTTCCCTCCGCGAGCGTGGAGAAGAAGACCGCCGCGAAGGCCGTGCTGGTTCTGACTTCGAACGAACGAGCCCCGGCGCCCTTACACCCGAAGAAAAAGTCGAAAAACTCAGACGAGACCTCCTTCGCGCCCTCGAAAACGGCTACGCGCCGGACTACGAAAACCTGATCAAACGTTACTTCGACCTCCTGCAAGAACAGTCCGGGTCAAATTCTCAACCGTAAAAGGGGCTTCTATCCGTAGTTTGCGTTGATAATCAATCCACCGATAGCCGCTGATTCGCGCGGATGATTTTTTGAATCGATGCAGATCGAAGGCGGGGTGATTAACGTCACCGAACACCAAAAAAACGTCATACCGGCCACCGAGCCGGGATCCATGTGAGCGTACGATACGCCCCTACCTATTTGTGAGGCTACCTAAAAGCGAGCTATTCGCAATGAGATTAATCGCTGACCTGTCCCATCAAGCTCCCCGCGTGGACAGGAGGGGTCGGGGGTGGTCGATTGAGAGGCCGAAATCAATAGCGATAAA
>CBINFS010000035.1:0-39785 GCA_966250015.1 uncultured bacterium | reverse complement strand
TGAAACGCGGCCTTCGAGAATGGCTATACGGCGCGTACAGCACTTCACGACCATCGCACTTTGGGAAGATTCTTCGCTGGCGCTCGGAATGACACATTCGAGGTTTTTCGCCACACCCCCACCGTGTCATCCCGAAACCCGCGAAGCGGGTGAGGGATCTTTATGAAATGAGGCCTTCAAGATTGGCAGTATGGATATGCGCAGCGCTCAATGACTGCACTTTTGTACTGGAAAGGCTCTTCGGGATTGTGCCTCGAGGCACCTACTCCTTGGTCGGAGATGCATCCGAGACGGGGCTGCAGGGGCGGACGTTGCTGCTCGACGCCTCGCTGCCGGTGAGTGTCCACAGCCAGCAAGCGCCGCGTACGGGCTCGATGGTCGCCGAGTAGTAGCGGCGGCCGGCGAGGCCACCGGACTCCGTCCTGGCCTGAATCGGGATCGGTCCACCGAAATCGGTGAGCTCCTTGCACACGGTCTGCCCCGACGGCACGTCGAAGTCCACGAGGCGCGTGCGGGCTTCGATCTTCCCGTACCCGGACGTGGCGTTTTCGATGCAAAGGGTCATTAGGTCGTTCGAGCCGGTTTGCTCGGTTTTCTTCGACCCGCTGCACGCGTAGAGGGTCAGGGTGGCCAGAACAAGGAGGAGAAGCTTCATGGTGGTGGTTTAATGAAGCCGGTTGGATCCGGGCCGGATGCCCTTTTCACCAGACGCGGCAAACTAACCCCTGGAGGTAAGCCCCTTCGGGAAAACTGAGCGCAACGGGGTGGTCCGACGCCTGCGACAACCTGCCGATCAGCTGCGCCTCGCGACCCGCATCGAGGGCTGCGTCGGCCACAATCTTCTGGAACAACGCCGGCTCCATGTTGCCCGAGCACGAAAACGTAAAGAGCAGGCCTCCCGGCCGAAGTAGCGTGAAGCCGAGCAGGTTAATGTCCTTGTACCCTCGCCCGGCTTTTTGAACGTGACCCCTCGCCTCGGCAAACTTCGGGGGGTCGAGCACCACGACGTCGAACCGGCGCCCTTCCTCCCTGTAACGCCGCAGGACTTGGAAGACGTTCCCGTCTACGTGCTCCACCTGAGCAGGGTCGAGGTGGTTAATTTCAATATTTTTACGGGATATATCGAGGGCGGGACCGGAGGAATCGATCTGGGTAACGTGCCGGGCGCCGGCCGCCAGGGCTGCGACGCCAAAGCTCCCGGTGTACGAAAAGCAGTTGAGGAGCTCGGTCTCCGCGGCAAACCGGGCGACGTAGGCGCGGTTCTCCCGCTGATCGAGGTAAAAACCGGTTTTGTGCCCGCCCTTGACGTCCACCAGATACCTCACGCGTCCCTCCCAGATCTCGACGAGGTCGGGCGGCTCCTTGCCGGCGAGCAGACCTGTACGCTCTCGAAGGCCTTCCTTGCGTCGCACGTCGACGTCGGACCGCTCGTAGATACCGCTCGCGTGGGTTGCTTCGCCCAGCGCCTCGACGATGGTGTGTCGCCAAAGCTCGGCGCCCGCCGACGAAAACTGGCAGACCAGGTATTCGCCGTACCGGTCGATCGTGACGCCTGGAAGACCATCCGATTCGGCGTAAACGAGGCGGTAGGCCGTCACGTCGTCCCCGGCGATCAACGGCCGCCTCAGCTCGATCGCCCTGCGGATTCGCTCGCGGAAAAAGTCGTGGTCTACCTTTTCGTTGGGGTCGAACGTCCACATCCGAACGGTGATCTGCGAATGGGGCGAATAGGCGCCGTAGCCCAGCACCTGCCCGTCTTTCGTGCGGACCTCGACCGTCTCGCCCTGGCGGACCTTCCCCAACACCTCGTCGATCGCTCCTGAAAAGACCCACGGATGCCGGCGCTGGAGCGATTTCTCCCGCCCCGCCTTGAGTACGACCGCGCCCGTTTGATGCATGTTCGGCCAGCCCTGAACTGATGTGATACAACTGTAGCCGTGAAAATACGGCAGTCGACCGGGCTCTGCCACGTTTCATTCCTTCACGAAGGTGCTACCGGCTGGACGGGCACAAAAAACCCCGGCCCGCCGGGTCCGAGGAACCGTACAGGCCGGGGGGAGGCTCGGGTGATCGAGGGCGTCAGGCTGCCTGGGGTGCAGTAACCGGCTGCAGCAAGGCCAGGACGCCTCCCTGCGCGTCCTGTATCACTGACCACTGGCCGATGCCTTCAGCATTCGACGGCGGCATGATGATTCGCGCACCGTTCTGCTCGGCGGTTTCAACGGCTTTATCGATCTGATCGACGACGAGGTACGCCAGCCAGTGCGGCGGAACGTCGCCCCACGATTCCTGGATCTCCATCAGTCCGGCCACCTCGACGCCCTGATTGCTGAAGACGACGTACGGCGTGCCGCCCATGTCGTGCTCGACCGTCGTCCAGCCGAAGAGCTTCGAGTAGAAGTCCCGGGCGCGATTGAGGTCCTTCGTCGCAATCTCCACCCACGCCAGCGCACCGTGCTCTTTGATGCGCTTCGACCCGATGTGCTTGTAGGGCTGCCAGAGGGCAAACACGGCCCCGGTCGGATCCTGGATCATCGCGAGCCGCCCCTCCTCGAATATGTCGCACGGCTCGCTGAGGACCTTGCCGCCGAGTGCTTTGGCTTTTTCGGTCGTCGCATCGGCGTTTTCGACTGCAAAGTGAACGAGCCAGGCCGTGGGCATACCCTGCTTGACCTGTTCGACCGACAGCGTATACATACCGGCAATGTCGTCGCCGTCGATCTGGAACATGTAGTAGCATCCGTCTTCGCCCACCATGTACTCGACGGACGTCCAGCCGAATAGCTTCTCGTAAAGTGTTTTGGCGGATTTGGCGTCGGTTGTGCTCAGCTCGATCCAGGAAACCGTACCCGGAACGTGAGACGTCACTTTCATGAGAGTGCCTCCTAAGAATGTGTGATTGATATATGAGTGAATATATACGCGACGGGGGCTAAGATGTTAGTCTCGCCTGACACCCCTATGGCACTCCAGACGTCAAAATCGGCGGCGCACTGCAAGATGCGCCTAAAGAACATCCACTCTTTGCCCCGGCTCCCGCGCCACCCGACGCCCGTTTTTTTTGAACGCGAAGGCGCGTAAAAAGGATTGAACAAAAGTCCGCAGATGACGCTGATTGGCGCTGATGATTTTTTAGGTCAATGTAGACCGAAGGTGGGAGGATGTTTTATACCAAAAACTCAAAAACCACGTCAACCCGGCCGCCGAGCCGGGATCTACATGAGCTTGCGATCTTTCTCCACAGTTGTGCTTCAAATAACCCTGAAAATATCTACCCCTCAGTCAGTACGTGACAGCTCCTCCCGTAACGATTATGGGACAGTCCCGTCCTGGGGAGCACCTTCTTGCAATAAGCGCTGAAGCCAATCAAAATGGCCGCACTTTGGGAAGATTCCTCCTCACAAAGTTCGTCGGAATGACAAATTTTGGGGTACGAGCGCTACCCAAACCTTGTCATCCCGAGGAACAAAGTGCCGAGGGATCTTTATGAAACGCAGCCCTCTTAATAGGCAGTCAGGACACGCACGGCTCCAGACCACCAACAACTTAGTCTTTCTTCGCGTGAGTCTTCCTGCCTCCGTTTCTCGAATGGCTACCCCATTCAAAAAAGCATCTGCGGCCCTCTGCGGGCCATTACCTTAGATCCGAAAAGTCCTTTTCGAACGTCTCTCGGGTAATCATAAACCGGAGGACACTTGACCTGGCGGCGTGGCCGCAGCGGACGAAGTGGCATTTTTCGAGCACGCGGATCGAAGCTTTATGATCGGGAAGTGTGTGGGCGACGACCATTTGAACGGTTGGAAAAGAGAAGGCGTGGCGGACGAGGCCGAGGGTAGCTTCTGTGGCGTAACCGGCGCGCTGGTATTCGGTAAGGATGGCGTACCCGATCTCGACCGAACCGGATTGATCCGGAGGTCCCTTGTAGCCGGAGACGCCGACCGTAACGGCGGATAGCTCGGAAGTTGCCCGTCGAATGAGGTAATAGGTCCACCATCCGGCCTGGTCGGGTCCGGACGATAGGCGCTCGAGCGCGTGAGACGTCGCCCGTCTGTCGTACAGCGGCGGCGGCCAGGAATCGGGGACTGCCACGCCAAGCAGCTTCTCGAGCGCTTCCCGCCCCGTCAGCTCGGCGCGCGCCAGCTCCACTCCGGCCGGCACCAGATCGAGCCGAGGCGTTCGGACAATCGGCGACCGCGCCTTCCCTCCAAAAGCGCCCTTCAGAAGCTTAGGCGAATGCCTTTCTCCGGGTTTGCGGGACGTACGGGCTTTCTTCATCCCATCAAGGTAAAAAGAACCCGCGTTTGAGATGCAATTTTTCAGTCACAGGCTTTTGCTGGACCGAATTTCTTTAGCGAGCACTTAGAGAAGGGAAACAATCGTTATATATTTATTGATACTTATAGTCTATTATTTTTGCATTAATAACCGACAGTCACCCATCCCCTTGAGTGGATAATAGGGGTGTAATTCTTGATACGGCAAATGGCTAAAATTTTGACGATACGCACGAAAAAGGCCGCATGCACCCACGTAGCCCCCTCAAAGGGGCAATTGGGCCGGCGCATCGCTAACAAATATTGCTAATCTTTTAAGTATACATTTTATCGGCTGGCATCCGCTCTTAGTCCTTACAAGAATCGGCTATTCGATTCAGAAGATGACCATCCGAACAAAAAATATTCAGCGAAAATCTACGTCATCTGCGGATATAAAAAGTCATTAGCAAACAAAAAAAGGGGCGCGAGAACATTCCCGCGCCCCTGAATAGGCTAAGAAACAGAAGTATAGAGGTGTCTCGACAACTGCGACGTAGACCTCGGCGGACGAATAGAATTCGTTCTGTAACAAAGGATTTCTTTAGTATCTAGTCTGCACAAGTTTTCTCAAGGTCTGGGGGCCTGCTTGCGTTTCCTCAAACATTTGGAAATACTCGGCCGCTTTCTCTGCTCCATACATTTGTGTAAGAAAGTGTTCGATACTGTAGTCGGCATCTGGAATAAATGGATCTGCTAGAAATATATACGTATAGGTTCCGTCATCCTCTGCTGCTGTCGGGTATAACACTCGGGTTTGGTTAAAGACGCGCTTTTCGGCCTCACCGAGCCTCGTGGCTCGCGACCAGAAGATTTCTTCAACGAATTTCTCGAACTGATCCCGCATGTCAGCCTTGACGTGGTTCATTATCACCCAGACCGTATCACTCTCGACGGCTCGGCTGACTGCAGCCGAATGTCCTTGAGCCTGCGTAAAGCCCGTGTTGATAATGATTAGGCCGAGTAATAGTACCGTTGATGTTATGGTTTTTGCGACCATTGGAGTTCCTCAGTTTTTCGGATGGGGGTAAAGAAAAACGATCGAAAGTGATACAGACGTTGAGACAATGTTTTGATGGTAATATTCGGAGTGTTGTATCTGCAATAGAAATATGCAGGCTCAAAAACTTCGCGCCGGAGATGGGTATTTCCATGCGTCGAAGCGATGTCAGCAAACAAAAAAAGGGGCGCGAGAACATTCCCGCGCCCCTGTGAGCAAAATGAGTCAAAAGGAGATCACGGCATTGTGCGTGTCGTGACGTAAGCCTCGGCGGCGAAGAACTCGGGGAGGCCAAGCTGGTTCAGCGTGTTTGCGGTCTGCTGGTTGCGGTCGCGGGCGCGTTGCCAGAACTCACGTTCGTCGTACGCCCCGGGGAACATGGCGCGGTCTTTCTGGCTCTCGTGGCGGAAGATCGCCTCGATCTTCCGGTCGAGGTCGGCCTTCGAGAGCGGGAGGAACACGTCGGCGCGATGGATCTCCCACTCCTGCCAGGCGCCACGGTACAGCCACACGAGCGGTCCCTCGGTTGCGTTCACACCGTCGCCTGCCGATGCGAGCACGGCGTTGTAGCGGGCGAGCGCGGCTTTGATGGCGTCGTAGCACATCCTGTGCGTGCCGTGCGGGTCCGAAAGGTCGCCTGCCACGAAGATGTGGTCCGGCTTAACCTCGTTGAGCAAGTTGAGCACCACCTGGACGTCCGCCTCGCCGATCGGATCCTTGCGGACCATGCCCGTACGGTAGAACGGCATGTCGAGGAAGCGGGCGTTTTCCTCGCTCAGGCCAATGACTTCAAGGGCGGAGATCGCCTCCGCATACCGGATGAACGCCTTTACGGCCTGCACTTCAGGCAGATCGACCGTGCCGGGCTGCTTGTTCTTGAGGAACTCAAGCATCCGGTTCATGATGGTGTTCATTCGGACTGCGTTCGGCTCGTCGATGCCGAGCACGTCCTGGCTGAGCTCGACGAAGCGGAGCATTCGCCTGACGTCCGCGTCGAACACGGCCACCGAGCCGTTGGTCATGTACGCCACCGTGACGTCGTTACCGTTCGATGCGATTTTCTCAAGCATACCGCCCATCGAGATCACGTCGTCGTCGGGGTGCGGGCTGAAGACGACGATACGCTGGTTGCGTGGCAGGCTGTCGCGGTACATGATGTGTTGCCGGAGCCCTTCGAACACCTTGCGGCAGAGCTCATCGACGTCGCCGTACGCATGCACGAGGTCGTGCAGGTGGTTCCGGTAGAAGTCGGACGCTTCGAGGCGGAGGATGGCCTTACCGAGCTTTTCGGAGAGCCAGATCACCGCCCGTTTGGTCATGTCTTCGTCCCATTCGAGGTCGCGGACGAGCCACGGGGTTTTTTCGCGGGTCAGCTCGCTGGCGGCGGCGCGGTCGGCGTACACGGTCGTATTCCCGTGGAGCTGGAGGAAGGAGGCCGTCACACGGCGGTCGGGCTCTTCTTCGACGGCACGCCGGAGGATCGGGGCTTTGTGCTCTCCGGTGGCGATCAGGATGATCTCCCGGGCGTCGAGGATCGTGCCGACGCCCATTGTGATGCCTTCGCGCGGCACGTTTTCGTCGCCGAAGAAGTCCGCGGCGGCATCCTTGCGGGTGATCTCGTCGAGCTTGACCAGGCGCGTGCGGGAGTTCTGACCGGATCCCGGCTCGTTGAACCCGATGTGGCCGCTCCGGCCGATGCCAAGCAGCACGAGGTCGAGCCCGCCTGCGTCTACAATCGCCTGTTCATACTCCCGACAGTACTTTTCCACTTCGCTCCGGGGAATGTTGCCCTTCGGTATGTGGATGTTCTCCGGGCGCACGTTTACGTAGTTAAAGAGGTTTTCCCACATGAACCGGTGGTAGCTCTGGATGCTGTCGGGTTCGATCGGGTAGTACTCGTCGAGGTTGAACGTGATGACGGTCGAGAAGTCGAGCTCGCCGTCCTTGTATAGCCTGGCCAGGCGCTGGTAAACGCCGACCGGTGTGGAGCCGGTCGGGAGGCCGAGCACGGTGGGCCTGCCGGCCGCCTGATGCGTCCGGATCAGCGTGGCGATGCGCTGGGCGATTTCCTCCGACATGGTGCCGGGGTCGTCGTAAATCAGGACGGGGAGCTTTTCGAGCTGTGTGCCCGCACCCGGACCGGGCTGCACGGCCGTTGACGAGGTGTATTCGTTTATCTCCATTTCCGTAACGTGTTTATATCGATTCGACAGTTTGTACGAGCGAAGCGGCAAGGGTCAGGGCGCCGATGAGCGGCGCGTCGCCCCCGAGGGAAGCCAGCACGACATCCGGAGGGCAGGGGAGGGTCCGGGACGTGACGTTCCGGATCCGCTCGACGATGCGGGGCTCGTTCATCGCGATGCTGCCGCCCAGGACGATTTTTTCAGGGTCGATCAGCGTGCCGATGGCGACGGCGGCCTGGGCGAGGTAGTCGGCGGCGCGATCCACGAGGCGCTTTGCACGTTCGTTGCCCTCTCGCGCCAGGCGGAAGACCTCGGTTGCAAGCGTTGGATCTGCCGGGCCGCCATTTCCGTTGGCCCACAGCCGGGCGATCCCGACGCCTCCGGCGTTCGATTCGAGGCAGCCGTTCGGGCCCCAGTCTTCGTCGAGGTACTGCGGCTCGGGGATCAGGTAGGCGAGCTCACCGGCCGCGTTATGGCTGCCGCGGAGCAGGTTGCCGTCGGCGATGATGCCGGCCGACACGCCGGTCGAGACGGTGAAAAATACGAGCGTGGACGTCCCGTGGCCGGCGCCGTGCCGCTGCTCGGCGACCGCTGCGGCGCGCACGTCGTTTTCGACTACAGCCCGGACGCCAAATCGAGCTTCGAGCAGGTCGGCAAGCGGGAGGTCCTTCCAGTAGAGGTTCGACGCCAGCCGGACGATCCCGGTGCCTGCCTCGACGATGCCGGGCGTCGAGCAGCCAACGGCTGCCGGCTCGTCATCCGGCAAGCCGAGCTCCCGGGCGCATTCCGTGATCTCGCGGTGGACGTGGTTGAGGAACGCTTCGGGCCCTCCTTCGAGCGGCGTCGGAGCGATCCGGTGGACGAGCAGACTCTCCGGCTCGTCTGCCAGGGCTATCGCGCACCGCACGTTGGTGCCCCCCACGTCGATCCCGGCTACGTAGTCACCCGTGTTAATCGGTTGCATGGCTCCCCTTCTTTATGAATGATATCCGTGATGGGTGATAGAGTACTACACCAACGTCGGGCGTCCAACGCAAGGTCCGTTTGAGGAACCGCTTCCACCGGAGCGTGGAACCGGTTTCACGGCAGGAGGGATGCCAGCAGGCGGATCACGTTGCCACCCATCACCAGCCGGACGTCCTCGTCGGAGAATCCAGCCTTCAGGAGGGCTTCAGTGAGCAAGATGTAACCCGAGGCGTCAAATACGGTTCTTACGGTGCCGTCGAAGTCGGTTCCAAGTGCGACGTGGTCGATCCCGACCAGGTCGACGACGTGCCGGATGGCGCGGACGACGTCTTCGGGCCTCGAGCCGCCGATGGCCTGGTCCCAGCACCCGATCCCCACGATGCCGCCCCCGGAGGCGAGCCGCCTGATCTGGCCGTCGGAGAGGTTGCGCGGGCTGTCGTACGTCGCCCGTACCCCCGCGTGCGAGACGACGACCGGCCGCGAGACGGCGTCGAGCACTTCGTCGAACGTACGGGGCGAGGCGTGCGCGAGGTCGACGATCACCCCGAGCGCCTCCATCCGCGCGAGCACGCGGCGGCCGAAGGGCGTTAGCCCGTACTTTTCTACGCCGCTCGACGCTCCGGCCACGTCGTTGTCGAACATGTGGACGGGAGCCATCATACGGAAGCCGGTTTCGAACAGCATTTCCACGCGGCTCTCGTCTCCTTCGAGGGCGTGCAGCCCTTCGAGTGCGAGCAGGCCTGCCACGCTTTTCGACCCTGCCGCACGCCGATCCAGATGGCGTTCGAGGTCTTCAGCCTTCCGCAGGATCACCAGACGGCCTTGCGAGCGCCGCTCGGCGTCGTGCAGCCTCCGCGCCTGGTAAAGCGCGCGGGCGTACAAACTCGTCCAAGTCGACAGCGGCCGAAGCTGGGCGATCTGAAGCCACGTCACGTTGTCCGAGCGGTCCTCCGTCTCTTGGTAATTCAGCCCACGGGGCGCCTTCGTCACGACCGAAAAGACCTGCACCGACACGTTCCCTTCGATCAGCCGGGGCAGGTCCACGTGACCGTACGAATGCCGCCTGAGAAGGTCCCGCTTCCAGAGCAAAAAGTCCGAATGCAGGTCCGCCACCAGTACCCCCTCGTGCACCTCCCTCGTTTCCCCCGCCGCCTGATACGGCGGCTTTATGTATACCCTGTTCAACCTCCAATCAGCCACACGTGGTGCGAAAACGAAAAAGGCAACGAGGAGGAGAATAAACACGAGAGCCATACGGGAACGATACGACTGGTGATACTTCCAAGAGCCACAACGAAAATACGCTGTTCCCATAATAATGGGACTTTCGCATGCGATGCGAGGGATGTGCCGAAAGAGTTCTGACCTTATTGCACGCGAAGGCGCGAAGACGCGAAGGTAAACGTGGGGCCAATGTGTGCTGTGCGGACGCTTCTGGGCTTTTCAGAAGGATGCGTTTCATAAAGATCCTTCGTCACTTTGTGACTCAGGATACCATGGATGGGGGAATTGGATGACATGGACGGGGGAATTGCGAAAACCCACCAATTTGTCATTCCGAACGCACGTGAGGAATCTTCCCGAAGTGCAACCATTCTGGCTGGCATAACCGGTGATTAAGTGCTGTGCGCAGCCGTTTGTGGTATTTCGGAGGACTGCGTTTCATAAAGATCCCTCGGCACTTTGTGCCTCGGGATGACAAGAGTGTTGGTATGACGGATACCCTTGAACTTGTCATTCCGAGCGGAGGCGAGGAATCTTCCCGAAGTGCGGCCTTTCTGACTAACAAAATTGGTAGCGAAGTGCTGTACGCACCTGAACGATCATTCTCAGAGGCCGCGTTTCATAAAGATCCCTCACCCGCTGTGCGGGATTCGGGATGACAGAATGGGGCGTCGGTGGTAGCGGTAAGCCCGGATGGTTGCCTGTACCACTCAAATTGTCATCCTGACGAGCCTTGCGAGGAAGGATCTTCCCGAAGTGCAGCCTTACTGGTTGGCACAAACAGTAATTGAGGCGTTAAAAATGCTCCCCTGGACGGGGGGATCTGTCACGGAGCGACTGAGGGGTAGACTAGTACCCTACCGGAATTGCTTTCCTTTCTCTCTTTTACTTCTCTTTTGCGGGGTCAAAAGAGAAGCAAAAAACCCTTTGAAATCGAAACGCGTGGATCCATCTCTCCCCAAGATACCCACGGCCCGTACCGAACGGCGCCGACTGTTTATTGGTAGTATAGACAGCTAGTGCCTTAAGCGCCGTTCGCTAAACGCGCGATGGATCCCCAACGCGCAACCCGGCGATTTCAGAATTGGTGCCGGGAGAAATCAATGCAGCAGACCTGACCAATGGCTGGACTATTCCTTATGCCACTAACCCAAATAACACGTCATTCTGGACTTGATCCAGAATCTAGAAACGCTCGAACCGTATTGCCTGATGGAACCGTCGCCTGCAACTCCGTCTTCGCGGAGATGACGTACCTGGATAGTGTTTTCTGGTCGCATTAGACGTCCTGCCTTCGGCCTTCATCCCCTCAAACAACCATCGGCGGATAGCACTCAAATCAAAAAGGTAACCTGGGGCGAGGGTTGTCGTAAGCAGAGCCAATTGTGCCTCGGGCGGAAGTATGCTACCTTTCTGATGGTGATACCCTCGCATCCAGAACGACCGTCCATGCCGTCGCTTCGCAAAACGGGCCTGCTGCTCGTCGGGCTCGTGCTTCTGCCGGTGCTCCTGTACGCGGCCTTCGAGGTGTATTCGCTCTCGGAAGACGAAGCGATCATGACGGCGATCTACGACCGGCAGCTCGAGACGATCCTCTACGTGATAAACCAGCACGCGTGGGAGGTCACCGACGACTTGACGCGGGCGGCTGAGGACATCCTGTTGAACAAGCCTGATCCCGAAACCGCTCTCCAGCCCCTCTTCGAAAAAGCGCCATCCATCCGGGCCGTCATTATCGGAGACACCTTGATGCGACAGTTCAGGGTGTTCTCCGAGCCGGAACCCGAGGAAGCGAAGCGTCTGGCGGCGGCGGACGTCCGGGATACGCTCCGGTCCATTGCCGCCCGGCTTCTCCGGCAGTACCGTTTGGGTTTCCGGAAGCTCGAGCCCGTGTACCTGGAAGCGTCCGAACTGCCTGCCCGCCTGATTCTGATGTACGTCGCCGCTCCCGAGTGGGGCGACCCGCAGATCGCAGGACTCGTAATCGATTCCGACCAGTTCGTCAACGACATTCTCGCGCCCAAGCTGATGGAGACCGGCCGGGGGCAGTTCACCCTCGGAATCTTCCGGCGCGACGAGGCCGAACCCGTCTACGCGACCGACGCCATGCAAACGGCCGACATCCGGCAGGAGCGGACCGTGTGGCTGTTCCCAGATCTGATCCTCGGCATAGGCACCGGCGCCGCTTCCATCGAGCAGATCGTCCACCGGCGGTTCGTCAACGGGCTGTTGCTCATCGGCGCGCTCGTCCTCGTTTTGATCGTCGGCTTATGGCTCGTTTACCGGAACCTCTACCGCGAGATGGAGCTGGCGCGGATGAAGTCCGAGTTCGTCTCGAACGTGTCGCACGAGCTTCGTACGCCGCTCGCACTCATCCGAATGTACGCCGAGTCGCTCGAGCTCGAACGAGTCCCCACCGAAGCAAAAAAGAGGGAGTACTACCGCGTCATCGGCCACGAAACCGAGCGGCTGACGGGTATCGTGAACAACATCCTGCACTTCTCCCGCATCGAGGCCGGGAAGAAGCACTATTCCGCCGATCTGGTCAACCTGAACGAGGTGGTGGACGAGGTGTTCGAGACCTACCGGTTCCACCTGAAGCAGAAGGGCTTCAAGACCGAGCTCAACCTGGAGGAGGACCTGCCAGCCATTCGGGGCGATCGCAACGCCCTCTCCGAAGCCGTCGTCAACCTTGTCGACAACGCCATCAAGTACAGCGGCGACGAGCGCTTCCTGGCCGTCTCGACCGGACGCGAGAACGGGCAGGTTTTCCTCGAAGTAGCCGACCACGGCATCGGCATCGCGCCCGAGGAGCAGCAAAAGGTGTTCGACCAGTTTTACCGCGTCCCGACGGGACTCGTACACAACACGAAGGGCACCGGACTCGGGCTGTCGCTCGTCCGGCACGTCGTACACGCTCACGGGGGACGTATCGATCTCCACAGCCGGCTCAATCAGGGCAGCCGCTTCCAGCTCTGGTTTCCCCTTCCGGATTCAACTGTAACCTGACCTTCCCGCCATGCCGCGCATCCTGATCGTTGAAGACGAACCCTTCATGCAGCAAGGCCTGAGAGACAACCTCGAGTTCGAGGGGTACCAGGTGGACGTCGCCTCCGACGGCGATGCCGGGCTTGCATCGATCCGAAAGCGCCTTTACGACCTCGTGATCCTCGACGTCATGCTGCCCGTGCGCTCGGGCTTCGACGTGTGCCGCGAGGCACGGCTCGAAGGCATCCGCACCCCAATAATCCTGCTCACCGCAAGAGGGGAAGAGATGGATAAGGTCCGAGGCCTCGAGCTTGGCGCCGACGACTACATCACCAAACCCTTCAGCCTCCGCGAGCTGCTCGCCCGCGTGAAGGCCGTTCTCCGCAGGTTTGAAAACGGCAATTCGACGTCAACAAACGACCGTGTCACCATCGGGCGTCTCACGATTGACTTCGATACGTTCCAGGCAGAGTCCGACGGCAAATCGGTCTCGATGACGCACCTCGAGGTCGAGGTCCTCCGATACCTCTTCAACCACAAAAACGAAGTCGTCACCCGTGCGGACCTGCTGACGCACGTTTGGGGCTACGAATCCCAACCTTCCACGCGCACCGTCGACAACTTCATCCTCAAGCTCCGGCAAAAGATCGAGGTAGACGTCGCCTCCCCCCGGCACATCCTGACCGTCCACGGCATCGGCTACAAGCTCATCCCGTGACATCTTTTGACAAACCGGTACACCGGTGTGACAACGAATCCGGCCGGATCGAGTAAAATAGAACCAGTCCACTCACCCGGATTTATTGCCGATATGAAAACCCTGCTATTGATCCTGACGCTTCTGGTTTCCACGAGTCCGGCCTACGCACAACGGTACAGGGGTCCGGACGAGTGGGAAAAAGTGCTCGACCTGCGTGGGATGTGGCGGTTTTCGATCGGCGACGACCAGGCCCGGGCATTGCGCAACTACGCGGATTCGGACTGGGACGAGATACCCGTTCCGGGCATCTGGGAGGACTACGGGTACCCGGGTTACGATGGCTTCTCGTGGTACCGCAAGCACTTCAAGCTCTCCGAGAAGGACCGCAACAAGGCGCTCTACCTCCACCTGGGCCGCATCGACGACGTCGACGAGGTCTACGTCAACGGCCACTTCGTTGGATCGACAGGTCGGCTCGAACCCGAGTACGAAACCGGATACCCGTACTTCCGTGCCTACCCGTTGCCAGCCGAGTACCTGGACTTCGAGGGTGACAACGTCGTTGCCGTACGCGTCTACGACGAAGGGATCGAGGGCGGTATCGTCGAAGGCAACATCGGGATCTACGCTGCCCGGAACGCCCCGCGCATGGTGGTGGACCTTGCCGGCTCGTGGTTCTTCCGGCCGGGCGACGATCCTTCGTGGGCCGGCGCCAACGTATCGAGCAGCGGGTGGACCGTCGTTCACGCCCCCGCCCGCTGGGAGCCTCAGGGCTTCCGTAACTACGACGGCTACGCGTGGTACCGAAAGATCTTTACGTTCAACGGTAAAGATGCCGGACCGGACCTCGTCCTCGTCCTCGGCAACATCGACGACGTCGACGAGGTGTTCATCAATGGACGTTTGATTGGATCGACCGGCGACGTCGAAAACGGCCGTATCGGAGGCGACGACTGGCGGCGGCTTCGCGCCTACCCGCTCCCTGCCGGCCTCCTGAAGCACGGCCAACGATACGTCATTGCCGTCCGTGTCTTCGACGGCACGCTCGACGGCGGCATCTACCGCGGCCCCCTCGGCATCATGACCCGAGACGACTACGAAGCCCACTTCTCCGACAGGGCCTCGCGCTTCTTCGACGCCATCTTCCGCTGGTTCGAATCTTTTTAAGGCCAGTCTATTCTTCCGCAAGAGATTTTTCGCACGCGAAGGGTTTTACCTGGAGTCCGCTGATGACGCGGATGTGCGCCGATGATTTTTTGATAGGATGCAGACCAAGGGTGGGGCGTTTAATGCCACTAAATGACTAAATAACAAGTCATCCCGGACCCCGAGCCGGGATCCAGGAATGGGTAATATTGGGCAGAAAAGTGGAGGAATTCTGAATGCCGTCCTGGATCTCCGCCTTCGCGGAGATGACGTAGAATTGGGGAGTCATAGTAGAAGAACAATGTGCTGCACGCATACAAAGGCAAGACCCCTCCTTTAGCAATACCTTGAAAATCAAGTCATTCCGGCCGCTGGGCCGGGATTCAAGCTAGTCTAGCTCAGAGCATAACCGCATAGGTAAGTCGCATGCTCACGTGGATCCTGGCCTTCGCCAGGATGACGCTCCGGGTGGGGAGCGATATTGAGAAAGCACGTGCCTCATGTCAACCTTCAAAAAATCATCCGCGTCATCAGCGGAATGTAGCCTCCTTTCGAAGTCCTTGTATTCGTGACATCTGATGACAATTGCATACGCAACCGTGACAACTCAGGCATCAGGGCCTCGTATTCAGATGCAGATTAGGACAGCTACCTCACTCGCCTAAAATATTTAGGAAAACTGTTCCTTAACCCATACACGAGGCTACCATGAAGACGAGGCAAACAATCCGGAGCATTACAATGCTCTTCGCTGCAGCCCTGATGGCGTTCACGTGGCAGGTGAAAGCTGCGGACCTCTCGATCTCGTTCCCCGACAAGGGCGGTGACAAAGCCAAACAGGCCCAACGCATTTGCCAGGGTACCAACGTGATCCTCGAAGGCCTCCAGAGGGGCGACACCGAGCCGCTCGAAGTGTACCTTCCCAGACACAACCGCGACATGGCCCTTGCCGACCTGAGCCGCAGCATCTGGATCACCGTCGGCGCCTACGGGCCGATCGAAGGATTCGAGGTGCTCGGGTCCAACGAGACCGCCAATAGCAAGATGGAAACGGTCGCCCGCGTCGACTTTCAGGATGAATCGAGCTATTTCCGATTCGTGTGGCACAACGACAAGCTGATCACCTTCCACCGGATCTCGGAAGTCCCTGAGATCACCTACATGGCCCAGTCCCTCTGATCGCTCCGGTATAATCCGATCCCCTTTACCCGCGATCGCCTGAACCCTCCGGTTTCTCCTCCCGGAGGGTTCTCTTTTTGTACCTGTCGCATTTTGCCGGAACAAGGACGTTCGCTTCGCGGTGCGATCAGCAGGTGAAGCGGATAAAAGGAGGGGAGAGCATGAAGATCGGAATCATCGGCGCCGGACACATCGGCGGCACGTTGACCCGTCGCCTGACGGCGCTCGGCCACGAGGTTTCGGTGGCCAACTCACGGGACCCCAAGACGCTCTCTAAGCTTGCTGAGGAGACCGGCGCAAAGGCCGTGTGGGCGACGGAAGCGCCGCGCGACGCCGACCTGGTGGTGATCGCAATTCCCCTGCGGGGTGTGCCGAACCTGCCGGATAACCTCTTCGCGGGGGCGCGGGACGACCTTGTGGTGGTCGATACGGGCAACTACTACCCGCAACGCGACGGACGGATCGCGGAGATCGAAGAAGGGTTGACCGAAAGCCGATGGGTCGAGCGGCAGATTGGCCGCCCCGTGGTCAAGGCGTTCAACACCATCTACGCGCGCCACCTGCTGGAGCGCGGCAAGCCGAAGGGGAGCGAAGGCCGCATCGCAATCCCGGTGGCAGGCGACGACGAAGCCGCCAAAGCCGTGGTGATGCGGCTGATCGACGAGCTGGGCTTCGATCCCGTCGATGCCGGCGGCCTCGACGAGTCGTGGCGGCAGCAACCCGGCACCCCGGTCTATGGCAAAGACCTGAACGCAGAAGACACCCGGCGAGCCCTGGCTGAAGCAAGAAGCGAACGCCCGCCCGAGTTCCGCGCCGGGGGCGCAACTGCCTGGTAAACGGGGTTGGCTTCTTTTACACTCCTGTAGTCCCTTCAAGTGGCTGGTGGAGCTGTGCTAAATAATTGGCTTATTGCTGAATGAATAGCATTGCCAACCGCCTCCTCGAGGGGGCTTGTGGGGGTGTCTGCTCGAGAACAGTAACCGCGCTAAAGATTCAGCAGTCTGCCAAGGCAGGTTTCAGAGCGGTTCGGGGTAGAGGCCCTGGTCGGTGAAGCCACGGAGGATACGGATGACACGTTCCCTGTCCTCGGGGTACGTAATGCCGCACCACGGGCCTTCGCCAATCAGCACCTTCACGCGGGCAAGGTCGCGGTCCATGAGCACCTGGATGCGCGTCGGGAGGAAGAACTCCGCTTTCGGATCGGACCCGCGTTCTTCGAGGAAGTCCCGGAAGCCGCCTTCGAGCTTGGCGAAGACGTCAGGCGTGAAGCCCCACATGTTCATCGAGACGATGGTGCCGCCGGGCAAGATGTGCTCTTCGCCGTCGGGTGTGCGGTACCGGCCGGCGTCGCCGACTTTTTCGATGCCCGTCACTTCGCGGATGTGGAGCAGGTGGCCTTCGTCGTCCGTTTTGAGCACGGCCCGGTTGACGGCTCCGGCTTCGGTCATCGTGTCGCGCAGGTAAAAGCCGACGTTCGTGTATACGGGAATGCCGTTGCTCGTCTCGTTCGACCGGAGGAAGTCGGCCACGACCTGATAGGCGGAGGCGCCGTAGTAGTCGTCGGCATTGACGACGGCAAAGGGCGTTTCGACGGCGTGGCGTGCGGCGAGTACGGCCTGCCCGGTGCCCCACGGCTTCTCGCGGCCTTCCGGTACGGTGAAGCCGTTCGGCAGGTCATCCATTTCCTGATAGACGAGCGTGATCGGCAGGCGATCTTTCCAACGTGGAAGAACCGTATCTTCCAGTGCGGGCAGAAGCTCCCGCCGGATGATGAGCACGGCCCGGTCGAACCCTGCGCGCTGGGCGTCGAAGAGCGCGTAGTCGATCATCGTCTCACCGTCGCGGCCGAGGGGCTCGAGCTGCTTGGGGCCGCCGTATCGATTTCCCATCCCGGCGGCCATCATGACAAGGGTTAATGACATCAGGTTTCAAAAGTCTTTTTTCAACAGTAGGCGCAAAGAATACACAAAGGATCCGATCGTTCCAGCCGAAGCCAAAAAAAGCCGAACCGCTCGTGAAGATTAGGCGTTTCGACACACTACGATGCACCATACCTTGTTTCCGGCCACTATGTAACCCATTGGTGCCGGGATAATCAATATCCACCCCCCTCCGGATGCCGTATGACTGAAAAAAGCAGGCTTACGATCGACCAGGTTGCCCTGATGGCCGGGGTATCGCGTTCGGTGGTGTCGCGCGTGCTCAACAACCACCCACGCGTCAGCGACGACGCAAGGGCGCGCGTGCTGGCGGTGATCCGCGAGCACGATTACCGGCCGAGCTCGCTCGCTCGCAGCCTCGCAACCGACCGGGCGTTCGAGATCTGCGTGGTCACCCCGCGCCGGCGCGACGACGCCCTGGCGAACGGCTTCTGGCCGCTCCTGCACCTGGGCATCTCTGAAGCGTGCCTCGAGCGCGGCTACTTCGTCTCGCTCACGATGATCTCGCCCGACACCGCCGACGAGATCCAGCAACGCATCCTGAACGACCGCGTCTTCGACGGGTACATCCTCATCACCCAGGAGGTCACCGGCCACGTGGTGCCCCTGCTGCACGCCCGGAACGTCCCGATGGTCCTCATCGGCCACGACCCGTCGCAGCCCGACCTGAACTCGGTGGACGTCGACAACTTCACGGGCGCTTACGAGGCCGTCAGGCACCTGATCGAGCTGGGCCACCGGCGCATCGCGTGCATCCTCGCCAACATGCAGATCCAGGAGTCGATCGAGCGGCGAAACGGCTACCTCAAGGCCCTCGAGGACCACGGCATCCCCGCCGGAGACGGCCTGGTTATCGTCAACAATTACTCCGAAAAGAGCGGCTACGACGTGATGTGCGGGTGGATCAACGCCGGGAGGTGCCCCTCCGCCGTCTTCTGCGCCTCCGACGCCATCGCCACCGGCGTCCTGCTAGCCCTTTACAAGGCGCGGATCCCTGTGCCCGAGCGGGTCTCCGTGGTGGGCTTCGACGACGTGCCGACTTCCGCCTTCACCGCCCCACCTCTCACGACGATCCACCAGCCGATCTACCGTAAGGGTGCGACGGCCGCGGGCATCCTCATCGACGCCATCGAAGGCAAGGCTACCGGCCCCGTCCACCTCCGCCTCCCCGCCGAGCTCGTCGTCCGTGAATCCACCGGACGGTTTATTCCCACGGCAAGTTCATAGGCTTCATATTGAATATCCAGCTCGGGTGTTAAAAGACACAAGAACGGCTTTGGTGCAGCGCTCCAATAGGTGACGAGTTAGGGGAGTTTCGCATGATCTGGATCCTGTCATTCCGAGCGCCAGCGAGGAATCTTCCCGAAGTGCGGCCTTTCAGACCGGCACATACAGTGGTGAAGTGCTGTGCGTACCGCCATTGCCATTTTCGAAGGTCGCGTTTCACAAAGATCCCTCACCCGCTGTGCGGGATTCGGGATGACAGAATGGGGCGTCGGTGGTAGCGGTAAGCCCGGATGGTTGCCTGTACCACTCAAATTGTCATCCTGACGAGCCTTGCGAGGAAGGATCTTCCCGAAGTGCAGCCTTACTGGTTGGCACAAACAGTAATTGAGGCGTTAAAAATGCTCATCTGGACAAGGGGCTGTCACGTAGTGACTGAGGAGTAGATCCTATGCCCTCAAGGAATTGCTTTCCTTTCTTTCTTTTACTTCTCTTTTGACCCCAAAAAAGAGAAGTAAACATAAATGAATTAGTCTGAATGGCCGCACTTCGGGAAGATCCCTCCTTCGTCGGGAAGACAAGCTCGATGGTTATCTCGATACCCTAACCTCGTCATCCCGAGGCGCGAAGCAACGAGGGATCTCTTTATGAAACGCAACCCCCAGAAGTGCCAGCAAGGGGGCACAGCAACAGTAGCAACCATAGAGGCAGCACTTTGGAAAGACGGTCTGCGAGGTACTGGCATCACCTCACGAGTTGGCGCCCCCAAAAAATCAGCCGTCGCCTCAAGTGTGCGTGGAAAGCCTTGCTCAGGGGAGCAGTTCGGGGCAAGGAAGCAGTCCAAAAAGCCGAATGCAGGATCGACAGACCGGTTGGGAGAAGTGCGCCCGTCGCTAAACTTCGCGTTAGTCGAAACAACCGCCGACGGAAAACAGGAACGTCACTCCCTTTCCCACTTGATCTGAAACTCGATCTCTTCCTCGCCGTCGTCCGAACGTTCGTGCTCGATGTTGTAAACGGCCCGGACGGGAACGTAGATGCGCTCGCCGGCAATCTGGATCTCGAAGCGTTTGCCTTGTTCGATTGCATCGGCGAGCCGCCGCAGCTTCGCCACGAATTCGGCCTTCGGGTATTCCTTCTCGATGTCGCGTTCGGGTTTCGCTTTCATGTTGCCTCGATTAGTTGGTGACTTGCCGTCGATTCATAGACGCCTGTCACAAGATCGATCCCGCTCCTGAAAACGTCAATCGGGGCTGCAATTTCCTTCTTCTCGTCGATGACCGGTCTTGCGGGGTTTGGTTTTAGGATGAAAGAATCCGTAAATCATGCGCTAAAAATGGCCGTGTCCTTACGGCCAAAGACCGGTGCAAGTTGTTGTATACTTTAGCCGTAAAATCAACTTAAACCGTTCTTTTCGGGGCTGAGGGCAATTTTCATCTGCACCTTCTTTGTGGCAACCCGATCGGATTTTTGATTCAGGTGAGCAGGCATTTCCCACGTAACTCGATGCCCTGAAATGGCCTCAAGGATCAAGCGCGTATTTTCTGGCTGTCTGGCGTGGTTATTCCTTTCCATGCTTTTTTCCCCGGTTTTTGCTCAAACGGAAAGCGAGCACGGGCTGCCAACCATCCGCAACTACCTCCCACGGGAATACGGCGCCGACATACAGAACTGGGCGATCATCCAGGACGACCGCGGGATCATGTACATCGGCAACAACATCGGCGTCCTCGAATACGACGGCGTGACGTGGCGCCTGATCCGGTTGCCTAACCGAAGCGTCGCGCGGTCTTTCGCCAAGGATAAGGAAGGCCGCATCTACGTCGGGGGCGTCAACGAGCTTGGCTACCTCGAGCCCGATTCGACCGGCAGGCTCGGCTTTCACTCGCTGCTCTCTCATATACCCGCGTCGTGTTTGCCGTTCGGCGACGTGTGGCAGAGCATCAACACACCGGACGGTATCTATTTCCTGACCTTTCAGTACCTGTTCCGCTGGTCGCCAGAAACCGGAGAAATGAAGGTCTGGCAATCGTCCACCTCCTTTCACTCGTCGTTTTACGTCAACGATACATTTTACCTACGGCAGTGGGACGTCGGGCTGGTAGAGCTGAAGGGTGATTCGCTCGTGCTCGTACCGGGCGGCGAGCAGTTTGCCGACGAGCGGATCTACATCATGCTTCCTTTTCCTGAAGGCGGCACGCCGGGCGCATCAGGCACGTCGAACAGGATCCTCGTGGTTACGAGGACTCGGGGGATGTTCCTGTTCGACGGCACTTCGTTCACGCCGTTTCGCACGGAGGCCGACGACTTCATTCGAAGGGAGCTGTCCTACGCTCCGGGCCTTGTCCTGAGGGACGGCCGGATCGTGATCAACACGATAACCGGCGGTGCGGCGATCATCGACCACGAAGGGAGGCTCCTCCAGATCATCGACAAATCGACCGGCCTGCAAAATAACAGCATTCTCTACCTCTACCAGGACCGAAGCGGGGGCCTGTGGATGGGACTCGACAACGGCGTTGCACGCGTCGAGGTCGCTTCGAACTTTACTCGCTTCGATACCCGAAACGGCCTGCCGAGCGGCGGTTACCGGTTCAAACGCCACAAAGGCATTCTCTACGCATCTACGACGGTGGGGTTGTATGCTCTCGACCCCGAAACTTCAGTTTTCAACGAAATCGAAGGCATTCAAAGCCAGGTTTTCGGCATGATTAGCTTCGGCGACCAGCTGCTCGCCGCCACGACCGACGGTATATTCGTCGTCGAAAACCGGCGTGCCATACCCGTGAGGGCTTCGGTCAATAAGGACTTTGAAGGATTCGATTTTCACCGGTCAAAGCTCGATAGCAACCGGGTCTACACGAGCCTGAGCGACGGAGTGGCCTCTCTTTACTGGAACGGAAGCCGCTGGATCGACGAGGGGAGAATACCCGGGATAACCGACGAAACACGATCGATCTACGAGATGGAAGACGGCAGCCTCTGGGTGGGTACGGGCGCGCGGGGGGTGCTGCACGTTTCGTTCGATGGGGATACCAACGACCCGCCCCAGCTCCGACAACCCGTGATCGAACACTTCGATACCAGAGCCGGCTTACCGCCCGGCGGCGTGCTTTCCGTCAGCCTGGTCGATCGTCTCCATTTCATCACGCAGGAAGGCGTCTATCGTTACGACGAGGCTTCCCGACGGTTCAGCGTCGATTCGACGTTTATGATCGTATCGGAGTTGGGCTCTATCGACACGGGCTCGCTCGTTGAAGATGCCGACGGCAGGGTGTGGATCAGCTTCGGACGTGACATCGCCGTCGGGGACCGTCAGACGGACGGCTCGTACGCCTGGACGACGGCCCCATTCGTTCGATTTGCAGACGAGATCGTCCAGACGGTTTATCCGGACGAAAATGGGATCGTCTGGTTCGGGACTGCCAACGGCGCCATTCGGTACGACACCCGGATGGAAAACGGGGAGGGTGCTTCGTTCGCCGCCCTTATCCGCAGGGTAACCAGGGGAGCCCGTACATCGCTCTTTGAAGGCGCGAGCCTGCCCGGCGCAAGCCAGGATCCTGTGAGGCTCCCTTCCGACGGGCAGTCCCTACGGTTCGAGTTTGCCGCACCAACGTACGAAGCCGACGGCCACGGCCAGTTCCGCACCTTCCTCGAAGGCTTCGACACGGAGTGGACCGACTGGAGCCCCGACCACAGTAAGGAATACACCAACCTGCGGCCGGGAGACTATCGATTCCGGGTGCAGGCCCGGAACGTCGATCAGTGGGAAAGTGCTGAGGCCGTGTACGCCTTCACCATCGCACCCCCGTGGTTCCGTACGTGGTGGGCCTATCTCCTGTACGCCGCAGGCGCCGCGGTGCTCGCACTCGGCTTCGTTCGGGCGCGCACCTATCAGCTTCAGCAACGTGGCAAGCTGCTCGAACGGATCATCCGGGAGCGAACGGCCGAGCTGCACCAGAAAAACAGGCAACTCGAAAACCAGAAGGAGGACATCGAACGGCTCAGCCGTATCGGACGGGACATCACGGCTACACTCTCCATCGAGAGTATCATCGATACGGTGTACGAGAACGTAAACGCCCTGATGGACGCCGCGGTGTTCAGCATCGGGCTCTACAATCCCGAGAAGAATTGCCTCGAGCTCCCGGCTTCACGCGAAAAAGGCGAACGGCTCCCGTACCACTCCTACGACCTGAACGACAAGAACAGGCTCGCGGTCTGGTGCTTCAAAAACCAGCGCGAGGTGCTGATCAACGACTACCAGACCGAGTACGCCAACTACATTCCCGAGCTCAAAGCCCCGCTTGCGGGCGAAACCCCATCCTCCATCCTGTATCTGCCCCTGACCTACAAGGACAAAACGAACGGGGTCATCACGGCGCAGAGCTTCAGAAAGAACGCGTACAACGAGTTCCACCTGAACATGCTCCGCAACCTGGCGATTTACACCGCCATCGCTCTCGACAATGCGGAGGCCTACCACCGGTTGAACCTCGTCCTGGACGACCTGAAGAACACCCAGGAACGCCTCGTGACGCAATCGAAGCTTGCGGCGCTCGGTGCGCTCACCGCCGGCATCGCACACGAAATCAAAAACCCGCTCAACTTCATCAACAACTACGCCGAGCTCAGCGTGGGCCTCGCCGAAGAGATCCGCGCCCTGTTGGCCGAGCAATCGGACAGGTTGGACGCCGACGTGGTCGAAAACCTGAACAGCCAGCTCGACGTCCTGGTGCGGAACACGGGGAAAATTCGGGACCACGGCAAGCGAGCCGACAACATCGTCCGGAGCATGCTCCAGCACTCGAGGGGCAAAGCCGGCGAACGTCAGCCGACCGACATCAACCTCATGGTCGAAGAAGACCTGAACCTCGCGTACCACGGGATGCGGGCGCAGGACTCCTCGTTCAACGTCAAGGTCGAGGCCGAGTACGACCCCGCGGTCGGCAAGCTCGACGTCGTACCCCAGGACGTCAGCCGCGCCCTGCTAAACATCATCACGAACGCCTGTTACGAAGTCCACAAGCGTAAGCTGGCAGAGAATGGCGCCTTCACGCCCAGGCTGGTCGTATCGACGAAACGGCTGAACGGCCAGGTCGAAATCCGCATTCGCGACAACGGCCAGGGCATTCCCGAAGCCATTCGGGACCGGATCCTGGTGCCGTTCTTCACGACGAAGCCGACCGGGCAGGGCACCGGTCTCGGCCTCTCCATCAGCAACGACATCATCGTACACGGGCACGGAGGACAGCTCCAGTTCGAATCCGAGGAAGGCCAGGGCACCGAGTTCATCGTAAGGCTGCCTGCATCGAGCACGGATTAATCAATACTTCAATGCCAACAAGTCGAGCGACGATATGACATACAAGATTCTGGTTGTTGACGACGAGCCGGATCTGGAGGATTTGATCACCCAGAAGTTCAAGAATGAGATCCGTACGAAGGAATTCGAGTTCGGATTTGCGGCGAACGGTGTTGAGGCCCTGGAGCTGCTGAAGGCTGACGGCGAATTCGACCTCGTCCTGACCGACATCAACATGCCGGAAATGGATGGACTCACGTTGCTCGCGAAGATGAAGGAGATGGAAAACCCGCTTCTGCGTTCGGTGATCGTCTCGGCCTACGGCGACCTCGAGAACATTCGAACGGCGATGAACAGGGGAGCCTACGACTTCGTCGTCAAGCCCATCGATCTGAACGACCTGGAGATCACGATTCGAAAGTGCCTCGACGACCTGCGCCTGCTCAAAGAGGCCGTCAAGTCGCGGGATCGGCTCGTATCGATCGAGAAAGAGCTGGGTATCGCCCGGATGATCCAGACGACGATTCTGCCGAGGGTCTTCCCCGAACGGGCCGAGTTTGATCTGTGCGCCGAGATGATTCCCGCAAAGGAAGTCGGCGGCGACCTGTACGATTTCTTTTTCGTCGACCGTTACCGGCTCGGCGTGGTTATCGGCGACGTGTCGGGGAAGGGCGTGCCGGCGGCCATGTTCATGACAGTGGCGAAGACGCTGCTCAAAGCGACCGCCCTCAAGGGCATCCCGCCCGACACCTGCATCGAGACCGTGAACCGCATCCTGGTGGACGAAAGTCTCCCCTCGATGTTCGTCACGCTCTTTTACGGTGTGCTCGACACGCGGAACGGGCTGTTCGAATATGCGATCGGCGGCCACAACCCGCCATTCCTCATTTCGAACGGCAGCACGCGCGAGCTGGAATGCAAGCGGGGGTTGCTCGTCGGCGCGATCAAAAACGCCGAGTACGATTCGAACGTTCTGATGCTCCAGCCCGGCGACACGATCTTCCTCTACACGGATGGCATAACAGAGGCGATGAACGTGGCTTCCGACATGTACGAAGTCGAGCGCCTAGCCGCCTGCCTGCAGGAAAGTGGTAAGCTTACGGCATCCCAGACGACGCGAAGAGTCGTCGAGGACGTGCAGTCGTTTGCCATTGGCGCCGACCAATCCGACGACATAACCTGCCTCGCCGTAACCTACTACGGTCCGAACGGCCGGTCTTCATAAGGCCGTCTCCGTTCAGAAAAGCGCCCTCATCTCTTCGAGGAACCTCGGGACGGCCGTAAAGGCGTCTTCTTCGGCTTCGTACTCGAGGGCTATCCAACCCTTGTAGCCGGCTTCGACGAGCATGTCGCGGATGCGTGGCAGGTCGACCGGCGTCTTGCTGCCGTCGTCGTGGTACACCTCAGTCTTGAGCTGGACGTTGACGGCCCGGGGCGCGGCAAGGGCGAGTTCCTCGTACGAGTTCGTGCGGAAGTTGGCAGTGTCCAGGTTGATGCCGAACCAGGGGTGCTCGCCGACGGCGTCGCAGATGGCCAGCAGGTCGGCAACGCGTGCGGTGATGCCGCCGTGGTTTTCAAGGCCGATTAGCACGCCGCGTTCGCCCGCGTGGTCGAGCACCTGCCGGATCGCATCGGCCACCCACTGGATGCCGGTTTCCTTCTCGACGCCCGCCGGCAGGTCGCCTGCGAAGATCCGGATGTGCGGGGCGAAAAGATCGGCGGCGTGGTCGATCCACTGCCGGACGTGGTCGATGTCCCGCTGGAGGTCAGGCCCCGGCGGGCGGCAGAAGTTGTTGCGGACGGCCGTGCCGGAGACGGTGATTCCCCGGCTCAGGGCGTGGCGCTTGAGCCGCAGGAGGTAAGCCCGGTCGAACCCCTCGGGGAAGTAGTACGACGTCAGCTCGGCCCCCGAAAGCCCCAGCTCGGCGCACCAGTCGACGAAGCCGAACAGGTCCATGCGGCCGTCGGTAAGCGCCTGCCGCACCGAGTACGCCGCGAGCGAGAGGTGCATGTTTTTCGTTTCGTCGTTGCGCACGGCCGCACGCTCCGACATGCGTCCACCCATCGCCGCCGCAGCGGCCAGCGCCCCGGTTTTGATAACGTCTCTGCGGTTCATGTTGCTCTAAAGTCGAGATGTATTCGTATGCGTCCAAAATGCCGTCAGTCTAGTATGGGGAAGATAATAAATCGCAACCTCGTGGGGGTACCAAGACCGGGGAATCACCCGTTCTCCACTTTTAAGTTTGGCCATTCTGGTTAACGCCAGTGGTTACGGGTGTTGTGCGTTCCCTTTTTGCCTATTCGGGAGGTTGCGTTTCATAAAGATCCCTCGTCACTTCGTGACTCGGGATGACATAGTGAGGCACGGGCGATAGCAGTGAGGTTACTTTCCTACTCATACCTCTCAATTTGTCATTCCGAGCGATAGCGAGGAATCTTCCAGAAGTAATATTTGGCACTTTTAAACGTCCCGCCTTCGGCCTGCATCATACTAAAACTCATTCGCGGGAAAACTGCGGCCTCAAAAACCAATCACAACCCCGCCGTAGAAGAAGGCCTTGCCGGAGCGCGCCTTGTAGATGGGCGCCAGGCTGACTTGAAAACCCAGGCCAGGGCTGAAGGTGAATCGTCCGAAAGAGACGTCGGTGTCGGCGGTCAGGGCTACGTGGCTCACATCGGTGCTGCCGGTGCACAGGTAGCCTGAATCAACGCCCACCGTTGCGCCGAGCAAAAACGACTGACCGGAAATGGGCACTTCCCTGCTCAGCGTTCCGGAAACGAACAATCCCGTGTACATGTCGAGGTCGTAGACGGCGTAGATTTCCGGCGTGACGGGCAGGTCCTCGAAGGCTACCGATCCGAAAACCTCGTTGGCCGGATTGAGCTGGATTTTGCTGCCAGAAGGCTCAGGGAAAACGTAAAAGATGTAGCCGGCGCCAAACGAGACATTTCCGACTGTTTCGTCGTAGGAGGCGATTATCTCGGCCTCGTTGAGGTATACTTTGTTGCCGACGTCCGCACTCTTCGAATCGACGTTCGCCCAGAGTGAAACGGTGAGGCTCTGGTACGACGCATGAACCTCGGGCTGAAAGACGAGCCCGTCCGACAGCGCATCACCCCGCGATACGTACGGACCGCCGACGTAAAGCGACGTGCCAAACTCGACCTGCGCCATAGCAGTCGGAACTGTTGCAAGCAGGATGAGCAGCAAGAATGCAAGGCCTCGAAAATACCGCACCATATAAGTTTTTCCGTGAGAGACAGTCAGGGCGTTGGGGCGGAATAAACTCAAAAGTCCGGAATGAAGTCCGCATCACGAAACCGTTTCCGGCATGCACCTTGTTTATTCAGCAAAAACTCTTTATTGTGAGGTTCGGGCGCACACGGCGGGTTTTAGGACAGGGAACGGCCGCGTGCGACTACCCTGATCTGTACCCGATCAACCAACCACGTCAAACACTATGTCCGGTCAAAAATCCAGCCGCCGCGATTTTATCCGGCTGGCCGCGGCTTCCACGATCAGTGCAGGAATGGCGCCCGTCATTTTCGGGACCAGCAAGGCGAAGACGCTCAAACCGCCCGTTCGAAAGGTCAGCGCCAACGACCGCATCCGCCTGGGCACGATAGGCACGGGCATCATCGGCTTCATCGATACCGACACGGCGCTGAGGGTGCCGGGGACCGAGTTTGTCGGCGCAGCCGACGTCTACGACTCGCGCCTGCGCCGCGTCCACGAACGGTACGGTTCGGACAAGTTCATCACGCGCGACTACCGGGAGCTGCTCGCCCGGCCTGACATCGACGCCGTCATCATCGCGACGCCCGACCACTGGCACGCGCAGATGGCCATCGATGCCATGGAGGCGGGCAAGGCTGTCTACCTCGAAAAACCGATGGTGCAGGACCTGGAGGAAGGTCCCGCCGTCATCGAAGCCCAGCGACGTACCGGCAAGCCCCTCCAGGTCGGCAGCCAGAACGCCAGCTCGATCATCTTCACGAAGGTCCGCGATTACATCCGCGACGGCGCCATCGGGAAGCTGAACCTGATCGAGTCCCGCACGACGCGTAACTCGGCCACCGGCGCCTGGCAGTACTCGATACCGCCCAACGTAACCGAAAAGGACCTCGACTGGGAGGCATTCCTCGGGAATGCGCCGAAACGCCCGTTCGAGCCCATCCGCTACTTCCGCTGGCGCAACTATCGCGATTACGGCACCGGCGTTGCGGGCGACCTGTTCATCCACCTTTTCACCGGCATCCACTACGCGCTCGACTCGATCGGACCCACCGAGATCATGGGGCAGGGTGGCCTTCGGTACTGGAAGGACGGCCGCGACGTCGAGGACGTCGTGCTCGGCCTCTTCGACTACCCGGAGACGGAGAACCATCCCGCCTTTTCGCTCGCCCTCCAGGTCAACCTTGCCGACGGCGGGGGAGGCGAGAACTCGTTCAAGTTCATCGGCGACGAAGGCGTCATCACCGTCGGCTGGAACGGCCTGACGCTCAATCGTTCGCCGCGGTACGTCGAGTCCGAAAAGGACCTCGTCGAGGGCTACAATTCGGTCTTCACGTGGGCAAAGGAGGAACGCGACGCGTTCGTCGAAGCCTACCGCCGTGAGAATCCGACGCCGCCGAAGCGAGAGGAGCCCGTTACCGAGTCATTCGAAGCCCCGAACTTCTACGACTCCCGGTACGACCACTTCGTGAACTTCTTTGAGTCGGTCCGCACCGGCAAGCCGACGAACGAAGACCCTGTCTTCGGCTACCGCGCCGCCGCCCCGTCGCTGATGTCGAACCTCAGCATGTGGGAGAAGAAGATCTACCTCTGGGACCCTGTGGCGATGAAGGTGGTCAACGGCGCCTCCTGACTTTTCTTACTTTCGATTCCGAGGGGGCGGTTGGTAGCCGCCCCCTCGGCATTTTATCTGTGGATTGTTTTGATACAGTCCGCAGGTGGACGCAGGTGAGTCTTGGAAGGGCGTAGACCGAGGATGGGACGTCTTGTGCTACCCGAACACTTCAAACAACATCATCTCCGCGAAGGCGGGGATCCAGGTAACGGTTCTACCAAGCTTTTCGGTCCTGCCCTGCGTAACCGTCGTATGGATTTACCTCGTCAGTCGCTTCGCTCTTGTCGGATCAAGTCCGGAATGACATTTTGTTAAGGTGTTAAGTCAATAAATAGCGCTACCTACTTTGTAACGAATATCTCAGTAAACACGTCATCCCGGCCGCCGAGCCGGGATCCATGTGAGCGTACGGTACGCCTCTACCTATTTGTAGAGCTACCTGAATGCGAGCTATTCGAAATGAAATTAATCGCTGACCTGTCCCATCAAGCTCCCCGCCTGGACAGGAGGGGTCGGGGGGTGGTCGATTGAGAGGCCGAAATCAATTTTGACAAAACAATCAATCCACCCGTCAGTCACTACGCGACAGCTTCTCCCGTAACGTGTACGGAACGTGCCCATCCAGGGGAGCAGCTTCTTGCTATCACCGTCCGGGATAATCAGAGAGCTATCAATTCGGGAAGATCCCTCACTTGCGTTCCGGATGACAGTATGAGCATTTGGTCAATTATCCGGGCAAATCGCTACCAGTGCACTCACACCATGTCAACCCGAATCCCGCGAAGCGGATGAGGGATCTTTTTGAATCGCGTCCTTAAAGAAGAGCAATCAGGGCGCGCACAACACACCCCTGCCAGTTTGAGCAAAGATCTCCTCGAAGCAGGGCTCGTCGTTATGACATTAGGAGGCATACCGTGCAATTCTCAGGAAGGAATCCGGTATGCGTGGAAGGAATGTAACAAAGTCGCCGGAAGTAGATGAAGAGACGGGTGGAGCGTATTAACCTTCAAAATTCGTCCCACCAATCGCCGTCTGCCAAGGCAGATAACGTCTTTATGACCACCGGAAGACGAACAATCCCGATCCCCTCCGGCGTTCGCCACTGGTTCCGGCAGTTCAGATCGATATATTTCAGGGCGTCAGAGACCGAACGCGACGAGGGGTTCGTCGAGGTGTTGCGTACACAGATGCGGACGGGCCTTTACGTGTCGGGCGCCCTGGGCATCTTCGCCATCCTGGCGTTCGTTTCGGCGAACGTCCTGATCGTCGGGAAGGCGCTCGTCTGGTCGTACGAAGGCGCCGATCCGATGACGGAGGTGGTGGGGTGGGACAAGCTGTTTTCGCTGGTGGTCTGCGCGAGTGTGGTAGCGTTTGCCCGCAGGACCATTACCTTGCAGGCAGGTAGATTGCTTGCTTCGGTAGTGGTTTTGATCGTTTCGGCAGCCTTTCTGTGGGACGACCTCCTGCACGGCGACATGTCCAACTCGATCGCCTATCTCACGCTGGCCCTGCTCGCGGTGACGGGCACCATACCGTTCAGACCGGGCCAGGCCTTGCTGCTTACTCTGGCGGTCGCTCTGCTGTTCTACGGCTTCTCGACCCTTCTCCCACCGGAAGCGTTCATAGGGGAGGATCAGATCATTGCCGCCCAGCTCGTCTATCTTTCGATTTTGTCCGTGCTGCTGACGGGGATCTCGGCGCTCATCTATCACAGCCGGTTCGAGGAGTACCGTTCGCGGAAGGTTGCCGAAGAGCTCTACGACACCGTCCGCGAGCAATCCGAGCAGATGCTTGCGATGGAGCGGGCGAAGGTGACCGAGCTCGAACAGGCCTATCAGAACCTCAAAGACGCCCACGTCCAGCTCGTCCACGCCGAAAAAATGGCCTCACTCGGCCGCCTGACGGCGGGCATCGCCCACGAGATCAAGAATCCGCTCAACTTCATCAGCAATTTCGCCGTCACCATTGTCGATTTCGAGCAGGACCTCGAGAACGAGCTCGCCGCCCTTCGCGAGCGTTACGGCGACGAGGAGGTGAGCCGGATCGAGCCGATCCTCTCAGAAATCCGGGAGGCCTGCCACAAGATCCACCACCACAGCCAGCGCGCCGACGTCGTCCTGAAACGGATGCTTCAACACGCACAGGGACGCCCGGGAGAACGCAGGACGACCGACCTCCACATGCTCATATCCGATTGCCTGGCGATCTCGCAGGGCGCTTTTCGGGTGGAAAAGGGGGAGCGGCTCGTCAAGGTCGAGCGCAAATTCGACCCAACGATCGGGACCGTCGACGTCGTCCCCAGGGAGATGGCGCACGTCATACTGAGCCTGCTCAACAACGCCTTCCAGTCGGTCCTGAGCCGTTCGGAAGGCTTCGACCCTTCCTACATCCCGCACGTCCGGATTGGGACGAGCCGTAAGGAAGGGCACGTAGAAATCAGGATCGAAGACAACGGCCTGGGGATCCCCGAGTCGATTCGCAAGGACCTGTTCGAGCCGTTCACCGCGTCGCACTCGGCCGCACGCAGGACGGGTTACGGCCTCGCGACGAGCTTCGACATCGTCGTCAACGGCCACGGCGGCGCCATGACGTTTGAGGATCGCGAGGGCGGTGGTGTTATATTCACCGTCAGGCTTCCCGAAAAGCGCGTGAACGACCTCGTGCAGGTCCACGAAACCGCATGAGCGCCTCGTCACAACCGGAAAGTAGTCAAATTCACCTTACCCGTGCAGGACCATGAGAGAAGAGGACGTCGACAAATATTCGCTGGACCAGCTCGCCGCCATCGCCCTCGATTACGGGCTCATCGACGCCTTCGAGGACGTCCCGAACGGCAAGCGAATCGTTTTCCGCCGCCACACCATCACATTACCGGAAGCTACTGCCCTCCCGATCCTCCAGGCCATCGTCCACGCCTGGCTGGTGGGCACACACGCGTTTCCATGAGGTGGGCGGGACTAATTGCACGGGAGTGGATCCCGGCTCGGAGGCCGGAAGGACGCGTTTTTTAGGTATTTCCTAGAAAAACAAGTCTCGCCTTCGGTCTATCCCCATCCAAAAAGCATCTGCGGTTTATTTTTTTAACTTCTTACTCCTCTGAAGCAATGCGGCCTCACCATTTCTTCCCCTCGAATGGGCTTGCGCATGTACGGGCGGCTTCGTAACGTCCGGGGCAGGAATTTTGAGTAACCCAACGGGCTGATGAAGGATCAGGATAGAGAAATCGCGTGTCTGGCGCTTGAAGACGTTTCGGGGGCGTGGGAGAGGGTTCTACGGTACCTGCACGCGAACGACCACGCCCGCTATTTCATAGCCGTCGAAGCCCTCTACCTCATGCACGGCGCTCCATTCGGAATTGGCCGAAATGCCGTAAAGATCTGGGCCGGGTCCGCTCAGAGCACCACGGTAAACTGAAGGAGCGACCGCTTCCGGCCGGGTAAATCGGGGTGGAATGTGATGACACATCACGACCACGAGTTTGGCATCTCGGTTCTCTCTTCAATCGAGCTGATCCGCGAGATCGTGCGGAAGTCGTGCCGTGAAGGCGACTACGAAGCGTGGTGGGAGGCGATCAACCGGCTCTACGCTGCGCACGGCGCCCCGTTTGGGTACGCCGAAAGGGCCATCGATTTCTGGCTCCTCTTCAACCAGGCCACTACGAGCTCGTGACGCCCGGATCAGCCGGCCTTTGATCCGACGACCTGCTGGATTGCGGTGGTGAGCTGTTGGCGGGTAAACGGTTTGCTGATGTACCCGTCGAATCCTGCTGAAAGGAACCGCTCCTGGTCGCCCGGCAGAGCGTAGGCCGTACAGGCCAGGATGGCGGTTTTGCGATATCCGGGCATTTTACGTAACGCTCCGAGCAGGTCAACCCCCGACGTGTTGCCGCCGAGGTTGATGTCGACGAGCACGACGTCGTACTGTGTTCTACCGGCCGCCTCGATCAACTCCGTAGCCGTTGCCACCGTATCGACCTCGTACGATTTGCCCAGCATCCGCTTGAAAAGGGTCCGTGTGTGGTCGTGATCGTCAACGGCGAGGATACGGTATTTTCCCTGCATGGTCTTTAGTCCGGCGGCCAGTCGATCGACCGGTTCCCCCTCGGGTTCGGCAGCCGGGAAACGAATGATAAACGTGCTGCCCACTCCACGGGTGCTCTCGACGTGGATCTCACCGCCCATGAGCTCCACGAGGTGGCGGGTGATCACGAGGCCGAGGCCGCTCCCTTCATACTCGCGCGACTGGCCGGTCGACTCCTGGCGGAACGCGTGGAACAGGTGCTCTTTGAACGCTTCGCCGATTCCGATCCCCGTATCCCGAACCCGCACGACAGCCCGATCTCCCTCCTTGTCGACTGAAAGCACCACCTCGCCCTCGTGGGTAAACTTGATCGCATTCGATACCAGGTTGTTCAGCACCCGGTTGAATGCCGCCTGATCGATGCAAGCCATGACGCGCACGTCCGCCGGCTGCTCGAGCCGGATCGAGAGCCCCTTTCCCTCCGCCTGGCGCGAGAAGAGCTGGACGGTGTTTTGGGCCAGCTCGTACAGATCGAGCGGCCGAAGGTCGATGTGGATCGACTTGCTCTCGATCTGGGCGAGGTCGAGTACCGAGTTGAGCGTTTCCATCAGGCGCTCGCCGCTCTGGCGGATGAAAGCGAGCAGCTCCTGCGGTGTGCCTTCGATTTCCTCAGAAAGCACGTCGGCGTACCCGATGATCGACGTCAGCGGCGTACGGATCTCGTGGCTCATGTTCGCCAGGAAGTTCGTCTTGAGCCGATTCATCTCTTCGGCCCGTTCGCGCGCTTCGATGAGCTCACGCTCGTACTCGACCTTGTCGGTCACGTCGAGCAGCGCGCCCATGATGGCCGGGCGGCCTTCGTATTCGAAGCGCATGCCGTGCGCCTCCACGTAAATCGTCTGCCCATCGGGGCGAAGAAAACGGAACGGATAGCGGACCTGGTCGATCTCTCCTTCGATACGCTTTTGTATGTGATTCCTGACGGTGTCCCGATCGTCCGGGTGGATGATGTCGATCGCGGACATCCCCTTCAGGCTCGGCCCGTAGCCCGTTATCTCTTCCATCCGGGGATTGACGTACACGAGACGGTTGTCCTGGATGATGTAAATGCCGACGAGTGATTGCTCGACGATACTGCGGAACTTCGACTCGGCCTCGACCGCGTAGGCTTCGACCCGCTTTTTTTCGGACATGTCGCGGACGTAGGCGATCAGTCGCCGCTCGCCGTCGAGGTCGATGATCTTCGTGTGGATCTCGGTGGGGAAGAGGGTGCCGTCTTTTCGCCGGTTGACCCGTTCGAGCGCCTTGCCGTCGGTGTCCTCTTCGATCACGTCGGGTAGCTCTTTTGCAAAGTCCTCCGGGACGAGGTCGTGGATACGCAGGCCTACCATCTCCTCGTGGGTGTAGCCGAACATCCGGCAGGCGGCTTCATTGCAATCCAGGATTTTCCCTTCCAGCGTTTCGATGAAGATTCCATCGAGCGACATCTCGAAGATCGCCTGGAGGAGGCGCGCGTGGGGTCCGGTTGTGGCGTCGTGCAACGAATGTTCAGAAGTGTCAGAAACGTCCGGATGTAGTACCTCGTCGACAGAATGCATAGAAGTTTTTTCCCGTGGTGTATCGCTTTTTCCGCGTTCCATCTTTCGGTCGCACCAAGGGGAAGCGTCGGCGCCCGTAGATTGTTGCAGGGCGTATTATCGTCTCAATTTTGCATATTTCAAACTATTCTATACGAAATCGTTCATTTTTTCTCCATGTTACGGCCGGCGCCGTTCGGTAATAGTTAAGGCTGAGGAGACCTTTAACCGTGATAACTAATACGAACTCGCCCTGATTATGAAGAAATATTGTTAAAGAGTCGCCAGATGCTTGATATGTTCGGTTTAATTGATCACATTCATGACGCGTGCGGGTGGGGGAACGAAACCCGCTTCCGCTGTGATACCAGTAAACTGAACGACGAGTTTGTCCATGGGAATGATTTGCAGGAGGTTTGAGATACCTCAGACGGTTGTAGCCCCCCTTGCCGAACAACCGGAATATCAGCGCCTGTTGAGCCGTGGATGGAAATTTCTCGACGGCCACCGGGTGCTGAACGACTACCGGCTCATCTTCGTTGTCACCATGGAACGCGAACGACCGTCGGACGAAACCGGACTCAGTAGCACAAACTGATCGGCGTACTTCAGAAGTATTATAGCCTCACGCGAAGACGCGAAGAGAAAGTGTACTACTAATCCGCAGATGGACGCGGATTTTCCGCAGATGATTTTTTGTGTCGACGTGGATCGAAGGCGGGACGTCTCGTGTCACCTTTTTCATAAACGAGTACGTCATCTCCGCGAAGGCGGAGATCCAGGCAACGGTTCCAAAAGGCAACAGGGTTCTGCCTCGCGTCGTCTGTTTCTGGATTCACTTCGTCAGTCACTTCGTTCGTGTCGGATCAAGTCCGGGTTGACGTTCTGTTCAAGTATTTAGTTAACAAATAGCAACTGCTATTTAGTAACGTAGACCTATACGATAACGTCATCCGGGCCCCCGAGCCGGGATCCAGGTAAGCATACGGCCTTCCTGCCACGGTATTGAATAAAGCGAAACGGTCTACCCCTCAGTTGCTCCTCGACAGCTCCTCCCGTAGCGAGTAGGGGACAGGCCCGTCCAGGGGAGCATTCCTTTCTATCACCGTTGGAGTCAATCCTAATAGCCGCACATGGGAAGATTCCTCCTCGCAAGGCCCGTCGGAATGACAGACTCTATGGTATCCGCTATACCTCTACCTTGTCATCCCGAATCCCGCGAAGCGGGTGAGGGATCTTTATGAAACGCAGCCTTCGAGATTGGCCACAGGGGCACGCCCAGCACTTCACGACCATCGGTACCAGCCTGAAAAGCCCCACTTCGGGAAGATTCCTCACTGTTGTTCGGAATGACATAAGGAGAAGTATGCGTAGAAATGTGACCTCACTGCCATCGCCCCATTTTTTGATCTCGAGGAGCCTTGCGATGGGGGATCTTAATGAAATGAGGCCTTCGAGAATCGTAATTATGGTATGAACAGCACTCGGCTACCCATGAAGCCAACCAACAAGGCCTCACTCAGGGTAAACCTGGAGAAGAAGCGCTTCCAACTGGGCACGGAGTGCACACAAAAAGGGAGGCGATGTGCATGTTCAGCACTGCGGGGCGGTGGAGAGGCGATTGCACAGGTGCTCGTGTGCCTCTTCAGGATCGAACTCCCGGATGCCCTCATCCGTGTGGAGTGTGATGGCGCGGGGCGTTTCGATGTAGTTGAAAACGACGTCGCACTGGATACCAATCGTCACGAGGCGCTGGAATGAGCATCGTCCTTGATTTACGCGCAGCGCACAGAACGCACATTTGGCCTTTTGTCCCATCACACGGGTTCAGGATTAGAAGGTGGATCGCAGGGGGTGCAACCACATGAATGGCAATTACCGCGCCGTACGCCCGACTTTTTGCACATTCTGAAAAATTAATTGCTCAGGCTCCTTCTTACCGTGCGAATCAACTGCACACAATGCGAAAAGCCGGTACGGGAACCGCCTGTTCAATCGTGTATTATCCCTTCCCAATTGGGGCAATTAGGAAAACGGTGAGTAGCATTCGGGGAGATGCAAATGATCGATTCCGTTCAAAAAGAGCAGGAGCTGCCGCCGCGGCTACTGGCGCTCCGGGATGAGCTGCGGAAGACGCTGGACCGGGCGTTGACCCTGGCTGAAAACGCATCGCCCGAAAGCTGGACCTACGTCCCGGCGCCTGGCAGGTGGTCGGTCGGGGCATGCATCGAGCACCTCAACGCCACGTCGCTCGCTTTCGTACCCCTGTTGGAATCCACAATCGGAGAGCTACGCCGGCAGCACCGTGTGAGTGACGGGCGGTATCGTATGGACGTGATGGGCTGGGTGCTTTGCCGGTCGAACGAGCCACCCGTCCGGATCAAGTTCCGCACGAAGAAGCAATTCGATCCCCCCGTGGTTGGCGATCGGGACGACGTGATGCGGGAGTTTGACCGCCTGCAATCCGAGCTTTTCCGACTGATCGGCGAGTCCTCGGGGCTGGCGATCGACCGGGTCAAGATCCGGTCGCCGTTTGACGAGCGGGTCCGGTATAACGTCTATTCCGCTTTTCGTTTGCTCGCCGCACACCAGCGCCGTCACCTGTGGCAGGCCGAGCAGGTCGTGCTCGACTTCACCAAATCCCGGGATACGGAGGTTGGCGCATCGCCCTCCGGGACGTGAGGCGCGTGATTACTACTTGATCGGACGGATGGCGGGGATTTCGTTGAATCCGCCGCACGAGCAAAGGACGATGACGGGCAGGCCGTCGATAGTGACGAGCTTCCATTCCTCGGGGGCGATGCCGCGAACGAGAACCGTCCCACATTGCCCACACACCATGTCGGTAGTGCCGTTTCCGACAAATGCCGGCAGTGCCCCGGGCCGGAGTACGGCGCGGCTTCCTGGCTCGGGTTCTGGAACCACACGCAATGGGACGCGCCTGTGTGCCGCGTCGGAAGGATGATGGGGGTCGGTCATGGGAGAGTGAATCGGGTGAACGGGAACCGTTAGACGGGCGGTGCTCACCCCTGCTACATTCTGCCACACTACACGGCCTGATAAATATTAGTGGCTGAGGTTCACATAAGCAACGTACCTGTAACGTTCCAAACGTTAAGGCTTTGCAGATATCCTGTAGGCGACCCTAAGGACCAATAAAAAAGGCACGTGCAACCGTTTGGCACGTGCCTTTGAAAAATTGGTGTGGCAAAATCGCTTACTGCCCCCAGTTTACCTCGCTGTAACCCGCCGGGATGTCGAATGCCGAATCCGGAATGGGGCTCTGCTCGACCTTACCGATTTCCGTCGTGATCGTCATCATCGTGACCGCTTTCGGTGTTTCGTCCGACGCGTCTCCTCCGTCGTCGCTGGTGCGGCCGGCTACGGCCTGTTCGGCGAGCCGGCGTGCGAAGCGGCCGAGCCCACCGCCCTTCTTCTTCGGTTCCTCCTGCTTTGCTTCGCCGGCGAAGGCAGTTGCCGCACTGAACTCGACGCCTTGCGGTACGAGCACCAGCCGCGTCGTGTTTTTGACCTCGACGCCGTCGAGCTTGTTGGCTTCGGCTTCGGCTTTTTCGATTGCCTCTTTCATGCGCGGATCGTTACCGGCGCCTTGAAGGCCTTCGAGAATTGACTTATTCGAGCTAAGGAAGGCCTCCTGGGCCGCGTCACCCATACTCGACGCCATACGCCGGGCAAACTCGTTCTGCTCGGCATACCACGGGGCATCCTTCGACAGCCAGATCTCCGACGCGAGCACCATCGCCCCCTGCGACTGGCCTTCCGGCGCACCCTTGGCGACCTCGTCCACACGGATCGTCATGTACACCTTCTCGGCGTCGAAGCCGCTGATTTTCTGCCGCTCACCCGTCGGCTCGACTTTCAGATCGAACCGGTACTCGACGTCCGATTCTTTCTGCGGCTCTTCCGGGAGCTCTTGAGCCTCCTCCGTAGCCTCGGTCACTGCCTCTTCCGCCTTTTCCATCATGTCCACGAAGCTCATCATCCAGTACGTCTTGCGCTCGTGGTCGATCGAGATGAACCGCTGGTTTTGAAGGTCGACGATCGAGGACGACGATTTCCCGTCGTCCGTACGCATGAAGTCCCCCTTCAGCCAGGTGGTTTGCTCGACCGGATCGTCGGCGCTCTTGGAGAAGAAGTTGACGATCTTGCCTACCGTCCCTTCAAGCTTCACCGTCGTGATGGTGGTGTACTTGACGTCGGGATTGAGGACCGTGGGGGTTGCGGCCAGGCAGACGGCGGCGATCAGCAAGCCGGCTGCAAGGGCACGTTTTGAAGCAAACATGACGTTACACCCAGATATTCGATTAGATTACCCTACCGGACCGGTGAACTGCATGCAGCCCGGTAAAATCACAATATTAGGGTGTATGTCAAGTGTCTGTCAAGGTGAATGAGCGCTATCGGGTGTGATTCCGGTGCGCCGCCGGATCAAGCCATCCAGGGGCGTTCGCGTTTTCCGCAGTCGGCCAGGATGGCGCGGGTGATGTCGGCGTCCTCCTTTACCAGGAAGTCGAACGTGCTTAGGTAAATGATAAATAAGCGCCTGGGAGGGGAGAAATTGAAGGGGAATGATGAAATGAGTATATGTCACAGGTCGGAAAAACGAATACTCACGCGAAGGCACGAAGGCGCGAAGAAAATTATGAACAACGTCCCGCTGATGACGTGCTAAAGGGATGCGGACCGAAGACCGGACGACTGGTGTTATTGAAACACTAAACATACGTCATCTCCGCGAAGGCGGAGATCCAGGCAACGGTTTCGTCTTGCTATTTGGTTCTGCCTCGTGCGTTACTTTCCTGGATTCCGGCTCGGGGGCCGGAATGACGTGATATTTGGGCTTGTTGTATAAGGAAAAGTCCAGCCATTGGACAGGTCTGCTGCACAATATTCTCCAGGCACCATTCTGAAATCGCCGGGTTGTGCGTAGGGGGATCCATCGCGCGTTTAGCGAACGGCGCTTGTGGCACTACCTCTCTATACTTGCAACAAGCAGTCGGCGCCGTTCGGTACGGGTGGTGGGTATCTTGGGGGAGAGATGGATCCGCGCGTTTTCGATTTCAAAGGGGTTTTCTGCTTCTCTTTTGACCCGGCAAAAGAGAAGGAAACAGAATGATCTACCCCTCAGTCGCTCCGCGACAGCTCC
>CBINFS010000034.1:0-40330 GCA_966250015.1 uncultured bacterium | reverse complement strand
GAGGGTGGCCGGACGGTTGGCGCAGGCGTCGTCTCCAAAATCCTCGACGTGTAATAGATACAGTTAGATAATCGGGCGTCTTTCGGGGCGCTACGATACGGGCGTGGCTCAATTGGCAGAGCAGCGGTCTCCAAAACCGCAGGTTGCAGGTTCGAGTCCTGCCGCCCGTGCATTTACTGACGGCCGTTCGTGGCCGGAACTCCCATTTTCGTTTGACGGAGTGGAATGAATAAGATCAAGGCGTACATCGAGGATGTGATAAAGGAGATGCGCAAGGTCAGCTGGCCGAAGCGCAAGGAGCTCGTCGGGAACACGGTCATTACCCTGGTCGGCACCGTGGTGATCAGCCTCTTCATCTTTCTCGCCGACCGTGCCATTTCCGGCCTTCTGGACCTGATCTACCGTTAAGACGAAGGCCAGCCGAATCTTCGAGCGCTCCAGCAAACCGCCATGGCAACAAAAAAGAGCGAAAATATTCGTAAATGGTACGTGCTTCGCACCTTTTCGGGCCACGAGAAGAAGGTGAAGCAGTACCTCGAGCGGGAGTTGCGTTTGCGCGGTCTAGAGGATCGGATATCGGACATCGTCATTCCGACGGAGACCGTTTTCGAGATGCGGGGTGGGAAGAAGCGCACACGTGAGAAGACTCTTTATCCCGGGTACATCTACATCAATGCCATACTCGACAATGAGCTTCAGCACATCATTTCGAGTGTGCCCTCGGCTCAGGGCTTCCTGACCACGGGCGACGAGCCCAACGCTCTGCGCCCCGACGAGATGAACCGCATCCTCGGGCGCATGGAAGAAGCGAAGGAGGCGGGTGAGCAGCCTGAGATTCCATTCAAACAGGGTGACGCGGTGAAAGTGGTAGACGGTCCGTTCAACAACTTTACCGGCTTCGTCGAGGAGGTCTTCCCCGACAAGATGAAGGTTAAAGTGATGGTTTCCATCTTCGGCCGGAAGACGCCGCTCGAACTCGACTACCTGCAGGTCGAACACGAAGAGTAATTCTGAAATCAGTTAACCCTTTAAGCGGGAGCCGGGACCAGCGGATGGCCGTGACGGGCCGGCGTTTGCACCGCGAGATGGACTATGGCAAAAAAAATTGAAGGCTACATCAAGCTTCAGGTCAAGGCCGGACAGGCCAACCCTGCGCCGCCCATCGGCCCGGCACTCGGCCAGAAGGGTGTAAATATCATGGAGTTCTGCAAGCAATTTAACGCTGCCACGCAGGATCGTATGGGGCTCGTGCTGCCCGTGGTCATCACGGTGTACAGCGACAAGTCGTTTACCTTCATCGTCAAGAGCCCGCCGGCGCCCGTCCTGCTCAAGAAAGCTGCCGGTATCGAGAAGGGCGCCGCCGACCCGCTTCGCGCGAAGGTTGGCACCGTCACCTGGGAGCAGTGCCTCGAGATCGGCCGCACCAAGATGCAAGACCTGAATGCATTCTCCGAAGAGAAGGCCGCCTCGATGATTGCCGGCACCGCCCGTTCGATGGGCATCAAGGTGGAAGGCAAGCCCGAAGGTGTCTGATCGAGGGATCTCTCGGATCGTAAGAAGAAAATCGGGATCGATTGCGCTGGGCGATCGATCCTTGCGAACCAGCGGGAGCTCCATCTATGGGATGGGGCGTTTGAACCGCAAAACCAAACATTCCAATGCCAAAAAAAGGAAAGCGCTACAAAGCAGCGGCAGCTCTGGTCGAGCAGGCCGGCGGTCCTTTCGGTCTGGAAGAAGCATCGGAACTCGTTAAGAAGACGGCGAACGCCAAGTTCGACGAGAGCGTTGACATCGACGTGCGGCTGGGTGTAGACCCACGCCACGCGGATCAGATGGTCCGCGGCACCGTCACGCTTCCGCACGGCACCGGCAAGACCGTACGCGTGCTCGTCCTGACCAACGAGGGCAAACAGAAGGAAGCCCGCGACGCCGGCGCCGATTACGTCGGCCTGGACGACATGATCGAACGCATTCAGAACGAGGGCTGGGTCGACTTCGACGTGCTCATTGCCACACCGGACGTCATGGGCAAGGTTGGGCGCCTGGGCCGCTTCCTCGGCCCGCGCGGCCTCATGCCGAACCCGAAGAGCGGCACCGTGACCCAGGACGTCGGCGAAGCCGTGCAGCAGGTGAAAGCCGGTAAGATCGACTTCCGCGTCGACAAGCTCGGCAATCTCCACGCCGCCATCGGAAAGGCGTCGTTTTCGCCGGAACAGATTCGCGACAACGCGGCAGCGTTCCTGAAGGAGGTCATGCGCCTGCGGCCGTCCGCGGCCAAGGGCGTCTACGTGCGCTCCGTCACGATGTCCACGACGATGGGGCCGGCCATCCCGGTCGATCGTACGGTGGTGTTGAACGCGATCCGGTGATCGGCCCGTCTGATTCCTCATTGAAAACCCCGATTTGCGAGGTGGCGATATGTCAGTGACACGTCAACAAAAAGAGCTTTCGCTTGCCGAGATCGCGCAGAAGCTCGAGACGTCGAATACCGTCTATCTGACGGACTATAAAGGACTGACCGTGGCTCAGGTGAACGAACTGAGAGGCCGTTTCCGGGCTGCGGGAGTCGACTACAAGGTGCTCAAGAACACGCTGATCCGCCTGGCGATGGAGCGCAAGGGCGGATACGATGCAATCTACGAGTACCTGAACGGACCGACGGCGGTGGCCTTTGCTGAAGAGCCGTCTGCCCCGGCCCGTGTCATCAAGAAGTTTTTATCCGATACGAACATCGACCGGCCGCAGCTCAAGGCTGCGTACGTCGACGGCGCCGTCTACTCGTCCGACGCGTTGGACGTGCTGGCCACGCTCAAGTCGAAAAACGAGCTTATCGGAGACATCATTGGTCTTCTTCTGTCGCCGATGGCGAACGTTATCGGAGCCCTTCAGGCGCCGGGCGCGACCATCGTCGGCGCGCTGCAGACCCTTGCCGAACGTGAAGGGTGACCCCCTTCCGCTGAAAAAGAAACAATCCTACCTAACCCTTAATTATGCAGCGTAGCCGTAGAAGGGCAGTGACCGCTGCAGGAGATCCATACGAAAATGGCAGACATCAAAGCACTTGCAGAACAGCTCGTATCCCTGACGATCAAAGAGGCCAACGAGCTCGCGAAGGTCCTCGAAGAGGAATACGGCATTAAGCCGGCCGCCGCAGCCGTGGCCGTTGCGGGTCCCGTAGCCGGTGGCGACGGCGCCGCCCCCGTCGAAGAGCAGACTGAATTCGACGTGATCCTCAAGGCCGCAGGCGGCAACAAGATCGCCGTCATCAAGGAAGTCCGTGCCATCACCGGCCTTGGCCTCAAGGAAGCCAAAGACCTCGTCGACGGCGCTCCGAACCCGGTCAAGCAGGCCGTTCAGAAGGAAGAGGCCGAGCAGATCAAAGCCAAGCTCGAAGAAGCCGGCGCCGAAGTCGAGCTGAAGTAACCGGTGGTATGATTGGAGCAGAACCTTAGAGCTCACGAGAGGCTGCTTTGCCAGTAAGAATGGAAGCCGATTCCTCCCCGTGGGGAATCGGCTTTCGGCGCTTGTATCTGCAACCTCGAATCGTTGAAATGACAAGAACTTATCCGTTCCTCTTCGCCCTCGGGCAAGCCGGAACGGACGAACCGGCAGGGGGTACGGCGCGGGGAAACAACCGGTATCCGGTTGCGTTTACGATACGCTGCACCTCTGGCCTGTCCTGCTAACAGTCACACTGTTGTTTTGAACGTTAACGGCAACGCGTCCCACAAATCGGTAGCTAGTCAGCTCATGCCAAACGTAAACGGTCGCATCTATGACGATGCAGGTCGTGTCACCTTTGCACGAACACGTACCGTCCTAGATTATCCCGATTTTCTCGAAATCCAACTTAAATCGTATCGTGATTTTGTGCAAGACGACGTCCCCCCCGAAGAAAGGGAAGATATCGGCTTGCAGGCTGTCTTCAAGGAGCACTTTCCGATCCAGGACAGCCGTGAACGGTACACCCTCGAATTCATTTATTACCAGCTCGAGGCTCCCAAACACTCCGTCGAAGAGTGTATTGCACAGGGCCTGACCTATTCCGTCCCGCTGAAGGCCAAATTACGCCTTTCCAGCAAGGAAGACGAGGACGAAGACGAGGCGGAAGAAGCGATCGAGCAGGAAGTTTACCTGGGTAATCTTCCCGCGATGACGGCGCAGGGGACGTTCGTGATCAACGGCGCCGAGCGCGTCGTCGTCTCGCAGCTTCACCGGAGCCCCGGCGTGTTCTTCGGGCAGAGCGTCCACCCGAACGGCACCGAGCTCTACTCGGCCCGCGTGATCCCGTTCAGGGGTTCCTGGATCGAGTTCTCCACGGACGTCAACAACGTCATGTGGGCCTACATCGACCGGAAGAAGAAGCTTCCGGTGACGACGCTGCTCAGAGCCCTCGGCTACTCGACGAACGAAGAGCTGGTGCAGGTATTCGACCTGGCCGATCAGGAGAGCGTCAAGTCGCGCACGGCCTTCAACAAGCTGGTTGGAAGAAAGCTCGCGGCGTCCGTTACGGTCGACCGTACCCGTGAAGTGGTCGACGAGGATACCGGCGAGGTGATCGAGGAGAAGGTAGAGCGCGAGGTGATCCTTCCCGCCGAGCACGAGCTGGCGGAAGAAGACTTCGAAAAGCTACAGGAAGCCGGCATCACCAAGGTCTTCCTCCTGCGCGAGGGTAAGGAGCACGAGGATCTGGACAAGAGCGCGCTGATCAACACGATCCGCCGCGACCCCACGCAGTCCGAAGCGGAAGCACTCCAATACCTGTACTTGCAGCTGAGAGGCACCGAGGCGCCCGACCTCGAAACGGCGAAGGGCGTGCTCGACCGCCTCTTCTTCAGCGAAAAGCGGTATGACCTCGGAGACGTCGGACGCTACCGGATCAACAAGCGTCTCAAGCTCGACGAGTCGCCGGACACCCTTACGCTGACCCGCGGCGACATCGTGGCAATCATTCGCGAGCTCATCAACCTGCAAAACGGCAAGAGCCCGGTGGACGACATCGACCACCTCGGCAACCGTCGCGTCCGTTCGGTTGGCGAGCAGCTCGCATCCCAGTTCTCGCTCGGGCTCGCCCGCATGGCGCGGACGATCAAAGAGCGCATGAACCTCCGCGACGCCGAAAACTTCACGCCGCAGGACCTGGTCAACGCGCGGACGGTTTCGAGCGTGATCAACACGTTCTTCGGGACCAACCAGCTCAGCCAGTTCATGGACCAGACGAATCCACTGGCCGAGCTGACGAACAAGCGGCGTATGTCGGCGCTCGGGCCGGGCGGCCTCACCCGCGAAAGAGCGGGCTTCGAGGTTCGCGACGTTCACTATACCCATTACGGCCGTCTCTGCCCGATCGAGACGCCTGAAGGCCCCAACATCGGCCTGATCTCGTCCCTCTGCGTCCACGCCAAGTTCAACGACTTCGGCTTCATCGAAACGCCGTACCGTGTGGTGCGGAATGGCCGGGTGACCGACGAGATCCAGTACCTGTCCGCCGAGGAGGAAGACAACTCGATCATCGCGCAGGCAAATGCGCCGATCGACGAGAACGGGTACTTCATCAACAAGTACGTCAAGTGCCGGTACCGTGGCGACTTCCCGATCGAGACGCCGGACAAGGTCCAGTTCATGGACATATCGCCGAACCAGATCGTCTCGCCCGCGGCAAGCCTGATTCCGTTCCTCGAGCACGACGACGCCAACCGTGCGCTCATGGGTTCGAACATGCAGCGCCAGGCGGTGCCGCTCCTGCGCTGTGAAGCCCCGATCGTCGGTACGGGCCTCGAGGCTCGGGTCGCTCGCGATTCGCGCGCCGTGCTGGTCGCGGAGGGTCCCGGAGTCGTCGAATACGTCGACGCCACCAAGATCGTGATCCGCTACGACGCCGACGAGGACGACCGCGACGTCGCCTTCGAGGAACCGGTTCGTACCTACGAGCTGATCAAGTTCCGCCGGACGAACCAGGACACGAGCATCAACCAGCGGCCGATCGTCAAGGTGGGCCAGCGGGTCGATAAGAATACAGTGCTTACCGACGGCTTCTCGACCGACGGCGGTGAGCTCGCCCTCGGAAAGAACGTGCTCGTCGCCTTCATGCCGTGGCGCGGGTACAACTTCGAAGACGCCATCATCATTTCCGAACGCCTCGTGGCGGAGGACGTCTACACGTCGGTGCACATCGAGGAATTCGAGCTTCAGGTTCGCGATACGAAGCGGGGCGAAGAGGAGCTCACGCGTGAAATCCCGAACGTTTCAGAAGAGGCGACGAAAGACCTCGACGAGCGCGGCATCATTCGCATCGGGGCCGAAGTCAAGGCTGGCGACATCATCGTCGGCAAGATCACGCCAAAAGGTGAGACCGATCCGACACCGGAAGAAAAGCTCCTGCGCGCCATCTTCGGCGACAAGGCGGGCGACGTAAAGGACGCCTCCCTCAAGGCGCCTCCGGGCATGAAAGGGGTCGTCATCGATACGCGCCTGTTCAGCCGCCGCAAGCTCGATCCCGCATCGAAGAAGATCGAACAGCAACGCCTGACGGAGATCGACAACAACCTCGAAGCCGCCATGGCGGACCTCGACCGGACGTTCTGGGAGAAGTTCTACCGCCTGGTCGACGGCCAGATTTCGGCCGGAATCGAGGACCGGGAAGGCCGGGTGATCGTGACGGAAGGCGCCCGCGTGACGAAGGACGCCTTCGAGGAGGTGGTGCCGGTCAAGCTGAACGCGGCGTACGACTTCGTCCAGGATCCCGAAGCCAACCGGAAGGTCAAGAAGCTCCTGCGGAACTACCAGAGCCTCTACAACCGCATCCAGGCTGACGCGAAACGGCAGAAGCATCAGGTGCAGATGGGCGACGAGCTTCCGCCGGGAATCGTGCAGCTTGCGAAGGTGTACATCGCACGCAAGCGCAAGGTGCAGGTCGGCGACAAGATGGCCGGCCGGCACGGCAACAAGGGCGTCATCGCCAAGATCGTCCCGGTCGAGGACATGCCGTTCCTCGAAGACGGCACCCCGGTGGACATCATCCTGAACCCGCTCGGCGTGCCCTCCCGAATGAACCTCGGGCAGATTTACGAGACCCTGCTGGGATGGGCCGGCAAAAAGCTCGGCCTGAAGTTCTCCACGCCGATCTTCGACGGCGCCACGATGGAGGACATCGAGAAGTACCTCGAAGAGGCCGGGTTGCCGACCAACGGCCGCGCGCAGTTGTACGACGGACGCACGGGTGAGCCCTTCGACCAGCGTGTCACGGTGGGCTACATCTACATGATGAAGCTCAGCCACCTGGTCGAGGATAAGATCCACGCCCGGAGCATCGGGCCCTACAGCCTGATCACGCAGCAACCGCTTGGTGGTAAGGCTCAGTTTGGCGGCCAGCGCCTCGGCGAGATGGAGGTGTGGGCACTGTATGCGTATGGTGCCGCCAACGTCCTGCAAGAGATGCTGACCTACAAATCGGACGACGTGCAGGGCCGTTCGAAGGCATACGAATCCATCGTCAAAGGCGAGAATATGCCGGAGCCCAACGTCCCGGAAAGCTTCAACGTACTTGTACGCGAGCTGCAGGGACTTGGCCTGGAAGTTAAGCTCGATTGAGTGCGGAGTGACGCGCGCGGCGTGCGCCGCTAACGGTGCACGCCCCCTCACTAAGCCTCTACCGGCTCTTCCACATTCTGAATACTAACTCCGCATTCAAATATGCCGTACGGAAAAACGCAAAAGCTCAAGAAGAACTTCACCTCGATGACCATCAGCCTCTCCTCGCCGGAGAGCATACTCGAACGGTCCTACGGTGAGGTCCTGAAGCCGGAAACGATCAACTACCGGTCTTTCAAGCCGGAGAAGGACGGGCTTTTCTGCGAAAAGATTTTCGGGCCTGTCAAAGACTGGGAGTGCCATTGCGGTAAATACAAGCGTATCCGGTACAAGGGGATTATCTGCGACCGCTGTGGCGTAGAGGTCACGCAGAAGTCCGTACGCCGTGAGCGCATGGGCCACATCACGCTCAGTGTGCCCGTCGTTCACATCTGGTATTTCAAAACGCTCCCGAACAAAATCGGACACCTGCTCGGCCTGAAGTCGAAGGACCTCGAGAAGGTGATCTATTACGAGAACTACGTCGTCATCCAGCCGGGCAGCGCCGCGAGCCTCGGGATCGAGGCCAACCAGCTCCTCACGGAGGACGAGTACTTCAACATTCTCTATCAGATTCGCGAGGACAACAACCGCCTCGACGATGACGACCCGGAGAAGTTCATCGCGCGGATTGGCGGCGAGGCCATCGAGGAGATGCTCAAGCGCATCGACCTCGAGTCGCTCGCCCACGAGCTTCGGTTCCAGGTTCGGACCGAGACGAGCCAACAGCGCAAGGCTGAAGCCCTGAAGCGCCTGGCGGTCGTCGAGGCGTTCCGCGAAGCCAACCGCCGGATGGAGAACCGTCCGGAGTGGATGGTGCTTCGCGTGATCCCGGTGATCCCGCCGGAGCTTCGTCCCCTCGTCCCGCTCGAAGGCGGACGTTTTGCGACCAGTGACCTCAACGACCTCTATCGCCGCGTCATCATCCGCAACAATCGCCTCAAGCGCCTGATCGACATCAAGGCCCCCGAGGTGATCCTGCGCAACGAAAAGCGCATGTTGCAGGAAGCGGTGGATTCGCTCTTCGACAACAGCCGGAAGGCAAACGCCGTCCGGTCGGACTCGAACCGCGCGCTGAAGTCGCTTTCGGACATGCTGAAGGGCAAGCAGGGCCGATTCCGCCAGAACCTGCTCGGCAAGCGTGTGGACTACTCGGGCCGTTCGGTGATCGTCGTCGGGCCGGAGCTCGACCTGCACCAGTGCGGTCTGCCGAAGGAAATGGCGGTGGAGCTGTTCAAACCGTTCATCATCCGGAAGCTGATTGAGAGGGGGATCGTCAAGACGGTCAAGAGCGCCAAGAAGGTGGTCGACCGGCGGACGTCGGACGTCTGGGACATCCTCGAAAAAGTGATCGACGGCCGTCCGGTTCTTCTGAACCGTGCGCCGACGCTGCACCGCCTGGGTATACAGGCGTTCCAGCCGGTGCTGATCGAGGGCAAGGCCATCCAGCTCCACCCGCTCGTTACGACGGCGTTCAACGCCGACTTCGACGGCGACCAGATGGCGGTCCACGTGCCACTCAGCCACGATGCGTGCCTCGAAGCGATGATCCTCATGCTTTCGAGCCACAACATCCTGAGTCCCGCGCACGGCGGTCCCATCACAGTACCGAGCCAGGACATGGTGCTTGGGCTGTATTACATGACGAAAGCCCGCAACGGCGCCAAAGGTGAAGGGAAACGTTTCCTGAACATGGAGGACGTGCGCATTGCGTACGACCAGGGCATCGTCGATCTACACGCCAAGATCCAGCTTCGCCTGTCGAACGATCCGAAGGACGTGATCGAAACGACCGTCGGCCGGGTGCTCTTCAATGAGATCGTTCCCGAGGGCGTCGGCTTCATCAACGAGGTCCTTACGAAGAAGAGCCTGCGCTCGATCATTTCGCGCGTGTTCCAGACGAGCGGCTTTGCCGAGACGGCGAGGTTCCTCGATGCCGTCAAGGAGCTCGGCTTCGAGAGAGCGACGTCAGGCGGCCTGACCTTCTCGCTATCGGACATCGTGGTCCCCGAGGCCAAGCAGAAGCTGATCGACGAGGCGAACATCGAGGTCGAGAAGGCGCGCAACAACTACGCGATGGGCTTCATCACGGAGAACGAGCGCTACAACCAGGTGATCGACATCTGGACGCGTACGAACAACCGGGTCTCCGAGGTGCTCTTCGAGACGCTGAAGAACGACAGCGACGGCTTCAACGCCATTTACATGATGGCCGACTCCGGTGCTCGTGGCTCGAAGGAGCAGATCCGGCAGCTCGGCGGTATGCGTGGTCTGATGGCCAAGCCGCAGAAGAGCCTCATCGGCAGCGCGGGTGAGATCATCGAAAATCCGATCATCTCGAACTTCAAGGAAGGCCTGTCGGTCCTCGAGTACTTCATTTCGACGCACGGCGCCCGTAAGGGCCTCGCTGACACCGCCCTCAAAACGGCTGACGCTGGCTACCTGACCCGCCGTCTCGTCGACGTCGCGCAGGACGTGACGATCACGACGCACGACTGCGGTACCCTCCGTGGCATCAAGATCTCCGCGCTGAAGGACAACGAGGAGATCGTCGAGCCGCTGGCCGACCGTATTCTCGGGCGCGTGTCGGTCCACGACGTGTACGACCCGCTGAGCGGCGAGATCATCGTCGAGGCAAACGAGCTCATCGACGAAGAGAAGGCCCGTCGGATCTCCGAGACTTCGATCGAGGAGGTCGAAATCCGTTCGGTCCTCACGTGTGAGGCGCGCCGTGGCGCGTGCGCGCTGTGCTATGGCCGTAACCTTGCCACGGGGCGGCTGGTGGAGGTCGGCGAGGCCATTGGTGTCATCGCCGCACAGTCCATCGGTGAGCCCGGCACGCAGCTTACGCTCCGCACGTTCCACATCGGTGGCGCGGCCAGCCGTATCTCGGCGGAAAGCACGATATCGACCAAGTTCAAGGGCCGCGTCCACTTCGAGAGCATGCGGACGGTGTCGTACGACGATGGAGAGATGGAGCACGAAGTCGTCCTCTCCCGCCAGGGTGAGGTTCGGATCATGGACCTCGAGGAGGATGGTCGTCAGCTCATCAGCTACATCATCCCGTACGGCGCTGAGATCCTCGTGCAGGAAGGACAGGTCGTCGAGAAGGGCCAGGTGCTCGCCTCCTGGGACCCGTACAACAGCGTCATCCTGTGTGAGGTGTCGGGTACGGTCGACTTCCAGGACATCATTGAAGGCACCACGTACCGTGAGGAATCCGACGAGCAGACAGGCTATAAGGAGAAGGTCATCGTCGAGAGCCGCGAGCGTAACCTGACGCCTGCCGTGCTCATTCACACGGACGGCGGCGTGCGTGAGTACCCGCTTCCGATTCGCGCGCGTATTGCGGTTGACCAGGGCGATCAGGTGCAGGCCGGTCAGGTCATCGCCAAGATCCCGCGCCAGTCGGCGAAGACCCGTGACATCACGGGTGGTCTGCCGCGTGTGACCGAGCTTTTCGAAGCTCGTACGCCCACCGACCCGGCAGTCGTCAGTGAGATCGACGGTGTCGTCACGTTCGGCGGCCGTAAGCGCGGTGCGCAGGAAGTGATCGTAACGAGCCGCGACGGCGAGACCTCGAAGGTCTACCTCGTGGCGCTTTCGAAGCACCTTCTCGTACACGAGAACGACTTCGTGCGGGCCGGCGAGCCGCTGTCTGACGGCCAGGTTTCCCCGCAGGACATCCTGAGCATCCTCGGCCCCAACGCGGTACAGGAGTACCTCGTCAACGAGGTGCAGGAGGTTTACCGTCTCCAGGGTGTGACGATCAACGACAAGCACATCGAGGTGATCGTGCGCCAGATGATGCAGAAGGTGCGGATCGTGGATCCCGGCGACACCTCCCTGCTCGAATCCGACCTCGTGGACCGGTTCGTCCTCGAAGAGCTGAACGACAACCTGTACGACAAATTCGTCGTCACCAATGCGGGTGACTCGGGCATCGAGGTCGGGGCGATCATCGACCGCCGACGTCTCCGTGAGATCAACTCGGAGATGAAGCGTCGTGACTTGCGGCAGGTAGAGGTGCGTGAAACAACGCCGGCGGTGGCCGAGCCCATCCTGCTCGGCATCACGCAGGCGGCGCTCTCGACGGATTCGTTCATGTCGGCCGCCTCGTTCCAGGAGACGACGAAGGTGCTTACCGACGCGGCGATCAACGCCAAGGTCGATCCACTCTACGGACTCAAGGAGAACGTGATCGTTGGTTTGCCGATTCCGGCCGGAACGGGCCAGCGGCAGTTCCGCGAGATCGTCGTGGGATCGAAGAAGGAGCTTGCCGAGCTGCAGGCTGCCCTGGGGTCAAGCCTCGGCGCCACGGCCGGCGACGGCGACGGAGAAGCCCGCACGGCTACCCCCTCGCGTTACTGAGGCTAAGCCAACACAGCATAAATACAGCCGCGCCACCCGGCACTTCGCAGGGTGGCGCGGCTCATTTTACGCCCTTCCATTCATTCCTACGGCTTGCGCCGCATATTTTTCTTTGGCGGCGAGGCGTTTTTCGTATGCCTCCCGGGCGATCGCCACGTCTTCGAGGAAGTGGGGCAGCTCTTCGATGAACAGTGCCTGGGGGCCGTCGACAAGGGCTTTGCTCGGGTTCGGATGGAAGTCCACGAGTATCATGTTGGCGCCGGCGATGACGCCCTGCGCGGTGACGTTGAAGACGTCGAGCAGCCCGTCCGGTGAGCAGTCGCGCGAGCCTACCGAATGGGACGGATCGATGCACACCGGCATGTGCGTCAGACGTTGGACGACCGGCACGTGCGCGAAGTCGACCATGTTGCGGTGGGGATCACCCATATTCGTTTTCATGCCGCGCAGGCCGAACACGACGCGCCGGTTGCCTTCGCTGGCGAGGTACTCGGCGGCGTTCAGCGATTCGTCGAGCGTGATGCCGAAACCCCGCTTCAGCAGTACCGGGTAATCTTGCTGCCGGCCGACACTTTTCAGGAGCTCGAAATTCTGTGCGTTGCGCGTTCCGATCTGGAGGATCACACCGGTCGGGTTGCCCGCGTGATGCAATGCCTCGTGGATCTCGCCGATGTGGTTCTCGTGCGTGATCTCCATCGCAATGATCTTGATGCCGTACTTTCCGGCGAGCTCGAAGACGTACGGGAGGCACGCCTTCCCGTGCCCCTGGAACGAGTATGGATTCGTGCGGGGCTTGTAAGCGCCCATACGCGTGCAGACCTGGCCGTTATCCCGCAACGCCCGCATCATGATTTCGACGTGTTCGGGGGTATCCACGGCGCAGAGACCGGCAAAAATGTTCAGGTTGTCCTGCCCGAAGCGTATTCCATTGTATTCGAACGAAGAGGGGCGGTTGTCTCCTCTGTGCCGGCCGAGCACGCGATACGCTTCGGAGACTCTCACGACCCGTTCGACGCCGGGGAGGCTTTCGACGTATTCGAGAGAGAGTGCATTCGTATTGCCGATCAGATAGACCTCCGTCAGCAGCTTTTCGGTACCCTGTACGCGGTGAATGCGGGTTTCTACCTGATCGAGGCTTTTCAGGTAATTCATGAGCCGCCGGTACTCCTCATGTTCCGGCGTCAGGTTCGACTTGAGAATGAGAATCACGGTCCTGCAGTGTGAATAGGGTGATGAAATGCCATGGAAACCGGTACACGTCCGAGGGACTCTCAGGTTCTCGATTTTGTAGAGGGATGGTGACAGAAGAAAGGAATGCCGGCGAATTTTCCGTTAAGTATAAGGAGAGTTTATCATTTTCCCTTACCAATTTGGTAGCGCCTCACTATCGTAATTCTTATCGTAATATCCGGGGTACTTAATTTTCCCCCGTTGTACCTTCCCGTACTGGCTGCAGGACGTGCCGGATCCTCCCAAAAACCACTCACAGGATTCGATTGATCATGGAAAGGGTTTTGAGAAAGAGAGACTACTCCGTGTCGATGGAAAAGGCGAACGTCATTAGCCTGGTGTTTGCACTTCCTCCGGTGATTCTCTTTTCTGCTCTATTCAGCCTGATCTGGGGGTACGAAGGGTTTGGCGGAGATGGCGTTTCCTTTTTGGGGAGCATCGTGCTATTCTTACTGGCCGTCGTGGCTGGCGTCGTCATACACGAGCTGTTGCACGGCGTCGCCTGGGCGCTGGCCTCCGGTAAGCCGTTCGATTCGGTAGAGTACGGATTCAAGTGGAAGACTCTTACGCCCTTTGCGCATTGCAAGGCGCCGATCTGTGCTAAGGCCTATCGTATAGGCGCCTTGATGCCCGGACTGGTGCTCGGCATCCTGCCCGCCACGGCAGGGCTATTGCTGGGCAGTGGCGGCTTGCTCGTCTTCGGCATCGTGTTCACGGCTGCGGCTGGCGGTGACTTTCTGATCCTCTGGATGATCCGCAACGTTCCGTCGAACAGTCTGGTTGAGGATCATCCGACGCGGGCTGGATGTTACGTATTCGAAGGTGTGCCCGTACAAACGGGGGTGCAGCAAACCCAACCCACATCGTATGACAGTTAAATCCCCCGGCGACCGGGCCTTCGAGATCGAGCGTAAGTTCCTGGTCAAAATGCCTGTGGAGGAGGTGCGCACGTACCCTTTCGACGACATCGAGCAGGGTTACCTCGATTCGGCCGGCAGTGGGCTGAGCGTGCGTATTCGCCGCAGGAACGAGCTATACTTCCTCACTGTCAAGCACGGCAACACGTTCAAGCGAATCGAGGTGGAAGCCCCGATCACCAAGGCGCAGTACGAGGTGCTGTGGGGGCTCACCGAAGGCCGCCGCCTCGAGAAGCGGCGCCACTACGTTCCCTACCAGGGACTCACGGTAGAAGTCGACGTCTTTCGCGGCCGTCTCGACGGATTGGTCATGGCGGAGGTCGAGTTTGAGGACGAGGAGACCGCCCTGTCTTTCGTACCTCCTCCCTGGCTCGATCCCGAGGTAACCACCGACCGCCGCTTCACCAACCACAATCTGGCGATATACGGCCGTCCCGTTCTGGAATGACCGTTCGGAAGGCTTCGGAAGACCGAAGCGTAAGAAATTAATGCGTGCGCGGGGCGCAAACACATCAAATAAACTCGTTTCCTTTATGTGGAAGCGAAAGTTTAGTTGAGATGTGTTTTGGAATATGGAACCGACCTATCCCTACGCCGCCCTGCATTCGACTCCCGCTCGCAACCTGTGGGGGACGGTCGCCTTGCTGCCGGTCTGCATTTACTACTGCTATGGCGCAATCGGGGGTAGGAGCACCATTTTCGATGCCGTTTCCTTGTTTCTGCGTGAAGCCGGGCACACACTTGGCGGATTAGTCGGCGGTGAAGCGGCCCCCTTGCTCGGCGTGGCGGTCTTTCCGCTTCTGCTCCCGATAACAACTTTCATTTTCTTTACGATTCACCGGTTCATGGAAGGGAAGCAGCTTTCTCTGTTCGTGCTCGGACAGAGCATGTTCGAGGGGAGCGGGTTGCTGGCGCAGAACGAATCGGGCGACTGGTCGCTTGTTTTGCAGCACTTCGGCTACCCGGAAGCCATACCGGTCATCGACAACGTGCTCGTACTCGGAGGGCTTTTTGTGTTTGCAGGCTGCCTCCTGCTGCCGTTTTTTGAAGAGGATTGAGCCTGATCCCGAGTTTTGTTACGTTACCGGTAGCGTGAAGGCGCGTTCGATTCCAGCCTCACGTGCGTAAATGCCAACAAAACTCGTCGGTGGCAGGTTATGTCCTACCCATTCATGCAGCGCGCCATCGAGATGGCGGTTGCCAACGTTCATACGGGGCGGGGAGGGCCGTTCGCTGCCCTGGTAGTGCGGAAAGGCGAAATCATCGGCACCGGGACGAACCTGGTTACGTCCACGAACGATCCGACCGCGCACGCCGAGATCGTCGCGATCCGGGAAGCCTGTGAGGAGATCAATAGCTTTCACCTCGACGGATGCGACCTCTACACGACGTGCGAGCCGTGCCCGATGTGCCTTGGAGCGATCTACTGGGCGCACATTGCCCGGATCTTTTACGGCAGCACACGCCACGACGCTGCACTTGCAGGCTTCGACGACGACTTCATCTACCGAGAGATCGAGCGCCCGCCGCACCTGCGGCGCGTCCAGATGATCCAGCTCGCGCACGCAGACGCCCAGCGCGCCTTTCAGGCGTGGTCCGAATACGAAGACCGCACCCGGTATTGAGAAGAGGGAATAGGCTTTAGGGGAAGGAGATCGGCCGGCCGACGACGTAGTACCGCCCCCGCTCACAACGGTTTGAGCTGTTCGGGGTACGTCTCACGGATCAGGGCGCGGGCGAGGATGACCGTGGGATCCACGAGCGTCACCCCCTCGATTTCGGATTCCGTAACCGCGAGGGGGAACTCGGTACACCCCAGCACGACGGTGTCGGCTCCCTTGTCACGCAGGTGCAGGATCGAATCGATCAGGGATTGCCTCGCTTTCGGGGTCACCGGGTTGGAATGGGTCTTGATGCCCCACACCGCGTCGTAAATGACCGGGTTGACGACCTCGATTTGCACGTCTTCGTCGGGTTCTACCGGTATGAGGCCGACCTCCCGGATTGCGGTTTCGTAGAGCTTGAGGCGATAGACGGCAAGGGTGTGGAGCAGGCCGACGGTCCGAGCGCCGGGCACGTGATCGCGCACGAACCGGGCCGTCTCGTCGATCATGTTGAGGATGCGCAGCCGGTTGCCGGTAGTGGCCAGGCTATCGAGGAGGCTGTCGAAGATGGCGGGACCGTGCGCCGTGTTACACGGCATCCCCGCCACCACGGCGCCAGCCGCTTCGAGCTGCCGGGCGATCTCGGCCAAAGCGGGCACCGGGCTCTCGTCACTTTCGCCAAGAAGGAAAGGGGCTCTATCCGGGATGCGCTCGGGATAGGAAATGAGGACGACGGGCAGGTGCGTAAAATCTGAATCGGCCACGGTCTGGTCGAATATTTTTTTGACCAGGTCGAGCCCGGCGTAGGGGCCCATACCGCCAATGACGCCGATGACGTTGTCTTTTCTCATATAGTTGGTCAAGGTAATCAATCCAGGAAAATCCGGGATTACAGTCCCGCAAAAAAAGCGCGATTCTGTAACGAGGGATGGGTCCAACTTCTCCCTGCCGCAGGCTGGATTGGAGGCCGATTCGTGCGTACTCACGCGTTCTTTACACAGGATCTCGTGCCAGGAAGAAGCACCTGCCTGTCCGGTGCGTTGAAGTTACCCGATCGAATCCTTAACTTATATATTCTGTACAAAGAGGCGCTGCCGGGGTGTCCGGCGGCGCAGGGAGTACGCTTGCCCGGTCGTCTAATGGCAGGACAGCGGCCTTTGGAGCCGTATGTGGAGGTTCGAATCCTCCCCGGGCAGCCAGAATTGTAAAGCCGGGGCATCGCATGCTTCGTCACTGATGCCGCCCGGTCGGAGCGTTACGCCCGTAAACATTTTGAAGCTGTACGTATAGTGCGAGTCCGGTTGTAACCCTTTCCCGTTCCGGCAGGAGGTTCATACTCCCGCGTCTGAATCGAATATGTCATACAATAACCATCCGATCAGCATTTTTTCCGGCCGTTCGAGCCGTGCGCTCGCGGAGGCCGTTGCCGCTGAGTACGGTCAGGATCTGGGCGACGTCGAAATCAAAAACTTCTCGGACGGGGAGATCTACGTCGCCTTCAAACAGTCCATTCGGGGCTGCGACGTCTACATCGTTCAGAGCACGCCGCCTCCTGCCGAGAACTGGATGGAGCTGTTCCTGATGATCGATGCGGCGCGCCGTGCGTCGGCGGACCGCATCACCGCCGTGATACCCTACTTCGGCTACGCCCGGCAGGAGCGGAAGGACCAGCCAAGGGTTTCGATTGCCGCCAAGCTCGTGGCGAACATGCTGACGGTGGCGGGTGTCGATCGGGTTCTGACGATGGACCTTCACGCCTCGCAAATTCAGGGTTTTTTCGACGTCCCCGTGGATCATCTCTACGGGTCAGTCGTTTTTACGGACTACCTTAGCGATCTCGAGCGCAGCAATCTGGTTGTCGTGGCGCCTGACGTGGGGGCCATCAAGATGGCCCGCGCGTACGCCAAGCGCCTCAACGCCGAACTGGCCGTGATCGACAAGCGACGTCCGCGTCAGAACGACGCCGTCGCGATGAACATCATCGGGGACGTGAAGGGTAAGAACGTCCTGATCATCGACGACATCGTGGATACGGCCGGGACGTTGACGAGTGGCGCAAAGGCATTACGCGAAGCCGGCGCCAAAGACATACTGGCGGCGTGTACCCACGCGTTGCTTTCAGGACCTGCATACGAAAGAATCGAAGCGTCGGAGATCCGCCGGATGCTCGTGACCGACACCATACCCTTGAAGCGGCCTTCGCCCAAGATCCAGGTGGTATCCGTCGCGGGAATACTGGCCGATGCGATCCGGCGAATCTATACGGACGTCTCGGTGTCGAAGCTATTTATTGATTGAATCCGTTGTCCGGCACCGGCCTACGTGCTCGTGAACCCAACAAGATAAAGTAGAAGGAATCAGAATGGATGTCGTAACGATCGAGGCGCAGCCTCGCAAGACGGGAAAAGGCGCCGCACGCGCGGTTCGTCGCAGCGGAAACGTCCCGTGTGTCGTCTACGGGCACGGCCGTGAGCCCCTGGCTTTTCAGGTCGCTGAACCGCAGATCAAAAAAATCGTGTTCTCGCCCGAAAAGAAGCGTATCCGGATCTCGATCGACGGCAAATCGATCGATTGTATCCTGAAGGACTACGAGCTTCATCCACTGACCGAACGGCCGTTCCACGTGGACTTTCAGGAGCTTCGCAAGGGTGAAAAGATCCACGTTTCGGTTCCGATCCGGTACATTGGCACTCCTGTCGGCCAGGTGGAAGACGGCGGCGATACGTCGGTGCTGGTACACGAAATCGAGGTGACCTGCCTGCCGCAGCACATCCCGACCCACATCGAGCTGGAGATTTCGCACCTCCGGATCGGTGAGTCACTTCGCGTTTCCGACCTGGACGTTCCGAACGTTGAGTTCAGATTGGCGGCCGAAACACCGCTCGTGAACGTACTCGCACCTCGTCTCCAGGCAGCCGAGGCCGAAGAAGTCGAGGCGGAGCAGGCGGGAGAAGCAGAGAAGGAGGAGGAGGAATCCTAATTCTTCGTTTCGGTGTAGATCCTTTTCACCACCCGGCAGCAGCATTTTGCCTTGCCGGGTGGTTTTGTATTATGGGCCCATCCCCACGCGGCACTTTTTCATTTCAACACGCTCACGTTTTCCTTCGCAGCGTATGGCGGGCGTTAAACGGCTGATCGTAGGACTTGGCAACCCGGGCGCGGAATACGATGCGACCCGTCACAACGTCGGATTCCGGGTGGTCGACGCGATAGCCGAAGCACACGGGATATCGCTGCGGCGGGAACCTTCGAATGCGCTCACCGGCTGGGGCAGCATCCGTGGCCGGGCGTTCGGCCTGTGCAAGCCCCTGACCTACATGAACCGGTCGGGGAGTGCCGTGCTGAACGTCCTCCGGCGTACGGGTATCAAGCCCGGCGACATGCTGGTGGTGGTGGACGACATCAACCTCGAGCCGGGCGTCGTCAGGGTTCGGCCGCAAGGCAGCGCCGGCGGCCACAACGGTTTGCAGGACATCATCGACAGCCTCGGGACCGATGCATTCCCGCGCCTGCGTATCGGCATTGGCAGTGACTTCAGACGGGGAAAGCAGGCCGACTACGTCCTGTCGCCGTTTAGCCAGTCCGAGCTGCCCGTTATCGAGGAGGCCCTTCTCAAAGCCCGCGACGCCGCCGTCGAATTCGTTACCGAGGGTATCGTCCAGGTGATGAACCGGTACAACCGCCGTTAGGCCGGCCGCTCATAAAGAAGGCAATTCTCAAGATCAAGCCGTTCTTTGAAAGAATAATCTATTAAGGGGCTATCTAAGGATTATCGCTGTGAATATTTTCGGGAGCGGGAACTCGAAGCGTTTTTGAATTGAGCCAGCCGGCGGTTACCAATGCTCTGGTACGGCACTCACATGTATTACCACTCAGGCAATCTAGGAGGGCAAGCCGTTACATGGAATCGAATGGTATTATCTATCTGGTCCCGGTTGCCGGTCTTCTGGCGCTCGGGTATGCTTATCTAAGGACGCAATGGATAAAGAGGCAGCCGGTAGGCACTGACAAGATGGCGGAGATCTCCGCCGCCATTTCGGAAGGTGCCCGTGCCTTTCTCCGAAGCGAGTACAGGGTTCTCGCCATCTTCGTACTGGTGGTCGCATCCATCCTCGCCATCGTGAACTACGGGAGTGCGGAGTCGTCGTCGCTGGTCGGGTTGTCGTTCGTCGTGGGTGCGTTGTGCTCGGCAACGGCCGGATTCATTGGTATGACGGTGGCCACAAAGGCCAACGTGCGCACGACCAATGCGGCACGGACCGGTCTCGGACCTGCACTGAACGTGGCTTTCTCCGGAGGCCTCGTGATGGGACTCAGTGTGGTGGGCCTCGGTGTTCTCGGGTTGAGCCTGCTGTTCATCTTTTACTCGTCCGACAACCTGGCGTGGGACATGAACAAGGTCATGAACGTGATCTCGGGCTTTTCGCTTGGCGCCTCCTCGATCGCGTTGTTCGCCCGCGTCGGCGGTGGCATCTATACGAAGGCGGCCGACGTCGGGGCTGATCTCGCGGGTAAGGTTTACGAGGGAATCCCGGAAGACGACCACCGCAACCCGGCGACGATCGCGGACAACGTGGGCGACAACGTGGGTGACGTCGCAGGCATGGGCGCCGACCTGTTCGAGAGCTACGTCGGCTCGATCGTCGGTACGATGGTCCTCGGCGCTGCGTTTTTAGAGGTTTTTCAAGCGGCTAACGTGAATCCGTTGGCCGGCATCCTGCTCCCGCTCGTGATCGCGGGTGTCGGCATCATTATTTCGATCGTCGGATCGTTTTTCGTGAAGGTCAAAGAAGGCGGCCACCCGCAGAAAGCACTCAATACGGGGGTATTCGGCGCCGCCGCCATCATGGCCGTTCTCTTCTACTTCGTCATCGTGTGGATGCTGCCCGAGCGCTGGACGCAAAGTGGGGTGGGGGGCGCCATCTTCTCGGAGTACACGGCAGTCGGCGTCTACTGGGCCGTGCTCATCGGCCTGATTGCGGGCGTACTGATCGGTCTGATCACCGAGTACTACACGTCGACGAAAAGCAGCCCGGTTGCGAACCTGGCGCGTCAGAGCGTGACCGGCGCCGCTACCAACGTCATCGCCGGGCTTGGCCTGGGTATGTTCTCGACCGGCCTGCCGGTGCTCATCCTCGCACTCGGGATCATCGGCGCGTATTCGTTTGCCGGCCTATACGGGATTGCCATTGCAGCGCTGGGTATGCTGTCGGTTACGGGTATCCAGCTGGCCGTCGATGCATACGGTCCGATTTCGGACAACGCGGGTGGCATCGCCGAGATGGCGGAGCTTCCTCCCGAGGTGCGTCAACGCACGGACACGCTCGACGCGGTAGGGAATACGACTGCCGCCATCGGGAAGGGCTTTGCCATCGGCTCAGCTGCCCTGACGGCTCTCGCGCTCTTTGCTGCCTACATGCAGCAGGCGGGCGTTTCGACTATCGACGTGTCGCACCCGATCATCCTCGCCGGCCTGCTTTTGGGCGCGATGATGCCTTTCGTCTTCAGCTCACTTGCGATGGGCGCCGTAGGCCGCGCCGCAGGCGACATGATCCGGGAAGTCGGCCGGCAGTTCCGCGAGATCAAAGGACTGCGTGAGGGTACGGCACGTGCCGAATACTCCCGCTGTGTGAACATCTCGACGAAAGCCGCGCTCCGTGAAATGGTGTTGCCCGGTGTGCTTGCACTGGTCGTCCCGATCGTCATCGGGTTCATCGACAAGCAGATGCTTGGAGGCTTGCTTGCGGGTGTGACCGTCAGCGGCGTCCTCATGGCCCTCTTCCAGGTCAATGCGGGTGGGGCGTTCGACAACGCGAAGAAGCTGATCGAGGGCAAGCTGACGATCGACGGAGTCGAATACGGAAAGGGCAGCGACGCACACAAGGCTGCCGTCGTTGGCGACACCGTGGGCGACCCGCTCAAAGACACGAGCGGCCCCAGCATCAACATCCTGATCAAGCTGATCGCCGTCGTGGCCCTCGTCATTGCGCCGCTGATCGCCTGATTCTGAACGATTTCGAACAAAATAAAACAGGCCTGGACCTCTTCTGACGGTCCGGGCCTGTTCATTTAGAAAAGGGGTATTTGCACCCTAAGCCACGGTTGCCCGAGCGTTTAACCGGGCGGATTTGCGTGGCTGATCGGGTGCATTGAGCCGGACGAGCAGCATGGCCGTCGAAGGCTCGACGATTCGAGGCTCGATCGAATCGATCCTCCAGCCGTTCTTGAGGAACGGCGCCAGCCGCTCGTGCTTTTCAGGATCCTGACCGTCACAGTCGATCAGAAGTAGCTTGAATCTGCCCTGCATGGCACGTAACCTCCTCCGACTGTATACCTTGAAGAAGTCTATCAAGACGGTGTGCTGAAGCGGATATGGCTATGGTAAATTATACCGAATGCAGGTATTTCGAGTGTCCGGCCGCAGAGCCCGTTACGCTTTCCTTACAATCCGTGGAGGTGGCCTGTTACGTCTCAATTTCGGGGAACAGGGCGCTTGACACCCGCTTTTATTTGAAACGCGAATAGCCGTACTCCATTCTTCCATGAAAGCTGTCTCTTGCGTTGCGTCCGTCGGTGCTGTTCTGCTTGTTTGCTGCTGGGTCCTCCTCTCCGGCTGCGGTGGAGGAGACCGGGACGAAATGGCATTCCGGGTGGACACCACCGACACGAGGGCGAAAGACCTGTTGCAGATCGTGCAGGAGCGTGACGACCTGGACCGGTTCGCCCGGCTCATCGAGCTGGCCGGAGTAGAGGAACGGTTTCGGCTGGAGGGACCCTTTACGGTGTTTGCCCCAAACAACCATGCATTCGGCCAGAATGGGCGTATGATCGACTCGCTGATTGCCTCGGCCAGGCGCGACTCGATACGGAAGCTCGTGGATTACCACATGGTAAGGGGCGTCATCTCGGTGGAATCTGTACGAGACTCCCTCCGGGTGAGCACGCTGCTCGACGTGCCGGTCACGCTCAGGCGCAGGGGAGAGAACCAGCCCTTGCTCGTGGGGGACCGGCAAATCAACTGGGCCATTCCTGCCCGGAACGGCATCGTCTACGTCGTCGGCAGCATGATGGCTCCACCCGAACCTGACACGACTGCTCAATCCGATTCGATAGTAACACAAACCCAATCCCCAATTTAGCTCGATATGACGACGAACCCTCTGAAGTTATACCTGCTCTTGCTTTTCGTGCTTGCGCTCACATTCGGCGCCTGTGGGAGGGAGGATCAGGTAGATGAGATGGAGGAGGCATTGCCCGGCGACACGAGTGAAGTTATACCGATGATAGGAAACAGCATTACGGACCTGCTCGAAAGTGAACCGAGCTTCAGCCTTTTCATGGCTGCGCTCGACTCGGCGGGTCTGGCCGAAACGCTTCGCGAGCCCGGGCCGTACACGATCTTTGCCCCCACGGATGCCGCTTTCGAGGCCATGAACGGGCTCGTGGAGCAAACGGACGTTGCGAGCCGCGACAGCTTGCGCGGCATCTTGCTGTACCACGTCGTGATGGACGTCGTCGAGGCGCCAGAAGGAGGCGATACGCTGGCGGTCACGTCCATGCAGGGCGACGATCTCTCACTGACGTCGGAGAACGGAGCGCTCGTGGTCAACGGTGTCCGCGTCGTCGAGCAGGACATACAGGCCGAAAACGGGAGGATCCACGTGGTCGAGCAGGTGCTCCGACCCTGACGAACCCTTTCCCGACACAAAAGCGCTCATCCCGTGCCGGATCAACGCTGCACGTAACCGGGTGTAACGTATCGAATCACCGCCCATTCTTCGCTGTTGCCCGTTCGTCACAAACGCCAGTCGAGATCATGGCTGAGGTAGACGTCATCGTCATCGGCGCGGGAGTTTCCGGCCTGACCTGCGCCCGCTACCTGCACGACGCGGGCGTGTCGTACCGGGTCGTCGAGGCTTCGGACGGGCCGGGCGGACGGGTCCGCACAGACCTGGTCAACGGCTTTCTGCTCGACCGGGGGTTTCAGGTTTTTTTGACGGCCTATCCGGAAGCTCGCCGGATCCTCGATTACGATCAGCTCAATCTGAAGCCTTTCGTTCACGGCGCGCTCGTCCGCTACAACGGCCGTTTTCACCGTGTAGTCGATCCTTCCCGGCATCCACTCGACGCTGCGGGCATGATCTTTTTGCCGTTCGTCACGCTGGCGGACGCGGCGAAGGCCGGGGCCTTTCGCAGCGCGATCGTCTCGGATTCGGTGGAAAAGCTGCTGGAAAGGCCGGAGGTAACCGCTCTCGACGCTTTGAGATCGAGGTGGGGCTTTTCGGAACGCCTCGTCGACGCCTTCTTCAGGCCGTTTGTTGGTGGGGTTCTCTACGATCTCGATCTGCGGTCGTCGAGCAGGGCGTTCGAGTTCGTCATGAAGATGTTCGTCGAAGGGGAGGTGGCGCTCCCCGCTCGTGGTATGGGAGCCATCCCGACACAGCTTGCCGCGGGGCTCGATGCCGAATCCCTCGTGTTCGAGCGGCGTGTACGGTCGATTCGTGGACTAAGCGTCGAATTTGAGGACGGCGAGTCGCTGACTGCCCGGGCAGTCGTGATTGCGACTGACCCGAACGAGGCCGCCCGCCTGTGCGACCGCCTTCAACCGATCCCAATGCGCGCGGCGGTATGCGTCTATTATGCGGCCGACGAGCCTCCCGTCGAGGAGCCCATACTGATCCTGAACGGTGAGGACGGTCCCGTAAACACGGTGGCCGTGCTTTCGAACGTGTCGGAGTTCTACGCCCCGCCGGGGTGGGCGCTCATTGCGGCGTCGCTCCCCGCGTCGTCGTCGCCCGATGCGGTCCACGTTGAACGTGCGGTGCGCGCCCAGCTCGCCCGCTGGTACGGGTCGCAGGTCGAGATGTGGGAGCACTTACGCACTGACGTCATCGAAGCCGCCGTGCCCGACCAGACCCCGCCGTACCTGACGCCTCACGAACGCACCGCCCGCCTGGGGGAGGGTCTGTACGTCTGCGGCGATCACCGGAACACCGCCTCGATCGACGGCGCCATGGCCTCCGGACGCCTCGCCGCCGAAGCCATCCTCGCCGACTTCGGCGAGCGCATGAGTTATTGAGACTCACGCGAAGGGTTGTGGCTCAAAGATGGGGCCGGCAGACCTTTTTACACCCCTGTGATCCCCTCGAGGGGACGGTTGGACTGTGACTATGGTCAGCTAAATAATATACTTAGAAGCATTGGCAACTGGGTCAAGAACGGCAGGAATCGACAGCCCCCTCAAAAGGGCTTTTGGGGGTATAATTGAATTGCTGAAGCCAATTGACAAAGGACCCAATAATACCCGCTCCTCTCACGTGCACCGCAACCCAACACGATTCTCGGCGTTGGTGAACGGCGGAAGTCGATCGATTTTTGATGGAACATCATGGAAAATGCAGTGGCCATAGAGGCGGCCGACCGGGTGGCCCGGTACGAGGAAGTGCTGAAACGTATCGATGCATTGCTGGAAGGGGAGGATGACTGGATCGCCGCGATGGCGACGGTGGCGTGCGAGCTGCACCACGCGTTCGACCACTTCCACTGGACGGGTTTCTACCGGGCGGTGTCGGACGACCTGCTCGTCGTGGGGCCTTACCAGGGGGGGCACGGCTGCCTGCGCATCCCGTTCGACAAAGGCGTATGCGGCGCGGCGGCGCGCACTCGGAAAACGCAGCTCGTACCCGACGTGAATGCTTTCCCGGGGCACATCGCGTGCTCGTCGACTACCCGCTCCGAGATCGTCGTTCCCGTACTCAAACACGACGGGAAGGTGCTCGCCGTGCTCGACGTCGATTCAGATTACCCCGCGGCCTTCGACGAGACGGACCGCAAATACCTCGAGCAACTCTGCGACCGGCTCGGCAGGCAATTCGGCTGAAACGCTTTCACGGGTCCGTACCAAAAACGACGATCAAGACGGCGCCTGCCACCATAATTGCCGTTCCGAAAAGCCGCTTCCGGATGTTGCGTTCCTGGAAGTAGCGATAGCCGAGGAAGACGCTGATCAGGGTAGAAAGCTGGAAGAGGGCCAGCGAGTACCCCACCTGGAGCTTTCCGAACGTGAGGAGGGTGGCCAGTTGCATCGTACCGGTGGTGGCCGCGAGCCACAGGTACGTGGCCGTGTTCTTTGCGAACACGGCAACCTCCTGCCGGACCTCATCGCTCATCAGGAAGAACACGGCGACCAGGGCTATCGGGAGTCCGAGTATCGACCAGTATACGAAGGTCGTCGTGGGCGTCGAATGAAGAATGGCTCTCTTCAGAAAGACGGCTTCGGTTGCGGATAAGGCCAGAGCGGCAAAGCGGAACTGAATGCCCCGATCGCGGAAGAAGGTCAGCAACGCCTTTCGATGGGCCTCGCCCTCCTTGCGGTCGACCAGAAAGTAGCTGCCCGCCACGATCAGCAGGACGCCGCACAGCCCCGCAAGCGTGGGGAGCTCGCCCACGAGGAAAATCGCCAGTATCAGGCTAATGATCGACTTGTAGGCGTTGACGGGTCCGAGCACCGATAGATCGGCAGATTTCAGGGCGTATACGAGCAGCACGTTGCCCCCGACGGCCAGGATCGCGCAGGTCATCATGTTCGCCCAAAATCCCCACCCGAGGGCGGGGGCAGCCGGAGAAAAAACGAAAGGCAGGCACACCGGCGTCAGCAGGGCGTGCGTCGCCAGGATGATAAAGAGGGGATTGGCCGACTTTCGGGTAAGCTGTTTCTGGAAGGCGTTCGATACCGGGTTGGCGACGATCCGCGTCGCGACAAAAAGAGGAGTCAGCATGGGCTAAAAACGTCTTCCGCTCGAAAAGAAACCGTGTACCGAAAACGCTGGATGTGGGATAAAACCGACAGGGGTCACGAACGACCCAATATAACGGATTCCTTTTTTCCTCCGGTGCGCCTCCGAGAATCGCAACGATTATTCGATTTGACACAGTGAAGCTTTTGCGGTATCTACAACGGGATCTATCAATCGACAACCAGACGAGGGAGACCGTGAAATCGCGCAGCACCGTCTTTTTTGGAACCGTTGTGGCCGCCCTCGGCGGTCTGCTGTTTGGGTTCGACACCGCCGTCATTTCCGGCACGACCGAAGCGCTCGAAAGCGTCTTTGACCTCGATGAGTTCTGGCTTGGCTTCACGGTGGCGTCTGCCTTGATCGGGACGATCATCGGCGCGTTCACCGTCGGGAAGCCGACGGACATCTACGGCCGGAGGACCATCCTGATCGTCCTCGCGGTGTTCTACTTCGTTTCGGCGGTGGGCAGCGCGGTTGCGCCAACCTGGTTTCTGTTCCTCTTTTTCCGTTTCCTCGGCGGCCTGGCTGTAGGCGGCGCCTCGGTTGTTTCGCCGATGTACATCGCCGAGATCTCACCCGCGCACCTGCGGGGTCGCCTTGTAGCGGTCAATCAGCTAAACGTCGTCTCGGGCATCCTTCTCGCGTACATATCGAACTGGCTCGTGGCGAAGTACATGATGGAGGACGTCGCGTGGCGCTGGATGCTCGGCGTCGAGGCTTTCCCGGCGGCGCTATTCTTCGTCTTGCTATTTTTCATTCCGTACAGCCCGCGGTGGCTCGTACGCAAGGGTAGGGTGGATCAGGCGCGAGACGTGCTGAGGCGGCTGGGCGAAGAGGACGTCGAAGGCGCGCTTAACGACATCGTCGTCTCGTTGAAGGCGAGCATCGGGCAGAAGTCGGCCGATCTGTTCCAGCGCCGGTACGCGTTCCCGATATTCCTCGCGTTCGCAGTTGCGATGTTCAACCAGCTCTCGGGTATCAACGCCCTGATGTACTACGCCCCCCGGATCTTCCAGCTGGCGGGGGCGGCGGCTGACGACGCCCTGCTCCAGTCGGTCGCCATCGGCGGGACGAACCTGGTCTTTACGATCGTGGCGTTTTTCATCATCGACCGGTTCGGCAGACGTCCGCTCCTGCTCGTCGGGTCAGTCGGGACGGCGGCTGCCATGGCCCTCACCGCGTATGCCTTCTACAGCGAAAGCGTGTCCGGTACGCTCGTGCTCGTCGGGTTGCTCGGGTTCATCGCGTTTTTCGCACTGTCCCAGGGAGCGGTCATCTGGGTGTTCATCTCCGAGGTGTTTCCGAACACGGTGCGTTCGAAGGGGCAATCGCTCGGCAGCTTCACGCACTGGTTCATGGCCGCGCTGGTCTCGTGGGTGTTTCCCGTCGTGGCAGGGGCGTCGGGCGGCCACGCCTTTGCCTTTTTCAGCGCGATGATGGTGCTCCAGTTCTTCTTCGCCTGGAAGATCATGCCTGAGACGAAGAGCCTGTCGCTCGAAGAGCTCGAGCAAAAGCTCGGTACGCGAAACCCCGAATACGTGAAGTGACCGGGAGGGTCACACTCCGAGCTGCTCGCGGGCGTCGGCGACGAGGCGGGCGGCTTCGGCCGGGGTGGCGGCCTCCGAATAGATCCGCAGTACGGGTTCAGTGCCCGACGGTCGGACCAGCAGCCAGCCGTTCTCCGAAAAATGCTTGTAGCCGTCGAGCGTTTGCACCTCGGTGACGGCGCTTCCGTTTAGCCGCTCGAGGCCGCCCGATTCCAATCGGGAAAGGACCTCCTGCTTCTTCTGCTGCGTCGTGTGAATGTCATTGCGGTGGTGGTAGTGCGGCCCGAACTCGTCGAAGAGCTCCAGGACGAGCTCGGAGAGCTTCTTCCCGCGTTTGACCATCATCTCGGTGATGAGCAGGCCGATGTAGATGCCGTCGCGCTCAGGAATGTGTCCTTTTACGGCGATCCCGCCGGATTCTTCACCGCCCACGAGCACGTCCCCGCCCATGATGTACGTGGCGATGTACTTGAACCCGATCGGGCACGTGCGGACGTTCAGGCCGTAGGCTTTACCCATCTTGTCGAGCATCGAAGTGGTCGAAAACGTCTTGACGATGTCGCCCGAGAGCCCCCGGTCTACGTGGAGGTAGCGGACGAGCAGGGCGAGCAGCCGGTGCGAGTCGACGTAGTCGCCGTTCTCGTCGAACATGCCGACGCGGTCGGCGTCGCCGTCGTTGGCGATCCCCACGGCGCAGCCTTCCTGGACGACCGCTTTCGAGAGCGCCTGGAGGTTCTTCTCGATGGGTTCGGGCGCCTGGCCGTGGAAGCCCGGGTTCCAGTCGTCACGTAAGGCCACGACGCGGTCGGCGCCGACCAGCTCTGCGATCATGCCGCGGCTCGCGCCGAACATGGCGTCGTGTGCGATCCGGATGCCGGATGCCCGGATGGCCTCGACGTCGAGCCGTGTCCGCAGCATATTCAGGTATTCGCCGTTGACGTCCCGGATGGTAATTAGCCCCGCGGCTTCGAGCTCGGCGAAGGTGGGGATCCGGCGCTCGGTGCTATCCGGCGGCAGAATCTCCTTCTCGACCTCCGCGATCATTTCGGGCGATGCGGGTCCGCCGTAGCTGGCCTTGATCTTGAAGCCGTTGTACTGGGGCGGGTTGTGGCTCGCCGTGATGGCGATGCCGGCGTCGCACCCGAACGCCTCGGTGGCCCAGCTAATCGCGGGCGTTGCGGCGGTGGTGCCTGCGAAAATGACGTGGATGCCCTCCGAAGCCAGTACGCGGGCCGAATACTCGCTGAACTCGTGGCCCATGAACCGGGTGTCGTGGCCGATGACGACTATTGGTTCGGGACCATAATTCTTTTTCAACCAGACGGCGGTGGCTCTCGAAATACGTTCAAGATTTGCAAAGGTGTAGCCGTCGCCGATGATGGCGCGCCAGCCGTCCGTGCCGAACTTGATCAGAGTCGGGGATGTATGCATGTATCCGATGAGTTTTCAATTGACGAATCCCCAAAATACGACGGAAACCCGGTGACCGGCGATAAAATTTCCACGAGAAGATGGTGGTGAACGGATGAGGCGGGCAGGGTTTTCTGGCGTAAAGCTGCCTATGGGTGCTTCTCAGCGCAGGTGGCGGTCTGCAAAATCCATAAACCGCTCCCAGTCGTAAGCCGTCACGTCGTGCACCCCGGGCCGGATGTGGTAGCCGATGGTGCTCATCACGGGCTGGCCGACCGGCGGCATTTCTTTGGCAGCGAGCCCGTCAGTACCGAGCAGGCGGTAGACGGGGTCGGCATGCAGGGCACTGAGGAATTCCCCTTTCGGATCGGCCCAGAGATCTTCCTCGGCGCTGGCCACGTAAACCGGCCGCGGCGCAATCAGGGCAATCAGCATGTGCTGATCAACCGGCAGGTCGTCCTCGGCGTCGTTGTAGCGGTTGAAGTTGTCGGCGAACCAGTGCGGGAAGGCTGTATTAATGATCTCGACGGTTTCACCGAAGCGACGCCGGGAGAGGGCCGCCCCGCCGCATCCGGAATCGTTGGAAATGACCAGGGCGAAACGCGGATCCGTTGCGCCGGCCCAGAGCGCCGTTTTTCCCAGGCGTGAATGGCCCATCACAGCGATCCTTCGCGCGTCAACGTCTTGGTCAGTCTCGAGGTAGTCCATCGCCCGGCTGAGTCCCCACGCCCACGCGCCGATCGACCCCCACTCGTCGGGCGCCGGTTTGGTCTGGCCCTCCCGGTAGTAGAGCGGGTGCACGCCATTCTGGAAGCCGTCGTCGAAGTCCGGATCGATGTCGCCGTAGTAGGCCGTGGCGAGGCCGTAGCCGCGCTCGAGGATGCGTTCGACGGGCCAGCGGTTCACCCGGAACCCGCGCCCTTTTTCCGTGGCGCGGTTGTCGACCACGCCCGCGGCCTCGTTGTCTGGCACCCACGACGTCGGGATTGTGATGGCCGGGTCGGGATGGACGGTGTGGTTGCCGTAGAAGTTTAGTCCGACGAATAACGGGGCGGGGCCTTCCACCTGGTTCGGCAAAAAGATCAGGAGGTCCATATAGACGGCCTTCTCTTTCGAAAAGTGCACGCGCACCTCTTTTCTCGTGGCCTTTCCGCCCAGGGCATTCTCGTCGACGGAAAGGACCTCGAAGGAGAGGTCGTTCGGTCGGCCGGGCATCTTTCCGTAGACGTGCTCTTCGAAGAGCCGCAGGATCTCGGGCCTGCGAACCGACTCCCACTCTTCCGCATCGTCCACCGTTTCACCACTAGACGTCACCAGCAGCTCCGGCAACGTATACGCCGGCACCTTCGATTCATCATAGTTGACTTTCGCCGGCTGCGCGGCCGCGGTGAGCGTGAAGAGCAGAAAAGCGCATGAAACCGTAAACGTGCGGATGTACATGGCTGAGACCCCGGATTTTGAAGGCATCACTCAATAATAATGCTGATGTTAGTGCACGAGTATCCCGGCGGGTGGATTTTTTCTCACGCGAAGGCGCGAAGGCGCGAAGCATGATTAATAATAATCCGCCGATGACGTGGATGTTCGCTGATGGTTTTAAAAGGGGGGCCAGACCAAAGGCAGGGCTTTGTTTTCTAGTGCATACCATAAAATCACGTCATCCCGGCCGTCGAGCCGGGATCCATGTGAGTGTGCGGCCTGCCTCTACTGGTTTGCTCTGCGCTACCCTTTCCTGGATCTCCGCCTTCGCGGAGATGACGTAACTGTTTGGCGTATGCGGTGGCATTAGGCGTCCCGCCTTCGGTGCGTCACCTTTCAAAAAAATCATCTGCGAGGAATCGGCGGCCGGCTGCGGATCAACTTCACTTCTGAAAGAACGCCCACATGACTTCGTTGGCGGAGAGGCCGGAGTTTTCCTGGTTGAGCCATTCGTGGCGGCCTCTCGGGGTGGTGTAGAGGACGAAGTCGCTTTTGCCGTCGGGCGACGGCCACCGCAGGCCGAGGACGTCGTTGGCGTTGTAGATCGTGTCGGGGACGGTCTCGTGGCCAAAGCGTTCAGTCCAATAGGAGAGGCCCGCGATGGCCGAGTGGCACTTGTAGGAGCCGAAGTACTGCCCACGGTACTGCACGGCGGGGTCGTCGATGGCGTGGAAGTGGATGATCGGAATACGCCGGGCAGGCTGCGGGTAGGGCATCTCGATTACCAGACCGGCCATCGGTGCAATGCCCGCAATTTTGTCAGCCAGCGCTGAGAACAGGAGGTACGTCATGAATCCGCCGTTCGAGTGGCCCGTCACGTAGACCCGTGCCGGGTCGATGGCATAGCGATCGATCAGGTGGTCGATGAGGCTGGAGATGAACCCGACGTCATCCACTCCGCCGGACCAGCTTTCGAAAGGTCCCCCGGCGTTCCACATCGTTGGAGAGCCGTTGGCGCGGGGGTAGACGACGATGAAGCCCTCCGCCTCGGCCAGCGCGCTCAGTCCGGAGCCGCTCTCGGCAAATTCCGGAGCGCTCGAGTAACCGTGCAGGACGAGCAGGAGGGGGACCTCCACGTCGTCGTCGTAGGTATCCGGAACGTGGATGAGGTACGACCGGACGATGCCGTCGTGGCTGAACGACTTTTCGACCGTCTCGCCGGGCGTAACTACGTTAACGATCGAGGAATCATTCCCGCAGCCGCCGGTCAGAAGGCAGAGCAGGAGGAGACAGGTAGTAAAGCGCGTGCGCAAGGCAGTCCACTCGATAAGAGCGGTGTGAGGGTTGGTGCCGCCTTAAAAATTAGAATAAGTGCTCGTGACAAACGAGAAGGGCACGCATTTTTGCCGTCAATCGAAGAGCGATTCTCGTCCGTTTTCGCGGGGTTCGGAGAGCATGAGCTCGCGTGCGCTCTCGAGGGCGGCCTCGGTGACGCCGGAGCCGCTGATCAGGCTTGCGATGTGGGCGGCACGCTCCGCGTCTTCGAGTCGACGGATGATGGTCTTCGTGCGGCCGTCGGTGACGAGCTTGCTGACGACGAAGTGCACGTCGCCCAGGGCGGCGATTTGCGGGAGGTGGGTGATCGCAATGATCTGGTGGAATCGGGCAAGGTCGCGCATGCTCTCGCCGACCTTTCGCGCGATTGCACCCGAGATTCCGGTGTCGATCTCGTCGAACACCAGGATCGGCAGCCGCTCGTTTTTTGCGAGGATCGTCTTGAGCGAGAGCATGATGCGGCTTACCTCGCCGCCCGAAGCCACGCGGGAGAGCGGTCTGGGCTCCTCACCCACGTTGGTCGAGATGTAGAACTCGACGAGGTCCATGCCGTTGGGGAAAGCGGCCAGACGCGCAGAACCGTTTTCCGGCTTGATCCAGCCGTCCGGGTTCTCCTGCACGTTGAAGCGGACCTCGAAACGGGCGTGCGGGATGCCGACGTGGGCCAGCTCTTTCACGATGGCCTGTTCGATACGCCGAGCCACTTCCTTCCGTTTTTCGGACAGTTTTGCTGCCTCGGCCGTGAGCACCGTCATCGCTTCGTCGATCTGCTCGTTCAGGCGCGCGATGGCGCCCTCGAAGTCGACCGCAAGGTCGTAGGTGTCGCCAATTTCCTTCCGGTAAGCCAGCACCGCTTCAAGCGAGCCACCGTACTTGCGCTTGAGGAGCTCGATCGCCCCCATCCGCTCCCGGATTTCCTCGAGGCGTTCCGGGTTGAACTCGATCCGGGCGTTGTAGTCCTGGAGGAACTTCGCAATCTCCGAGATCATGATCTGCGCCGAGGAGATCTCGCCGAGCGACTCCTCGAAGGCCTTATCGATGCGGGCGAGGTCCTGTAGCTCGTTTCGTGCGACGACGAGCCGGTCGTTTACGGCGTCGTCCGACTCGTAGAGCATCGAAAAGAGGTGCGCCGTGGTCTGGTAGAGGCGTTCCGCGTTTTCGAGGATCCGGAACTCGGCTTCGAGCGCGTCCTCCTCGCCTTCCTGAGGTCCGACCCGGTCGATCTCCTCGATCTGAAACTCATAGAGCTCTTTCTGGCGTGCCAGCTCGCGCTCACGCGCGATGAGCGCCTTCCGCTGCCGGACGAGGTCTTCAACCGCGAGGTACCGGTTGCGATAGGATTGGACGAACGCTTCGAGGCCGCCGAAGTCGTCGAGCAGGCCGATGTGCGTTTCGGGACGCAGGAGCGACTGATGCTCGTGTTGCCCGTGAAGATCGATCAGGTACGACGCGACGTCGCGCAGGAGCTGTACGGTGGCGGGGGAATCGTTGATGAAGGCGCGGCTCTGCTGGGCCGAAATCTCACGGCGCAGGATAAGCGTGTCCGACCGTTCGAGGCCGTTTTCCTCGAGCAGTGCGATCAGGCCGGGGGATTCCACCTCGTCAAACTGGCCCTCGATGATCGCCTTTTTGGCTCCGGAGCGCACGACTTCGGTCGATGCTCGCTCGCCCAGGATCATCGAAAGGGCGCCAATCAGGATCGACTTGCCCGCTCCGGTTTCACCCGTGATGATGTTCAGGCCGCCGTCGAAGGTGACCTCGAGCTGCTCGATGATGGCGTAGTCCCGAATGTATAACGACCTGAGCATAAACGTCCGGAGTACGCAGCGGTGTTTTGTGGGGGCAACGTATCGTTATTTCGCTTCCGACCTAACTTCGTCAACCGAAGGCAATCCGCCAAATTTTTTTGACCCTAGCCTGGACGGGTCGGGGATTTCTCAGCCTATCACCAGCCTATCGCCCGTGGCAGTGTTTGTATTTCTTGCCGCTGCCGCAGGGGCAGGGGTCGTTGCGGCCGACGGTTTTTTCGACGGTTACGGGTTGCGGCTTGACGGTGGGGTCTTTCCGTGCGGCGGATCCGTTGCCACCCGCGTTGACGCCGTAGGAGGGCTCGGCTGACTCGTGCGAGGTACGGGCACGGGTCGGGTCGAGCCGGCGGCGGGCCGGTGCAGCCCGCGACGTCCGTGTGTCGACGAGCGGACCAGCTTTCATCACGATCGAGGCGACCTCCGTGCCGATCCGCTCCATCATCTCCGTGAAGAGCTTGAAGGCCTCCATCTTGTACTCGATGAGCGGGTCGCGCTGGCCGTAGGCGCGCAGCCCGATGCCTTCCTTCACCTCGTCGAGCTCGCGCAGGTGTTCGGTCCAGCGTTCATCGATGATGGTGAGCGATGCGGCGCGTTCGAGGGCGTCGTTGACCTCCTGACCGTGTGTTTCGATGGCGTCATCCACCTTGACCCCGACGCGCAGGTAGCGGCGGCCGTCGGTGAAGTCCATCACCACCCGTTGCGGCTTCTGCTCGAGGTCGCTTTCGAGGATCCGCTGGACGCCGTTGTAGAACGGGGCCGCGATGGCGTCCCGTTTGCGATTGTAAAGCTCGAGGGCTTTTTCGACGGCAAGCTCCGTCACACCGTCCTCACCGAGCTGGACGAACCGTTCGCGGTCGATCTCGAAGTCGAAGGCGAGCACGCGCAAGAGCTCCTCGCGCATCTCCTCCAGATTGCCTTCGCCGTAATGCTTTTTGACGATCGACGTGACGGTCTCCTTGATCATGTCGAGGATCTCGCCGTGCAGGCGTTCGCCTTTGAGGGCGTGCATACGACGGTCGTAGATCACCTGGCGCTGCGCGTTGAGCACGTCGTCGTATTCGAGCTGGCGCTTTCGGATGGCGAAGTTGTTCTGCTCGACCTTGATCTGCGCGCGCTCGATGGATTTGTTGATCCACGGGTGGGTGATGACGGCGTCTTCTTCGAGGCCGAGCCGGTCCATGACGCGCGCCGTGCGGTCGGAGCCGAAGAGGCGCATCAGGTCGTCTTCGAGGGAGACGTAGAACTGGCTTTCACCGGGGTCGCCCTGGCGGCCGGACCGGCCTCTGAGCTGGAGGTCGATGCGGCGGCTTTCGTGCCGTTCGGTGCCGAGAATGGCGAGGCCGCCAAGCTCGCGGACGCCGGGACCGAGCTTGATGTCGGTGCCGCGGCCGGCCATGTTCGTTGCGATCGTGACGGCTCCCTTCTGGCCGGCTTCGGCCACGATGAGGGCTTCGGTCTTCGCCCGGTCGCGCTTGGCATTGAGCACGTTGTGCGGGATGCCCTTGCGCTGCAACATGCGGCTCAGCGTCTCCGACACCTCGACCGAGGTCGTACCCACGAGCACCGGCTGCCCTTTCTTGTGGTACTCCTCGATCTTGCTCAACACCGCGTTGTACTTGGCCCGCTTCGTCTTGAAGACCAGGTCGTCTTTGTCCTGCCTGATGACCGGCTTGTTCGTCGGAATGACGACCACGTCCATCTTGTAGATGCGGTAGAACTCCTCCGCTTCGGTCTCGGCGGTGCCGGTCATACCGGCCAGCTTCGAGTACATGCGGAAGTAGTTCTGGAGGGTGATCGTCGCGTAGGTCTGGGTGGCCGCCTGGATCTTGACGTTCTCCTTGGCTTCGATGGCCTGGTGGAGGCCGTCGGAGTAGCGGCGTCCGGGCAGCACGCGGCCGGTGTGCTCGTCGACGATGAGCACCTTGTCGTCCTGGACGATGTACTCGACGTCTTTTTCGTAGAGGGTGTAGGCGCGGAGGAGCTGCTCGATGGCATGAAGCTGCTCGGCTCGCTCCGCGTAGAGGCTGTACAGGTTGCGCTTGGCCTCCTGAAGCTCCTTCTCGAGCAGGCGCGTATCGTTCTGGCGCTTGTTCTCGCGTTTCTCGTCAGTCAGATCGGTGCGTTCTTCAAGCTCTTTTTCGAGCTGGCGTAGCTTCTCCTTGTGTTCCTGTTCGAGCCGTGCCACACCCTCGCCGAGGTCGGGAAGGAGGAAGAGGTCCGGACCCTGACCGGAGGTCTTTCCGGCAAACTCACGGCCTTTCTCGGTCAGCTCGATCGTGTGCTGCTTCTCGTCGAGCGCGAAGTAGAGCTCGTCGTCGACGATGTGCATGTGCTTGGCGTTGTCCTGGAGGTAATACGCTTCGGTGCGCAGGATGAGCTGCGTAACGCCGGGCTCGCTTTTGAGCTTGAGGAGCTTTTTGTTGCGCGGAAAGCCGCGTTCGGCGCGCAGCAACGCGAGGCCGGCTTCGGCTTCGAGATCGGCCGCCGCTTTGCGGTCGGTCGCGGCCAGCTCGTCTCGCTTCTTGAGCTTCTGCTCGGCTTCAGCGACGAGCTGGGCGACCAGGCGTTGCTGGGCGTAGACGAGCTTCTCGATCGTCGGCTTCAGCTCTTCGAAACGGTCGTCCGCCGCCTGCGGAACCGGGCCTGAAATGATGAGCGGCGTTCGCGCTTCGTCGATGAGCACCGAGTCGACCTCGTCGACGATGGCGTAGTGATGTCCGCGCTGGACGAGCTGTTCGGGGTCGCTGACGAACGAGTTGTCGCGCAGGTAATCGAAGCCGAACTCGTTGTTGGTGCCGTAGCTGATGTCGGCGCGGTAAGCCCTGCGGCGGCCTTCCGAGTGGGGCTCGTAGAGGTCGATGACGTCCACCTTCAGGCCGTGAAACTCGAAGATGGGGCCCATCCATTCGGCGTCACGTTGGGCGAGGTACGGGTTGACCGTCACGACGTGGACGCCACGGCCGACGAGTGCGTTGAGGTAGATCGGCGCGACGGCGACGAGCGTTTTGCCTTCGCCCGTCTTCATCTCGGCGATGTTGCCTTCGTGAAGGGCGATGCCGCCGAGGAGCTGGACGTCGTAGGGGACCATGTCCCAGACAATCTTCGTTCCACCGGCCATCCACTCTTTGCCAAGCATACGCCGGCAGGTTTCCTTGACGACGGCGAAGGCCTTCGGGAGGAGCTCGTCGAGCACATCCTCGACGGTATCGAGCCATTCTTCCTCGAGGTCGTCGAGCTCGTCGTAGAGGGCCTGACGGTCCTGGAGGGACAGATCCCGCCCCTGCGTCTGGGCCTGGCCGTTGCCGCCTGCTTCCGCCGCGTCGTACGTGCCGCGTAGGATCTTTTTGATCTCGGCCTGCCGCGCCTCGTTGTCGGCCACGGCATCGCGAATCGTCTGTTTGAACTCTTGCGTCAGGGCACGTAGCTCGTCGTCGGTCAGGCTCTGGTACTCGGCCGCGTACCTATTGATCTGTTCGACGATGGGCCAGTACTTCTTGATCTGGCGCTCGTGTTTGTTGCCAAAAAGTTTTTTTAATGCCTCAAGCATATTGGCTGAACTCAATATATTCGGTGCACGACGCCGCCATTTGCGGTGGGCAGGCACTGGTTTCATTACAACGGGGATGGATGCCCGGCCCGGGCAGGCGGAGCCCCGAATTAAAATCAAAAAGCGAGCCAGAATAGCCCTGCGGGGGCATCTGCCTCGCATGAAGGGGTATCCGGGTAACGCTACGTGTCACGCCACGAAGGGGTGCGCGTTCCCGTTCTGCTCCTTTTCGCCGATTATTCGGCGTGCACGTGGCGTCGGAGCGCCGGACGTCTCGCGTGGTCTTTTGCAAGGACCTTCAAACCGTTGTGTGCGTTTGGTGGCGTGGATTCTTTGACAAGCCTTTTTTCGATAGACTTATAGCCATGGATGCCTTGTTTGCAGCACCCATCGGGGCGTTGTTGATATTCTGCCTGCGGATCGGCGACGTGTCCCTCGCGACGATGCGAATGATTTTCGCCGTCAAGGGGCACCGTACGGTCTCTGCCTCCATCGGGTTTTTTGAGGTGTTGATATGGGTTTTTGCTGCGGGGCACGCACTGCAACACCTCGACTCCATCCTGCACGTCGTCGGGTATGCCGGCGGGTTTGCCACGGGTAACTACGTGGGCGTGTGGCTCGAAGGGAAGGTGGCATTCGGCGTGAGCGTGGTGCGCGCCGTCATCCGCGTCGACGAGGCCGAGGTGGCGTCCAACGGGCAGACCTCGGGCCACGCCGCCGCACGGTTACTTCGCGAGGCCGGCTACGCCGTAACCGAGCTGAGCGGAAGGGGCCGTGAAAGCGAGGTCGACATCCTGAGCATCGTCGCCCAGCGGAAGAAGGTCCCGGAGGTCCTCGAGATCCTGAAAAACCATGACCCCGACGTCTTCGTGACCGTTGAGGAGATCCGCACGACGCAGGGCGGCTTCATCCGTCCCGGAGGCCGCAAAATGCCCTTCCTGACCCGGTATTGAGCCTTTCCATGTATGGTAAACCAGCGCCCGGGCTGCGCTGTATGATGTTACACTGGAATTACAGCGCGCAGGCCAATTGAAAGGAGAGCAGTACCGTAATTAACGGCGTGGTCTTCTCCTCTCCAAACTGGTGACCGGTATGCTCACGAGCCTCCACCACGTCACGGCAACCGTCGCTAACGCCCAGGCCGACGTCGACTTCTACACCGGGCTTCTCGGGCTGCGGCTCGTCAAGAAGACGGTGAACTTCGACAACCCCTTCGTTTACCATTTCTACTACGGCACCTCCGTCGGCGCACCGGGGACGCTCATGACGACGTTTCCGTACGAAGGTACGGGCGTTCGAAAGGGGACCAAAGGGACGGGACAGATCACCCGCACAGCCTTTGCAGTGCCTGCGGGCGCGATGGAGTTCTGGCGCGAGCGTCTTCTTCGGGCGGGGCTCATCGTCAAGGAGGGAGTCCGTTTTGGGGAGAACGTGATCGTGTTCGACGATCCGTCCGGGCTGGAGCTCGAGCTGGTCGGCACGGCCAGTGATTCCCGTACGCCGTGGACCGGTGGGGGTATCGGGGCGGATCTCGCCATCCGAGGACTACACAGCGTGACCCTCGAAATCAGGGATCCGAGGCCGACCGAGGATGTGCTCTACATGCTCGGCTTCAAGCGCACCAACGTGGAAGCGGACAGGCGGCGGTACGTTTTGCAGCACGGCGCGAGCGGGCAGATCGTCGACGTTTTGCACGAGCTCGAGGCGCCGGCCGGGCAAAACGGCATAGGGACCGTTCACCACGTTGCCTTTGCAGTCCCCACGGAGACGGAACAGCTCTCGATTCGGGAGGAGGTGATCCGCTTCGGCCTGAACGTCACCGAGGTGCGCGACCGCAACTACTTTCGCTCGATCTATTTTCGCGAGCCGGGCGGGGTGCTCTTCGAGGTTGCCACCGAGGCGCCCGGCTTCCTGATCGACGAGGACGAAGCGTCACTCGGGCAGGCGCTCAAGCTGCCGGAGTGGGAGGAGCCTCGCCGCGCCGAGATCGAAGCCGTCCTGCCGGAGGTTCGCTATTAAGGCGCAAGGTTCTCTCTGTTTTCTCGTTTTTCCGAACCTGAACGAATGGCATCATGAAGATAACGCGTGTGTTTGCCACGCCAGACGGGGAGTCGCACTTCGAGGATGTCGAGATCCCGCTCCGCGACGCAGGAGAGATCGGGCGGCTCTCCGATGCGGTTCCGGTACAGACAGTCATCTTCCGGGAAAACGATCCGGACTACAACTACGACTGGCACCACGCACCACGGCGGCAGTACATCGTCCTGCTCGACGGCCACATCGAGATCGAGACGTCCGACGGTGAAAAACGCCAGTTCAAAGGCGGCGACGTGCTCCTCGTGGAGGACACATTCGGTAAGGGGCACCGCACGCGTACGGTAGACGCCCGCCCCCGCCGGTCCATTTTTATTACGATACCCGACAATTCACCATCCGATGACGTGCAGGAAATGGGGGCGTGATGCGTTCCGGGGCTTTCAAGGTGTGACGGAGGTGTAGAACCGAATCCATTTCGCAGGGACATTGGAGGCAGGCCGCATGCTTACCTGGATTTCGGCTCGGAGGCCGGAATGACGTGGTTTTTAAGGTTGATGTCGTTGAAGAACGCTATGATAGACCTGCCGGAAGGCAGGTTTTTAACTGTACCGAAATCCTTAAATTATAGGTCATTCCGGACTTGATCCGACACGAACGAAGTGACTGACGAAGTAAATCCA
>CBINFS010000033.1:0-40707 GCA_966250015.1 uncultured bacterium | reverse complement strand
CTGGATCTCCGCCTTCGCGGAGATGACGTGTCTTTGGGATAGACGGCGCTAAATCATGTTCCGTCTTCCGTTTACGTCCATCAAAACATCATCTGCGCTAGTCAGCACCATCAGCCGAGGGTAGTTCAAAATCTTTCGCGTGCAGAACAAATCTACACACGTCACCTACTCTCGCATCCAAGTTTCAGATATTAAGAGGATAAAGGAATCATATTGCCAATCGCCGAACGCGAGAATCAGGAAGTGCAAGGGGTGGAGGAGGCCTTCACAACGTATTCTTAATTGCTCATTGTAACGGCGGGAGGGAAAAGCGGACGCTCCGGCGTCGAAGGGGTGAAACGATGAGGCGATTGGGTGCAACCCTTAAGTGCAAACAATTCAACAGGGTATAGATTGGATTATTTACCCGTAACTGGTTTTTCACATTGTGTCTGTAATTCGGATCAGGGTAACGTTTCGTCCCTGCGCTTTCGTATGACGGTATATTTTTTTGCCCTTTCCGGAGATTGCATGAAATAAAGGCAGCGATTATGTTGTGATTTGATGAACCGCACGCGTGGGCGTAGTGCGTGCGGCCAGTCAGTTACAGACGTTACGGAGTCGCCCTTGTAGGTCGGGGCGGCAAAAAACGAACCGGCTGCCGTGTGATGGAAGCGCTATCAGTATCTGGAGGGAAGGGTATCCGGGGGTAATTCGAATAACGTTATCCTCTAACACCACTGTTCGCGACTATGAAGCGTAAGTACTACTACCGAGAACTATTACCAAAGATCGCGGCGACTGCGGCACTTCTGCTGCTGGTAGGCTGGGCGCAAAACGCCCAGGCCCAGTGGTCGGCCAAATGGCTGGCGGTCGGCCGGCTCCATCACCCATACCTCTCGGGTGGTGCCGAGCCGGAAAACCTCCCCACGGGAGACTCCCAGATGTTCTTCCCGGGCATCATTCCTCAAACCACATATTCTCACTGGAAAGGCCTCTGGGTCAGCGCCAAAAACTTTACGGACGAAACCGGGAAAAGGTGGGACATCCGCACCTCTCACATCGGACCGCGTGACCTCGGCCTTGGCGAGTTTTTCTCGACCCAATTCCAGCTCATCGCACGCTTCGATCCCCCTGCGGTTTACGTGGACGGTGCGTTGACCTTCCAGCGACCTTCGCAGGTGGACGTCGTAGATCCTAACCTCGGGGCGGACCGTATGGTGAACGCCGTGATGAACACATCGATCGGCGTTCAGGTGGAACGGCGTGCCCAGATGGTGAGCAACCCGTACCTCGACAACTTCCACATCGTCGAGTACATCTTCACGAATACGGGTAACATCGACGACGACGACGAGATCGAGCTCGAAGGGCAGACCCTCGAGGACGTTTACTTCGCCCTTATGGAACGTCCGAAGGTCAACGCCCCAAGTGGCTCCTGGGCTCGTAGCAAGGACGGCAACGCCTGGGGCGAGATGACCATGAACGACGTCATCGGCGACGGCGAGCACGACTTCGGCCTCGACATCCGCGCCAACATCTCCTGGATGGGTGAGTCCCACAACAACGAATTCAGCGTGATTGGCAACCCGATCACCAGGAACCCGGCTGAAAGCTGGCACGGTGGTATTTACGGAGACTCCCTCGGCCGTCTTGCCGGCGGCATGTACGGCGAAGTGGTTCTGCACGCCGATGCGCACGCCCACGCACCGGATGCCACCGCCCCCGACGACCCGGCTCAGCCCCGCACGATGACCTACATCGAGTCCGACTGGTCAGAGATAACGACGGGTAGCTCGCACAATAACGAAGCCAAAATGGCCATTGAACGCGGTGTCATGGAACGCGGCTCCGGCGCTACCGAGGCCGGCTCTGTCGCGCCTGACGACAGCGACCCGCGCACCACGCCGACACACGCATGGCGCGTGCAGCCCGACGGACAGTTCGACAAACAGACCGGTCTACCCTCGCTGGGCCGTGGCGGCGGCTGGGGCTACATGAATGCCTACGGTCCGTACGACATGGGCCCGGGTGAGCAGGTACGCATCGTCGTGGCCTACGGCGTCGGCTCGCTGGACGACCACGCAGCGTACGTGATCGGCCGTACCTGGAAGCTCGCCGGGTACGACGACGACCTGATCATCGAATACGACGCAAACGGCGACGGCGTCATCACCGACGTCCAGGGCTGGAACTGGGACAACATCTTTACGGGTGACGAGGCGATGACGAAGAACCAGTGGGGCCTCTCCGTTCGCGACTCGCTCCTGAAGGTGTTTGAAGCGGCGAAGCTCGTATGGGATAGCGGCTTCAACCATCCGAAAGAACCCCTGCCTCCGATCGAGTTCCGGGTGACGTCCGGTTCGGACAAGATCGAGCTGACGTGGCAGCCGCATCCCGCCGGTGGACCGCCGCGTACGGGATGGGAGATCTACCGCGCACAGAAGAACTACTGGGGCATCCCGCTCGCATTGCGCGTCGGAGACGACGGCCTCGCCGTAGTCGACAGCAGCACGGTGTACCAGCTTATCGCTTCGCTCGGGCCAAACGAAACGTCCTACATCGACTCGCAGGTCGAGCGCGGACAGTCGTACTTCTACTACATCCAGGCCGTCGGCGAAAAGACCAACGCCTGGGGGCCGATACCGCAGGGCGCAGTCCTGAAGAGCAACCGGTACTACGCGCAGACCTTCGAGCCGGCCTTCCTGCGCCGCGCTCCGGGTTCGAGCCTCTCGGACGTCCGCATCGTGCCGAACCCCTACTACCTGGGTTCAATCTCCGATGTCCGCTTTGACGTCCAGGACAGGATCGCGTTCTACGGCCTCCCGGCCAAGGCCACGATCAAGATCTACTCCGAGATCGGTGAGCTGATTAAAACGCTCGAACACACCGATGGCAGTGGTGACCAGTTCTGGGATCTGACCACGTACTCCCGACAGCTTGTCGTCAGTGGCATCTACCTGGCGGTGGTGACCGACGACGAGACGGGCGAACAGGTCATCCTGAAATTCATCGTCATCCGTTAACGAAAAAAGGGTGCGGGCAGGCCTGTCGGGCGCTCCCAACCGGCCTGCCCGCCTTCCGAAACTCGGAGAGACCTTTTCTCGAGAAATAATCCGAATGGTGCATTTGATGAAACGAATTTCTCTGATCTTGATCTTTGCGGTGGCTCTCCTCGTTCCGCCTGCGCGAGGACAGGACAATGAAATCGGGACTACGGAGACCGACAAGCGCGCTCAGACCGGTTTCAAGTTCCTGACCGTCTCGACCGATCCGAGGGCGGCCGCTCTCGGAGACGCCGTCACCGCATTTGATGTGGGTTCCGCCACGTCGATGTTCTACAACCCGGCAGCTATGGCGTACCAGCCGAGTACGTTCACCCTCGCTGCCTCGCAGACGCAGTTCATCGCCGAAATCGACTACAACAGCATCGCCGCATCGTTTGCCCCCATGGGCGGCCTCTACGGCGTGTTCGGTGTGTCGTTCGTCGCGGTTGACTACGGCACGTTCATCGGTACCGTCCGTACCGACGGCAACGAGCAAGGCTACCTCGAGTTCAAGGATATCGGCCTCGCCGATCCCAGCCCGACGGCCTTCGCTCTCGGCTTCGGGTACGCCCGGGCGCTGACCGACCGCTTCTCGGTTGGCGGCCACATCCGCTACGCGAACCAGGACCTGGACCAGGCCATCAAGTCGGGTACGGTGGGCGATTACACGATGGATGACCTCTCGATGAACACCGTGGCCGTCGACTTCGGCGTGCTGTACCGGACCGGTTTCCGCAGCCTCGTCTTCGCCATGGACGTACGTAACTTCTCGAGGGAGCTGCAGTACGTCGAGGAGAACTTCGAGCTGCCGTTGACCTTCCGGATCGGTGTCGCGATGGACCTGGTTGACCTGACGAGTCTGAATCCGAACACCCATTCGCTCAAGGTCGGTATCGATGCCGAACGTCCGAGAGACTTTGACGAGAACCTGCGGATTGGCGCCGAATACACGATCATGAACACGCTCTCGCTCCGTGCCGGCTACTCGATGCCGACCGACGAGCAGGGTGTGAGCCTCGGCGCCGGCCTCCAGCAGAGCTTCGGTGGGTTTGGGTTCGGCGCGGACTACGCGTACACGACGTTCGGTGATTTTGACGCCGTTCACCGCATGGCTTTGCGGATTTCCTTCTGAACCTGGGCAAACCTCGATGACCCTATACTACGCTTCATAGAACGGGCCGGGTGGTCTCGGGCGAAGACGGGACCACCCGACCGACTTCTCAAGCAAAAGACGGGTCAGCAAGGTTGCCTCTCCTGACATAGTGTCACCGTTTGGTTCTTCCGGGCAGTGCTTCCGGAGTCGAAAAGACGCCGGGGGCGACCGGGAAAACAAAAGAGAATCAAAGCTGTGGCTCACCCGGACGGGTGAAAACATAGACCAATTGAAAGTTAACCAGAATGGAGGTTTATCATATGCGACTGGCAAAGCTACTGTGCACGCTTGCCCTTCTGGTGCTGCCGGCGTCGCTCGCCTTCGCCCAGACCGGTAAGATCGCAGGTAGGGTAGTCGATGGTGCCACAGGGGATCCGCTGCCGGGCGTGAACGTCGTCATTGATGGGACCACGCAGGGTGCGACGACCGACATCGACGGCTACTACAACATTCTGAACGTACGACCGGGCGAGTACGACGTTCGCGCCTCCTTCATCGGCTATACGCCGGAGCTGGCGACGGGCGTGCGCGTCAACATCGACCTGACGACCGAGCTCAACTTCGAGCTTCAGGAAGAAACCGTGGGCCTCGATGAAGTTGTGGTCCAGGCGACCAGGCCTGTTGTCCAACGCGACGTGTCCGCTTCCGTGGCGAACTTGAGCGCTGCAGAGATCGAAAACCTTCCGGTCACTGACGTGGCCGAGGTGATCGGCCTGCAGGCCGGTTTCGAGCGCGGCCTCACGGTCCGCGGTTCGGGTGGCGACCAGGTGTCGTTCCGCGTCGACGGTCTCAACCTCGCGACGGGCCGCGGCAACAACCCGTTCACCGGCATCAGCTACACCGCCGTGGAGGAGGTGCAGGTACAAACGGGCGGCTTCAATGCTGAGTACGGCAACGTCCGCTCGGGTCTGATCAACGTCGTAACCAAGGAGGGCAGCCGCAACCGGTACTCGGCGGACTTCATTATCCGGTATGCTCCGCCGCAGGAAAAAGCCTTCCCGGGCTACGACATCGACGGCAACGAGGTGCTTTACCCGAACGACGAGTTCTCGCCGTTCATGCGCCCGTACTATGACCCCGCAGTGGCGTTCGATGGGACTACGTCCGGCGGCTGGGACATCTACGCACAGGACAACTACCGCGAGTTCGTCGGCTGGAATACGCTGGCCGAAGGTACCGAGGCAACGCCTCAGCAGCTTCAGGAAGCCTATGCGTGGTACGTGAGGAAGGACTTCGAGATCAAAGATCCGGACTACGAAATCGACGGTACGATTGGCGGCCCCGTGCCCTTCATCAGCCAGTACCTCGGCGATCTGCGCTTCACGACCTCATTGCGCAGAACGCAGAGCATGTTCTTCCGTCCCATGATTCGGGACCGCTACGAGGAGATGACCTGGCAGGGCAAGCTGACGAGCGACATCGCTCCAGGCATGAAGCTGAACCTGTCCGGCCTGTACGCCACGCAGTACTCGATCCATCCAACGGAAATGGACGAGAACACGGCCAGCCCGGACCAGATGCTTACCGGCGACATGCCCGACTACCCGTGGGACGGCGCCAACTGGTATTTCGTAACCCAGATCGGCGATGGCGAAGGGACCTTTGCGACGCACTACCGCAACCCGATGGACGTGAAGCTGAACATGATTGGTGCTCACTTCACGCACACGCTCAACGCCAATACGTTCTACGAGGTACAGCTCCAGCGGACCGGCACGGACTACCTCACCCACACCATGGGTGACGTGGAGAGAGACCCCACGATCCTCAAGACGATCGGCCCGATCCAGCTGACGGAAGAGCCCTTCGGATGGGAGTGGAGGGACACGTTCGACAAGCTGGGCGTCCAGCTCCGCAACGGTGGCCACTGGTTCAGCGCTCGCGACAGCTCCAAAGTTGCAAAGTGGTCCGGCCGCTTCGACCTGACGAGCCAGCTCAACCGGTTCATGCAGGTCAAGACCGGTGTCGAGTACATCTACAGCAACTACGACATCAACTTCCGCGAGGTTGACCCGGCTCACCCGCACCACGCAAACCCGATCCGGATTTGGGAACGCTCGCCGGTACAGGGCGCGCTCTACGGGCAGACCAAACTCGAGTTCCAGGGCATGGTGGCCAACATCGGCCTCCGCATGGACTACTTCAATGCGGGCGGTGAATGGTATACCTATAGCAACTGGGAGCGGGCATTTTCGGCCTCGATGGGCGGTGTGGATGCGCTCGACGAAAACCTGGAAACCGAGCCGACGGAACACCTGCTCACGCTTAGCCCGCGCCTCGGCGTCAGCTTCCCGATCACTGAGACGAGCAAGCTCTACTTCAACTACGGCCACTTCCGTAACCAGCTCGGCGTGCTGAGCATGTTCAACATCGCCAAGCTGAACACGGGCCGCCTCCGCAACATCGGCAACCCGAACCACCCGATGCCGCGTACGGTAGCCTACGAGCTGGGGTACGAGCAGAGCTTCGCGGAGATGTTCCACGTCCGCCTCGCCGGTTACTATCGTGACCTGCAGCTCCAGCCGCGCGGTGTGCACTTCGTCAGCATCGACCAGGAGGTCGACTACTACGTAGACCGCCCGCTGAACTACAGCGACCACCGTGGCGTCGAGCTCACGATTTCGAAGAACCGTGGCGACTGGATCCGCGGCTGGGTGAACTTCACCTACCGCGCCAGCAAGTCCGGTAACTTCGGCTTCGGTACGTTCTACGAGAACCCGGTTAGCCAGCGCGAGCACGAGCGGACCACGACCGAGCACTACCAGAGCCGGCCGATTCCCGAGCCGTTCTCCCGCATGAACATCGAGTTCCTCGTGCCGGAGAACTTTGGTCCCACCGTTCTCGGTGGCAAGCCCCTGGGCGACTGGAGGATCAACCTCCTCGGCGAGTGGCGCGACGGTCAGCCCCTCACCTACAACGGCCAGAGCCTGCTGGGTGGCAGCTCGGGACGTGAGATCGCGAACAACACGAGCTGGCGCGACTACTGGAACTTCGACCTCCGCTTCGCCAAGAACTTCAAGGTTGTCGGCGGTGACGCGCAGTTCTTCATCGACGTGACGAACGTCTTCAACCTGCGCCACATGTACCGTTCGGCCAACCCGTTCGGGTACGGCGAAGACCGCGACCAGGAGCTCTACCTGAGGTCGCTGCACTGGCCGCGTGATACGTTCAAGGGTCTGGAGACCGGCGATCCGTACCGCATTATCTACGGTAACGACCAGCCTGGCGACTTCCGGAAACCTGGAACGCCGTTCACGCCGATCGAGATCGTGACCGAGCTCCCGGCCACGGGCAATACCCGCGCGCTGTACTACGTGTGGACCGGCGAAGATGGCCAGTCCGGCAAGTACTACCAGTACCAGGGCGGCTCGTTCAAGGAGGCCGACAAGAAGTTCGTCGACACGGTGCTCAAGGAGAAACGGTACATCGACATGCCGAACGGCACGTTCCGTACCTTCCTGAACCCGCGTTCGCTCCACCTCGGACTCCGCCTGTCCTTCTAAAGGATCGCGACCGATTCGAGTAGCAGAAAAGGCTCCGGTAAGATGCCGGAGCCTTTTCTGTTGTTATGCGGATCTACCGAAATCAAGTCTCGCCGACCGATCACCCTTTCGGCAACGAAATCATTCATTCTTAATATCCTATTCGCGTATCGCCCCGCCGCCCCGCCGGTGCTCCCGGCCATCCAAGTTGCCGGGCGAATCTTCGCTACATATACTTGTTACAGCGATACTTACGCTGGGATGAAAAACGTTGCTGAAACCTGGACGTGCAACCGCTACGCTTCCGGCCGGACAGGCAGTATGTAAAATGGTATTGAAGCAGAGTCCATGCAGCGTTATTCTACGGATTGGGCTCACAGATCGAGAACAAACGCTCTGGTTATACGGGGCATTCCGGAAGCGTTACCGACAGCCGCCCGGAAGTTTTTCGCTCACTTTGGTACAACCGTCAGGATCCGTAATTCCATGTCGATCAATAGCATGTTGCCAAGAAGCGGGAGCGGACGTGGGCGGGGATATCTTGGAAGTCGGGAGCTTGCAACAAGCCTTTGCGGGCTGATAGGCGTTTTTTCCTGTCTCCTGATTCTGGGAGCATGTAGCCCGGGGGAGAGCGAGCGGCCGGGTGCGCCTTTTTCGAATGCGAACCTCACCCCGGAGGTCATCAGTGCGCTCGATGCTGCACGTGCGGCGCTGGGCGAGGGTGATTACCGCCGGGCGCTGGCGACGATGGACAGCCTGAACCGGATCGATCCGGAGATTCCGGATGCCTGGTACCTTCGAGGGCTGATTCTATCAGAAGTAAATGACGCCGACAGCGCACAGGCCGCCTTCCTTCGCGCAGTCGAGCTCGACCCGGACTTCAGGGGCGCGTACTTCCAGGTTGGCCAGGTCGAGTTCAAGCTTGGACGGTATGCGCGGGCGATACAATATTATATGGACGAGCTTCAGCTCATCGAGCAATCGTCGAGGAGGGCAAAGCGGTTCTACCGCGAACGGGATCGGGCAGCCGTACCAGCGCTGTACATGTATACCGGGCGAGCCTATCAGAAAATGGCCCGAACGGATAGCGCTCGTGTCGCGTTTGAACGATCGATTGGCCTCGACAGCCTGAACGCAACCGTTCACACCTGGTTAGCCGAGCTATACGCCGATACCGGAGAATTCGCAAAAGCATTGCAGGCGTCACAGCGGGCTGTATGGCTCGATCCGCGATCGCCCGAACACCGTGCTCTGTACGGATCGCTCCTCGTGAGGGAGAAGAGGTTTGCAGAAGCCTTACCGTATCTGGAATCGGCTATCCATGAGCGGCCTGCTGACGTCCATACCCTGTACAATTACAACCTGGCCTTAACTAACCTCGGAAGACAGGCTGAGGCCGACCAGGTCCTCGAACGATGGAGAGTGGCTCGCGACCTCGACCAAGCCACCACCGATGCAGAGGAGAGCGTACTGGACAACCCTGACGATGCAGCGATTTGGATTACGCTGGCCGACCACTATCTTGCCGCCGGGCGGTACGGCGATGCCCTGCGTAGTCTGAACGTGGCAAACTACCTGGTCCCGGAAGACCTCCGCGTTCGGAGCGACATCGCCAACCTGCACCTCGTAATGGGCGACACCCTTTCCGCAGCTCGTCGCTTCGAGGCCATCGTACGGCAGGATTCGACGTTCGCCGATGCCTGGCTGAATCTTGGCGTGGTGTACGCCTTGCAGGGTGACTACCCGCAGGCCCGGGAGGCCTGGTTAAACGTGCTGAAGTACAACCCTTCCGACACTTTGGTACAAACGTATCTCGCTCGCCTGGATGAGTAGTGGCAGCGATTCGAGACGTGTAGTAACGTTTTATTTTCTATACTGATGGTTCCGATTGTTCTTCGCGTAGGTATGCTGTTTCTGTCGTCCCAAGGTATTCGGCTGGTTGCCGTGATTGTTGCCACAATCGTTCTATTGACCGCATGCAATGGGGCTACGAGCGAGCCGGAACAAACGGAAGCAACGCCCCCGGCCTCCAATCAGTTTGGATTTAGCTTCGTCAACGTGACGGAAGAGGCCGGTCTCGGAGGCTTTAAGCACATCATAGGGGATTATGGCGACGTCCTTTTCCCCGAGTCGATGGGCTCCGGCTGCGGATTCATCGATTACAACGGCGACGGCTGGCTGGACATCCTGCTCGTCGGAGGCGGCGTGTTTCCGAGGAGCCCACAGAAGTTCGAGTACGCGCTCTGGCTCTACCGAAACAACGGTGACGGCACGTTCACGTTCGTGTCTCCGGAAGCCGGCCTGGTGGGCATCGACACGTACGGGCTCGGAGTTACCGTCGGCGATTACGACAACGACGGCGACGAGGACTTTTACTTCACGACGCTCTACGAGAACATGCTGTTTCGAAACGACGGGGGCGTCTTCGTCGAGGTCGGAAAAGAAGCCGGGGTGGCCGGCCCCTCGGAATGGAGCGCTTCCGGCATCTTCTTCGACGCCGACCGGGATGGCGACCTCGACCTCTTCCACGGTAATTACGTGAAGTGGACGATCGAAACGGACAAATACTGCTCGCTCAACAATCGCGAGAAGGGGTATTGCACACCTGAGACCTACGAGGGTATCTCCGGCCGTTTCTACGTCAACAATGGCGACGGCACCTTTACCGAGAGAACCAAGGAAGCCGGCATGATCCCGTCACCGGGAAAAAATCTCGGCGTCGCCGAGTTTGACTACAATCGGGACGGTTGGCCTGACCTCATCGTAACGAACGACACCCAGCCGAACCTGCTCTGGAGGAACAACGGCGACGGCACGTTTACGGAAATCGGCGCCCTTTCGGGGATAGCCTACGACGAGCACGGCAAGACCCGAGCGGGCATGGGCGTCGATACCGGCGTCATCGACAAGTCGGGGGAGGAATCCATCGTTATCGCGAACTTCTCGAGGGAAATGATCGCCGTCTATCGGTACCTGGGCAACGACCTGTTCCAGGATATCTCGGCGCGCTCGAGGGTCGGGCGGATTAGCCTGATGACGTTGACCTTCGGTCTGTTTCTCATCGACATTGACCTCGACGGCGATCTGGACATGTACGCCGCCAACGGGCACGTACAGCCGCAGGTCGAGGAGACGCAGGAGGGCGTCTATTATGCCGAGCCCCCGCACCTCTTCCTCAACGACGGCAACGGCATGTTTGAGGATCATGCACCTGACATCGGGGGGCCGTTGCTCGTGCCCGTCGTCGCCCGGGGCGCCTGTTTTGGCGACTACGACCGGGACGGGGACATCGACATTCTGGTGGCGGAGAACGACGGCCCGGTTCACCTGTTAAGGAACGACCTGGTGAACGGTAACAACTTCCTGAAGATCAAGACCCGTGGGAAGCAGGTCAATCGGGACGGTTACGGCACTCGGATCGTCGCCCGCGTGGGTGACCACGTCATGGAACGCCGCGTACGGGGCGGTTCGAGCTACCTCGCCCACAGCGAAACCGCGGTTATTTTCGGCCTCGGGCAGGCCGAAAAGGTCGATACGTTAACCCTTTACTGGCTAAACGGGCACGTCGACACCTTTACCAACGTTCAGGCAAACCAGGAATTGCTTATCATTGAAGGAGAGGAGCCAATTGTGATGCCTCGAAACGGAAATAACCTGGCGGCAAACTAAATTGTCGCCATACAGGATAGCATAACCGGTCTTTCTCCCTTGAAAAACGGAGAAAGGGCGAGAGCGATACCATGAACACGATTTCGCAACTCAGGAAGACCCCTTTGAAAACCGTTGCCGGCTTGTTGCTCTTGGGTCTCTTCCTGGTAACGTCCGGGTGCAGCCGGAATAAGGCTGACTACGTCCTCGACCCCGAAACGCTTCAGCTGCTGGCACAGGCCGAAGATCTACTGAAGGCCAATGAGTTTACGCAGGCACTGGCTGTACTTGATAGCGCCGAGGCGCGCGCCCCCGATGCGGCAGAAGTACCCTTCTTGCGTGCGCAGGTCCTGACTGAGGTTATTCGATTCGACGAAGCGGAGGCCGAGTATCGGAGAGCCCTCAAGCTCAATCCCGACATGCGCGGCGTCTGGCACAACCTGGGCAACAACTTCAATCGGCAGGGCAAGTATCGAAATGCGATTGCCTGCTTCGAAAGGGAGCTTGAACGCAATCAGACGGCCATGACCTGGCGGGGGATCGGTCGGGCATACCGAAGTTTGGGTGTTTCGGACAGTGCGATGTTTGCCTTCGAGAAGGCGCTTGCGCTCGACAGTACGTATGCCCCGGCCATGGTGGATATGGCGCAGGTGCTCGACGGGGCAGCCGAATACGAAAGGGCGCTCGAGCTGGTCGAACGAGCGATGCGGTTTGGTCATGAAGGCCCCGAAATTCAATATTTGATCGGATCCCTTCTCGTCAAAAATGCCCGCTTCGAAGATGCCTTGCCGCACCTGTTCAAGGCGCTGGAAGCGTGGCCGTGGCACAACCCGACCGTCTACAACATAGGGCAGGCGCTTGCACGATCAGGGCGGCAGGAGGAAGCCCAGCAGTACCTCGAGAAGGCCGAATCGCTTCGTGCCACCGAAGCCACCATTGCCGAAATGGAGCAATCAGTCTTGATCAGCCCGGGAGACGCGTACGTGCGGGCAGGTCTGGCGTCCCTCTTGCGCCAGGTTGGCCGGTACGATGAAGCCGTCTTTCACTACCAGGTCGCGATCCATCTGGACCCCGAAAATCTGGAGTTCCAGAATAACGTCGCCGTGCTCGAGTTCCTCAGGGGCAACAATGCCGCCTCGATCCACTGGTTTCAGCGCATACTCGAGAAAGACCCGACGTACGTGGACGTCTGGATGAACATGGGTACGGTGCTGGTCAAATCCGGTAGGCCGGAGGAGGCACGGCGGGCCTGGCATACGGCATTGCAGTACGACCCGGATAACCAGGCTGTCCTGGCAAACCTCGCCCGTCTGGAGCTGACGCAGCAGGGGCAGGCCGCGCCGTGAGGCTCGTTTCGGCAAATCCAGTTGTGACTGGTTTTCAACCTTACGACGACGTACCTTTTTTCAATTGGGCTCCGGAAGGGCTTACGGTGTGAATTGGTACTGGGGAGTGCTCTTTCGCCTGATTCCTTTTCCCGATCTTTTCCTTTAACCCAATCGGATACATGATTAATCGCAGGCTTTTCATCAAGGCAACCGCCGGTGCTGCACTGGGTGGCCTGATCGTGACGTCGGGCTGCAACGGTGGGTCGAACGGCGAGACCACTGCCACAGATACTACCGCCACCGCCGGACAGAACCGACTCCAGCGGATCGGCATCCAGCTCTACACCGTCCGCAGTCTTCTAAGAGAGGACTTCGAGGGCACACTTCGCCAGGTAGCCGGCATCGGCTACAACGAGTTCGAGTTTGCCGGGTTGTACGAGCGCCCGCCCGAGCAGGTCAAGGCGTTGCTGGATGAGCTGGGTGTCACGGCGCCGTCGGCGCACGTGGGCATCAACCTCGTGCGGGATAACCTCGATTCGGTCCTCGCCGAGGCCGAAACGATGGGGTATCAGTACGTCGTCGTGCCGAGCCTGCCCGAAGAGCTGCGCGGCTCGATCGATGCCTATCGCCAGACGGCAGGGATACTCAATACGGCCGGCGAACGCCTCCGGGCGGCGGGCAAGCGGCTCGCCTACCACAACCACGCGTTCGAGTTCGAAGAGATCGACGGGCAAATCCCCTACAACGTGCTGCTCGAAGAGACCGACCCGAACCTGGTCGACATGGAGGTGGACCTCTACTGGATGAAAGCAGGCGGACACGACCCACTTGCCTACTTCGAACAGTATCCCGGCCGGTTTGCCCTGTGCCACGTCAAGGATACTACCGAAACGGGTGAGATGGCGCCCGTCGGTGAGGGCTCGACTGACTTCGCGGCGATCTTTAGCAGATCGCAGCAAGCCGGCCTGAAGCACTACATCGTCGAGCACGACAACCCCACCGATGCCATCCAGAGCATCACGTCGAGCTATCAATACCTGAATGGCCTCACGTTCTGACCGGCCATTTGGGTTCTACTGGTTGAGTGATACGTCCCGGAAGGGCGACTTTCCGGGACGTCACGTTATTGAGCCGGTACGTTTTGTTGGTTTTCCACTGAAGCAAAGGAAATGCGTACGCTATCTGTGCTGATCCTGGCTGCTCTCTTCGTCGCAGGGTGTCAGGGGGAGCAGGACGTGGAGGTGATCAAGCTCGGGCACGGCTGGGATGCCGCCCATCCCGTGCACAAGGCAATGGTCTACATGAATGAGCGCCTCCAGGAGAAGTCGGGCGGCACCATGCGGATCGACATCTACCCGAGTGAGCAGCTCGGAAGCGAGCGTGAATGCCTGGAGCTGTTGCAGATCGGAAGCCTGGGCATGACCAAGGTATCCGCAGCCGTGCTCGAAGGGTTTGCGTCGGATTTCAAGATCTTCAGCGTACCCTACCTGTTCAGAGACGAAGAGCACCGGTTCAACGTCCTCGAAGGTGAAATCGGGCGAAACCTTTTGCTGGCGGGCGAAAAATACTGGCTCCGAGGGCTCACCTACTACGACGCCGGGAGCAGGAGTTTCTACACGAAAAATCGGCCGGTAAAAGCGCCCGACGATCTGCGGGGATTAAAGATTCGCACGATGGAAGCGCCCACGTCCATTCAGATGGTGAATGCTCTGGGAGGCTCGGCGACACCCATTGCCTGGGGTGAGCTCTACAGCGCCCTCCAGCAAGGTGTCGTGGACGGAGCGGAGAATAACCCCCCTTCCTTCTATCTGTCCTATCACTACGAAGTCGCCAAGTTCTTCTCGCTCGACGAGCACACGGCAATACCTGACATCGTACTCATCAGCACCAAGGTATGGGAGAAGCTGACGCCTCAGCAGCAGCAGTGGCTCCAGGAAGCCGCCGACGAATCGGGAGAGTATCAGAAGGTTCTCTGGAAGGAGGCTACCGAAGAGGCTCTTCGCGTGGTGCAGGAAGCAGGCGTCGAGATCATCTACCCCGAAAAAGAGCCGTTCGTGGAGAAGATCGAGCAGATGTACGAGGCATATAAGACAACCGATCCGGTCATCTACGACCTCATACAGAAGGTTCGCGCCGTCGAATAACACCTTCCAGGTTCACGGCGCCACCTCGTCCGCATAGCGGATGTAGGCTTTTGCTTCGGGGAAGTGTTTTTCGATCAGCTCGAGCCCTTTTTCGGGACCGAGAATCGAAAGCGTCGTCGAGAGGCCGTCGGACGTGAAGGCGTTCGGCGCCGTAACCGTAACGGCTATCCGGTTCGTAAGGCCCATTCCCGTTCGGGGATCGACGATGTGGGAATAGCGGACCCCGTCGACTTCGACGTACTGGAAGGTATCGCCCGAAGAGGAGATAGCGGTGTTCGCCAGTACGGCGTGTCTGTGTTCTTCGTCCGCATTTTCAATTTCGACGGACCACCCTTCGCGGCCGGGGGGCGGGTCGCCGAGGATGAAGTCGCCTCCCAACTCGATCAAGGCGCTGCCGATACCGTGCTCGCGGAGCACCTTCATCATCTCGTCGCCGGCATACCCTTTTGCGATGCCGCCCAGGTCGAGCTGCATACCGGGAACCGCGAGCTCGACAGTCTGTGCGGACGAATCCAGGCGGATTTTCTCCCATCCGATCAGCTCGAATGCCGCCTCGAGCTCTTCGCGGGCTGGCAACTGGTTGAGATTCCTGGCTTTTCGCCAAAGTTTCACGAGTGGCCCGACCGTAACGTCAAAAGCGCCGTCGGAAAGGGATGCGAGCGTCTGTGCACGTTCAAGCACAACGTACAGATCGCGGCTTACGGGCACCGGATTCGCGCCTGAGAGGGCGCAGAGACGCATCAACTCGCTCGTGGGGCGGTAGTCGCTCATGACGTCTTCCAGCTCGGCGATGCGCCGGTAAGCCGCTCTGGCAGCCTGCTCGGCCAGTTCCTGCGTGGGGGAATACAGCACGATTCGTACTTGTACACCCATGTGTACCTGCTTATATTCGTACCGATCTGGCGATACGTCGGCCTGGGCGAAGCTTATCCGGCGTACAGACGTTCCTACAAGTAAGACCACTGCAAGAACCAAACAACTCACGATATTCGTGCGGAGTAAGGCAGTCATGGAGAGATTCTTTTCAATTGGACTCGTAATCGCGCTCTTTTTCATATCGGCCTGCGCGTCGAGCCAGAAGACGGTGACGACCGAAGAACCGGTTGCATCACAAGAGACTTCGACTCAGTCGCAGCCCCCTGCGGCCCAGGCACAGCAGGCCACGACGGACGCCAAGGTCACCGTTACGGAGGCCACCCCGTCTCTCGAGCCGTATACCGGAACGATCCCGGGAACGCTCGTCACGTATGATATGATTCCCATTCCGGCCGGCACCATCACCATGGATACGCCGGATGGACCTCAAACGATCGAGATCAAACCCTTCTGGATTGGCAAGACCGAAGTCACCTGGGACGAGTTCGACATCTATGCGTTCGCCCTCGACCTCAAAGAGAGTGGGGAGGAAGTCGGATCCGACGGCATCATCCGCCCGAGCAAGCCTTACGGCGCTCCGGATAGAGGCTTCGGCCATGAAGGGTATGCCGCCCTTTCGATGACCTACGGCGTCGCAATGGAATATGCCAACTGGCTCTCGGCCAAAACAGGCCATACCTACCGCCTTGCCACCGAGGCTGAGTGGGAGTATGCGTGCCGTGCAGGCGGGCTGGGCTATCAGGGTGAGCTCGACAGCTACGCCTGGTATGCAGACAATTCTCAGGAGAAAACGCACCCGGTTGCCGAAAAACAGCCGAATGCCTGGGGCATCTACGACATGGTTGGCAACGCTGTTGAATGGTGCACGGGGCTTGACGGCGAAGGCATCGCTTGCGGCGGCGCCTACAACAGCCCGGCCGAGGAAGTCGGCTGCTCCGCCCGTATGCAACAGACCCCCGCGTGGCAGGAAACCGACCCCCAGATTCCGAAGAGCGTATTCTGGCTCACCGACGCCACCTGGATCGGCTTCCGAATTGTACGCGAACCGTAGTCTTTGATGATCAGTTTAAGGCACGGAGCGGCTGTTCCGTGCCTTAATTGTTTTGAAACGTCTCGTAATCGCCGCCAAAGAGTCTGTTTGGACCCTCTCCCGGGCTTCTGGCATGAAAATGGCGAAACTGGGGTTGCCGGGCGGATTGTGTGGTGTGGCGGTTTGATACTGGAGAAGAGCGCGTGGCGTCAGTAAATTTGGGCCAATCTGAAAGCGCTTTGCCCGGGTATTTGTCAAATAATCTAGTATTTACAAAACCTTAACTCTTGCTCCAGCGTTGTTCTTTATCGTCATCTTGGGACGTCACGTCTCTTCATGGGATGGCCAGACACCTGGAATCGAAGCGTCAATAGTACTTCTGTTTAACTGGTGATAACTGTTATGAGCCACAAATCTAAAAGAACCTCGGTCTCCATGTACACCCGGCGTGACTTCGTCAAGACGACTGCTGCGGCGACTGCGGGTATGGCGGCCTTGATGGGGAGCACGAACTTTGCCTATGCCGCACCGGCCGAAACGCTGCGTGTCGGTCTGGTCGGATGTGGAGGACGAGGCAAGGGAGCCGCCGTGAACGCGGTTCAAGCCGCCGAAGGCGTCGACCTCGTCGCAATGGGCGACCTGTTCCAGGATCGCCTCGATCAGGCCAAGAAGGACCTGGCCACCTACACCGGTGCACACTACAAGGTGACCGACAACACGAGCTTCGTTGGCTGGGACGCCTACAAGAAAGTCATCGACAGCGACATCGATTACGTCATCCTCGCCACCCCGGTCGTTTTCCGTCCCGAGCACTTTGCGTACGCAGTCGAGAAAGGCAAGCACGTCTTCATGGAGAAGCCGGTTGCCGTCGACCCGGTCGGTTGCCGCTCGATCATGGCCTCGGGAGACGTAGCCAGGCAGAAGAACCTCGCGGTCGTGGCCGGCACCCAGCGCCGCCACCAGAAGCGCTACATCGAGCTCATGCAGCGCATCCACGACGGGCTGATGGGCGAAATCGTAGGCGGCGACGTTTACTGGAACCAGGGTGGACTGTGGTCGCATCCGCGCCAGCCCGAATGGTCCGACATGGAGTTCCAGCTCCGCAACTGGCTCTATTACACCCACCTCTCCGGCGACCACATCGTCGAGCAGCACATTCACCAGATCGACGTGGCGAACTGGGTGATGCAGGCGCACCCGATCCGCGCGATCGGCTCCGGTGGCCGCCAGGTTCGGACCGACCCACTGTACGGCAACGTTTACGATCACTTCACGACCATCTTCGAGTACCCGAACGGTACCAAGATCGTGAGCATGTGCCGCCAGCAGGATGGCACCGACAAGCGAATCGAGGAAAACTTCATCGGGACGAAAGGCACCGCCAGCGCAGCCGACGTCCGCTGGGCCTGGATGAAAGGCGAGAACCCGTGGGAGTTCTCCGGGCAGGAAACGAACCCCTACAAGCAGGAGCACACCGACCTGATCGAGAGCATCCGTTCCGGGGCGCCGATCAACGAAGCCCACGAGGTCGCCGAATCCGTGCTCACCGCTCTGATGGGCCGTGAAGCCGCCTACACCGGCCTCGAAATCACCTGGGATCAGATCGCGAACTCGAATCAGGACCTGACGATCAAGAACTGGGAGTTCGGACCGATCGAAGTGCCGCCTGTTGCAGCGCCTGGTGTAACCAAACTGGAACGGACGCTGCTCGCCGCCGGCTGATCCTTTCTGTTACAGATTAATTGAAGGGTATAGACCGCCCGTCGCCGTTGGCCAAAAAAGGTAACGGTGGCGGGCGGTTGCCGTTTACGGGCCGGGGTCGGATATTTCAAGTCACGCGGAGTGCTTCACCTTTTGTCCCGCGTTCGTGCACTTCCATCACCCAGTTTACCGGAACCCGTATGAAACGTAGAGACTTCGTGAGAGCAGGCCTCGTGGCCGGTACGACCCTGGCAGCACCCTCCGTGGCAGCGGTAGCCTCGACGTGCCGCGAAACTGCACCCCCTGTTGGTGCAAAACAGCCCTTCCGGCTCAAGTATGCCCCGCACTTCGGTATGTTCAAAAATCTCGCCGGAGACGACCCGATCGATCAGCTCCGGTTCGCGGCCGACATTGGCTTTCGTGCCTGGGAAGACAACGGCATGAAGGGCAGAACTCCGGAGATGCAAACCCGGATTGGCGAGGAAATGGCCAGACTTGGCATGGAGATGGGCGTGTTCGTGGCGCACACGATCCCCTGGGGCGATTCGACCTTCGCTACGGGCGATCCCGACGCGCGGGAAAACTTCCTGAAAGAAATCCGGGAATCGGTCGATGTGGCCCGGCGTGTCAATGCCCGGTGGATGACCGTGGTGCCCGGCCAGTACGATCGAAAGCTCGCGTGGGACTATCAGACGGCGAACGTGATCGAGACGCTGAAAAGGGCGGCCGAAATCCTGGAGCCGCACAACCTGACGATGGTTCTCGAACCCCTCAACCCGTATACCGACCACCCGGGAATGTTTTTGAGCGAGATCCCGCAGGCCTACATGATCTGCCGGGCGGTAGATAGCCCTGCGTGCAAAATTCTCTTCGACATTTACCACCAGCAGATCACCGAGGGCAACATCATCCCGAATATGGACAGGGCGTGGTCTGAGGTTGCCTACATCCAGATCGGCGACAACCCCGGGCGTAAGGAACCTACGACCGGTGAAATCAACTACCTCAACGTATTCAAGCACATTCATGATAAGGGATACGACGGCATCCTGGGAATGGAGCACGGGATGGCCGGGCAAGGGAAGGAGGGAGAAGAAGCGTTGATCGCAGCCTATCGAGCGGTTGACGCCTTTGAGAGCTGATTGCGCGGCGTCATTCACGAAGAATATAAAGTCGTCGCGAACGGCGGGCAGGATCCGTTTTTTGTCTTGTCCTCTGTTCCTAAGTGTAACCTTTTCAATGCTAAAAACACCCTTAGATTCGTTGCAAAAAATCGGGGTGTATTCGTGGCGCGATCGGTTTTCCAAAAGACAGTCGTTTTGGTCGCACACGGGTGGTGTAATCATTAGACGGGATTGTTACATTGATCTCGGTTTTCCCTTCTTACAACAGGGACCGCGAGGTCATAGACGGGTAAAGCGGGACGACTGCTGGTTCACTCATCCTCCGTTCGATGAAAACCGGCGGCCCCCATTACGAACCGTCACCGGCCGTGCAGGCAGCGTAAGCGCTTTTATGCTGCCAACCGAAAGCTGAGTGCCCTGTGGTGTGGTGAGTACTCGGCACCGGAATACCATACCCTTCAATAACAATATGGAGACAAGAACATGGTAACAGTTGTAGCTCTGCTGGCCTTGTTTGGGTTGGGATCCTGCTTCGCGTTGCTCGGGTCCATCAGCGTGAAACTCATCCCCCGGCTCGGCATCGACTCGGGTAAGTTTGGGTCGCTGATCTCAAGCTTTTTCTTTTCGGCCGTCATCGCCTCCCTCATCGTGGGTGTTTTGCTGGACTCGATCGGCTTTGGTCCCGTGGCCATAGCCGGTTTTGTTTTGGTAACCCTGGTGATCTTCTTGCTGGCACGTGGGAAAACCTACGGCGCCGTGATGGGAGCGGCCGTATTGCTTGGCTTTGCCGCAATGGCGCTGAATACGGCGGGTAACACGATGGCTCCGATCGTGCTCTTTGGCGGCGAGAACCCCGCTGCCGCCAGCAACCTCGGGAACGTTTTCTTCGGCCTCGGTCTCTTCCTCACCCCGCTCGTCACGAGCTACCTCTTCCGGAGGACCACGTACGAGAACTCGGTCTCGGCGCTGGCCATCCTGATGCTCGTCGGCGCGATTCTCGCCCTCTTCGCCGACTATCCTGAGACGACTGGCGGCTTCTCGCTCGGACAGGCCGTTTCGCTTCTGGCCGAGCCGGCTGTGCTCGTTGCCGCTTTCGTGCTGTTCGCCTACATGAGCCTCGAGACCTCCTTCTCGAACTGGCTGCCCCCGTACGGCAAAGACGTGATCAAGTCAGCCGGTTCGACGATGACTGAGGATGAGGCGGATGCCTCCGCAGCCCGGCTGCTCACCTACTTTGCCGTCGGCATGATGGCTGGCCGTCTCATCTCCAGCCAGATCCCTGGCCTCACCGAGATTGGCGACTGGTTCATCGCGGGTGCAGCGGCCATCAGCCTTCTGATCATCATCGGTATGATCGCGACGAAGAGCCTCACCATGTCGCGTGTGTTTGCGGCTCTCGGCGGCCTCTTCTTTGCCCCGATTTTCCCGACCACGGTTGGCGTTACGTTCTCGAAGTTCACGCCGGAAATCTACGGCAGCGTCTTCGGGATCATCTTCGCAGTGGGCCTCTTCGGCGCCGTGATCATCCCGAAAGCTATCGGCAACATGGCCCGTGGATCGAGCGTCCAGAAGAGCCTCCGCCTGCTCATTCCCATGGCAGCGATCCTCATTATTCTTGCCATTTTGCTCTAGGCCGTAGCAGGAAGGGCATTCAGCACATTTCATCAACGTACAGGGGGGACCTGCCGGCAATGGCAGGTCCCCCTGTGGTTAAATGGCGGGGCAATCTACACGCGTTTTCTTTTGTGCGGCGTGGTTTCTTTGCCCGTTCTTTCTTAATGTAAAGCAGCGGGACTGGAAGCCCTACCAGCTTTCCAGATCTGATTATCGACACTTTTCGCCCGGTATCCCGAACCCCCCACCCGAACCGGCTGCCGGGCTTCGTTCACAGTACAGGAACCCATAAATCGATCAATCCTATGGCAAGACCAGTCACACTATTCACCGGACAATGGGCTGACATGCCCCTTGAAGAGCTGGCAAAAAAAGCGGCCGCCTGGGGCTTCGACGGCCTCGAACTTGCCTGCTGGGGCGACCACTTCGACGTCCGCCGGGCGGTTGAAGAGGACGGATACACCCAGGGACGCCACGACCTGCTCGCCAAGTACGGGCTGAAAGTATGGGCGATCAGCAACCACCTCGTCGGCCAGGCCGTATGCGATCGCATCGATCAGCGGCACAAATCGATTGTGCCATCCCACGTGTGGGGAGATGGCGATCCGGAGGGCGTCCGCCAGCGGGCTGCCGAGGAGATCAAAATGACGGCGCGTGCCGCCGCGAAGCTCGGCGTCAAGGTGGTGAACGGCTTCACCGGCAGCAGCATCTGGCACCTCCTATACTCCTTCCCGCCGAACGATCCCAAGATGATCGAAGACGGGTTCAAAGACTTTGCGGACCGCTGGAATCCCATCCTCGACGTGTTCGACGAGGTCGGCGTCAAGTTCGGCCTTGAAGTGCACCCGACCGAAATTGCGTTCGACATCGCTTCGGCGAAGCGGGCCATCGAAGCCCTCAACGGGCGCAAGACCTTCGGGTTCAACTACGACCCCAGCCACTTCGGCTACCAGGGCGTCGACTATGTCGGCTTCATCAGCGAGTTTTCCGACCGGATCTACCACGTACACATGAAGGACGTGTGGTGGTCACCCATCCCGACAAAAGCCGGCGTGTTCGGCGGACACACCGATTTTGGTACCAAGGACCGGTACTGGGATTTCCGCTCGATCGGGCACGGCCGGATCGAGTTCGGAGAGATCATCCGCGCGTTGAACCGGATCGGCTACGACGGCCCGCTCTCGATCGAATGGGAAGACAGCGGCATGGATCGCGAGTTCGGTGCACGCGAGGCGTGTGCGAAGGTCAAATCGTACGACTTCCCGCCGTCGGCCACGGCGTTCGATTCCGCATTCGCCGGTGAAAAATAAGCTTCGGTTGTAGGTTCTGACGGTTCATGAAGGGCGGCGCGCACGCGCGTTAGCGCACGTGTGCGCCGCCTTTTGAATTAGAAGGGCGCACACGTGCCGGTTTTACGATCCCACTGAACGAGAAGGTATGGTCAAGGTAAGAAAGGCTGTCGATAAAGCGCTGGAGTGGGTGCTCGTCGTGCTGATGGGGTTTTCCGTACTCAACGTCCTCTGGCAAGTATTTACGCGTTTTGTCCTCCGGAACCCAAGCTCCGTCACGGAAGAGCTGGCGCGATACATGCTGATCTGGATAGGCATTCTCGCCGCAGGTTTCGGGGTGGGTAAACGGGCACACCTTGCGATCGACCTGCTGCCGCTGAAGCTCAAGGGAGATCGGCGGCGTGCCCTGGAATTGGTCATCCAGCTCGTCGTAGCAGTCTTCGCCCTGTTCGTGATGGTGATCGGGGGCATTCGACTGGTCAGTATCGTGCTTTACCTCGATCAGACCTCTGCCGCCATGCAGGTAAAGCTCGGATACGTCTACCTGGTCCTTCCAATCACGGGGTTGTTGATTCTTTTTTATACCGTTCTCAATATCATCGAAATATTCCGGCCGTCACTTGTGGACCGTGACGCGTCTCCGGACGGTCGGACGCCGGCGGCGGTAGATTAGTCGAGAGGAAACCCGCCATGGAATACGTTGACCTCATCATACTCGCCGGCAGTTTCCTCATTTTGCTGGCTCTGGGCGTGCCGATTGCTTTCGGTATCGGCATTGCAACGGCGATCACGATGATCGTGTCGATTCCCGCCGGCCCGGCTTTGACGACCGTCGAGCAGCAGATGGCGACCGGCCTCGACTCGTTCGCCCTGCTCGCCATCCCGTTTTTTGTGCTGGCGGGGCAGCTCATGAACCGCGGCGGCATCGCCAGGCGCCTCATCGATCTGGCAAAGGCGCTCGTCGGGTTTCTCCCGGGCGGCTTGGCTTACGTCAACATCGTTGCCGCCATGCTCTTCGGGGCTATCTCCGGCTCGGCGGTAGCTGCGGCGTCGGCCATCGGAGGCGTCATGACACCCCGAATGGCCGAAGAGGGCTACGACCGGTCCTTCGGCGCCGCGGTCAACATCACGTCGTCTACCACCGGCCTCATCATACCACCGAGCAACATACTGATCGTCTATTCTCTGGCGAGCGGCGGCGCGTCCATCGGCGCACTCTTCGTGGCGGGGTACATTCCCGGAATGCTCGTGGGATTGGCGCTGATGGTAACGGCGGGAATCTTTGCCTTCCGCAACAAATATCCAACTTCGGAGCGCCCGTCACTGCGACACCTCGTTGTGAGCTTTTTCGACGCCCTGCCGAGTCTGTTATTGCTCGTCGTCGTCATCGGCGGGATCATCGCAGGAATCTTCACCGCGACGGAAGCCGCGGCGGTAGCCGTCCTGTACGCCTTCGTCCTGTCCTTCATCTATCGCGAGATCAAGGTTTCTGAGCTGCCCCGGATCCTGCTCGATACGTCTGTCACGACAGGAATCGTGATGCTGCTCATTGCCACTTCCATCGGCATGAGCTGGATCCTTGCGTACGAGAACATCCCGCAGAACGTGAGCGCCGCGCTGGTTGCCCTGACGGAGAGCAAGATCGTCATCCTGCTCATCATCAACCTGCTCCTTCTGTTTGTGGGAACGTTCATGGACATGACGCCGGCCGTCCTGATCTTTACCCCGATCTTTCTGCCCGTAGTGACGAACCTCGGCGTCAACCCCATCCACTTCGGGATCATGATGGTGCTGAACCTCTGTGTGGGTGTTTGTACGCCGCCGGTTGGCAGTGTCCTGTTTGTGGGGTGCGGTGTGGCGAACGTGACGATTGTGCAGGTGATCAGGCCGTTACTACCCATGTTCCTGGCCATGATCGTGGTGCTGCTCCTCGTCACCTTCATTCCCGCACTCAGCCTGTGGCTGCCGTCAGTGTTCGGTCTGTAGCCTTAATAGCAGTTTTCTGGTGGATGCCAATGGACAATAAACTAGTATCCGAAACACGGCACGATGTAACGCAACGGCTCATCGACCTGGGCGCCGTTGCGGTCATTCGTATGGAGGACGCCGGACGCCTCATTCGCGTGGCGGAGGCCATCCACCGCGGCGGCATCTCGGCCATCGAGATAACGATGACGGTTCCGAATGCCCTCGCCGTGATCGAACAGGTGGCGCGAGAAATGGGCGACGAAATTTTGCTCGGCGTGGGATCGGTGCTGGACGCACAGACCGCCCGTCAGGCCATCGAAGCCGGCGCCCGGTACGTCGTCAGCCCGATCTTTAAGCCCGAGATCATCGACTGCGCCCACGAGCACGGCGTCCCGGCGATGCCGGGCGCGTTCACGCCCACGGAAATCCTGCTCGCGCAAGAGCACGGTGCGGACATCGTCAAGGTGTTCCCGGCCGACGTCGTGGGGATGGCGTTCTTCAAGGCCGTCAAGGCGCCGATGCCTCACCTGCGGTTAATGCCGACGGGTGGCGTCACCCTCACGAACGCGGGCGACTGGATCAAGGCGGGAGCGTGCGCCGTCGGCGTCGGAGGCGCGCTCCTCGACAAAAAGGCCATCGCGGAAAACCGGTACGACGTCCTGACCGAAAACGCCCGGACGCTGTGCCGGAGCATCGCCGAGGGTCGTGGCTGATCGAAAATGGAGTCTGCATGGAAGGCGTTTGACGTAAGCGGCCGGGTGGCCGTCGTAACGGGCGGCGCAGGTGTACTGGGCTCGGTGATCGCGCGCGGCCTGGGCGAGGCAGGGGCAAAGGTATGCATCCTGGACCTCGACGAAGCCGGCGCTGCGGAAGTTGCCGACGCCATCACCCGCGATGGGGGAGAGGCGATGGTTGCCGCCGCCAGCGTGCTCGATAGGGAAGCGCTGGAGAAGGTGAGAGATGCCGTGCTCGATCGCTGGGGCCGCATTGACATCCTCCTGAACGCCGCGGGCGGCAACATGGCAGAAGCAACCCTCAGGCCTGACGGTACCTTCTTCAACCTCCCGGTCGAGGCCTTCGACAGCACCGTGCGGCTGAACCTGATCGGGACGGTGTTGCCGACCCAGATCTTCGGCGAGGTGATGGCGGCGCAGAAGAAAGGCGCGATCGTCAACGTTTCGTCGATGACTGCTATGCGGGCGATCTCGCGTGTAGTTGCTTATTCAGCCGCCAAAGCGGGGGTCGAGAACTTCACCCGTTGGATGGCGGTCGAGCTGGCTACCCGGTTCAGCCCCGAGCTGCGGGTGAATGCCATCGCGCCGGGCTTCTTCGTCGGCCGGCAGAACCGCGACCTGCTCCTCGATGCAGACGGCAGCCTGACCGAAAGGGGACGTCGGATCATCGAGCACACCCCGATGGGACGGTTCGGTGAACCGGAAGATCTCGTCGGCACCGTGATCTGGCTTTGCAGTGACGCCTCGAAGTTCGTAACCGGCGTGGTTGTCCCGATCGACGGCGGTTTTTCGATTTTTAGCGGTATTTAGGCGTAAGACGATGGACAGTCGTGTAACACGGGTCGTTCGGCGCCTGCTCGCAGGTGACGGGCTGGCGCCGCCCCTGCCGGATGAGGATGCCGGGCCCCTGGCGAATGCGCTCGGGCGGCTCTGCGAGCTGGACGTCTATGCGCGTTCTATCGCAGCGGCCGGCCACACCCTCTTTTTCCTCGGCAGACGAGGTATCGACAAACGGCTCTGTTTACTCGGCCCGAACGAACGCGCCGATTGCGTGGGTGACGCCCACCGCATCGAAGTGGACGGGGAAGCCTTGATCCTGAATGTCTGTCCTCTCAATCACGAGAATGCCGCATCGCTCCGCCGGTTGTTGCCCTTTACGGCGCCGCAGACACTGGGATTGAAACGATCTGCAGGCTTCGGCGATCGGCTCGGGCTGGCCACGCCCGGGCACCTCCGGGCTGCGCGCCGGCACAGTCTCGCCCCGATCCTTGCTCAGCAATCCATCCGCGAAATGACCCGCACGGACCGGACACCCGAGCAGGTGATGGACGACGCCACCTGGGGCGTGTTCGAAGAGGGCTGGCGGGACGGCTTCGGCGCCGACGCCGACCACCTGAAAACCACAGAAGACGTCGACCGGTGCGTTGCAGCCGGATTCACCTTCTACACGATCGATCCGAGCGCCTTCGTCGACAACCAGGCGGACACCGACGGCCTCGACACCCTCCGCGAGAAGGTGAAGGGGCTCGACTGGGACACACTGGAAACGAACCTCGACTCACGAAGGAGCCATTACGTCGGCCGGAGCTTCGAGATGGGGAGATGGACGGTCGATTTTGACGAGCCGACGCTGCTGCGCGCCCTGGTTAAATACGGCAATGCCGTGGCCCATACCGCGCGTCTGTACCGGTACCTCGCCGGGAAGATGGCAGGGCGGCCGTTCGAGCTCGAGATGTCGGTCGACGAAACCGAGACGCCGACCACCGTCCAGGAGCACTTTTTTGTGGCCTCCGAGCTGAAACGCCTGAACGTGGAGTGGATTAGCCTGGCTCCCCGGTTCGTCGGACGAATGGAGAAAGGGGTCGACTACATCGGCGACCTCGCAGCGTTCGAGCAGGAGCTCGTCAAACACGTCGCCATCGCCCGGCTGCTCGGGCCGTACAAGCTCAGCCTGCACTCGGGATCGGACAAGTTTTCGATATACCCCATTTTTGCTCGCTTAGCCGGCGAGCTGTTCCACCTGAAGACGGCGGGAACGTCCTACCTCGAAGCGCTACGTGCGCTGGCCCGGATCGAGCCGGATCTGTTCCGGGAAATCCTGGCGTTTTCGATAGAACGATACGACGAGGACCGCGCGACCTATCACGTCTCTGCCGATCCATCGCGCGTACCCGACCCGTATGCGCTGCAAGTCGATGCGCTGCCATCGGTGCTCGACCAGTTCGACGCGCGGCAGGTGCTCCACGTGGCGTTCGGCAGCGTGCTGACCGTTAGCGACGGGTCTGATAGTTCTCGTTTTCGCGAGCGCATCACTCAGGCGCTTCGAACAGAAGAGGAGGTGCACTACGGTGCGCTCGAAGCGCACTTCGAACGCCACCTCGCCCCATTTGACTGATTCACTATGAATCAATTTTTGCAGGTTCACCATGAATGACAAAACCATAGCCCTGATCGCCAACGGAGACCTCCGTCTCTCCGCCAACCAGACGTGCTGGTCCGAACAGAACAAGATGGAGCAGGCGGTCATACGGGCCATCGAAGCAGAAGGGTACCGCGTAGAGCGCGCCCACCCGTACGACCCCGAGAAAAAACACGGGTTCATCGACAGCCAGAAGTACGGCCGGGAGGTGTTCAAAAAGATCGACCCCGACCGCCCGCTCGTCCTCGCGTTTGCCGTTTGGCAGTATTCCCACCACGTTCTCCAGGGATTGGTGTCCCATCGCGGCCCCATCCTGACGGTTGCCAACTGGAGCGGGACGTTCCCCGGTCTGGTCGGCATGCTCAACATGAACGGTAGCCTGACCAAAGCCGGCGTGAAGTACAGCTCCCTCTGGAGCGTGGACTTCACCGATGACAAGTTCAAGAAGGGACTGCGCGAGTGGCTGACGACGGGTAAGGTGACGCACGACACGAGCCACGTCCGCGCCGCCGCCGGTCTCAGACTGCCCTCGGACGCTGAAGAAGCCGGACGCGAGGTAGCCCGGACGCTCCGGCGTGACAAGCCCATCCTCGGCGTCTTCGACGAAGGGTGCATGGGTATGTTCAACGCGATCGTGCCCGACCACCTGGCGCACGCCGCCGGGTTCTTTAAAGAAAGACTCAGCCAGAGCACCCTTTATTACGAGACGACGCAGGTGCCCGAAGAGGAAGCACGCCGGGCCTACGACTGGCTCGTGGAACGTGGGATGAAGTTCAACTTTGGCCCCAACGGTGCGACCGATCTGACGCTCGATCAGGTGATCATGCAGCTTCGTATGTACATCGCAGCCGTACGGCTTGCCGACGACTTCGGATGCGATGCAATCGGCATCCAGTACCAGCAGGGACTGAAGGATCTGTTGCCGGCCTCGGACCTGGCGGAAGGCTTGCTCAACAACGTCGAGCGTCCACCGGTCTATTCGCGCGACGGCAAGCGAGAGCTTTACGCAGGGCAGGCACTGCCGCACTTCAACGAAGTGGACGAATGTGCAGGCATCGACGCCCTCGTGACGAACAGGCTCTGGAACCGGCTCGGCTACGACCCGGAAACCACCCTGCACGACCTCCGCTGGGGCGACCCGTGGGAGGACGAGTTCGTCTGGGTATTCGAGATTTCCGGCGCGGCCCCGCCGAAGCATTTCATCGGCGGCTACGCAGGCGCCGTCAGCGAACGCCAGCCGCCCATGTTCTTCCGGCTCGGTGGTGGAACCTTGAAGGGCAACTGCAAGCCCGGAGAGATCGTCTGGAGCCGTATCTTCATCGAGGACGACCGCCTGAAGGCCGACGTCGGCCTGGCCAAGGTGGTCGAGCTGCCGCAGGAAGAGACCGAGCGCCGCTGGAATCTCACCAACCCGCAGTGGCCGATCATGCACGCTGTGCTGTACGGCATTACGCGCGACCAAATGATGGCCCGTCACAAGGCCAACCACATCCAGGTGGCATATGCGCCTGACATAGACGCGGCCAGGAAGGCGCTGGCAGCCAAGGTCGCAGCATTTCAGGAATTGGGAATCGAAACATTCGTTTGTGGAACGGAGACCGGATTATGACCGAAGAAAGAGAAATAGTAGTACGAAACTTGCTCGATCTTGCCGCCGACGTGGGCGACCACCGGGAGATGGCAATCCTCGGCGAAGGAAACATATCGGGCAAGTTGGACGACCGTTACTTCCTCGTTAAGGCCAGTGGCACGAGCCTGGGAGCGCTTCGCCCCGAGCATCTGGTGGAGGTCGACGCCGAGCCGCTGCTCGACGCCGTCGAAAACGCCAACGGGCTTGGCGACGAGGACGTCGAGCGGCTCCTGCTCGATGCGCGCGTTGACAAGGAATCCCTCAAGCCTTCGGTCGAGTCGCTGTTCCACGCCTGGCTGCTAAACCTTCCGGGAATCAACTACGTGGGCCATACGCACGCGATTGCGGTCAACCAGATCCTGTGCTCGCGTCAGGCCGAAGCCTTTGCAAAGCAGCGGCTGTTCCCGGATCACATCGTCTATTGCGGCTCCGAGTCCGTACTCATTCCATACGTCGATCCCGGCCTGACGCTGGCCAGGACGATCGCGGCGGAGGTGGAGAAGTTCCACGAACGGCTCGGCGTTCTGCCCAAGACCATCCTGATGCAGAACCACGGCCTTATCGCGATCGGCGAACGCCACACGGAAGTGATCGCCGCGCTTGCGATGGCGGAGAAGGCTGCCCGTGTTTTCGCGGGTACCTTCGCCCTCGGCGGCCCCGTTTTTCTAGACGAGCGCCAGGTGCAACGCATCGGTGGACGGATCGACGAGCACTATCGCCAGCGCATGCTCCGGGAGTCAGCCAACAGGCGTTGAGGCCCGACAAACGCTACATTCCTTAACCCGATATGGAAGGAAGACAAGACGATGCCGGATAAGCCAGGAGCAAAAAGTTTTCTCGCATTTGATCTCGGTGCATCGAGCGGGCGGGCTATCCTCGGCACGCCCGTCGAGGGACGAATGGAGATGAAGGAGATCCACCGCTTTATCACCCCCGTGCGTGAGGACGGGGAGCGGCTCTACTGGGATATGGAAGCGCTCGGAAAGGCGCTCGACGAAGGCCTGCGCCTGGCGCTCGCCGAGTCGCCCGGCCTCAGGAGCGTGTCGGTGGATTCGTGGGGCGTCGACTACGTCCCGCTCGGGTCGGACGGGCAGCCGCTCCGTGAGGCCTTCAGCTACCGCGATCCGCGCGTCAGAATGGAGGAGGCCTTCAAGGAAGTACCGGCAGAAGAGATCTATGCCGCCACCGGAATCCAATTCCTCCCGTTCAACACTCTCTACCAGGTGCTGGCGGACCGTGACCAGGACCCGGACGTCTTCAGGCGTACGGCCAGCCGCCTCATGGTTGCGGACTGGTTCAATCACCGGTTTGGCGGCCGGCCGGTAGCCGAAGTATCGCTCGCGAGCACCACGCAGCTGCTCGACCCTTACCGGCGTGCCTGGGCCGTGGACCTCATGGAGCGTTTCGGAATCGCACCCGAATCGTGGCCCGAGATCGTTCCCTCCGGCACGGCCATAGGGACCGTGCCCGGGACGAACGTGACGGTAGTTGCCGGGTGCTCGCACGACACGGCCGCAGCCGTCGTGGCCGTCCCGGCGGACCCTGGAACTCGCTGGGCGTATCTGAGCTGCGGTACGTGGTCGCTGCTCGGCGCCGAGCTCCCCGAACCCGTCGTCACACCGGAAGCCTATCAGGCCGGTTTCACCAATGAGGCCGGGCTCGACGGAACGATACGGTTCCTGAAGAACCTTACGGGCATGTGGGTGCTCGAAGAGTGCCGACGAGAATGGCGGGAACGCGGCGACTCGATTTCGTACGATGCGCTCCTGGCCGAGGCCGAAGCGGAGGACACCGGCGACCTGTACATCGATTTGAACGATCAACGCTTTGCCCACAGGGGGCAGATGCTCGAAAAGGTCGAGGCGTACTGCCGGGAGCACGGGTTGCCGGTACCTGAATCGCGCGGAGCGCTGGTCCGGGCGCTCATGGAGAGCCTCGCAGAAAATCAGTGCAGGGCGCTCCGCGAGCTCGAAGCGGTGCTCGGTCAGACGTTCGACGTGTTACACATCGTCGGCGGCGGCTCCCGCAACGACCTGTTGTGCAGGCTGACGGCGGAGAAATGCGGGTGCACCGTCGTCGCCGGGCCCGCCGAGGCTACCGCTCTCGGCAACCTGCTCGTACAGGCACGCGCCATGGGCGACCTGCCGGAAGGCCAGTCCATTCGCGACGTCGTCCGCGCCAGCACGGAGCTGAAAGTGTATGAACCTGGAGGAAAAACCAATCCGGATTGAATCACGCACGGAGGGTTGGAGATCACGCGCTAACTGATTATCATTCGCTGAGTTCGCCCAACACGTTGTCCATCATAAACACGATGAAATCACGTTTTTTTGCCCTGTCTCTACTGGCGGTTTTTTCGCTTTCACTGTTCGGTTGCGGAGGCGGCAGCTCGGAGTCGGAAGGGTTCACGATCGCGGTCATTCCCAAGGGTACGACCCACGAGTTCTGGAAGTCGGTGCACGCGGGCGCAATCAAGGCGCAGCGTGAGCTGGCCGAAGAAGGCATCAAGGTCGAGATCATCTGGAAGGGTCCCATCCGGGAAGACGACCGCGAGCAACAGATCCAGGTGGTAGAAAACTTCGTCGGCCGCCGGGTCGACGGCATCGTGCTCGCCCCGCTGGACGCCGACGCGCTCGTCGCACCGGTCGAGGCCGCAACGAACGCAGGCATACCGGTCGTGATCATCGACTCGGACCTGAACACGCCGAACCGGGTCAGCTACGTCGCCACCGACAATTACCGGGGTGGCGTGCTCGCGGCGGAAAGCCTCGCCAAGCAGATCGGGGGTAAGGGCAAGGTGATCATGCTCCGGTACCACTCCGGATCGGCGAGCACCGAGGCGCGCGAAGCCGGCTTTCTCGATACGATCCAGAAAAACTACCCCGAGATCGAGCTGCTGAGCACCGACCAGCACGCAGGCGCGACGCGGGAGACGGCGTATCAGGCCGCTCAAAACCTGCTCAACCGGTTCGGCCGCGAAATGGACGCCATCTTCGCGCCGAACGAGTCATCGAGCGTGGGCGTGTTGCTTGCCTTGCGAGACATTGGCCGGGCAGGAGGCGACGCGGTTTTCGTCGGGTTCGACGCCGGCTCGCAGCTCGTCGAAGCTCTCCATGCGGGCGACATACAGGGGCTCGTCGTCCAGAATCCAATGCAGATGGGGTACGACGGCGTCAAGACGGTGGTGAATCACCTGATGAACCGGCCAGTCAGCGACCGGATCGACACGGGCGTTACCCTCGTGACTCCGGAAAACGTGCAGGACTCGACCATCCAGCAGCTCCTTTCGCCTCCCCTCAGCGAGTACATCGACTAATCCGTTGACACTGTTTCGTTATATCGTTAGTGTCGCCTTATGAACAGCGAGATGGTTCCACGTCTTCGTGTGACCGGGGTGCAGAAGCGCTTCGGGGCGACACGGGCGCTGAAGGGGGTCGATCTGGAAGTCGAAGCAGGTGAGGTACACGCGCTCATAGGCGAGAACGGTGCGGGGAAGAGCACCCTGATGAAAATCCTCAGCGGGGCGATCCGGCCGGACGAGGGGCACATCGAGCTGGACGGTTCGCCGTATGCACCCAATGGCCCGCTCGAAGCGCGGCAGCAGGGCGTCGTGATGATCTACCAGGAGCTGAATCTGGCGCCGCACCTGTCGGTCGAGGAGAACATCGTGCTCGGATCCGAACCCCGTCGTTTCGGGTGGATCGACCGCAAACGCAGACGGGAAATAGCCCGGGAGGCGCTCGAACAGCTCCGGCACGAGACTATCCCGCTCGATACTCCGGTCTACAAGCTGTCCGTGGCCGAGCGGCAGGTCGTCGAAATCGCCCGGGCATTGCGGTACGACGCCCGGCTGCTCATCATGGACGAGCCGACCAGCAGCCTCACACGGTCGGACGTCGAACGTCTTTTCGATCTCATCCGAAGGCTTCGCGAACGCGGGGTCAGCATCGTCTACATCAGCCACTTCCTCGAAGAGTGCAGCGAGGTGGCCGACCGGTTTACGGTGCTCCGGGACGGCCTCACCGTCGGGACCGGGCCCATGGCGTCCGTGTCCGAGCAGGACCTCGTCCGGATGATGGTTGGCCGCGAGATCAGCGAGATCTACCCGCGTAAGGAGCATCGAATCGGTAGGCCGGTCCTCGAAGTACGCGACCTGAAAGGAACGAAGAAGCCGGAGTCGGCTGGATTTGTCCTGCACGAGGGTGAGATCTTCGGTATTGCGGGGCTCGTCGGCGCAGGCCGAACGGAGACGCTCCGCGCCTGCTTCGGCCTCGACGCCGTAAAGGATGGCGTCATCTACGTGAACGGTGAAGAGAGTACGAGCCCGGGTGTTCCGTACCGCTTGCAGCAGGGAATCGGCTTCCTGAGCGAAAACCGAAAGGAAGAAGGTCTGATGCTGAACCAGTCGATTGCAGACAACCTGACGATTACGCGCCTGTCGCCGTTCACCCGCCTGGGGTACCTCAGCGGTGCGCGCCAGCGGGCTCTTGCACGGGAATGGATCCACCGCCTCGACATCAAGACGCAGGGGCCCGATCAGAAAATCCAGCAGCTATCGGGTGGGAACCAGCAAAAAGTGGCCTTTGGGAGGCTCCTGTACCACGATGCGGACATCCTCCTGCTCGACGAGCCCACGCGCGGCATCGACGTCGGGAGCAAGGCGCAGCTCTACCGGCTCATCGTTGACCTGGCCGCCGTCGGCAAGGCCATCATACTCGCGGGCTCGTACATCCCCGAGCTGCTCGGCATCTGCGATACGATCGGCGTGATGTGCCGTGGCCGACTCGTTGCCGTACGCCCCGCCTCGGAATGGACCGAAGAGTCCATCCTCAGCGCCGCCATCGGCCAGGAATCAGAGGCCGAGGCGTAGAGATGAAAACTAACGAGGAAGCGCTAAGAATTCGTTATTTGAATGATTTAAACCTCAAAAAAAGAAAATCCATCGTCCCCTCGAGGGGGAAGTTGGGAACTGCCAAACGGCTACATCCGCCCACCCTGATGTTGGTAGCCGTCTGAACCGAACTTTTTTGCTCTTGCAAGAATCCGACTCGGCCGTACCATTGAGATATATATGAGTGTTTTAGAGAAAGCACCGGAAACGCAGATCACCATTTCGGGAAAGAAGTGGCCCGGAGTGTCGAAGCTGGCGAACATGCTCGGGCCGTTCCTGGGGCTGGTATTCGTCATCGTCCTCTTTTCGCTCGACGCCGAGGTCCGCGACTACTTCCTGACGTTCTACAACTTCAAAATCATCTTCACGCAGACGGTGATCGTGGCGATCGGGGCGCTGGGTATGACGATGATCATCGTCAGCGGGGGTATCGACCTGAGCGTGGGCTCGGTGATCGCGCTGACGAGCGTCGTGGGGGCGATCCTCATCACAGCCGACGTGTCGCCCTTCCTCGTGATTCTGGCGACGGTGCTGGCGGGCGGCCTGGTTGGCACGATCAACGGTACGATCATCTCCTACCTGAAGATGAACGCGTTCATCGTTACGCTCGGCATGCTCGGTGTGGCGAGGGGTCTCGCCAAGTGGATCGCGGGCAACCAGACGGTGAACTACGCCGATTCACCCATCAACGCGATCATGACGGCCACGAGCCCGCTCGGCTGGCAGCCGCCGACGGGCGTCTGGATCGCCCTGGTGCTGGCCATCCTGACGGGCCTGCTGATGCAACGCACCGTCTTCGGCCGGCACATCTTCGCCATCGGCTCCAACGAGGACACGGCGCGCCTCTGCGGCGTCCGCGTGCTGCGCGTCAAGGCGGCCATCTACGCGCTCGCCGGCCTCTACTTCGGACTGGCGGGGTTGATGCAGCTTTCGAGGCTCCGGCAAGGCGACCCGACCGTCGCCGTAGGCGTCGAGCTCGACATCATCGCCGCCGTCGTGATCGGCGGGGGCAGCCTGAGCGGCGGCGCGGGCAGCATCCTCGGATCGATGATCGGCGCTCTCATCATGGCCGTCCTCCGAAACGGCTCGCAACAGATGGGCTGGCCGACGTACATGCAGGAGATCATCATCGGCATCGTCATCATCGTGGCCGTCGGTCTCGACCAGCTTCGTCAGCGCCGCGCCGCCCGCCAGGGCTGATCTTCGCAGAAGGTTCATATCGTAACGGATCCGGCTGGAATTGTAACGTCTTCCGGATTATCACAACGCGCATCTTCGTGCTGAAGCACTGGCCCGTCGGCTTCACATCCCGCTATTGATGCGTGCAATCGCGTTAAGTTGTGGAAATGTGCTCTTGGCAGGGTCAATTGTAACGCCGCGGCACAAACTTTGCGCAAACCTTCCGACACCGTACCCACAACGGGGTCCGGATGGGTCGAAGGTGCCGGGATGGTAGGGAGCGAGCCCATCTCAGCGCTTCGGTCGTTTGCGGTTACGGAACGGCACCAACACTCGAACCATCGACCCTTTCTCGATGAGACAGACCATGCTGGCCATGCTGGCGCTGTTGATCCTGACGATGATCTCGGTCAACCAGCGTCGGTCGATCGTCCACAACCGGCAGCAAATCATGCGCAACGAGCTGGCCACGGTCGCGGCCGGAAAGCTGACCGAACGGCTCGATCTGCTCGGCGGCCTCCCTTTTGAAGAACTTGACGACCTGCCCGCAACAGAGGAGGTCTCCGTCGAAGCGATGGGGACAACTCTCGAGTTTGAGATTCATACTGAAGTCGAGCCCGTCGAAGTCGACAGCTCGGGACAGGTCGTATCCACCGGATCGGGTGAGAACTTTCGCCGCGTGACGCTCCGCATAAGGGGACCCGTAGACGGCTCGGGGCCGGTTGCGTTGCCCCGGGATGCTTCCGGCAAAGGTACGATCACGATGCAACGCGTCTACAACCGCCTGGGAAACGAATGACATCAAGCCTCGATCTCTATGCACTTTATCTATGACAACCTGGTTGCCCTCATCGTCGGGAGCGTCATCACGCTCGCCATCGCGACGATGACCGTGCAAAACCTGGAGCCCAAGATCCAGTCGCACCGCTACTACAACATGCGTGTTCACATGAACACGCTCGTCGAGGTCATGCGGAAGGACCTCGCCAACATCGGGTCGGGTGCTTCTCCCGGTGAGCAGATGGTGTACGCTCCCGTGACCGCAGGCGACAGCCTCACGCAATCCTTCCAGTTTCGATCGGCACAGCTCGTCGAGGGAAGCGTCGTTAAGGAGAACGTGCGGTACGAGCTGAAGGAGGTGGCCGGCGGTTGCGAGACGACCGAGGGGGACACGGTGCCCTGCTACGAGCTCGAACGACAGCTGTGCGACGAGCTGTTCGCTTCCTGCGACCCGGCCGGGGGTAGCGTGCCCTCGATCACCGAGTTTTACGTCTCCCTGCTCGACGGGGAAGGCGACGAGACGAACAGTCCGGTGGAGGCCAGAGGGGTAAAGGTTCGACTCGTGGCCGTCTCGCCGGACGGCGGGGCGAACGTGGTGCCGCAGCTCCGATGGGAATCCAGTTTCCGTCCACCCAATCTTGCAAGGCAATAGCCACTTGAACCAGCCCGATACAGAACGATGGGTAATAAACTATTAATGCTCGTCCTCGGCTTTTCGATCTTCGGAGGCATGCTGATCTACAACGGTCCCAAGGCCGACGTGATGAACTCCGAGGAGCAGCTTGGCAAGCAGGCAGCCGAGATGCTCGCGCGTGAAATTGCCCTGACGGGTTTCAACCTGGCGAAGCAGAAGATCTACGCCGGCGAGGCGTCCTCGGGCCACACGGTGCTCGAGGGAGAGTACCAGGGCGGCACGTACGAGGTCGACATCGATGCGTCCAGCGGTACGTGGGACGTTCACGTCGAAGCCCGGCACCCGTTCAGGCGGGTTTCCGGCGACACAGCCGTAGCGGTCCACACGATCGACGCCTCGTTCGTCGAAGGGACGGCGCCCGGCGGTGAATCCGTCCCCTCGTTTATGGAATACGCGTTGATCACGAACCAGGAACTGACGTTTAACGGCTCCTGTAAGGTCTGGCCGCCGGACTACCCGTACGGGCACACGACCAATGCCAACGTCCACGCCAATACGCGCCTGATCGTCAACGGGAGCAGCGACATACGCGGCTTCGGAACGTTCAGCGAACCGCTCAGCGACCCTGGCCTACTCTCGCGAACTGCCGCTTACTTCCGTCCCCCGTTCAGCCCGTCTGGCGGTCCATACGACCCGGAGAAGGACCCGAAGTCGTATCACCACAAGGAGCGGGTGGAAGTCCCCACCTTTAACGCCGCGGATTACGTCGACATTGCGGACGAGAAGTACATGAGCGGCAACAAGATCTTTCAGAATCAGACGATCGTGGGAGGCCCCCGGTCGGATCCGAAGATCATCTACGTGCAGAACGAGATGCAGATCAAAAACAACGTCCGCATCGAGGGCTACGTGATCTTCGTGGTAAAGGGCAACATCGTCATCAACGGCTCCTTTACGAACGTCTACGGCAACGGTGTCGAGAGCAACATCGCATTTTATACGAGCTCGTCGCTGATGTTTAACGGCAGCGCGAACCTGGAGGGGCAGATCCTGGCCAACAACGTCGTCTGGAACGGCAGCGGCAAGCTCTACGGCAGCATCGCCACGCAGGGCCACCTGCACTTCAACGGCAGCCGGGAGGTCTACTATCGGTCGGCGTCACCCGCGCTCACGAACCCGTTCTGGGAGAGCGAGACGAGGGTTCCGCAGCTTGCCGACTACCGCGAGTGGAGCAGCGTCCCGACCTGACGTAGCGTTTCAGCTTTCCAGTCGTTGGAAGAGGTCGAGGGCGTGGCGCAGGTCCACGTTCCCGCCGCTGATGATTACGCCCGTGCGTTTGCCTTCGGCGCGCACCGTGCCGTCGAGCAGGGCGGCTGCGGCCAGCGCGCCGGTGGGCTCGACGACGAGCTTCATACGCTCCCAGAGGAAAAACATCGCCCGCAGGATCGACTCCTCGCTGACGGTCACCATGTCGTCCACGTGACGCCGGACGAGGGGGAACGTGATCTTGCCGAGAGAAGGCGTACGCGCCCCGTCGGCAATGGTCTCGGGGTTGTGGACGGTGTGCAGCGTCCCGGAGTGGAACGACCGTGTGGCGTCGTCGGCCTGCGCCGGCTCCACGCCGATCACCCGGCATCGCGGCGACAGCGCTCTGGCGGCGATCGCCGACCCCGACAGGAGCCCTCCGCCGCCGCAGCAGACGAGCAGCAGATCGAGCGGGCCGGTTTCCTCGAAGAGCTCCAAAGCCGCCGTGCCCTGCCCGGCTACCACGTCTGGATGGTCGTACGGCGGGACGATGGGCAGCCCGCGCTCTTCGGATAGCCGCCTTCCCAGCGCTTCCCTTGTGGTCTCGGACCGGTCGTACAGGATGATCTCGGCGCCGTAGCCCCTCGTGGCCGCGACTTTCACGGCCGGGGCGTCCGACGGCATGATGATCGTCGTCTGGATCCCGAGCAGCCCGCCCGCCATCGCCAGCGCCTGCGCGTGGTTGCCCGACGAGTACGTCAGCACCCCCGTGGCCTTTCCGGCTTCGGCAATCCGTTTCAGGGCGTTGTAGGCGCCTCTGAACTTGAACGCCCCGCCGCGCTGGAAATTTTCGCACTTGAAAAAGGCCGAAGCTCCGGTCAGGCGGTTGAAGGTGCGCGAAGTGAGCACGGGCGTGCGGTTGGCAATTCCTTTCAGCCGCCCGGCAGCGGCCTCGACGTCGGCGTAGGTGGGGAGGATTTCGTTCACGGCAATCGCCAGCAGACTGGTTGTAAAAACGCCTCAAGGTACGCGGTTTTCAAAAAACAAAAAGGCCCCGGCGTGGATGCCGAAGCCTTTTCGAGCAAACTGTAGCCGGTCCTGCTTAGATGGACGGGTCCGACGACTCGGCGGTTTCCTTGGGCATCTCCGTCGAGGTCGTGATGAGAGCTTCCGGATCCTCTTTTTCGCGCTCCACGACGACCTGGACGTCCGTCACCAGCGCCGCGAAGGCGCCGATGGCGGCGAGCGTCGGCGCGAGCAGGATCGCGGCGGTGGCGCCTCCCACGCCGACCGATAGCGGAAACTCCAGGATGTTGCGGCCATCCTTTTTGATGATGACCCGCCGCGCGTTGCCTTCCTCGACGATCTCGCGGACCTTGTCCACCAGCTGGTTGCCCTTCACCTTGATCTCCTGAAAGAAAACACCCGCTTTATTCGTCTCGTTCATGATGACGTAGCTCCTTTATGGGTGAAAAGAACGTTCTGCCTTGTCTGATTGCTTATCCGGCTTTCGTCACAATGGTTCCGTTTTATAACCTTCTAAGGACCTTGAAGACGTAAAAGGATCGAGAACGTTAGGTTCTGCCCCGACTTTTTTATCCTTCGTTGCAAACGTTACAATTCCTTAACCGAATCTCCACGCGGTTCGGAAGTTCCTTCACGATTACCAAACGTAACCGTTTCCACCATCCCAGCACCGCCCTGCGGGACCTCTTTCCGCGCCTCTTCAAAATCTGCCGCGCCACCCCGCTTTCCCTTAATACGATCTCCACATTCGCGAAATGGCCCGTTTTGCAAGAAAAAATTGCCGCCCGGCGGGTGCTTACACGTTCCGCCTCATCATGTCCTGAATCCGAGCCCTAATCCGCAGCCCGATCGTCGTGAAGAACACGCTTCGAGCCTGTACGGAATCGTGAGATCACACTGTTATCAGGCTACAAAGCCCCTGTACGACGCTTCGCCACCGCGCCTTGAGGGGACACGGAGTTGTAATTGCTAAACATAGGCGCAAGGAGTTGTGCCGGCAGTGAGCTATCCGAATTACACCCCTATGATCTCCTCAAGGGGATCGTAGAGTCGTGCTAAGTACCGGGCTCCTTGCCACATGAATGGCTCCACGTCCCTGAGGCCTTGAGGGGCTACGGGGATGTCCTTGAGCCCCCAGGCGGAACGGGGAAGGCCAGTTTGATTGTCCGTGAAAATGAAGCCCGAGTATCCGGACGCGCTCAAACGGAAGAATCTTCCGTCATTCCGGAAAAGCAGCTGAAATTGTGGGAGCAAAGACCTGAAAAAACTGGGTTTGGACCTGATGACTGTCAGACTTTCGAAAAGCATATTCTGAATAGCCTGAATCAGGTAGAATCAGCACCCGGCACGTCGGCCTCGCAATTCTGGCACGAAGAATGTTGACCCCCTTTACGCGAGCGGGAAAGGCGATCAGAGGCGTCACCGACGCCCCTGAGCCCCGCGAGGAGTCGCGCAAACCAGAAAAAATGCAACGTAATCTTCCGGGGAGCGGCAGGAAGAGGGGAGCGGAAGGGCGACGCCCGAAACGGTCCTGAGAATGATTCCCGTACGGCCTCGGAGTCGCAAGAAAACTCTTAATGAAGACCGGTCCAGGGTCGATACAACGCCGCACGAGGCGTCGTGAGTCGCCCGGATCGGAATGAACAGAAAAAACCAGTACCAATCACACACACATAACTAAGGAGGCTCAACCATGGGTCAACAACAACTTCTTCTCCTCGTCCTCGGCATCGTGATCGTCGGCATCGCCGTCGTCGCCGGTATCCAGGCTTTCAGCGAGGGCAAA
>CBINFS010000032.1:0-43277 GCA_966250015.1 uncultured bacterium | reverse complement strand
TACCGGCTGCAGTGGGGGGAGGTTGGACGTGGGGCTGGCGAGGTAGAAAAGGGCCACGGATGAGACGTCGTCGCTGCGGTAGAAGTTGACCCAGCCGTCGGGCAGGCCAGGGTCGTCCAGACTCGGGACGGGGTCACGTTCGAGGAGCTTGATAAAATTCGGCCTTCCGCCTGCATCGATGGAGACGGGTTGGAGGTTGACGCCTGCGGCGATCATTTCGAGCACCTGATCCTTTGGAGCACCACCCATCTGCTGAAGGGTAACCCGAATGCCACTGTTGAAGAAAACCGGATCGGGGATGTGGTAGCGATAAAAAGTCCACCGGCGGTTTTCTGGATCGGCGACGGGTGCGCCCTGATACCGGTTGATATAAGCCCCCTGTCCCCATCCCGTGCCGATGTAGTCTTCGGTTCCGGTTCCAACGAGGGTCGGCGTGTCGACGTCACCGTCGAGGAACATTTTCACTTCTCCCTCACCCCACCACGTATTCGAATAGGACGAATCGGTACGTACGCCGACGTGCATACCGAGGAACCGCCCTTTGCCGTTCAGGGCCGGCAGAATCTCGAAGTCCCGGCCGAGCTCCGTAGCCGGGTTGCGGTTCCAGTACGCGTGGAAGTACAGAACGTCTTCATCGAGGTCGTCCCCTAACGTGTAGTTCACGTCGTAAAAGACGAGCCCGAGGTCCCGGGAGGCTTCATTGGTTAGCACGATGCGCGCGCCGGAGCGGAAGGGCATGGGAACGAAAAACACAAAGGAGCGGCCTTCGGGGCTCGCAAACAGGGCATTTTCGAACGGTACCAGCATTCCGAGGCCTGCGTTGAAGAAATCTCCGAAAGGAACGGAGACCGCAGGTTTCGACGCACCGTCCCAGTACATGTCGAGGCGGAGGGCGCGCAGCATCTCAGGCGAGCGGTCGTTGAGGGTGACCCACATTCGCCGGACGATGCCGGCGCCCTGGACGTCCAACAACGTAAGCGATTGGCCGGCCGGCAGGATATCGAAAGCATGACCCTTGGCGCCACGATTCTCGAGACCGCCCTGACCCTTTTCACCCCGGGGATTTTCTCCACTGGCCCACCGAGTGTTCACCCCGCCGGCGTGTTCGTAAAGCTCCTGAGCCCGGAGCGGGAACGCAAGAATCAGGAAGAGGCAGACGAAGAGGGTGATTCGTTTCATTGGATTCCCGGAAGGTTTTTCTTCAAAGTTGGCAGAAAATAAGGTAGGAAAACACAGAGAATTGGTTGTATTTCGGTCCTACCGGTAGGTGATCTCGTCGATCCGGGCGTAGAAGAACGGAAACTCGTCGAGGGCGCCGAGATTCCAGCCGGCGCGGAAACGAGTGGGGATAGTGTAGCCGTCGAAGGTGCGTTCGTCTTCCCATTGATCGACGTCGAAGCGGGCGTAGCCGGGCTTTCCACCACCGGCGTCGTCCTTCCACCGGTTGATGCTCACGCGTTCGAGGAAACCATTTTCGTCGACTACAACGGTGGTGGCGACCTGCTCGTTGCCGACGGTCATCAGGTAGCGGGCCGAGCGGTCGTCAATGGCTTCCCAGCGCACACCGGTTCCAGGCAGCAGGGAGGCCGGGACGAGGGCGGCCTCGCCGGCGAGACGCCCGGCTGCGGACCGGTCCACGTCGATCCCTTCGCCTTTGACGACGGGCACGAGGCCGTAGAGCCACCAGCGCATTTTTGCGGTTCCGTGCACCAGGCGGTCGAACCCGCTGATCCGCATGAGGCCTTTGCTCACCCGTGCCTTCCAGATGAAGCCGCGGGGCGGCGCGAGGATCTGTTCGGCCTTCATCGGGAGCGGCTCGGCGCCCGGTTTGAGCCGTATCGAGCCGCTCATGGACAGCGTAGCGGTGTGACGTAACGGGGTGCCGGGCGTGATCGCCCGGAGCAGCCAACGCTTCGCCGGTTCGGGCAGCCCGTCCACCATGGAGGGGTCGAACACGCCGCCGCCCGAGGGTGTGTCCAGCTCGTTCCATAGTGGTGCCAGCTCTTTCTCACGGCCGGTCATCATAAATTTCGTGGAAAGCAATCCCGTCAGGGCTGCGGGAATCCAGTGTGATAGCGTCTGAGCGCTCATAGTGCCCTCGTTAGATCAATTCGCCCTCTTTAGATCGCCGAAAGGTAGCCAACGGCGAAAAAAACCTCCCTACCCCTCCACATTTCCACGTAAATCTCGCACGGTGAAGCGGCTGTAGCTTAATTCTTGAAACGATTGGATTTCATTAGCCGTAAATGGGTCATTCGGGCGCTCAGGTAGGTAGGTGAGACGCGCGGAGGAATAGGTACCCGGTCGTCGCATTCGGCCCGGGTGGTGTGAGCCGGTTTGACCAATTAACCAACGTACGGGGTTCATCGCGCATGGAAACGAAACGGAGCCCTTCTACCTTCCATGATAGGCCGCTACCCGATGAGCTGGCGATCGAGGCTTTCAGACGCGAGCTGACCGGTTTGGTGCTGAGGCCCGGCGACCGTGGCTATAACCGGGCGAGGCTGGTCTGGAACGGGCTCATCGACCGCTACCCGGCGTTCATCGTCCGCTGCGCCGGCGTGGCCGACGTCATCTCGGCTGTGAACTTCGCGCGGGACAACGGCCTGTTCGTTTCCGTCCGAGGCGGCGGGCACAGCGTTGCAGGTTTTGCGATGAACGACGGCCACCTGGTGATCGACCTGACCTACATGAAGGGCATCCGCGTCGATCCGGCCCGTCGCACGGTGCGCGCGCAGGCGGGGGTCACGCTGGGTAACCTCGACCGTGAGACGCAGGTGTTCGGGCTGGCCGTGCCCGGGGGCAACGTGTCCATGACGGGGCTGGCGGGACTCACGCTCAGCGGCGGACTCTCCTGGCTGCGACGAAAGTACGGGATGAGCGTGGACAACCTGATCTCTGCGGACGTCGTAACGGCGGACGGGCAGTGCCTGACGGTGAGCGAAACCGACCATCCCGACCTCTTCTGGGGCATTCGCGGGGGCGGCGGCAACTTCGGCGTCATCACGTCCTTCGAGTTCAAGCTGCACCCGGTTGGACCGCAGGTCTTCTTTATGACGACGATGTACCCGATCGACCGGGCGGCCGAAGTCCTGCGCGCCTGGCGTGACTGGACCCGTACGGCGCCGGACGAGGCAACGACGGACACGGTGATCTGGACCATTCCCGCGGTTCCACCCTTTCCGGAAGCACTCTGGAATACGCCATTTGTGGGTGTGGGAGGATTGTATGCAGGACCCATCGAGGAGGGAGCCCGTACGTTCGCTCCGCTCCGGACGCTGGCCGAACCCCTGATCGACGTGAGCGGCGTACAGCCTTTCCTCGCCGTCCAGCAGATGTTCGACGCGCTGTTCCCCGACGGGCAATACTACTACTGGAAGTCGCTGTACATGGACGACTTGAGCGACGAAACGATCGACCTGATCCAGGCGCACGCCGCAAAGCGGCCGTCGCTCAAAACGTTGATCCCGATCCGGCACCTCGGCGGAGCGGTCAGCCGTGTGCCCGACGACGCGACTCCGATCGGGTACCGGTCGGCGCAGTACCTGCTGAACATCGATGCGACCTGGGTGAGTCCGAGCGCCAGTGAGGAGAACATCGCCTGGACCAGACAATTCTACGACGCGGTGCGGCGTTTCGGCCGGGGCGCCTACCTCAACTTTGGCGGGCTCGGCGAGGAAGACCAGGAGCTGATCCACACGGCCTACGGGAAAAACTACGACCGGCTGGTGGCGCTGAAAGAGAAGTACGACCCCACGAACCTCTTCCGGTTCAATCACAACATTAAGCCCTTCTCGCGCTGAGAAAACGGGTCTTCGAGTCATTTTTTCAGATAGAAGATCCCGTCAACCCTTACGGATCTTTCGTATAACGGCCTATCTTCCCTGAAAAGCCGGTATCGATGGGGGCCGTGTATCGGAAGATCATTCACATCGACATGGATGCGTTTTTCGCATCCGTTGAGCAGCGCGACAATCCCGAGTTGCGTGGAAAGCCCGTTGCAGTCGGGGGTACGTCGCGCCGGGGCGTCGTGGCGGCGGCGAGCTACGAGGCCCGGGCGTACGGGGTGCGGTCGGCGATGCCGACGGTAGTGGCGCGCCGGCGCTGCCCTCAGCTCATCCTGGTAAAGTCGAGGTTCGACGTTTACCGGGCCGTTTCACACCAGATTCGGGAGATCTTCTACACCTACACCGACCTGGTCGAGCCGCTATCGATTGACGAGGCGTTCCTCGACGTCACGCACGTGAAACAAGGGCCGCCGTCGGCGACGCTGATCGCCCGGGAGATCAAAGCACGGATCTTAAAGGAAACCGGCCTGACGGCATCGGCGGGCGTATCGATCAACAAGTTTCTGGCAAAGCTCGCCTCCGACGTGAACAAGCCGGACGGCCTGACGGTGATCCTGCCGGAAGAGGCAGAGGCCTTCGTTGCGGCGCTGCCCGTCGACCGATTTTACGGGGTCGGACCGGTGACGGCCGAGCGGATGCGGGCGATGGGAATCGAGACAGGCGCTGACCTCCGTGCGCGGAGCGAAGAAGAGCTCCGGAAGCATTTCGGGAAGGCGGGCAGCCACTTCTACCGGATTGCGCGGGCACTGGACGACCGCCCGGTCCGCCCCGACCGCCAGCGCAAGTCGGTCGGAGCGGAAAGGACGTTTGAAGAGGACCTTATCAAAGAGGCTGACCTTCTCAAGCGGCTCGAGTACATCTCGGCAGAAGTGGCCCGGCGGCTGGAACGCAGCGGCACTACCGGGCGCACGGTTACGCTCAAGATCAAGTACTTCGACTTCGTCCAGCAAACGCGGAGCCGGACGCTACCCCACGAGGTCCGGTCGCCAGAAGAGCTCTTCCGAATCAGTCGGATCCTGCTAAACGAGCCTTCGCTGCCGACGCGGCCGGTGCGGCTGCTGGGTCTTTCGGTGTCCGGCCTGACGAGCCCCACAGAAAATGGCGGATCGCACCAGCTCGTGCTCGATTTATAATCTAGGCTTACCTGGCGCGGCCGGTCAGCGTGGGGCGTTTGGTCGGGCCGAAGGCAACGTTGTGCTCCGAGTCGATGGTGAGGGCGTCGCCGTCGAAGCGGAAGTTCATGGTCGTGTAGAACGGGGTTTCGTAGTACACAAGCTTGACGGTGTAGGTATCGTCGGCGGTCCAGGCGCCGCTTGCGCCGACGGCAAAGTCCGCTGCCTGAAGCAGGGCGCGGCCGATGCCGTTGGTGAAGAACGTATGGCCCTTCTGCCACGTCTCGAAGCCGATCTCGATGCGGCCGTCGCCCTGGGCGGTCTGCATCTGGAGGACGGGTTGCGGGCCGCTGAAGTCGATCGACACCGCCGCAACACCGAGGTCGTTTTCGGCCAAATCGAACCACTTACCCGAGACGCTTTCGGTAAGGGGTGAATCCGCTTTACCCGAAACGGTTTTGACGGCAAGGCTTGAGAGCTTCTCTTTGAGCCGCGCCTGTGTGGCGGGATCCTCCGGCAGGGGGGCGTCGGACATGGCGGGCAGCAGCTTGTCCCACACGAGGTTCATCACGGCCTGCATGTCGCGCACACCGCTCGTGATGGCGACGACAGCGTCCTGATCGGGGAAGACCATGCAATACTGTCCGAAGGCGCCATCGCCGCGGTAGGTATTGTGGCGGCTGCGCCAGAACTGGTAGCCGTATCCCTGCTCCCAATCGCTATCGGGGTTGCTGCCGTTCGAGGTCTGCCGAGCGGTGGCGGCTTCTACCCAGGATGCTGGGATGAGCTGCTTCCCGTTCCACATGCCTTTTTGCAGGTAGAGCTGGCCGAAGCGGGCGATGTCCTCGGTGCGGATGTTGAGGCCATACCCTCCGAGGGTGACGCCCTGCGGGCTTGTGCCCCACGAGTGGTCCTCGAAGCCGAGGGGTTCGAAGAGCCTTGGCTGGAGGTAGTCGAAGACCGTCTGGCCGGTGGCCTTCTGAACGATGGCCGAGAGCATGTAGGTGGCCGGGGTGTTGTAGAGGAAGTGGGTGCCCGGCTTGTAGGGAACAGGGTGGTGGAGGAAGGCGCGAGTCCAGACGTCGTTAAGGCCGAGCGAAACTTCCACCTCATGCCCGGCCGACATGCGCAGCAGGTCGTGCACACGCATGGATTTCAGATTCTCGGACGGTTCGGCGGGGACATCTTCGGGAAAGAAGTCAATGACTCGGTCGTGGATGCTGAGCTTGCCTTCGGCGACGGCCAGTCCGACGGCGGTTGACGTAAAGCTCTTGCTGAGGGAGTAGAGGACGTGCGGGGTGGCGGCGTCGTACGGCGCCCACCAGCCTTCGGCAACCACCTGCCCGTGGCGCACCAGCATGAAGCTGTTCATGGCGTCGATCTCCCGGTCGGCGGTTTCGATGAAGTCGAGGATGGCAGCAGAAGATATGCCCTGCGCTTCGGGCGTGGAGCGGGGCAGCGTAACGACGGAGGAATCAGGCGGAGTAATGACGGCGCCTGAAGACCAGAGGAAGATCAGGGCAAGGAAAGCTTTCATGGTTTCGGCAAGGTTTAGAACGGGTTTCTGTAGGCTCAATCAGCGTACGACTCAGGTACGGCGATCTGATCCGCTGATGCTCTCCGATACCTTGGTGAACCCGGCAGCGCGTAGCGGTCGCGGGTTCGCTCGATTCCCCAATGTAGTAAATACGCCATTTTCGGGGGGTAGCGTTTGAACCGCGCGTCCATAATTTTTGCCGGCAGGCCGGTGGGGCCGACCGGGTCGTTTGCGCGAAACACGAGGCGGTTGAAGCGGAAGACCTGATGCAGAAACCAGTAGCGCAGCTTTCGGAAAAGCGGCACCTGGTCCCAAACGAAGGAAAAGAACGCGTCGAAGTCCTTCCGGCTCGTTTCGGAAAGCTGGCCGGGGTTATCGATCCAGTAGAAGGCGCCCGCTCTTTTTTTTAACCCGAAGAGGCCGCGCGGGACCCCTGCTTCTTCGAGAATGCGGCGCGGGATCGGGCGGTCGTATTCCCCTCCAAGCGTCCACGGCTTCATCTCGGGCGAGACGGTGATCTTGTGAATGGCGGGCACGTGCAGTGCGGCGATGTACGGAACGGGGAACAGGAAGAACCCGGTGCGAAGACGGAATTCACCCATCCCGTTGCCGGCCAGCCAGACCGTGTCGGTTTTCAAGTTCCACTGGAGGTAGGGGTAGATGGCAGACGCGTCGGGATTCCAGACGGTATCGCCGTGCCATCCCATGAACAGCAGGCTGCGGGCAAGCTTCCGCTGCATTCCGGCCACGACCATGTCGGACGGAAAGGGGAAGGCGCAGAACTCCGCTTCGGGCAAGCCTGGGTGCTTTTTGTAGCCGTACCGGTCGAACACCGTGACGTCGAGCCCGAGCAGCCCGGCGATTTCGGCGCCGCAGTCGTTCCGGTCGTTTTCACCCTCCTCCTGGTCCCTGAACGTGACGGCCTCGCGGCACCCCGCATGCCGGGCTAGCACGGCGACCGCCGGGGAGTCGTACCCTCTTGAAAGCGACGTAACCGGCCGGAACGGCTGCTTTCGGCCCGGAGAAGCGGCATTTTCGGCGACCTTGACAACCGTTTGCTCGAGGAGGCGGTAGTAGTCCGCAAAATCAGTCGGTGGCGAGGGCAAGCGTTTCTCCTCGCGGGTAATCGTCAGGCCGGGCTCGACGACCAGGTTGCCGTGATAGTGCTGATACGCCCGGTTGCCGTTTTGCAGCCGAATGGACTTCCACGGACGTTCGAGACCCCAGTGGAACTGCCATCGCAGGTCATAGCCGTAAAAGGGATAGAATGGATCGAGCGTATGATCGGACCGTTCGAGCAGGAAAGGCAAGGAATTCGAAAAATACAGGTCGTCCCCGGCGCGGAGCGAGTGGATGTGCTCGTTCATGTGGGTGGGGGTGACAAAGACGATGTGGTCCCTCACGAGTCGCGCGCCCGACCCGGTGAACGTCGTTGCTTCGTCTGGCCGGCCTTCGTCGAACGATCCGTCCCACGCACCCTCGAAGAAGCCATCCTCGCGCGTCTCGACCCAGGGTCCGTGCAAGACGGTAATTTCAGGATCGTTTCGGTGGAGAAGGGCACACCAGGCCAGGCGCGGCAGCGACGATACCGGGACGTAGGTAAAGAACATGAGGCGGCGCGAGCGGGAGGTTGCGGCAGTCGGGATCGAGAACGATACACGAAAGGGCGCCTGCCGACGGAAAAACTTGGGCGCAAACCCCATCTACTTCCGGCGCAAGGAGTTCGTAGTGGGGACGTTATTTACACGATCAGGGTGGTATGTCGTAGAATTCAAGCTATGCCGCCATAAAGAAACAGGACGGACCAAAAGCTGCCTGTGGCGTCAGAGAATTGGAGGTGGCAAGCCATGAAACGAGAGCAGATCATTCAACGAGATCCGGAAATCCTGGGCGGTACTCCCGTTTTTGCGGGTACACGCGTTCCGGTGCATACGCTCATCGATTATCTCAAAGGCGGCGAAACGCAGGAGGATTTCCTCGACGGCTTTCCAAGCGTGAGCCGCATGCAAGCAGAAGCATTCCTGCAAATGGTCCTGGAATCTGCCCTGGAGGAGGCACAACAGATCTAATCATCGGGGCATAGACGGGCAATTCGCTTTTGATAAATCTCTATTCATACGCTACGAGCAATTCCATATGGTTTACCTGTCCACAATCCATCCGCGTCTTCGGAGATAGGTCCCGGGAGCCAAAGATGGGGGGCATTTTTCTCCAACGGCCTGAAAGATTGCGTTTTAAAGACTACACCTATTTCGGGGTATTTAATCCTTTTTACATCCTCTAAGGTCGTCGGCACGGGTCTCCGGCAAGGCCCGCTCTATTCAGGCTCCTCGACGGTTCCATGATCTCTCACATCGTTGAAGAAACCCCTCCTCGGGTCGTGGACTCGGTTTATCTGCTTCTCTCTTCACGAGTCGCGACGGATGCACGGGCGGGGGCGATCGAGGCGCCGGGGAGGAAGCCGCTGTCGTATGGCGATCTGCTCGGGCTCATCACGCGCACGGGGGAGCGGCTCAACGCGCTGGGGATTGGACGGAACGACCGGGTAGCAATCGTGCTGCCGAACGGGCCGGAGATGGCGACGGCGTTCCTCGCCGTCGCCTCACATGCGACCAGCGCGCCCCTGAACCCCGCGTACCAGGAGGCCGAGTTCAGCTTTTACCTGACCGATCTTAAGGCGAAGGCGCTCATCGTGCTGGCCGGGGAGACCTCACCGGCGACGGAAACGGCCAGCGCGCTCGGGATCCCGATTTTACAGCTCCAGCCGCTTTACGACGAGGCTGCCGGGCTGTTCGAGCTTGAAGGAGAGCCGATAGGAGAGAATACCGGGACGGGTACGGCTGAAGCAGACGACGTAGCCCTGATCCTCCACACGTCCGGCACGACCTCCCGGCCGAAGATCGTGCCGTTGACGCACCGGAACCTGTGCGCATCAGCGCACAACATTGCCCGAACGCTCCATCTCGGTCCGGAAGACCGCTGCCTGAACGTGATGCCGCTCTTCCACATTCACGGCCTGATGGCGGCGGTGCTGGCGTCAGTGGCTGCAGGCGGACGGGTGTGTTGCACGCCGGGCTTCTATGCGCCGCAGTTCTTCGACTGGATGATGGCGTGCCGGCCGACCTGGTACACGGCGGTCCCGACGATGCACCAGGCAATCCTGGCGCGTGCGGGCGACAACAGACGGGTGATCGAAGAGAATCTGCTGCGTTTCATCCGGTCGTCCTCGTCGTCGCTTGCACCGCAGGTGCTCGAAGCGCTCGAGCAGACGTTCGGAGCGCCGGTGGTCGAGGCGTACGGGATGACCGAGGCGGCACATCAGATGGCGAGCAACCCGCTGCCGCCCTTAAAACGGAAGCCCGGAACGGTTGGACTGGCCGCAGGACCCGAGGTCGCCATCATGGATGAAGCAGGCCATCTGCTGCCGCCCGGGAGGACGGGCGAGATCGTCATCCGCGGCGCAAATGTGATGGGCGGCTACGAGAACAACCCCGAAGCCAACGCACGCGCGTTCACGGACGGCTGGTTCCGGACGGGCGATCAGGGATCGTTCGACGAGGACGGCTACCTGACGATCACGGGGCGCCTGAAGGAAATCATCAATCGCGGGGGAGAAAAGATCTCGCCGCGTGAGGTAGACGAGGTGCTGCTGGACCACCCGGCGGTTGCCCAGGCCGTCGTGTTTGCCGTACCGGATCCGGCGCTCGGGGAGGACGTCGCGGCGGCCGTCGTTTTGCATCCGGAGCGTACGGTTACGGAACGGCAGCTTCGCGAGTTTGCGGCCGCACGTCTCGCCGCGTTCAAGGTGCCCCGGCAGATCCTGTTCCTGCAAGAGATTCCGAAGGGCCCTACGGGAAAGATCCAACGGATCGGCCTCGCCGAGCGGTTAGGCGTCGGCGTGAGAGCCGAGCCGGAGACGCCGTCCGAACGGGAGCCGTCCACTGAACCGGTGTCGGCCGTCGAAAAGGTGCTGGCGGCGCTGTGGATCGAAATCCTGGGGCTGGACGGCGTCGGCGTAAACGACCATTTCCTCGACGTCGGGGGCGACTCGATGCTGGCCACGCGGCTTCTCTCTCGCATTCGGCAGGAGTTCGATCTGGAGCTTTCGGTGCTCGATTTCTTCGACGCCCCCACTATTGCCGAGCAGGCCACGCTCATCGATACCCGTCTCGTCCGCACGGAAGAAAGCCTGCCCTAGCCGCGTCCTCCACGGGCATAACCAGTGGTAAGCCATGCCAGCGCGACCCGACACTTCGCAGCCCCGCCTCCAGCTCTCTTCCGAACGGAAGCGCATGCTCGAGGAGCGGCTGTCGGCGCTGGGAGGCCGGCCGATACAAGCGGAAGTACCGGTTAGCCAAGTGGACGGTCCCGCTCCCCTTTCATTCGTCCAGGACCGTATCCGGTTGATTCACCTTACCGAGCCGGACGTTCCGGTGTACCACACGCTCCGCGTGTTCCGGCTGCGCGGAGCGCTGGACCGGCAGGTCCTGTCGGCGAGTCTGAAGGAGATCCTGCGGCGGCACGAGGTGCTGCGCACGACGTTCGAAGAGGTCGACGGCGAGCCCCGCCAGATCGTCCACGAGCCTTTCAAGGCGCCCCTGCGGTTCGTCGATCTGAGCGGATTCCCCGAACGCGTTCGGGAGGCAGAACGCATTCGGATCGCGCAGGAGGAGGTCCGGCGTCCGACCGATCTGGAGCGTGGACCTCTCCTTCGGATGCTGCTGATCCGGCTCGCCGAGCGAGAGCACGACCTGGTGCTCGTCGCTCATCACGCGATTTTCGACGGGTGGTCGACGGACGTTTTCAGGCGGGAGCTGGCCGTCCTTTATGAGGCCTTTTCGGCCGGGCAGCCCTCTCCCCTGCCCGGGCTTCCCATCCAGTACGGCGATTACGCGCGTCGGCAACGGGAATGGCTGCGGTCGGAGACCGTCGAGCGGCAACTCGATTACTGGCGGCGTCGGCTGGACGGCGTGCAACCGCTCGACCTGCGGACCGATTACGCCCGCCCGTCGAGACCGCGCCATCGGGGCGCCGAGCTTTACTTCGAGGTGCCGGCCGGGCTAACCGCCTCGCTCCAGGAGCTGAGCAGGCGGGAAAGAGTCACGCTTTTTACGCTTCTACTGGCGGCTTTCCAGGTGCTGCTCCACCGCCATTCGAGGCAGGACGATCTGACGGTCGGGTGCCCGGTGGCGGGGCGCAGGCACGCGGATACGGAGGGTCTCATCGGGTGCTTCATCAACGTTTTGGTGTTACGGGCTGACCTGAGCGGCAACCCGGCGTTCCGAAGCTTCCTCAGGCAGGTCCACGTGACGGTGCTCGAAGCACTGTCGAACCAGGACGTACCCTTCGAGAAGCTGGTAGCCGAGCTGCACCCCGAACGGCAACCGAACCGGCTGCCCCTGTACCAGGTTGTTTTCCAGCTTCGAAATTATCCGAAAAGCATCGAAACGGAGGCTGGATTGCAGGTCGAGATCGAGCAGGTCGACAGCGGCCTCGCGCGGTATGAGCTGTCGCTGGAGTTCACCGAGCGGGACGGCCGCCTGTACGGGGTGTGTGCCTACGACCGCGACCTGTTTTCGTCCGAGACGATCGATCTGCTCCAGCAGCAATACGTCGGGCTGCTCGAACAGATCGTTTCGGCGCCGGATACGGCCATCGACGTGTATTCCTTACGAACGGATAGGGACAAGTCGATCCTGCCCGACCTGAGCCTTTCGCTTCCGCAGCCTGTGCATGAGCCGGTCTTTAAGACCGTGGACCAGCTAGCCCGGGATTTTCCGGAACGGACGGCTATCGAGGAGGGGGACCGACACTACAGCTATGCGAATCTGTACCGCCGGTCGCTTCAGATCGCCTTTGAGCTGCGGCGGCGGGGGCTTCAGCCCGGCGAAACCGTCGCCCTGAGCGGCCCGCTCGGCTTCGACCTCGTTGCCGGGATCCTGGGGGTCTGGCGCTGTGGGGGTGTCGTGATGACCGTCGATCCCGTCTTTCCTCGCGAGCGAAAGGCTCTGATGTTGCGTGAAGGACGAGCCCGATACGCCGTGCTGACCGGAGAAGCCGACGTTTCGCCGGAATGGTGCGCCGAGCTTTCACCCTCGCGTATCCTTCGGCTCGGCGACGTCGTACGGGAGCTCGACGATAGGCTTGAAGACCTGCCGAACGTCCGACCCGAGGACGCGGCGTTCATCTTCTTCACCTCCGGAACGGCGGGCACGCCCAAGGCCGTGCTGGGTGAACACCGGGGCATCAGCCACTTCCTCGACTGGCAACGCCAGACGTTCGACGCCGGCCCCGGCGACCGCTGTGCTGGCCTGACCGGTATCTCCTTCGACGTGGTGCTGCGGACGATCTTCCTGCCCCTGACGAGCGGGGGCACGCTTTGCCTGCCTCAGGAAGCGCTGTTGCCCGAAGAAGTGATGGCGTGGATCGTATCGCGGGGGATTACCCTTATCCACGCGGTGCCGTCGCTTGCCCGATCGTGGTTGGACGCACGTCGGACTATCGAACGCGGGACGGCACGTTTGCGGTGGACGTACTTCGCCGGCGAGCCCCTCACAGGTAAGCTCGTCGAAGCATGGCGCGATGCATTCGGTACCCACGGGATGGTCAACCTGTACGGGCCAACCGAAACGACGATGGCCAAGGTGTTTTACATCGTTCCGGAAGACCCCGAGCCGGGACTGTTGCCAGTTGGCGTGCCCCTTCCGCAGATCCAAGCCATAGTGGTGGGATCAGGAGGCCAACCTTGCGGCATTCTCGAGCCGGGTGAAGTCACCATCCGCACTCCGTTCCGAACCCGTGGGTACCTCAACGCGCCGGAGCAAACGAAGGAGCGTTTCGTGCCGAACCCCTGGTCGGACGAACGGGACGACGTGCTGTATCGGACGGGCGACGTCGGATACTACCGGCCGGACGGCCTGCTCGTCGTCGAGGGGCGGCTGGACGACCAGGTGAAGGTCAACGGCGTGCGCGTCGAGCCCGGGGAGGTGGTCGCGGTGCTGAGCCGGCACCCGAGCGTCCGCGCTTGCACCGTGGTTGCGCGGCAAAAAGAAACGGGACAGCACCAGCTCGTGGCCTACGTCGTGGCCGAAGAGGACGTAACCACCGCGTCGTTGCAACACCATCTCGCCCGATACCTCCCTGCCGCCCTGATTCCTTCGGCTTTCGTGTTCCTGGAGGCGCTGCCCCTCACGCCCAACGGCAAAGTCGACCGGAAGGCGCTTCCCGCACCCGAACCCGCTCAGAATAAGGAGGCTTACGTGGCGCCCTACACGCCGCTCGAGCGGGAGCTGGCGTCACTGTGGAAGGAAATGCTGCACCTGAACCGGGTCGGCGTACGCGACAACTTCTTCGAGCTGGGCGGGCATTCGCTTCTGGCCGTTCGGATGGCGGCGCGGTTGCGCAGCCGCCTGAACACTGAGATACCCGTCCATCTGCTGCTCAGTGCGCCGACGATCGCGGAGCTGTCCGCCGCCATCACAAAACGAATGGCAGAGAGCTCGGGCGTGCAGAAGCTGAACCACATTTTGATCGAGGTCGAAAACGGCTCCCTGCCCGCACCCTGAAGGTCCAGGAATCCTATTGCTGCACCCTGTAACCCCTCTTGCCCGGAACTCAAATCATCCAAACACGAGGACGAATGTACGAGGTTAGCCGCTCCCTACTCCCCCTGCGGGAAGAAGTCTCGAACCGAGGCATCATGCCCTTCATCGGCGTCTACGACGTGTTTTCCGCCACCATCGCCGCCCAGCATTACGACGCACTTTTCATCAGCGGTTTCGGGTTCGCGGCGAGCTACTACGGACTGCCGGACATCGGTTTCATCACGTGGACCGACATCACCGCGTTCGTGCAGCGCATTCGGACAGTGTTGCCCGACGTCCACCTGCTCGTCGACATCGACGACGGCTACTGCGACACGGAGGTGGCCTGCCACACCGTTTCGGTGCTCGAGGCGATGAGGGCGTCGGGGGTGGTGCTCGAAGACCAGCGCCGGCCCCGCCACTGCGGCCACTTCGACGGCAAGTTGCTCATGGAGGTGGACGATTACGTGAAGAAGCTCGAGCAGGTGCTGGCCACGCGGCGCGAGATGTTCGTGGTGGCGCGAACTGACGCGCGCGATCCGGAAGACATCTTTAGGCGTGTGGACGCCTACGCGGCGGCGGGCGCCGATGCCATCCTGGTGGACGGCCTGCGCGACCTCGCCATCCTGTCGGAGGTGAAGTCGCACGTGGATCTGCCGGTCGTTTTCAACCAGATCGCGGGCGGCAAGTCGCCGCTTTGCAGTCTGACGGAGCTTTGCGCGGCCGGGGCGTCGATGGTGATTTACAGCACGCCGTGCCTTTTCCCCGTCCAGGAAGCCATCCACAAGGCGATGCTCAGCCTGCGGGAGCGTGATGGAAGATTGCCGGCAGTCGTTAACGGAACCATCGGCGTGGCCGATTGCACGCGCGTGCTGAACGAAAACATCGAAAGGAGAGCCTACCGATGAGTGATTCCCCTTCGGATGCAGGGCTTCCTGCCGATCTTCTCGCCCGTATTGCCGCGCTGACCCCGGAGCAGCGGGCTCTGCTCGAGACACGGTTGAAGGAACAGGCTCCCCCGCCTGATTCCACGTCGAAGATCGTCCGCCGTGGCATCCGGTCGAACGTGCCACCCTCGTTTGCGCAGCAACGATTGTGGTTCCTCGACCAGCTCAATCCGGGCAGTCCCTTTTACCACGTTGCGGCGGCGCATCGGCTTACGGGAAGGCTCGAGGAGGGTGCCCTTCAGAAAGCGTTCGACGCCGTCGTCGAGCGGCACGAGGTGCTTCGGACGCGTTACGTATCCGTCGGCGGGACGCCGGAACAGGTCATCGACGATCCTTACCCCGTCCTCATCAATCGGATCGAAAGTAAGGGTCTCGATTCAGCGGCGCTCGAAAGGTTACTGAATGAAGAAGCGGCGCGTCCGTACGACCTGAGCCGGGACCGAATGCTGCGCGTGACGCTGGTCCAGCTTGGACCGGACGACCACGCATTACTGATGGTAGCCCATCACATTGCCATCGACGGCTGGTCGTTTCCAATCATGATCCGGGAGGTATCCAAAGTTTACACAGCCACGGTGAACGGCACTCGGGCGGAGCTGCCCGAGCTGCCCGTCCAGTACGCCGATTATGCATTCTGGCAGCAGGAGTGGCTAAAGGGAGAGGAGCCCCGTCGGCAGCTGGCCTACTGGAAGCGACAACTCACCGCTCCCCTGCCGGTGACCAACCTGCCCCTGGACCGGCCTCGGCCTGCCGTCCAGCGATACCACGGAGGGTCGGTGCCGTTCGAGCTTCCGGAGGAGCTTGCCGACGAGGTCAGGCGCTTTGCCCGCGAGAACGGGTTGACCCCGTTCATGCTGCTACTGGCAACCTTCAAGGTTTTCCTGCACCAGTACACCGGGCAGACGGACCTGATCGTCGGGACGCCGATGGCAGGCCGGCACCGGAGCGAAATCGAGAACCTGATCGGATTCTTCGTCAACACCGTCGTCATCCGATCCGACCTTTCGGGTGATCCCACGTTTATGGACGTGGTAAACCGCGTTCGCGGCGTGGCGCTGGACGCAATCGCCAATCAGGACGTCCCGTTCGAGAAGCTGGTCGAGGAGCTGAGGCCTGAGCGAAGCCTGAGCCACAATCCGATCTTCCAGGTCATGTTCACCTACCAGGCTGGCAAGGAGCGGTCGGTTTCGCTGCCCGGTTTGGAGAGTACGCCCATACCGATCAGGCTCAACACGTCGAAGTTCGACATGGCGTTCGGCTTCACGCCGCTGGGGGATCGGATGATCGGGAAGATGCGCTACAATTCCGACCTTTTCGACCGGTCTACCATCGAGGGTATGGTGGATCACTATCAGGAGCTGCTCCAGGCCGCCCTCGCCGAGCCGGACCAACCGATCGCGGCGCTCCCCCGGCCACAGCCTGGGAAAGTAATTGTGGTCGCCGGTGCTGGAAAGCCTGCGCCATTGGCGGCCGCGCAGGAGGGGCTCTGGGTGTGGCACCAGATGGAGCCTCTGAGTCCGGCGGGCAATCGTCCGACGGCGCTATCGATCAAAGGCCCGCTCGACCGGAACGTGCTGGCGCAATGCCTGACCGAGATCGTATCCCGCCACGAGCCGCTACGAACGATCTTCCCGTCGTCGGACGGCCGGCCCGTTCAGCTCGTCCTGCCGCCGGACCCCGTGCGGGTCGAACTACACGACCTCGAGCACCTGCCGGAGGAGGAACGTGAAGGGGCGGCCGAGAAGCTGGCAGCGCTCGAAGCACTCAGGCCGATCGACCTGGAGCACGGCCCGATCTTCCGCGCCGTGCTCTACCGACTGACGGAGGCCCGGCACCTGCTGGTCCTGCTGACGCACCACATCGTTTTCGACGGGTGGTCGGAGCAGGTCCTTCACCGGGAACTGTCCGCGCTTTACGCCGCTTTCCGTGCGGGCAAGCCTTCTCCCCTGCCCGAGCTTCGGACGCGGTACGTGGAGTATGCCGAACGACAGTTAAAACGTCTCAAGAACGGCGCCCTGGAGTCGCAGCTCGCCTACTGGCGGCGCCGGCTCGCGGGGCTGCCGGACACGTTCTCGCTCCGTTCGGATTATCCGAGGCCGGAGGCGCTCAGCCATCGGGGGCTGAAGCATTCGGCCGTGATCCCGCACGATCTAACCGAAAAGATCAAGGCATGGAGCCGACGGGAACGCGTCACGCTCTACATGACGCTCCTGGCGGCGTTCAAGGCGTTGCTGTACCGGTACACCGACCGGGAGGACGTCGTGGTCGGCACGCCCGTAGCGGGTCGTCTGGAGGCCGACGTCGAGCCGCTCGTCGGACTTTTTATCAATGCGGTGGTTCTCCGCACCGGCCTTTCGGGCGATCTGGCGTTCCGCGAGCTCGTGCAGAAAGTCCGTGAAACCACCCTCGAAGCCTTCAGCCACCAGGAGGTGCCGTTCGACAGGCTGGTCGAGGAGCTGCACCCCGAGCGGCGATACAACCGGTGGCCGCTTTTTCAGATCCTGTTCCAGCTTCGCAACCTGCCGCACGCGGAGCCGATGGACGGCGAAGTAACGTTCACGTCGTTCGAGCTGGATGCCGGAATCAACGACGGCAAGGACCTGAGCGTAGACGTCACCGAGACGGCCGGGGGGCTCGTCTGCACGTTCCGCTACGCAGCGGACCTCTTCCGGCCGGACACGATCGAGCGGTTCGCCGGCCACTACGTGAACGTGCTCGAAGGCGCGGTGTCGGACCCGGAGCGGCCGGTATCCCACATCCCCCTCCTGACGGAAAACGAGCGCCGCCGCATATTGGAAGGCTGGAATCGAACGGATGCGGCGTATCCCCGCGACGAATACGTCCACGACTGGATCGAACGGCAGGCCGGCCGGACGCCCGACGCCACGGCAATCGATTTCGAGGACCGGCGCCTGACGTATCGGGAGCTGAACGAGCGAGCCAATCGGCTGGCGCACCACCTGGTGGCGCTGGGCGTCGGACCGGGCCGACGGGTGGGTTTGTGCGTCGAGCGGTCACCGGAAATGATCGTGGGGATGCTGGGTATCCTGAAGGCAGGCGGGGCTTACGTCCCGCTGGACCCGTCGTATCCGGACACACGGCTGGCGCTGATGCTCGACGATGCCCGCCCCGAGGTTTTACTCACGCAGCACCACCTCCGCGAGCGTCTGCCTGCGTCTGGCGGTCAGGTGGTTTTCGTGGACCCTCAAGAGGGCAATCTGAGCCAGTACGAACCCACGGCTCCTCCGGTCCACCTCACGGATGAGGACGTCGCGTACGTCATGTACACGTCGGGGTCGACCGGGCGTCCGAAAGGGGTCCTCGTGCCGCACCGGGCGCTAACCAACTTCACGTGGGCAGCGGGGAAGGCATACGGGATCCGGCCGGACGACCGGGTGCTTCAGTTCGCCTCGATCAGCTTCGACACGGCTGTGGAGGAAATCTTTCCCACGCTCGCAGCCGGGGCTGCGCTCGTCCTGCGTACGGAATCGATGCTCACCTCGATGGCGAAGTTCGTCGAGGAATGCAGCAGGTACGGGATCACGGTGCTCGACCTGCCGACGGCCTTCTGGCACGAGCTGACGCCGGCGCTGGAGCCTGCGAAGCTCTCGCTGCCACCCTTGATCCGCACGGTCATCATCGGCGGCGAGCGCGCACGGCCGGACCGGCTTGCGGAGTGGAAGGAACGGGTAGGAAGCCAGGTCAGGCTCTTCAACACGTACGGCCCGACCGAGACCACCGTGATCGCCACCCTTCAAGAGTTAACCGACCGAGCCCTGTCGAAGGACGAGGAGGTGCCCATCGGCCGGCCGATCGCAAACGTGTGGGTTTACGTGCTCGACCGCAACATGAACCCCGTGCCGGTCGGCGTACCGGGCGAGCTGTACATCGGCGGCGAGGGGGTTGCCCTCGGATACCTGAACCAGCCCGAGCTCACGGCGCAGTCGTTCGTCCCCGACCCGTTCGGCAAAACGCCGGGGCAGGTGCTTTACCGTACGGGAGACCTCGCCCGATGGCTGCCGGACGGCGCCCTGGTGTTTGCCGGGCGGAAGGACGAACAGGTCAAGATCCGGGGCTACCGGGTGGAGCCGGGCGAGGTCGAGGCCGTGCTGAACCAGCACCCCGCCGTCAGGGAATCGGTGGTGATCATCACGGACGACGCAGCAGGCGAAAAACGGCTGGTTGCGTACGTGGCGCCATCCGGCGATTTGGAGCTTTTGCCTGGAGCACTGGATGAATACGTTCGGTCCCGGCTGCCCTCGTACATGATCCCCTGGCAGTACGTAACCGTTCTCGCACTGCCTCTGCTTCCGAACGGCAAGGTCAATAAAAACGCATTACCAGCGCCGCCGACGGCGGGCGGGGCGTCGACCGCAGTGGCGCCACGAACGCCCGTGGAGACCCGGCTGCTCGCGATCTGGAAGTCGGTGCTCGGCGTCGACGACATCGGCGTCGAAGACAACTTCTTCGCGCTGGGCGGGCACTCCCTCCTCGTGATGCGCGTGATGGCGAAGGTTCAGGACGTCTTCAAGACCCATCTCCCCATCCGGTATTTCTTCGAGGCGCCGACGGTGGCGTCGTTTGCGCGTCTACTCGATTCGCATTCGGATCTGCAAAAAGCGAAGGAAAACCCTGGTGCCATCAAGCCGGTCCGGCGCGACGGGTTCAGGCGCAAAGGCTTCGACGCCCCTGAAACAGACACGTGACCGTTTCCGCATCTTCAACCACCCGTACAGATCGGATGGAACCTGTCATCGATACAAACCCTTCGGTAGAAGCGAGCGGAAACCCGAACGAGAAGGACGTGTTCGTCTTCCCGGCGTCTTTCGCGCAGCAGCGACTGTGGCTGATCGATCAGATCGACTCCGACGGCGCGGTCTACAACGTCCCGTACGTCTGGCAGATCACGGGGAAGCTTGACCGGTCGGTGCTCGAAAAGAGCCTGAACGAGATCGTCCGTCGACACGAGATGTTGCGGACCACGTTCCGCCTGATCGACGGTCAGCTTGCCCAGGTAGTGGCGCCTGAGTTATTCATCCCGCTATCAACGTTGGAGCTCGATAAGGACGAAGCTGACGAAGAATCGATCCGGAGCCTTTTGTTGCGGGAGGCGCATTTCCCGTTCGATCTGCAAGAAGGTCCCCTTCTGCGTGCTTCGCTCATGCAGTGCGGTCCTGCCGACTATTACCTGATCCTCAATCTGCATCACATCGTTGCCGATGCGTGGTCGATGCAGGTCTTCTTCCGCGAGCTGGCGGTGCTGTACGACGCCTTTTCAAAGGGTGAGCCGTCGCCGCTGCCGGAGCTGCCGGTGCAATACGCGGACTACACAGTCTGGCAACACGAGAACCTGAACGGAGAAAAGCTGGCGCACGAGCTCGACTACTGGAAGCGGCAGCTCGCTAACGTTCCCGTGTTGGAGCTGCCAACCGATCGTAAGCGGCCGCCCGTGCTGAGCAACCGGGGGGCGTGGCGCCGCTTCGAGGTTCCGCCCGAAACGTCGGCTGCACTCCACACACTCGCCCGGGACGAAAAGGCGACGCTCTTCATGGTGCTGCTGGCCGCGTTCGACGTGCTCCTTTACCGGTACACCGGCCGCGACGACCTGCCGGTCGGCACCCCGATCGCCGGAAGAAACCGACCCGAGATCGAGGGACTGATCGGCTTTTTCGTCAATACACTCGTGATCCGGTCCCGTCTCGAGGGGAATCCGACGTTTCGGACGCTGATCCACCGGGTTGGCGAGGTCGTCCGGGAGGCATTCGCACACCAGGACGTGCCCTTCGAGCGGCTCGTCGATGAATTACACCCGGAACGTACCCTGAACCGCACGCCGCTTTTCCAGGTGATGTTTCAGCTGTACCACTCGTCGGACGGGACGCTGAAGCTGCCCGGACTGGAGGTGCGCCGGATTCGCAGCGGAAATGACTCGGCCAAATTCGACCTCACGCTGGCATTGCACGACACGCCTGGAGGACTCCACGGGAACTTCGGCTACCGTACGGACCTGTTCGACGCCGGCACGATCGACCGGATGGCCGGCCACTTCTGCACGTTGCTCGACGCCATAGCAAAAGACCCCGACCAACCGATCGGAGACGTGCCCCTGCTGACAGAAACGGAGCGTCAGGAGCTCATACAGGCTGGAGAAGGCCTTCGGGCGGATTATCCACGCGACCGGTGCGTACACGAGTTGTTCGAGGAGCACGCCGAGGCGAGGCCCGGGGCGGTTGCACTGGTGTACGAAAGCCGGGCGGTCACCTACCGGGAGCTGAACGAGGCGGCCAACCGCCTTGCCCATCTGTTGCAACGAAAAGGGGTGGGGCCAGAGGTGGTCGTTGGGGTCTGTATGGAGCGCTCGGTCGAGCTGATCGTCTCCCTGTTAGGGATCCTGAAGGCCGGGGGCGCTTATCTTCCACTCGACCCCTCCTATCCGGCCGAACGGCTCCGGTACATGCTCGAGGATGCCGGTGCCGCCGTTCTCCTGACGCAGCAAGCCCTCGCGGCAGACCTGCCGATCGACCGGATTGAAACCATCACGCTGGATCCGGAGCTGTCGTGCCTCGCCGGTGAACGCGCGGACACTCCAGAGCATACGGCGACCGCAACGAGCCTGGCCTACGTGATGTACACGTCGGGCTCGACCGGGAAGCCGAAAGGGGTGAAAGTGACCCACCGGAACATCGTCCGGCTGGTACGAGGCGCCGATTACGCAGATTTCGGCGCAGACCGCGTATTCTTGCAGCTCGCCCCGATATCGTTCGACGCCTCGACGTTCGAAATCTGGGGCGCCCTGCTCAACGGAGCCCGGTGCGTACTATACCGGGGCCGGTATCCGGAGCTGGACGTCCTGCGGGAGCTGATCCGGGATCAGCAGATCGATACGCTGTGGCTGACGGCCTCGCTCTTCAACCTGATCGTCGAGGAGGCGCCGGACGTCCTCTTGCCCATCGACCAGCTTTTGACCGGCGGCGAGGCACTTTCCGTCGAACACGTCCGCCGGGCGCTGGCGCTGCTTCCCCGAACGCAGCTCATCAATGGGTACGGGCCGACAGAGAACACGACCTTTACGTGCTGCTTCCGAATCCCGCGCGTGCTTCCCGAAGGGCTACCATCCATTCCCATCGGCCGACCGATTGCGAACACAACAGCGTACGTACTGGACGAACAGATGAATCCCGTTCCGGTCGGGGTGCCTGGCGAGCTTTACACGGGAGGAGACGGCGTGGCCCGGGAGTACCTGAACGATCCCTCGCTGACGGAGGCCCGGTTCGTGCCCGACCCGTTCAGCGGACGGCCGGGCGACCGGCTCTACCGGACAGGCGACCTGGGCCGGCTCCTCCCCGATCACACGATCGAGTTCCTGGGCCGGTTGGACAACCAGATCAAAATCCGAGGGTTCCGAATCGAGCCGGGTGAGATCGAAGCCACCCTCAGAGCCCATCCGGACGTTCGTGACGCCGTCGTGGTGGTAAACGAAGCAACCAATCGGGAGCGGCGGCTGGTGGCGTACGTCGTGACCCGTGAGGAGACGCCCTTCCTCACCGACGCCCTGCGCGGCTATCTGGCGGGCAGGCTGCCGCACTACATGGTGCCGGCCAGGATCGTCTGTATTCCGGCGATCCCTCTCACGGCAAACGGAAAGGTGGATAGGAGCGCGCTACCGTTACCGGATTCGTCGTATTTGGAGGAAAAGCCTGTCTTTATGGCCCCGAGGACGGCTCAGGAAACCGCACTGGCGGACATTTGCCGTTCGGCGTTGCGACAGGAGCGCATCAGCATCCACGACAACCTGTTCGACCTCGGGCTGAACTCGCTCATCGTGGTACACATCAGCGCGCAGGCTCGGGCTGCAGGACTTTCCCTTTCGCCACGGCACTTCTTTGAGTTTCAGACGATCGCAGCGCTCGCAAAGGCGGCGGAGTCCTTATCCGAGCAGGAGGATCCCACCGCAAAGGCACAGGTCCAGGAGGTAGCGGGCGATCATTCAGCGCAGGAGAGGCGGACCGGCGCCTGCCTGATCGCCATCCAGCCTCACGGCTCGAAGACGCCCTTTTTCTGCTTCGGGTCGTTTCTCTTCCACAAGCTGGTGCCGTACTTCGATCCCGACCGGCCGTTTTTCGGCCTTATGCGGCCGACACTCGACCAGACGCACCTATCCTCGATGGCCGTCGAGGAGCTTGCGGCGTACTTCATCGACGAGATCCGGACACTTCAGCCGAAGGGGCCATACCACCTCGGAGGATTCTGCTTTGGCGGGCTGGTGGCGTTCGAGATGGCCCTGCAGCTTCAGGCAAAAGGGGAGGAAATCGGCCTGCTGGCACTGATCGATGCGTACAACCCGAACCGGCGGCGGAAGCGCCGTCGCCGCGTTTCGCGCCGGGACAGGATCAGGATGCACCTGAACAATCTCTCACAGGAGGGCATCGGCTATCTTCTGAGCTGGACCAGGGAGCGCCTTGCGTTCGAATACGCACGGGCGGATCGTACGATCAAGAAGTGGGTGGGCAGGCTCTACCTGAAGGCCGGGCTTCAGGTGCCGCTCCGTTACCACGAGGTGCTCGCCATCAAGGCCGACGCCGCCAGCACGCGTAGGTACGTGCCGGGATGGTATCCGGGCCAGGTGACCCTCTTCCGGGGCGAGCGCGAAGAGCTTCGGGACCTGAACGGCAACCTGCTTGAACGCGACGTCACACACGGCTGGAGCGCCGTCTGCGGCGGGGGCGTACGCGTCATCCAGGTCCCCGGGCGTCACGGGAAGATGCTCAAGGAGCCGAACGCCCGGGTTTTTGCACAACACCTGAACACCTGCCTGAACGAAGCCGAGGAAATCGTTCTGGACGGGAGGGCAGCCTATGCAACCGGCGATTGACGTCACAACGTCGACTCTTGCGGCACGCGACACCTCGTTGCCGGTGGTGGACGTGTGGCAGGCGCGGCTCGACCGGCATGAGGAGGAAGTCGTTTCCTTCCTCGAGGTGCTGTCGCCGGACGAGGTCGAGCGGGCGGGCCGATTCGTTTTCCGCCGTGACCGGAACCGATACGTCGTCGCAAGAGGAACCCTCCGAACGATTCTGGCGCAGTACGTGCCCCTGACGCCTGGGGACCTCGACCTTGCGTACAGTCCGCTGGGTAAGCCCGAGCTGGCGACGCAGATAAGCGAAGGTAGCTTGCATTTCAACGTCTCCCACGCAGGCGGCATCGCTTTGTACGCGGTTTCGACCGGGCAGCGCGTGGGGATCGACGTCGAGGAGGTCGTCGCTGATCGGGCTGAAGAGGGTGTGGCCCGGCTGGTTTTTTCGACGCACGAAAACGAGGTGCTCCAATCACTCCAAGAGCCCGAGCGCAAGGAGGCCTTCTTTACGTACTGGACGCTGAAGGAAGCCTACGCCAAGGCGCTCGGCATGGGTCTTCAGCTTCCGCTGACCGGGCTCACGATTTCAGACGCTCCGGAGGATCCTGCCTTACGCGGCGTCTACGACCGCGACGGCCAACCAATCGAACCCTGGCGCCTCATCCCGCTCCCTATCCTCGCCCCTTACAAGGCTGCCCTGGCCGTTGAGGCCCGTGCTTTCCACATCCGCTACCGGCGCATTAATGACGACGTGATGTCGTGATAAAAGTCTCACGCGAAGACGCGAAGATGCGAAGGAGGCATGTAACGTCAAAATCCGCAGATGGCGAGGATAGGCGCAGGTGTTTTTTGAGGGGATGCAGGCCGAAGATGGGAGGTAAATGCAACTAAATACTTAAAAATACACGTCATCCCGGCCCCCGAGCCGGGATCCATGTAAGGATCATTCAGGACAGAAAGGCAGAGGATTGTCGTGTGTTTTCCTGGATCTCCGCCTCCGCGGAGATGACGTGTTTTTAGGGCATTCAGTAGAAAATCACGCCCCGCCTTCGGTCAATATCGCACATAAAAGTCTCCGCATCCATCTGCGGGTGGTGGTTCATTTCAACTTCGCGCCTTCGCGTCTTCGCGTGAATAAAAAAGTGAACAAACATCACCGGGGCGGCAAATGAGGGTCGAGGCGTCGGATTACTCGGAGGACGTCCTCCAGGGTCATTCCGGCGGGGAGATCCGGGGCGACGGTGCGGTAAACCCGCTCGAGTATCTCGTCCGGTGAGAGCATCTCGGCGGAGGGGATGAATCCGTTTTCCTCGAAGTAGTCGCGGAGGTTTTCGATCTTTTTAGATCCGAAGCCCTGGACCTCTCGGGCTTCGAGGCGTACGATCAGCTCGGCGGCGTCCCCGTTGCATTTTTTGCAAAGATCGGCGACCTCGTCGATGAACCGGTCGCTCACGGCGTTCGATTGAAGCAGTACGTATCGGTCGACGGGCTTCCCCCTGCCAATTTTCCAGGCTTCACAATAGGTATCCAGGGCGTGGCCGATGATCCGCAGGCGTTCGCTATGTCGGTCGTCGATGCCGAGCCGGGCTGCCTCGCCGGCTTCGAGCGCCGCCAGGAGCGGACCCCACGTCTGGTATCCGATCGTCAGGAGCCGGACGAGCAGCGTTACGTCGTCGATCACGTACCAGAGGTGCAGGGAGCCGGGAGAGCTGTGAGGCGACCAGGGGGGTACACTGATCCGGCGCCCGTACTCGTCATGCGAGTCGCCGTTGGGCGAAGGCGGAGCCGTCACGAGCCCCGTCAGCTCGTCCTTACCACGGAAGCGTGATTCGGCAGGTTGCTTCAGGTTGACGAAGCAGCACTGGCCACGCGTGTCGAGCGATTGCCATTTTGCCACCTCGTCCTGCTGGGCGGTGAAGTAGAACACCTGCCGTTCGTTGCCCAGTTGGAGAATGGTGTGGATGATCTCTTCGGCGCGCTGGTCGTCGCTGTTCGCGAGCGTCTCGTCGAGCAGCAGTGGGAGCCTGTAGCCGCGCTCCTGAAGTTCGAGGAAGGCCACCCGGACGGCGAGCAGGAGCTGAATGCGGGTGCTGCTCGAGAGCTGATCGAGGGCGAGGTCGCAGTTTCGTTCGCGGTCGAACGCGTAGAAGCCCTCGCCGTTCATCTCGAGCCGGTACCGATGCTTCGTGAAGGCATAAAAGAGCTCACGCGCCCGGTGAAACACCTCGGGGAGGTCGAGGTCGCGCGTTTGCTCGTACACGTACTCGGCCAGGACGTGCCCCGCAACGGCCAGACAGCTTTTTTCGCGTTCCTGCCGGAGCGCCTCGACAACCTGAGCGAGCTCGGCATCGGCGAGGAGCAGGTCGTTCCCGTCCTCCGCCATTTTTACCTCCGCCCGAATTTCCGCGATCTGGCGATTGAGGTCGTCGTAGCCGTCTGCAACCTTTGTTTGCTCGTACAGCTCATTTTCGAGCGACGTGAGGTCACGTTGGAGGAGTTCCTCGGTGAAGCCTTGCATCTCTTTGAGGCGGGTCTCGGCCTCTTGAAAGACGGCGCCGGTTTCGCGAACGGTGTCCTTCGCCCGGTTGTATTCCTCAAACTGTGACAGCAGATCCTGGAGGGCCTGGTCGTCCTCGGGGGCCAGATCGAGCTCTTCGAACAGGCGCTCGATGCGTCCCTGGATTTCTTTCAACCGGGCTTCGGCTCGTTCACGCTCACGGACGGAGGATTCGAGACGGTTGCGGGCATCCTTTAAGTCGCGATCTGCATTGGTGAGCGTATCGATATGGCCGGCAGCGCCGGCAGCGTCCTTTGCCTCTGCAAGACCGAACCGGACAAAATCCCAGTTTAGATCTTGCAGCGTCTCCCCGATGCGGCGGAGGATGACGTCGAGACGGGTTTCTAAAGCCTTCACCTCGGCATCTGCCCTCTGCCAGGCCAGCAGGTGCTCGACCAGGTACCAGAGCTGGACCGTGGTAAAGTCCGGCTGAAGTCCGGTGGCTTCGAGAAGCCTTTCCCGATCGCGTTCGAGGTCGAACCTTTGTCTTTCGAGGTCTTCTCTTTCGGCCTTTTTTGAGGTCCACAGGGCGGCCTTTTCCAGCCCGAGGCCGACCTTTGCAGCTTCTTCGAGGACCTGATCCAGCCGCTCGGCGACAGAAGCGGCATCCCAGTTTGCGTGTCCGGCGAGGTGCGTCGATTCGAACGATTTGCGGCTATGTGCTCGGATTGCGTCTCCGTCGTTTTTGGCCTGCTTCATCACGCGAAAGGCGGCGGCAATCGCAATCAAAATCGCCACTACTAGGGCCGCATATCCCACCAAATTTCCCGCCAGAGCCAGCCATACGCCAACCGCTGCGAGAACCACCAGGCTGATCCCGAGCAGGATGGCGGCAGTCTTGAGGCTTCTGGATACCGACGGGTCTGGCGCCTGGAGCCATTGGATGAGGGCCTGCCGCGCCAGCAACAGACGGTCGCGCTCCTTGTTGAGGGCGTCAGCGTCGTTTGCGCCGACGAGCGAGTGGAGCTCTTCAAACGCCGCTTTTTTACCCTGTACTCTGTCGGATTTCTCGGCCAGGTCACGAAGAATACGAAGGTGGTCGGGCGTGAGCTTTGCGGCGAGCGACGGATCGACGGCGCCATTGATCTTCTCCCAGGCGTCGTCGCGCCGCTTTTTGGATGCGGAAACGGACTCCTCGAGTGAATCTCGTTCAGTCTCAGCGTTTTTCAGGCACTGGAGGCGCTCTTTCAGGCTTTTGAGCAGGCCGTCTTCGAGGCCTTCCTCTGGCAGGATGTTTTGCTCGATGAGGAGTTTTGCCCTGTCGATCGACGCCTCGGCTTCGGAGAGGGCTTCTACTGCAGCGTCTCGGTCGCGCCGCAGCTCCTCGAGGCGGGCCAGCTCGTTTCCTTGCAGCCGATCCAATACGGCCGGGAAGGCTTCTTTTTGTAGTCGGGCAGCCTGTGCCTTCTCCCGAGCCTTGTGATACTCGATGGCCAGATCGAGGAGGTGGATCCGGTTCCGGGCGATCCGGGCTTCTTCGAGCTGCCTTTCGAGATCGGACAGGTTCCGTTGGCGGTCTTGAAGCGACCGCTGCGCGATTTCGACGGCCTTCCGTTTTTCGCGAGCATTTTTTACGGCGGACGTTTTGCCGCCACTCCCGGGCGGTTTCGGTCTGAAACCCAGCGCTTCGGCGGCTTTTCGGACGTCGTACCCTCCGCCGGCCTGCAAGCGGATTCGAATGGCGAACTCGTCGGTCCCGGTTTCCCGTAGCAGCTCTTCGAGAGTCAGCAGGTAGCACGACGGCGGCAGATCGGGAAGTGGCGGCCTGGCAGCCTCACGGCCGGCGACGCGGTAGAGAGTTCGCCTGCCTTCGGATTCGACGTCCCACGGGTCTCCGTCGAGGTCGAAACGCCCGGACAAATCGACGTGCCCGTACCCGTCATCGTCTGGCCACAAAATCAATTTCAGGGCTCTGGCGAGTGTCGTCTTGCCGGCCGCATTCGGGCCGTAAACGACGTTCACGCGAGGCGACAGGTCCGAGATGGGCGGGGTGTCGAGCTGCCGGTCGTACATGCGCCGGATCTCGAGGTGCCGGAAGTAAAGCGGCGAGCTCATGCGGCCACCTCCTCCGTCGGAACGGCGGCGTTCACGTCGTCGAGCTGGGCGAGGAGCGCGTCGAGGAGCAGATGGGCCTGCCGGATCAGGACTTTGCGCTGAAAATGAAGGTCCAAATCGGGACGGTGTAAATCGCGGATGGGCCGGAAGGCAGGGGCACGGTGGACCTCGTCGAGCTTCCTGTCGAGGTTTTCGAAGAGCCTGCGGTGTTCCGGACGGAGGTCGGCGTCGTTAGCCTCGTCCTCTTCGAGCTCGAGAATCAGTCGGGCGATCACGCCGGGCGCCGTGCGCCGTTCGGCGAGGCGTTGCAGGTCGAACGGCGGCCTGGTATCGACCGAAATGCGGTCGATGATTCCTTCGACCGTACCGTAGGATGGGCGAAGGTTCTGCGCCAGGGAGTCACATTCGGTTTCGAGCCGGCGATGTAGTGCAGTACGGCCGGTCAGGCGCAGCCTGATAACGACCTGGCGGAGCCCTTCAGCGTCTGCGGCATAGTGCTTCAGATGCTCGTGGACCGAGGCGTCGACGTGCCGCTCGAAGAGTTCATAGTCGTCGAAGCCGGTGAGATCGACGTCGAGGCTGGTATAGGACAGTGTGGCAATGCGGACCTGGCGGGCGGTCGCTTCCCCACCAGGGTGTACGTCAACGATCCAGGGGCCGTGGAGGCCTTCCTCACCCGGGTCGAGGGGTTGAAGCGAACCGGGATACAGCGCGAAGGCGCCATTGAGAGGCCGGTAAGCTGGACGGTGGATGTGCCCGAGGAGCCAGGCGGCCACCGGATAGCGCTCGAGGTCCGAGCACTTCAGGGGCCCATAGCGGCAGCCGGGAGCGGCATCCAGCTCGCCGTGCAGCAAGGCGACAATCGGGAGGGAGGTGTCCGGAAGGGCGACCGTATCCAGGGGCGATTCGGTGGCGTATCGCTCGGGAAACGACCATCCGGCGATCCAGCAGACGGGCTCGCCGTCACGATACAACGGGACCGACTCCCAGGTCCCTCCTGCTCCGAGGAAATGGAAGCCCGAGTCCGGGAATGCCTGGGCCAGCCGGGGCAGAACGTGGTAGTCGTGGTTGCCGGCAACGGCGAAGACGGGGATACCCGCGTCGACCAGCCGCTGGATCCCGCTCCGCAGCGGACCGATGGCTTCGAAGTACTGGTTGGAGTCGTCGGCCACGTCGCCGGTCAGCACCAGCGCATCGACACGGTGCTCGATGGCGCAGTCGACGGTCGAATGCCAGACGGCTTCGACGGAGAGGTGACGGGCGTCGGGGGGCACGCAGGAAGGGTGCCTGCCGAGGTGCAGGTCGCCCGTACAAAGCAGGCGAACGACGGGAACGGTAGATGGTGGAGGCTGCAGAGGCATGAGAATAAAGGAAAAGGGTGATCCCACGTTCGGCCCAATCAACACTCCTCGACACACGTGGACGGGGTATAAAACAAAGCCAATCGGTTAAAGGGAATATGTGGGTTATGTGTGCCCGGCTTCGGCAGGCTGGTCCTCGGGCAGCTCGACGGCGACGTACGAGCCCGTGTCGGTAAACCACAGGCCGGCCTCAGTCACTTTTTCACCCGTAATGGCCTCCCAGTAGGCCGCATACCGGGTTATCTGCCCGCGATAGAACGAGACGTGATCCCGAAGGTCTTTTTCACGCGAGATCTTGTTCGTTTTGTAGTCCACGATCTTCCACACGCCGTCGGTGCGGTAGATCAGGTCGATCGTGCCGTGTGTCACGCCGGGGACTTCACGCGTAGCGTTGTCTTTGTCGGTCCAGGGCACCGTCTCAGGGAAGCCGAAGGGTACTTCCGTGTAAACCTCGTCCGCACGGTTGAGCTCGTCGTCTATATAGCCCCTGAACTGCTCCGCGGCCCGGAGCGCCTTTTCGACGAGGTCCTCATCCGGGCTGATTTCGGATTGCAAAAGCTCCCGGACGTATGCCCCGGCTTCGGTACGGACGTCCTTATGGCGGTAGCGTATGCACCATTCGAGAAGGCGATGCACGGCCGTACCGTATCCGGCGCCGTACCCCGGCTCGAGCACGCGGAAGGTATTTTCGTGCAGGTCGGGGTCGACCTTCTGTTCGTCGGTGACGCGCGCCAGGCCATAGCTCGCCCGCGCAACGTTTTCCCGACGCCTGATTCCCTCCAATCGCAGTGCATCCCAGTCCCGTTCTACGGAAAGGGCTTTTCCATCCGGCGCGGAGAAGTCTTCAAGCTCAGGGACGGCATCGAGAGCCGAAGCGAAGTCGGACCAGAAACCTTTACCGCCATCCTTCAGGTAACGGGAAACGACGAGCAGGTTTTCGGCGCGGGTGGCGGCGACGTAGCGCAGCCGCCGCTCCTCAGCCAGTCGAAACTTCTCCTCCTCCACGGCAAAATGGGACTTCCACCCGAGCGGCTCGGCAATGGTGGTCTGGTTATTGCGTCCCTTTCGCCGGGCGGGCAGGACGATGCGGGAAAACTCCTCTTCGCGGCTGACGTGGAAGTCAAGGGTCGGATGGTGGCGCGGGTCGTAGGGGTCGGCGAGGAAGACCACGCGGGCCTGAAGGCCTTTTGCCTGGTGGACGGTCATGAGCCGGACGACGTCCTCCCCGCCGGTTTCGAGCGTCAGCTCTTCCGACGCGACCTCGTCGTCGAGCAGGAGCTGAAGCTCGTCGAGAATCTCGGTCCAATGCAGGCCGTCGGCTTCGTACTTTCGGACAATGGCGAGGGTTTTGAGCAGGTTGCCTGCGCGAGAGGAGCCGGGCTCGCGCCGTGCGGCAGAAGCGATCATGCCCATCTCGTCGACGAGCTGCTCGATGGCGGCTGAGGGAGTGCCGTTTTCGAGGAGCCAGGCTGCCCTTCGGAGGTGGCCGAAAGCTAGCTCGAACCGTTCCCGATCGTTCTCGGGGAGCGTGGAGGGGGTTTGCCATCGTTCGTCGAACGAGCCGGATGCCCTGACGAAGCGGTAAAGCGCGTCATCCCCAAGGCCGACGTACAGGCCGCGCAGGTAAGCAACCAGGTGGACCGGGTTCATGGGCTCGCGGACACACCGGAGCAGCTCGATCAGGGCTTTAAGCTCTTCCGAGTCGCCCAAGGCGCCGCCGCCGCTGATGCTGTAGGGGATGCCAAGCTTTTCGAGGGCGGAGGCGTAGATCGGGAGCCGTTTCGAGAGGCGGGTCAGGATCAGGAAATCGCCGTACCGCGCGGGCCCGTCGAAAACGGGAGCGTCTTCGGCGAGGCCGGTCAGGGTGTCTGCACGGCCGTCGCAGGCAGCCCGGATAAATGCGGCGATCCGCCCGGCTTCGATCGCCGCGATCTCGGCGGCCTTGTTGCCCTTGACGTCGCCGATCGTGATTTTCCGGACTGCAAACCCGTCGAGGCCTTCCGGCCTGAAGGGTCGCAACGGTTCCCATGCGGCCTGGTAAGGCGCCGACGGTTCCTCGAAGAGGGGTTCGACGGCGCGGTTGCACCACGAGCAGACGCGGCCAAGAGAGCGGAAGTTGGTCGTGAGCCGCAGCTCTTCGCCGCCGGTCTCGACGATCAGGCGACGAACCTGATCAAATACCTGGACGTCGGCGCGACGGAAGCGATAGATCGACTGCTTGTCGTCGCCCACGATGAAAAGACTTCCGGGCGACGGTACGCACCGGTACCACTCTTTTTCGTGGGCCGAATCCCGCCCGGTGAGGTAGAACAACACCTTGGCCTGCACGGGATCGGTATCCTGAAACTCGTCGACCAGGAGGTACCGGTACCGGCTCTGGAAATCCCTGCGGACGTCGGGGTTTTCGGCGAGCAGCTTTGCGGCAAGGTCGAGCAGGTCCTGGAAGGTCAGGAGGCCGAGCCTCTTGCGATGCTCGGCGTAGGCCTCAACGGCCGGCCGGGTAAAGGCGAGGATGTGCTCGTAGGCGCAGGCAGACCACTGCTCGATGACGGGCGCGATTTTTTCTTTGACAAAAGTGGGAATACCGTCGTCGCGGAGTGTAATCAGGTCCTTATAGTCGTCCGAGCTCCGTTTGGCGTTGGTCCATTTTGTGATTTTGAACTTTTTCGCAGTGCCATCACCCTCCACCATAGCTGCGAAAAGGCGGAGGAGGTCGATTCGTGACCTATCCGATTCTACACCGACGTAGCGGAGGTGGAGGTCGGCCTTGTCGAGGAGCTTCATGACCTCGTCGCGCCCGTTGATCAGCGGGTCGGGACGTTTTGCCTGCCATTCGTTGAGCTTTTCTATAGCATCCCGGACGGCGTTCTCGATGTACGGCCTGTCGACCGGCTGTGACAGCACGGGCAGGTCGGTGAACTCGCATAGGTTGCCGAAGAAGTCGTAGAGCTCGGTCACGTCGACCCCGTACTCGGCGAACAGATCGAGCCAGTGCGGCTCTTCCTTCAGCTTTTTCGGGAGGTAGCGGGTGAGCCAAAACTCCTTTCGGAGCTTTTTCTCGTCGCGGTCCTCGATCTGATTGAAGCCGGGCATAAGCCCGGCCTCGACGGGGCGTTCGCGAAGCAGGCGTCCACAGAAGGCGTGGATGGTATCGATGAAACAGAACTCGATGCGGTCGAGAGCCCGTTCGACGTAGCCCAGCTCGGTGCGGAGCGGTGCGGGATCCCGGCCTTGTTCGATGGCTTCCGCAATGTCGTCTTGTAGTGCGGTACGATGATTCTGCAAGTCGGTGAAGAAGCGGGCCTTCATCTCCCCGGCGGCCTTGCGGGTGAAGGTGATGGCGGCAATCGTATCGACCTCGACCCCATGCCGTACGAGCGCAATCATACGTCCGACGAGCGCCGTGGTCTTTCCCGCACCGGCGCCGGCGAGTACGATGAAGTTGCGGTCGAGCTCGACGAGTCCCGGCGGACCGGCAATGCGGTCGCGGGCATACCGGTCTTGTATCACATCCATGAAGCTTCGGTCTGGCTTGGGGGATTGGGGTGGTTCAGGACGGACTCGATGATCTCCGCCGCGTTTCGCTTTTTCTCCTTGCGTTGCGGCAGCTCGCCACATACGGCTTTGTAGTCGCAGTAGCTACAATCGTCCTTTTTGTCGGACTGGGGAAAACATCCTGCTCGCGCGTAGCGGGCGAGCGTTTCGAGCAGGTCGGCGACCTGCTCGCGGGGCGGCGGCGTCAGGATCAATCGATCGCCGACCTCACGGGCGCTCGTGAAGAAGTAACCAGCCTGGCTGACCGGCCTTTTCAGCAGCTCCTCGACGGCGTATGCATAGATCGCCCACTGGAGCGACCGGCCCTCCTGCAGCGGGTTGTCGGCGTCGAACCGGTTCCTGCCGGTTTTGTAGTCCCAGACGACGAGTGACCCGTCGGGCCGGCGGTCGACGCGGTCGACCCATCCCCTGCACCGTATAGCCGTACCCTTCAGGGGTATGGTGAGCGGACCGACGTTTTGGTCCGGAAGCCGCTCGCCGTCGGGCGACAATCTGACTTCGTGTTCTTCGAGGCCGAAGCCGAGCTCGAAGGCGAAGGGCTCGGCGTCCGTGTTACCGTCGATTTCGGCGGCCAGGAAAATGCGCGCCCCTTCCCGAACCCGCCGCTCGACGTTGTAGGCGATCGCAGGATTCGGCGGGGGGAAGCGGTCGGTCAGCTCGGCGAGCACCTCGTCGACGGTGTTTTCGAGCAGGTCCCGGTGCTCTTCACGAGGCTTCTGACCGGTTTCTTTCAGCCGGGACATAAAACGGCGGAAGACCTCGTGTAGCACGTTCCCCTCCCCAGCCCTGTCGAGCCACTCCCCTTCCTCGCGTACGTCTTCGTCGGGTGGTTGCAGCCTCAGGACGTATTTGAGGAAATAGGCAAAGGGGCAGGCCGCCAGCAGCTCGAGACGGGAGGGCGAGACCCTTCCACCGGCTGTGAAGGGGTCGAGCTCAGGACATGCCGAATCGCTGATGCGGCCGTCGAAGGTCGTAAAAGGCTCTTCAGCCCGAAAAGTGGCTGCGAGGAGGCCCTTGCGGCACCACTTGTAATCTTCGTCGAGCTTAGCCGCCATCGAGGGGTCGTGACGTGCCGTGAGCCACATTTCGAGGTCGTCGAGCAGCCAGTCCGGCTCGTCGCCGGGGAGGAACCCGCAGATCGGAATGGCCGAGAGGGCGTTCTCGACGTTCTCAAATCCCCTGAGGCGCGCAGCCCGGAGGAACAGCGACGACGGGGCGAGCTCACGGTTGTCGAGCAGGTCGAGCCGGTTTGCCACCAGCACCACGCGGCCCATCACGCGTGCGAGCGACTGGACCAGATGCCAGGCGGGAAGCTCCATGACGTCGCGCCTGAGAGGCAGGTCGATCCCGGATTTTTTGAGGCTAAGGCGTTCGGCATCGAGGAGGAGTGGATTTTCGACTCCCGCCGGGACGGCGGTGCTCTCGTCCAGGCCCAGCACGAAAAGGTGCGGCCGCCCGGATAGGCCAGCGCCTTCAAGAGGACCGACGTGGAGGCAGCCCGGTGCGGGCGCACTCGCCCGGATGAACTCGCCTTCGATCAGCTCGCGTAGCATTCGCGCAAGCTGCTCCGGCTTATCGGAATACCGGAGGTCTGCCAGCGCGGCGAACTGTCCGCGCAACTGTTGAAAGACGAACTCATCGTTCGTGTACGCTTCCCTTTCGTACTTCTTTTCTTTTGGCTCGTCGACCGGACCAAACAGGACTAAAAAGGTCGCGGCGCCGGTCGCAAGGTCGCGCAAGGAGACACTGGCTCCATCCGGCACCTGATCGAACAGACGTTGGAGGATCCGTTGGAGCTGCACGATCTGGTTCAGCCGGGTTTCGGTCGATTTCGCCAGGTCGCCGGACTGGCGCTGGAGCGCGTTTTCGAGGTCGGTTTGCAAAAAGGCCAGCGCCTTGAAGTAGGCTTCCTTCCCTTCACCGATGGGAAGGCCGGCCAGCAGGGTCGCGGCCTGCTGGGGGTTGAGATCGTGCGCGAAGGGCAGGCGGTCGAGCCGGACGAGGCCGCCCCGGAGCATCCGGATCAAGTCGTCGGGCGCCAGGCGGTGCTCGATCCAGTACAGGAAGAATCGTACAGCCTGCCCGACCCGTGTATGAGTAAGCGGTAACCCCGCGGAGAGCGTCACGGGCAGCCCGAGCCGCTCGGCTGTGCTGTGAATGAGCGTCAGGTACGGCCGATTCTCCGTGTAGGCGATCTCGACGGCGTCCAGGGGCAGCTCGTTGTCGAGAATGTGCCGCAGCGCAGCCCGGAACTCGTTCTCGACGCCGATACTCCGCACGAAATGGAGATTTACCTGACGTTCCTGCGGAAGGCTGTCCGGATCGAATAGGTACCCCCCTGCCCCGATCTCGATCTCACTTTCGGGATAAGGCGCTTCCGGAAACAGGGCGGCGGCGGATCGGGGTGGGGGCGCGATGCCGGGCGCATCGCACCCGATCCGGTAAAAAGCCGACCCGGTACGCGTGAGCTGCCGGAGGTATTCGAAAGCGAGCGGCGTGAGCTCGACGTCGTCGAAGACGGCGTAGATCGTCCTGTCTTGCCTGTCCTCGATGTTTCGGAGCGAGTCGATGGCCACTTCCAGCACGCCGGCCTCGTCGACCAGACCGTCTTCCTCCAGAAGATCGAGGTAGTGCCGGTACCGTTCGGCGAGAGCCTGCATTCGCGCCGATCCGGTGGCGTGGTAGAGCTCGTCCGGCGTCACGCCGGCCAGACGAAGCTCCTGGAAGGTCGAGGCGAACGTGCGGACGAGTCCCGGTCCGATCGAGGCGAGAGGGATTGGGTCCGGCTTGAGGTCGATCGGCTGCGTGAGCGACGACGCCGTGACAAAAAGTGCTGCGGCTTTGGAGAGCAGACGTTTTTGGTCGCGGGCGATGACGGGAGCGGTGGCTTCACGGGCGTGGTCGAGGGGCGTCGACGTGTGCAGGTTGACCCACCGAACCCCCGATTTACCGAGTGCAAAGAGGACGGCCCGGCCCAGCTGCTGCTTCGGGAGGAAGACCACCTTGGGCTGCAGAGGGTACTTGGTGCAGAGGGAAGCTAGCTGCCGCAGGTGATACGGCGCAGGGTATGGATCCGGCATGGTTTGACTCGGGGCAACACTATGGACGATACAATCCCCCTCACAAACCCGTCTTTCGACGTCTTCCTCTGCACTCGCTGTATCGGTTTCGGGTAAGAATTATATAGGGTTAAGTTGACAAGGTCCAGTTCTTCGCGGAGTCTTGTTGTTTGGTCGCCTCCGTCGAAACGGAATAGGCCACCCGCGGCGCCCTCACCTGAGGCGGTGAGGCCTCCGGCAGGTGCAATGCGCGGTACTCATTTAGCTGATCCTGTTTCTCCAACGAAAGGTCGTAGACCTCGATGACGCGATCGACCGAAACCGTGAGACCCCGCGAATAGAGTCGAAAGACTTCAAGGACGTCCTCGGAGGGCGGCACGTACCGCGGATACTCACGTCTGTGCCAGTAATCGTACAGGACGAGCATGTGGGTGGCTCCACGGGCGACCCCTTCGTCGAACCACCTGGAGAGGTCGTCGCGCCCGGCGATTTTCATACCGTTGATGATCCGCATGGCGATTGGGGGAAGAAAACCTTCTACTTCTCCCATTATACGCCAGCAGATTCCGCTGACCGGACATTTCGCGTCCGGTCAGCGGAATGACATTCGTTGCACGCGAAGGCGCGAAAAAAGGATCAGACTACAATCCGGGGACGGCCGCAGATTAGCGCAGATGATTTTTTTGGGGGAGTAAACCGTAGACGGGGCGTTATTTTAAGACTGGAAACCCTAAAAACACGTCATCCCGGCCGTCGAGCCGGGATCCAGGAAAGCGTACGACCTTCCTCCAAATTCTCACTTTGGAAAATCCTTCCTGGATCTCCGCCTTCGCGGAGATGACGTTTTGGGTATGGTTGCGGTAGAAGACCACACCCTGCCAACGGGGGTTTCGCAGTCCCCTCAACTTAACATCAGCGCTAAACCGGATCCGGATTATTCCTAAGAGCCTTCGCGTGAGCCCTGTTTCAACAGCTCATCAGCGGAACAGCATCGGGGCGAAGTGGGCCAGGAGGCGGCGCCAGACGTGCCACGTGTGACCTCCCGGCACCTCGTGGAATTCGTACCGGATATCGAGCTGATCCAGCAGCTCCAGCGTGGCTTTGTTGTTTGGGGCAACGAGGGCATCGTCGGTACCGGTAGCGATCCAGAAGAGCTTGACCTTGTCGTTAAAACCGGAGTTTTTGAGTGCCTCGCTGTGCTTCTGTTTCATCTCTTCGATAGCAGGCGGGAAATAACCGGTGCTCATTGGAAGGACGTACGCAAACTTGTCCGGGTTGAACAGGCCAATGTTGAGCGTCTGTACACCGCCCATTGAGAGACCGGAGATCGCCCGGTCTTCACTCCGGGTAGACACGTTGAAGTGCTGCTCGACGTAGGGTATCACGTCTTGAAGCAGGTCCTGTGAGAACGGATCCTGGTCCGGACCGGCGCCCATGGGAGAGCCGGGGCGCGGCGTATGTCCGGCGGGCATCACCACCACCATCGGCCTGATTTTACCTTCCGCGAGCAGGTTGTCCAGGATAAAATTCGCTCGTCCGACGGTGGTCCACGCTGCATCGCTGTCGCCTCCTCCGTGTAGGAGGTAGAGCACCGGATAAGGATCGCCGCTGTCTGAATAGCCGGGAGGAGTATACACGTGCATCCGCCGGGTCACACCGAGCGACGAGGAAGGATACCAGACGGTGCTGACGACGCCATGGGGAACCTCGCGTACCTCCATAAACTCCGCTCCTTCACCCGGCAATTCGAACAAGCTCTCCAGGCTACGCATGCCTTCTTTGATCGTGGTATTCTTCGGGTCGATTACGCGGACACCGTCGACAAAAAAGACGTAGGTATAGAGATCCGGAGTCAAAGGCCCGACTGTCAGAGACCAGACGCCCCCCTCCTGCCGTGTCATCGGCTGCGGCTCCCACTTCCAGTCACCCGTCACAGCCACCTGGTCGGCTTCGGGTGCATACAACTGGAAGGTTACCCGGTTATCCGACGAGATCCGGACGGATACCAGTGTGTCATTGGGTGTCGGCGTAGGCTGTGCCGTTGCAACCAAGCCAGCCAGCGAAGCCCACACAAACAGCGTGGTAAAGAAACCTGATCGGTAGATAGCCTTCATGATCCTGACCCTATGTGATGAAGATTAGTGGGTGAGCTACCTCATTGAGCGGTGCCGGTAGAGCCCGGCACCGCTCTGTGCATTAAAAAGCAGCACTCTGGAGGCAGATTTACCGCGAGAGGTAGCGGTCGAGGAAAAGGTACCGTTCGCGGTGGCGTTCGGGGACGGCGCGGGACTCGACGTCGATCACCATGACCATCGAGGGTTCATCCTTTCCGCTCGCTGCGGCTGGCCATTCAGGGAGGCCGGGACCGTTGGGATTGCCGGTTTTGATGAAGTTGGCAAAGTAGGACTGCATGGTTTCGGAGACCTTGTAGTCGTCATCCGTCCAGGCGTAGACCTTGTTGGTGGCGAGGTTGCCGAGGGCGTACTCGATCTCGGCGGAGTGTACGGCGCCGCGTGCGGGCGGGAGGGGTTCGGCGTTGGGATCGCCGGCCACAACGCCCCCTGCGAGGCCGGCAGTGGCGTTCCCCATCTCAGGGACCATGGCCGGGCGCGGGTGCGTGTAGAAATAGAGGTAGGTCGGCGCGTTGCCCGTCTGGCGATGGAGCTCGTACCACCTCCACGTGCTGTAGCCGATGAACCGGTCGCCGGCCAGGTCGGTGGCCGCCTGGATGACCTCTTCCTCAGTGGAAGCAGGATACAGCTTCAAGACCTCGTCGGCGGCATCCCCGTACAGCTCACGCACTGCGGCGGCGTAGTTTTCAGGCGTCGGGTCCTTGTCCCTCAGGATGCCACGGAAGCCACTTTCCTCCGAGTTCCACCCGAGAAGGAGCGGGACGTTCGCCTGTTCGCCTGCGGCGTAGATCTCGGCGGGCGGTTTCGGGAAGAAGTAGCCGTCGAGAACCATCGAGAAGCGCGGTACGCCGGGCCTGGAAGCTGCTTCGAGGAGCTCCGTCGACGAGAGAGCGCGGAGATCGGCCAGCGACTTTGCGCCGATCTGCGTTGCGAACCTGACGCCGGTCTGTTCGGCATCGGCGAGCGGGACGTGGCGAGTGACGCCGGCCACCGAGCCGCTCTCCCCGATGGCGCCCGCGATCAGGTCCCTCGACAGGGGCGACGCCATTTGTGCGCTCGACGAGGCGGAGCCCGCCGATTCACCGGCAATGGTGATCCTGTCCGGATCGCCGCCGAAGGCCGCGATGTTCTCACGAACCCAGTGCAGCGCCCGGGACTGATCGAGCAGGCCGTAGTTGCCGGAAGCTCCGTGCGGGGACTCGGCCGAAAGCTCCGGATGGGCAAAGAAGCCGAAGATGCCGAGCCGGTAGTTCAGCGTGACGGAGACGATCCCCCGCTGCGCCATGCTCTCGCCGTCGTACCGGAACTCGGAGCCGTCGCCGGCGATGAAGCCGCCGCCGAAGAAATAGACGAGGACGGGAAGTTTGGCGTCCGGCGACAGGTTCGGCGTCCAGACGTTGAGGTAGAGACAGTCCTCACTCATGCCCTCGCTTCGGAACATCATGTCGCCGAAGACGCGCTGTTGCATGCACTGGGGTCCGAAGCGGTCGGCGAGGCGTACGCCTTCCCAGTTATCGGGCGGTTGCGGCTCGCGCCAGCGGAGGTCCCGTACGGGCGGCTTTGCGTACGGGATGCCCTTAAATACGTGGATCCCGCTCGGCAGGGTGACGCCCTGAACCGTTCCGTTGGCGGTTTCGACGAGGGGAGGCTCGGCCAGGCCAACGATCGAGGCAAACAGGTCTCGCCCCGCGGGAGTCAATGCGAAAGCAATCAAGGCTATCGCGGCCAGAAGAAAGATGTACCGTGTTTTCATGGGATGTAAGCGCTTTTACGCTGCGAAGGAATACTTCAGGATTAAGCGGGTGGGAGCTGCCCGGCGTGACGTCGTTGGGATGAAAGTACTGGTGACTGAGAAGTCAGTCAAGCAAATTGAACGTGAGCAATCCGTTCAAGGGTAAGAGTCTTGCGAATAGAGCCGGCGCCTGATAGTTTGACCGTAATCTCTCCCCTTAGCGCCCGAATCGGCGAACCCCCATCACCTAACATAACCGGTATCAAGAAGATGCGCATAGGTCTCCCTTCTCATCGGTTTTTATACTTTCTCGCCCTGATCACCGTAACGGGTTGCGCGACGGAGGAAGCGCCCCTCCGCGACACGATCGACCTCGGGGGTGAATGGGCCTTTCACGCCGATACGGCAGAGGTGAGCGGCTGGAACACCCTGCCCTTCAGCGAGACGGTAACACTGCCGGGAAGCCTCGACGAAAACAAAAAGGGGCGGCCGAACACCGACACCACGGAGATGCACCTGAACCGGGAATACATCCACGTGGGGCCGGCGTGGTATCAGCGGGAGGTCGAGATTCCCAATTCTTGGGAAGGAAAACGGGTCGAGCTAATCATGGAGCGGTCGAAGGTGACCCGGGTGTGGGTGGACAGTGTGTCCGCCGGTTTCAGCGAGAACCTGTTCACACCGCAGGTCTACGACCTGACGGGCCTCGCCACACCGGGCCGCCACACCCTCACGATCCTGGTGAACAACGACCCGGCACTCGTACCCGTGGAGGGCTCGCACGCCTACTCTGAAAACACGCAGACGAACTGGAACGGCATCCTCGGCGCGTTCAGGCTGGAGGCATCGAACCCCCTGCGCATACGGGCAGTGCGCGTCTTTCCCGAGGTGGAAGCGCGACGAGCCCGTGTGGAGGTGCGCATACAAAACCCCGACGAGGCCATTCGTCCGGTACGCCTCCACTTGAAGGCAGACGCCTGGAATACCGATACCGAACACGACGTACCGGCGCAGGTGGTCGGCGTCGAGCTCGTTTCGGCCGATACGAGTGTGGTGCTCGAATACGACCTGGGAGACGGCGCGCTGCTCTGGAGTGAGTTCGACCCGGCGCTTTACCGGCTCGTCGTGACGCTGCTCGAGGAAGAAGAACCCGTCGACGAGTACCGGCTCGATTTCGGGATGCGGAAGTTTTCGACGCGGGGCACGCAGTTCACCATCAACGACGTCGTGACCTTTTTGCGGGGCAAACACGACGGCGGGGTTTTCCCATTGACTGGCTATCCCCCGATGGACACCACGTCGTGGGCTCGCTACTTCCGCATTGCGAGGTCGTACGGCATCAACCACGTCCGTTTCCACAGCTGGACGCCACCCGAAGCCGCCTTTGCGGCGGCCGACGTGGCCGGCGTCTACCTCCAGCCCGAGACGCCCATCTGGTACGGCTTCAACGCCACCGACTCGACCCAGATGGCCTTCATGATGCGGGAGGGCAAAAACATCCTGGACGCGTATGGCAACCACGCCTCGTTCGTCATGTTCGCCCTCGGCAACGAGATCGGGCAGGACCGCGCATTGCTCAAGGGGATGGTCGACGAGCTTCGCGCGCACGATCCGCGCCGGCTCTACGCGCAAGGATCGAACAACCGGGGGTGGGACCCGTCGTACGCCGAAGGGGACGATTACTGGACGACCTTCCGCACCGGTCCGGAGCAGCCTGATCTCAGCACCGACGTCCGAGCATCCATCTCCTTCCTGGACTCCGAAGAAGGGGGTATACTCAACGCCGTGTACCCTTCGACGAATTGGACGTATGAGCGTGCGATTTCGCGGTCGCCCGTACCGGTCATCGGGCACGAGATCGGGCAGTACCAGATCTATCCCAACTACGCCGAAATGGAAAAGTACACGGGCGTCCTCAAGCCGTGGAACTTCGAGATCTTCCACCGACGCCTCGCGGAGAAGGGCATGCTCGACCAGGCGGACGACTTCTTCCAGGCCTCGGGCGCATTCTCGGCAATCTGTTACCGTGCGGACATTGAGATTGCCCTCCGCACACCGGGCATGGGCGGCTTCCAGCTGCTCGACTTGCAGGACTATCCCGGCCAGGGTACGGCGCTGGTCGGCATCCTCGACGCGTTCATGGACAGCAAAGGCCTGATCGAGCCGGAAGCCTTCCGCCGCTTCAACGACGAGGTCGTGCTGCTCCTTCGCATGGATAAGTACACCTGGGAGAATGACGAACCTTTCCGGGCGGAAGTGCAGGTGGCCAACTACAGCCCCGGCGCGATAGACGACGCAACGGTGCGATGGAGAGCCAGGATTGCGGGCGGCGACAGCACGTTCGCCTCGGGCACGTTCGGCCCTCTCCCGATACCACAGGGCAACGTGACCTCACTCGGGCGAATCGATCTCGACCTCAGCAGTCTGGACGAAGCGCACAAGATCGAGATTCATCTGGCGCTCGAGGGCACGCCGTATGAAACGTCCTATCCGGCCTGGGTATACCCGGCGGAGGTTTCCACCGAGGTCCCGGAAGGCGTCACCGTGGCGACGCGGCTGGACGGGGAAGCGCTCGACGTGCTGCAACAGGGCGGGCGCGTGGTGCTCTTCCCCGACTTCGAGCAGATCGAGGGGCAATCGGTCGGCGGACAGTTCATCCCCGAATTCTGGAACTTCGGAATGTTCACGTCGCTGGCCTACCAGTACGGCGATCCCGAGACCGACCTCTCGATGGGGACCATGGGTATCCTCACGGACCCCGGTCACGCGGTATTTCGCCGGTTCCCGACCGAGTTCCACAGCAACTGGCAGTGGTGGCCCATCGTCAAAAACAGCAGGCCGGTCATCCTGGACGAAACGGCGGAAAGTTACCGGCCGATCGTGCAGGTCATCGACAACATCAACCGCAACCACAAGCTGGGGCTCGTCTTCGAGTACCGCGTGGG
>CBINFS010000031.1:0-43299 GCA_966250015.1 uncultured bacterium | reverse complement strand
TGTGTATGCACGCAAAGGCGCGAAGAAATTGAACTACAATCCAATCCACAGATCGTATAGATGGTTTTTTAGGGGACGTTGACTGGGGCACAGATCATTCCACTACTAAATACTTATAAAACATGTCATTCCGGACTTGATCCGAGCATGCGACCAAACACCATCGCTTCACTTTACGCGACCCATACCTGGATCTCCGCCTACGCGGAGATGACGTTTTTGACAAGTATTTGGAAGCAGTATTTGTTGTGCCTTAGTACTACCCCGATCAAAAAATCATCCGCACACATCTGCGGACTGTAGTGTTTCACTACTGTGGGCGAGACCGATTTTCGGATTTGTATAGGACGCGGGTGAGCCAGTTGTGATAGGAGGCGATGGTGTTATCGTTCGGACGATCGTGGCCTGCGTCGGGCTCCACGACGTACTGAACGTCGGCGCCGGCCTCTTTCAAAAGATTCGCGAGCTGGTCGGTGAGCTCGATCGGGCAGTTTCGGTCCCGTCCACCGTGGAAGATAAAAATCGGTACAGCCTTGAAGGCGGCGAGGTTTTGCGGGTCGAGGAAGCTCGGGTGCCCGCCGCCGAGCCACCGGTTGGCGAGATCCGGGTGCCCGGAGAAGACCGCAAGCGCTGTTAATTGTTCGGGCATTTCGAAAAAGGTCCGGTAGACGCCGTAGCCCCCCATGGAGAAGCCGGTGAGCACGATGCGAGTGGTATCGATCGCGTAGTTGGCGATGACGTCGACGATGGCCTCGCGGACGTCGTCCTGCGCGTGATTGGTACTGTAAACGGTAGACGTACCGCGTCCGCGTGGGGCAAGCTGAATGAAGCCCTCGGGCGCGTAGGACCCTTCGAGCTGCCCGGTATCCTCCACGCCGCTACCGTGTAAATAGACCAGCAGCGGATAGGCACGCTTCGGATCGTACGATTCGGGTACCTTGACGGAATAAGGCTGAAGGGTGCCGTCGACTTCTGACCGATAGGCTCGACGCTGAATACCCGTTCGTGTGGCGACGAGGTCGATGCCCTGCTCGGCCGCTTCGACGTCTCCGACGACTTCCCTTATCAACGGCAAGGCTGCCTCCAGCGGGTCGTGGGGCGTGGCCTTCGAAAGGAGACCGAACAGGTGTGCTAGCCTGAACTCGATGGTGGTCAGGCTGCCGGGCCGAATCCGATCTCGTACTGCATTCAGCCTGTCGGTCAGGGCAAGCGAATCAACGGTGGGCAGTATGGTAAGCACCGTCGAGCCATCGGCTTCAGCCAGTGTGGATGACCAGGATACCGAATATACTCCCGCGGGCAGCGCTTCTGTACCGAGCGAGTAGTGGTACTGCGTCGGCCCGAGAGACGGAGGAAGCGAAAAGGTATGATTCACGATCGTTTCTCCATCCCGAGTCGCAACAGTAACGGTGAGCCGGGCGGCTTTGTGCGGCAGAAAGGCGGCCGTCGTGACGTGAACGGCTTCGCCTTCGAAGGCGTGGTTACGGTCGATTACGCTGTAGATAGCTGCCGACCCGTTTTCAGGTCTGGCAAAGGCAAGCGGGACGTATCGCCTCTGGCTCTGCTCGGACTGCAAGTAGGGGTCGTCCAGGATGCAGTACTCGTTCTTGTCTACCTCATCGACGGCTTCGACGTAGCACAGGTTGAAGCCTATCCCCTCCCCCAGCCACGGGTGGTACGGGTACACGGCGCTCCAGGGCAGCAAGAGCTCAATACCCGTTTTGCCATCCGAAGAGCGAGTGGCAATCCGGGCCTCATCGATCCTCTTGAACGACAGGTCGACGTCGTGATACCAGACGAACTGCCGCCTGAACGCACCCTCCGGATCGGCGGGTGAAAAACCGAGGACGTAGAACCGATCGACGGGTTGCCCGTCGGGCCGGGTGTGCGTCAGTGCAAGGTGAAACCCGTCGCCGTTTTGATAGGCCCGGTCTCTCGACGCAATCGGGTCATCCTCTACCTCGATCGCGAGGTAGAAAAAATGGGCGCCATACGCGAGGCGGTATGCGACAACAGTTACCGGATTGCCGTCGCGGCTTTTCTTCACAATGGTCGGGATACGAACGGGTAAAGTTTCTTCAGGCAGGCCGTCGATCACAGGCACCTCCGATAGAAACGGTACGTGTAGCGTGTCAGGGGGCTGGACACTGGCAGCATGGGAAGCCCGGGCAGGCAGTAGGCCAGCCAGCACTACGATCAGGATCGTAAAGAATCGCATTGGAGGCGGGAAAAGAGGAATGCAGGGTGTGATGAAGGCCCGTTACGAGACGATTTCTCAGGGGTTGCAGTCCCTTTTGCTACTCCCACTTTTGTGCGACGGTGATGTGGAAAACGGGTTGCTCACGTTCGAGAGTGACGAGGACGGCGCCTTCGTTCTGGAGGTCGATGAGTACGCGCCCGAGAATGCCCTGAAGCTCCTGCCAGTAGCGCATACCGAGAGCGTCGTAAGCGCGTATCCGCATCTTTTCGAGGTGGACGTTGAGGAAGCTGTAGGGCGTCGGAGGCAGCACGTCGTCGGGGGTGGGATGGTAGGCGTAAGTGTGGAAGACGACGTCGAGGGTCGTCCCAAACTCGTGCGTGCTGACGCCCCGCGTGGCGTTCGGATTTTCGCGGCGGAGGAGCCGCTGGCTCTCTTCGGTTCTCAGGACGGAGCTGATGTTGAACCGAAATAGGGGCAGGCCGTGGTTCCGGAGCTGTTCGTGAAACCTCCTGCCAATCTCGTCGAGGAGCTTTGCCGCATCGGGGGTGACGTACGGCACGGACAGCGTGAGGTCCTGCAAGTAATAGTACGGGTTATCCTCGATGCGGACGAGCCGGCCTTCTTCGACGAGGCGATCGATCTCGTCCTGCCCGGTGACCCGGCCGACGCCGAGTGCGCGAGCCGCGGCGAGGTGCTGCGCGTTCCGGTATACTCTGAGCCGCTGCTCCTGGGCCGTTTTGAGGTCGTCCACCCCTTCAAACCTGCGGCTGATCTCCGAAACGGCGGAGTCGAGGCGCGACAGACCTTCATCGAGGGCTCGGCTTATCCGTTCGGCAGCGTCTTTTTCAAGGTCTGCTCCAGCGATTCGGGGCGTGGGCGTCGTTCCAAACACAACCACCCCCGCCACCAGCACGACGAGCGCAAGAATCCCAAGTAATACCCTTTTCATTGCTCCCGACGCTTCCGGCTGATGATTTCGAAAACGAGGCTTTGGCAGAGGGGTTTGCGGATATAACTCGGTAAGCTGATCTACCCCTCAGTCACTCTGTGACAGCTCCCCTGTCCAGGGGAGCAGCTATTTCTATCCCCGAAATAGGCCAATCAGAATGGCCGCACTTCGGGAAGATTCCTCCTCACAAAGTTCGTCGGAATGACAAATTATGGGGTATGAGCGCTACCCAAACCTTGTCAACCCGAGGAAAGAATTGACGAGGGTTCTTTATGAAACGCAACCCTCTGAACTGGCAATCAGGGCACGCACAGCTCCCTTCCACCAACAACTAAGTCTTTCTTCGCGCTTTCGCGTCTTCGCGTGAGGAAAATGTCTCAGCAAGCTCTATCCTTGAGGCTTCAGTTGGCCTTCTTGCGGCTGCGGATCCGTTTCAGGACTTCGTCGAGCTTATTGGTGCGGCGTTCGTGGCGGTTCAGGGCGTCCACGTCGGTGACGTAACGGGATCGCCAGTGGTGCTCGGGGCCTTCGAGGAAGTGTGCCCTGGTATCGAGCAGGCCGGCGGCTTCGTCGGTCGCGCGGCGGTAGAACTCACCGACGACGTGGAGGGCTGTATGGGCGCCCTGTCCCCAGTAAGTGCTTCGGAAGGTGATCAGGGGGCTCTTGAACCCGACCCAGGCGCCCATGACGAGGTCGGGGTGGAGGAGCATGAACCAGCCGTCGGCGGCATTTTGTGTGGTGCCGGTTTTTCCTGCCAGGTCGCCTTTGGCGCCGAAAAGGGAGCGCATACGTACGCCGGTGCCGTAGTCGATCACGCCGCGCATCATGTTCAGGACGGCGTCCGCGGTGTAGGGAGCGATGGCCTGGGCGCCGCGGGGCTCGAAGGAGGCAATCAGGTTTCCGTGCCGGTCTTCAATGCGGGTCACAAAAATGGGCTCACGCGCCACCCCGAGGTTGGCAAAGGCGCTGTAGGCCGAAACCATTTCGAGGAGGCTGACCTCGCTCGTTCCGAGGCCCAGCGACAGCACTTCGCGCAGCTCGCTTTTGATGCCCATGTTCCGCGCCACCTCCGCCACTTTTTGCGGGCCTACAGTGGATATGAGCTGCGCGGTAATAGTGTTCTTCGAGTGGATCAGGCCCTGCTTGAGGGTCATGAGCTGGCCGCTGGCTCCGCCGAAGTTCTGGGGCCGCCACCGCTCACCCGTGTAGGGATTGACGTAGTCACGGACGGCGTCAAGCATCATACTGTAGGGTGCATACCCGTTTTCGAGGGCGGCGGCGTAGACGAACGGCTTGAAGGTCGAGCCGGGCTGTCTCTTTGCGAGGGCCACGTGGTCGTACTCGTCGTCCTTGAACGACCTGCCGCCAACCCAGAACCGGACGTATCCAGTGTGCGGCTCCATCGCCACGAAGCCCGCCTCGAGCGTCTGAAAGACGGTTTTTACGGAATCGACGAACGCCGAGTCCTCTTTTAACAGGCGGAGCGCCGCATTTGCACTACTGCCTTCTGCCACGAGGCGGCGAAAGTCGGGCGTCGCGCGCAAAACCTCGTCGAGCACGTGCGGATTGGCCTCCCAGAAGTAAGCGAACGGCTCGGTGGAGTCCCGGAGCTCCCGATAGGTCTGGACGTTGGAGGACACGATGGGATTGGCACTGCCCCACTCGACGTCGACGACGGCCTGAAGGTCGTCGAGGACTTCCCTCACAGACGCCCGGGCGGCTTCCTGGAGCCGGGTGTCGAGGGTGGTGTAAACCCTCAGGCCCTCGGTGTAGAGGTTGTACCCGTTTTCTTCGGCCCAGGCATCGAGCCACTGGCGAACGTACTCGGCGAAGTGCGGAGCAGCATTTTCGTGACGGGTAAGGCGGCGGAAGCGGAGCGTCGTAGGCACGTCCCTGAGCCTGCGGTACTCGGCTTCGTCGAGGAAGCCGTGGCGCACCATCTGGTAGAGCACCGCGTTGCGCCGGGCTATCGCGCGTTCCGGGTGGCGAACGGGGTTGTAGTAGACGGTCGCCTTGAGCATACCGACGAGGGTGGCGGCTTCAAGCACGTCGAGCCTGCTCGCCGGTTTTTCGAAATAGGTCCGTGCAGCCGCTTCAATCCCGACGGCGTCGTACATAAACGGGACCATGTTCAGGTACATCTCCAGAATCTCGTCCTTGGAGTAGCGGTCCTCGATGCGCATCGAGATGAGCCATTCCTTGACCTTTCTGACGAGGATGGGGTCGTTGCGGATGTCGGGATAGATGTTTCGGGCGAGCTGCATGGTGAGCGTCGAGCCGCCCTGACGCGTCCCGCCTGCGGTGCCGGCGATCGCGCCGAAAACGCGCGCCACGTCGACGCCATTGTGCCGGTAGAACCGGTGGTCTTCGGTCGCGATGAGCGCATCGATCACGGAACGGGAAATGCTGTCGAGGGGGACCCAGGTCCGGTTTTCGATGTGGTACCGCACGAGCTCCTGCCCGTCAGCGGTGTACGCGATGGTGGCGCCGGGGACGGTAGCCTCGGAAATGTCGCGTCCGTCGGGTACGTTGAGGAAGATGACGGTCCAGACGAGGAAGCCGACGAGGAGTGCCGCGGCGAGTGACAGGGAGATCAGTGCGCCCTTTCGGCGTTCATCGGAAAGTGCTTCGAGTGCCCGTGCGTAGCTGGATTCCAGATAGTCGCGTAAGGCCTTTAACCGGGGTGCGGCAACGGCAAGTACTCTGTTCCAGACCTCGTATTTTTCCAGCTTCATATCCTCCCAAACCGGTTCGATCGCCCACGATGCGGCAAACGTTCAGGCGATTTGAACGCCCGCCCTTTCGAAAAAACCCCGGAGGCTCGTTACAAGCACGTAATGAAAAAGGCGACGTAAAGACGTGGATATACGAAGGTTCGGGGGGATAGTTCAGTCCCGAAGGGCGGCGGTCGGAAGACGGGCCGGGAGCGGGGTCGTCTTGGCCGTGCGTGACGACCCCGTCAATGCCAAAAACTACGCGTGGAGAAGAGCGTCGGGGCTCAGTTGTTGCTTATCGGAGAGATGTAGAGCGTGCCTCTCACCTGCCCGATCATCTGTATGGCCTGAACCCGTTGCCAGCTACTCGTGATCTTCTCTTTCTGTTCGTCAGTGAGCTTAACGGGACACTGCGAACCTTCCGGCGTAATCAGAAACGACCGCGGTGAGCTGATCAGAATCTGAGTCTGCAGATTGGGATGGAATGCCATATCGAGTTACGGGAATGCGCGATGAGAAAAAACACAGCGCCGGGCCATCTGTGGACGGCTCGGCATAAGAACGGATCCGTATTACATAAAAGATCCAATTGTGGAAAATCTCGTCAATAATTATGAGAAATGCCAGTTTTTCGTGTTTCTTCCGGAAGCCCTTCCTGTTTTTCACGGCGTTTTCAGCAGGAAAACCTGCGTTTTTAGCCTGTAGAGGCATTATGTGAAGAAAACTTATAATCTTAAATGCACGGGTTTATCCCGAACTTTACGATGCAAGCCATGATCCTCGCAGCCGGTTTGGGTACGCGGCTAAGGCCGTTGACGAACGACCGGCCGAAGGCGCTGGTCGAGGTGATCGACGGCGTGCCGATGCTCGGACAGGTAGCCCGGCGGCTCATCGATGCCGGGGCAACGCGCCTGATCGTCAACGTCCATCATTTCAGCGATCAGATCAAGCGTTACCTGGAAGCGGAGGATCACTTTGGCGTCGAGGTCTTTTTGTCGGAAGAGCCGGAGCGACCGCTCGAAACGGGGGGCGGCCTTCTGGCAGCGCGGCCCTATTTCAGACCCGGTGAGGACATTCTGGTGCACAACGTCGACATTTTTTCGGACGTCGACCTTCGCGCGCTCTACGAATCGCACGTAGCATCGGGTGCGCTGGCCACGCTCGCGGTTCGAAGCCCCCGAACGCCCCGGTACCTCCTGTTCGACAATTCCGGTGCGCTCTGCGGCTACGGCAACAGCACGACAGGCTACGAGCAGGTCGTCTGTGAGCCCAAAGGGGGTAAGGAGCCGGAACGCGTGGACTTCTGCGGCATACAGGCCATCTCTCCGCGCCTGTTCGAGCGGATCACGGAGACCGGCGTGTTCTCGATCATGACGACGTACATGCGACTGGCGAGTGCTGGAGAAAAAATCCAGCCCTACCGGGTGGACGGCAGCCGCTGGATCGACGTCGGCAGCCACGAGAGCCTGGAAGAGGCGCGCCGGATGTTTGGAACGAATCGATAACCGATCCTGCACACCAGGAATTTGTTCGCCGTTTTCGAATGGAAAAGTCCATCTGCGTTTACTGTTCATCGAGCGACCACATCAGCGAAACGTACGTGCCCGTGGCACAAACGACCGGGCGATTGATAACGGAAAGAGGGTACACGCTTATTTACGGCGGCGGGAACGTGGGCCTCATGGGTGTGCTGGCCCGGTCAGTGCACGAGTGCGGCGGGCGCGTGTTCGGCGTCATTCCCGAGGCGCTCAAGGCCATCGAGGGCGTGGCATACGACCTTGCCGACGAGCTCGTCGTCACCCGGACGATGCAGGAGCGGAAGGCGATCATGTTTACGAAGGCAAATGCTTTCCTGGTGCTGCCGGGCGGGTTCGGAACGCTCGAGGAGTTCATGGAAGTGCTCACGCTCAAGCAGCTTCGCTATCACAACAAGGCGCTGGTGCTCGTGAATGCGGGTGGATTCTACGATCCACTCGTCGAGCTTTTCGAGCATTTTTACCGCGAGCGTTTTGCCCGCGTCCGCTACCGCAATCTTTACCACCTCGCGGACACGCCAGAAGAAGCTCTCGACTACATCGACTCGTACCTGCCCGAACCGATCGAGGACAAATGGACGTGAGGGCAAACGCGGTCACGCCAGCGCGTCGATCATCTCCCGAGCCCGTTCGACGATGTCGCGCTCGTTTTTGAAGGAGAGGAGCTTCCCGGCCTGATCGATCCGCAGCCACATGGCGTCGACGACCTCGTGGTCGTGGTCGCGGACGTCGCCGGAGACGTAGGAGACGAGAAAGAAGTGGACGAACTTGTGGAAGCGGACGCGCTCTTCTTTCGTGCCGCCGATGTACCAGTATTCGATCGATTCAATGGGTGCGATGAGGCGGGTGTGGATCCCAGCCTCTTCGCGGATCTCGCGGAGGGCAGCCGCTTCTGGAAGCTCCCCTTCCTCGACGGTGCCTTTGGGTAGCTGCAGGCGGCGTTGCGGCCCGACCGAAATCACGACCACCTCCGGTACCGGCCCGTGCTTTCTGAACGCCACGCCGCCGGCGGAAACCTGCGTGCGGGTGGGGATAGCCGTCTTACGTCCGTCATTCCGTTGCATGGATGGGCTGGCAGGCAGGTTGATCAGGTCTTTTCTTCGCCATAGCGCTTGATGCGGCGGGCGAGGTCTTCTTCGGCGTCTCTCGCACGTTGCTGTGCGAGACGTTCGGCGATGTACTTTTCATAGCCGATGTTCGAGGGTTCGTAGAAGTAGGTGCCCTGCATCTCGGCCGGGAGGTATTGCTGGGGAACGTAGTGTTCCCGGAAGGCATGGGGGTACCTATAGCCCTCGCCGTGCCCGAGGCCTTTTTTGTCGCGACTGGAATCCTTGAGGTGATTCGGGACGTCGGCGGTCTGCTCTTTTTCGACGTAGTCCAGGGCGGAGAAGTACGCGAAGCACGAGTTGCTCTTCGGGGCGGTGGCGAGGTAGAGGCAGCACTCGGCGAGGAGGAACTGGCCTTCTGGCATCCCGACGTACTCGAAGCCCTGCGCGGCGGCGGAAGCCACCTGGAGGGCGCGCGGGTCGGCGAGGCCGACGTCCTCGGCGGCAAATATGAGCATCCGGCGGAAGATGAAGCGTGGGTCCTCGCCGGCGTAGATCATACGGGCGAGCCAGTAGACGGCGGCGTCGGGATCGGACCCGCGTAGGCTCTTGATGAAAGCGCTGATGGTGTCGAAGTGGGCGTCGCCCTCCTTGTCGTAGAGGACGGCGCGGCGCTGGATGCTATCCTCGGCGACGGCGAGGTCGATCCGGATCACGCCGTCTTCGGGAGGAGTGGTTTCGACGGCGAGCTCGAGGGCGTTGAGCAGGGAGCGGGCGTCGCCGTTGGCGGTCGAGATCAGGTGCTCGAGGGCGTCCTCGTCGATGCGAACGTCCAGCTTCCCGTAGCCACGTTCGGGGTCTTGGAGCGCCTGCTCGGCGATGCGGCGCAGGTCGTTCTCGTCGAGAGAGCGGAGCTCGAAGATGCGGGACCTTGAGACCAGGGCTTTGATGACCTCGAAGTAGGGATTTTCGGTCGTCGCACCGATCAGGATGACCGTACCGTTTTCGACGTGGGGTAGCAGGGCGTCCTGCTGGGCCTTATTGAACCGGTGGACCTCGTCGATGAATAGGATCGTGCGCTGCCGGTGAAACGCCAGCCGATCCTGGGCGTCCGCGATGGCTTCGCGGATGTCCTTGACACCTGCCAGGACGGCGTTCATCGACGTGAAGTGGGACCTTGTGGTGTTGGCGATGATGCGGGCGAGTGTGGTCTTTCCCGTACCAGGAGGCCCAAAGAAGATCACGCTGGAGATACGGTCGGCTTCGATGGAACGCCTGAGCAGCTTGCCTTTGCCGAGAATGTGCTCTTGCCCCACGAATTCGTCGAGGGTTCGTGGGCGCATGCGGTCGGCGAGCGGCGCCTGCGAGGCCTGATAGCGCGCTGCGGCCTCCTGAAAGAGATCGGTCATGGGTCGCATTGCCCGGAAATTAGTGGGAACCGAAACCAAATATACGCGCGGGAGCGTACGGATTTCCCATCAGGCCGGCGCAGCGTGAACTTTCAGGAGCTGCCGGATCCCCGACTCGAACAAAACGGCGCCGCCCTGCGACGGGTGCCGGACGTAGGTGCAGGGGACGTCGAGCCTTTGCAGGGCATACTCAGCTTTCCGCCCGATCGCCAGGCACACGTCCGGCTGAAGGATTCGCAGCACCTCGGCCAACACGTCGGTAAACAGCGTCACTTCGCGTTGCGACGGGTTGCGGATCGAGAGGGGTTTGCCGGGTTTGTGCGGGTGAAAGGGCACCGTGTTCCAGGTGAAGAAGTGGGGGAAGAACGGCTTGAGCACGCGCCAGTAAATGCCCCCACTGTACTCCGAGTGCGGTTTGTCGCGGAGGCTCGACTGCCGGCCGGCAATCGGGAACGAATCGTCGAGAAGCTGAGCTTCGCTGGTGAAGGGGACGCCGGAGAAACGGCACCCGCGAGGACCGGGCGCCTCAGCCAGCAGAAAAAACCGAGGCGCCTCGGTGTACCGGGCAAGGTAGTTCCTCAAGTTCGCGCGGCGTATGGCAACGGCATCCGGACGGTCGAGGGTGTCGTCGAAGTCCCGGTAAAGGTTAAACAGGCCGTCGGACGAAGGGATAGAAAAAATCGTCTGGTCAAACAGGTCCCAGAGGGGGTCGAGGAGCATGGTAAACGCCGTTCGGTCAAACAAAAGCCGGTAGACTTATGCGGACCGAAAGCCGTAATGTTCCGGCAGAGGGCGTATCAGACGCTCAGGTCGACAGGCTCGGAGTCGCTGGGCTTCATTGCCTCTGCGACCTTCGTATAGGACACCAGCCTGTTGGAGAAGGATTCCGGAAGCGGGGCGGACTGAATCGAGCTCAGACGGTTCGCGAGGTTGCCGATTTTCTGGACGAAAACTGCGCTGAGGTCGGGAACGTTGTGAGGTTGGGAATCGGGGGCATCCTCTGCGTCGGGTATAGCGTTGGCTTTGCCGGATTCGAGGAGGTACGCGATGGAGGCGCTCAAGTCGTCGAAGGCAGCCTGGAGGCCGCTGGTGAACCCCGCCGGCGCCTTGCCGCCGGACGCGGCCCATTCCGCCTGCGCTTTTTTCGCTATTTGCTCGAACTGAAGCCGCGCGGCAGCCAGCTTGTCCACGAGGTCTTTGCTCAAGCCACCCGAGCGTTCGATAATGGCAATTTTGAGGGCAAGGCCCTCGATGAGGTCTGCAATTCCCGCCTGGGCTACACTGCGATCGGTGGCGCCTTGCCGGTAGGGCGCATCCGGAAGGCCTGAGGACTGGTCACCCCGGAATCCATCGACCCGGACCGGCCGGGTGCGTTTGTCGGCATGGTCCGTGCTTGCTGTCTGTTGTACGGGTTTCGGCGCCTCCCTCTTCTCTTTATCGAGACGGGGTGATCGAACTTCGGAATCCCGAAGCTGATTCACCGGGCCCGGCAGGTGGGAAGTCGAGATGTACATCGCTCTGTAAGGCGTTTGCAGAAAGTAGTACGTATCTCGGGCAAGGTTCACTGCGTAGTATCGGTCGAAAAAGTCGAAAACTTAAGATCGCGCGCAAACCGACGATCTAGGGGCCGAGTCCGGCCGAGACGGCTGCCTTCCAAATTATCTAAGACCCATCACAAAGGACAGGAAACATTATCAGGTTTTCATCGGGGTTCACTTCCACTATTTCGGTTTTCCCGGGGTCTTTCGTAACTTGCTGTGTTTTTCCAATTCCGACTAACAAGTAATTCCGGCAGTACAGTCCGGAGGAGCATATATGCCGGTAGCGGGCAGTAACCAGGTCGTATCGAAGTTTGGTGGGACGAGTGTATCGACCCGCGAGCGATGGGAAACAATCGGCTCAATCATACGAAAGCAGCTCGAAGACGGCGAAAGGCCGTTCGTCGTGTGTTCCGCGTTGAGCGGTATCTCGAACCTGCTGGAAAAATTGTTGAAGGAAGCCGTCGCTGGTAATCATCAGGAAGTGATCGACGAGATCGAGCGGCGTCACGTGACGCTGGCGACAGAGCTGGATCTCGACGCGGACGAGTTGTTGGGCGCGTACTTCGAAGAGCTGGAGCGGATGGCGCTGGGGGCGTCGCTCATCCGCGAGGTATCTCCCCGTCTTCACGCACGAGTCCTTGCTACGGGCGAATTGATGTCGACGACGCTGGGAGCGGCGTTTCTGAAAAACCAGGGACTCAACGTGGAGTGGCTGGACGCACGTGACATACTGCGCGCCGTAGACGCGTCGAACGTATCGACGCCTCGGCGGTATCTCTCGGCGACGTGCTCGAGCGACCCCGACCCGGACCTTCAGCGGCGCCTGTCCGAAGGATCGGCTGACGCCTACATCACCCAGGGATTCATCGCCCGCAATGCCGATGGGGAGACGGTCCTGCTCGGGCGGGGCGGATCGGACACGTCGGCAGCCTACTTTGCGGCCATCCTGGGGGCCGTCCGGCTCGAGATCTGGACCGACGTGCCGGGCATGTTTACGGCGAACCCGCACCAGATCCCCGCGGCGCGCCTGTTGCGCCATTTGCATTACGACGAGGCGCAGGAGCTCGCGACGACGGGCGGCAAGGTGCTGCACCCGCGCTGCCTCGACCCCGTCCGGCGCTACGGTATCCCCCTCCACATCCGCTGCACACTCGGGGTAGACATGGAGGGCACGCGGATCTCGAACGACGTGCCGGACTTCGGCGCGCAGGTGAAGGCGATTTCGTCCAAAAAGGGAATCACGCTCATCTCGATGGAGACGATCGGGATGTGGCAGCAGGTGGGCTTCCTCTCGGACATCTTCTCGGTGTTCACCCGAAACGGCCTGTCGGTGGACCTGGTCACGACGTCAGAGTCGAACGTCACGGTTTCGCTCGATCCCGTCGCCAATGCACTCGATCCGGACACGATCAAGAACCTGCTCAGGGACCTGAGCGCCTACTGTACGGCCCGCGAGGTCAGCCCCTGTGCGTCGGTGAGTCTGGTTGGCCGTAACATTCGTTCCGTGCTCCACGAGCTGGGACCGGCACTCGAAGTGTTCGATGAGCAACAGATCTACATGGTATCGCAAGCCGCGAGCGACCTGAACCTGAGCTTCGTCGTGGACGAAGCGCAGGCGGACCGGCTCGTGCGGAAGCTGCACGCCCAGCTTTTCTCGAATCGGCTTCCGGACGAGCTTTTGGGGCCGACGTGGCAACAGCTTTTCGGGAAGGAGCCTGTCCAGGAGGCCGTCGAGCAGGTGTGGTGGCGGAAGAAGCAGCAGGAGCTCGTAGAGATCGGCCTGCGCGAGTCGCCGGTGTACGTTTACGACGAGGCCACGCTCCGGCAGTCCGCACGTACGGTTCGTTCGCTCGAGACGGTCGATCGCATCTTTTATTCGGTAAAGGCGAACCCGAACGCGGACATCATAAAGCTCTTTTTCGAAGAAGGCCTGAGCTTCGAGTGTGTGTCGCCGGGCGAAGTCGAGCACGTTCGGCGCCTGATCCCCGGCATCGATCCGAGCCAGATCCTGTTCACGCCAAACTTCGCGCCGCGCGAGGAATACGCCGGAGCGTTTGAGGCAGGCGTACACGTGACGGTGGACAACCTGTATCCGCTTGAAGCCTGGCCGGAGGTGTTCGAGGGGCGTGAGATCATCGTCCGCATCGATCCGGGCCGAGGCCGCGGGCACCACAAGTACGTCCGGACAGCCGGCCCGCAGTCGAAGTTTGGCGTCGCGCCGACCGAGCTCGACGAGCTGAAGCGGCTGGCGGACAGGGCCGGGGCACGCGTCGTCGGGTTCCACGCGCACGTCGGGAGCGGGATACGGATTCCCGAGACGTGGGCAGAGACCGGGGCACTGCTCGTTTCGCTGACGGACCGGTTCCCCGACGTCCGCATCGTCAACATGGGCGGCGGGCTTGGAGTCGTCGAGCATCCGGGAACCACCCCGCTCGACATCGAGGCCGTAAACGCCGGCCTGACAGCGCTCAAGTCGGCCCACCCCAACGTGGACCTGTGGCTCGAGCCGGGGCGGTTCCTCGTGGCGCCGGCCGGCGTGTTGCTCACGCGGGTGACGCAGCTCAAAAAGAAGGGGAACGTCCACTACGTCGGGCTCGATACCGGGATGAACTCACTCATCCGGCCTGCCCTTTACGGGGCCTACCACGAGATCGTGAATCTGAGCCGTCTGAACGCGCCGATCACGTCGATTGCGGAGGTCGTGGGGCCGATCTGCGAGACCGGCGACGTGCTGGGTCACGGGCGTCCTCTGCCCGATACGCAGGAAGGCGACGTGTTCCTGATTGCGACGGCGGGTGCGTACGGACGTGCGATGAGCAGCTTCTACAATCTCCGCGAGCCTGCGTCGGAGGTACTGCTGCGCGCCTGACGGCCGCCTCATTCAATCCCGGCTTCCGGGACCTCGCTGATTTCGAGGAAGCCCTCGTTGATCAGCTCGGTGATGACCCGGACGAACCCTTCTTTTCGGAGGAAGGGCTGCAAGGCGTCTGCATTCAACGGCTCACCGCCGCTGAGCAAGGGCGCGACGAAGGCCACGTCTGATTCGAGGTAGTACTCTCCCCCGTTGACAAAGAGGCTGGCGTCGCCGTTGGCGTGCTGGATGTACGAGAACCGGGCAGAGATAGACCGTTCGAGGCCGGCCGTGTGCAGCAGCAGGTCGCCCACTTCGGTCTCGGTGTAGGGTTCGTCCGGCGTCGTCTGGTAAACCCCGCGTCTCGGCTCGGTGATGAAGCGCCCGAACCACCGGTCGATCTGACGTGTGTCGCGGAGCAGCTCGTCGAACACGGCGCGAATCTTCGCGAGAACGGCCGGGCTTATCTCCCCGGGATTGTTCTGGGGCTTGAGCTCCGGGTCGCTGTAGCGCCTGTCAGAAAGGTTGAGCCGCACGACGGCATCCATCACGTAGCCCGAAAGCAGTTCCTCGTACGAGGGTGCGCGAAAACCGATCGAGAATGTCATGCAATCGTCCAGCGCGACGCCATAATGTGCGATCCTTGGCGGCAGGTAGAGGACGTCGCCGGGCGATAGGACCCAGTCCTCGTCGGGCGTGAAATCCTTCAGGATGCGAACGTCGAGGTCTTCGACGAGCACCTCGTCGTCTACGGGGGTATTGTTGATCTGCCAGCGGCGCTTGCCGAGCGCCTGAAGGAGGAAGACGTCGTAGTTGTCGATGTGTGCGCCGACCGATCCGCCTTCAGGGGCGTAGCTGACCATGACGTCGTCAATGCGCCAGTTTGGGATGAAGCGGAAGAGGCCGAGCAGCGCTGCCACTTCGGGGACGAGCCGGTCCACTTCCTGAACGAGGAGGGTCCAGTGGGTTTCGGGCAGGCTGCCGAAATCCGATTCGTCGAGCGGTCCGTGACGCAGCTGCCACGGGTAGTCCCCGCCTTTTTCGATGATGAGGCGTGCGGTGACGTCTTCTTCACAGGCCAGGCCTGCCACGTCGGCGGGCGTCAGCGGCGAGGTGAAACCCGGCAGGGCGTTACGGATCAGGAGGGGCTTTTTCTGCCAGTATTCCTTGAGGAAGTCGGCCGGCGCCATCCCGCCCAGGATCGTATCAGGTGTTTTCATAAGTTTCGGGTTAGCCAGAGGTCACTCGAAGAGCCGCATGATGAGGTTCACGACCGGCCAGACGAGCAGCAGTGCAAGCAGGATCGCCGCCCATTTCAATGAAGAACGCTGCTTTGGAAACTCATACTCGCAATAAGGGCACACCTCGGCGGTAGCGTCCACTTCGAGGGCACACGACGGGCATTCTTTCTGCTTTTCTTGCATGATCAAATTTCAGAATAGTACGGAACCCTATCGATACGAGCCTGCCTGAACGCAGTTCTCTACCGCCACGGGGAGAATGGCTCAAAGGGCTGGTTCGTTTGTACGCACGAGGCGCATTCGGGGTGATACTTACGGCTCAGTCGGGCAGGGCTGTAGACCGGGTGTAATGCGCCAGATCTATTCATCTTATCTACACGAAACTGTTGACATTTAAGATATTGATGCCCTAAATAAACCGGCCGGGTAACCGGCACCCGAAGGGCCTCCGCATACCGACCGGTACCAACACTCCAAGAGGCCGTCGCTATGTCCATCAACTACCAGAACTTCGACGTCGCGATCGAAGCGTCCGGTGAGGGTTACGTCACGCAGGTCATATCCTCTCCAGGTGGTGAAGCATCGTCCCCGTTTACGGTTCCACTTTCGCCACTCGAGCTCGAAAATTTTCGCCTGAAGGTGGAGCGGTCGCGCAAGCGCGTGCGTCGGATCGAGTCGAGAGAGATGGAGCTCATCAAGGATCACGGCGGCAGGCTGTTCGAGGCGGTTTTTAATGGCAACGTCAAGGTGTGTTTTCGTCGAAGCCTGGACGAGGTGGATCGAAATGATAACGGCGGCCTGCGCATTCGAATCAGGCTGGCGGGTGCGCCCGAGCTGGTCGAGCTGCCGTGGGAATACCTGTACGACGCTTCGAGGAACCATTTTTTGAGCCTGTCGGCGACGACGCCGATAGTGCGATACCTCGACATCGGAGAGCGCATCCGGGCGCTCGAGGTCGACCCGCCGATCCGGATCCTCGGGATGCTATCGAGCCCACCGGAATACGAAGAGCTCGACGTAGAGGATGAATGGCGGAAGCTGGAGGAGGCGATAGAAGACCTGCGGGTTCGCGGCGTCGTGGTACTGGAGCGTGTTGAGGCTCCAACGCTTCAGGCGCTACGGTGGCAGCTCCGCGCGAAGGACTACCACGTCTTCCACTTCATCGGCCACGGGGGATACGACCAGCACCGGCGTGACGGGGTCCTCGTGCTGGAGGATGCGCAGCGCAGGGCTCGCGAGGTCAGCGCGCAGGTCGTCGGAGCCGTCCTTCGAAACGAGCGCACGCTTCGGCTGGTGGTGCTCAACGCGTGTGAGGGCGGCAGGACCATCGGGAGCGACCTTTTTTCGGGGAGCGCGCAAACGCTCGTGCAGCAGGGGTTCCCCGCCGTCGTGGCGATGCAATTCGAGATCAGCGACGAAGCAGCGATCACGTTCACGCACGAGTTTTACAAGGCGATCGGCGACGGGTACCCGGTAGATGCTGCGCTGGGGGAAGCCCGCCTCGCGATATACACGCAGGGCAACGAGACCGAGTGGGGCACGCCGGTTCTCTACATGCGCTCGCCCGACGGCGAGCTGTTCGACCTGAAGGCGGTTCGTCGACCCGTCAACCCGGCAAGCGAGCGGATACAGGGACTGAGGAAAGAGGCCGAGCAGGCGCTGGCAGCCCGCAGCTGGAGCAAGGCCACCGACACCCTCCGCGCGCTGCTCGTCCTCGAGCCACGCCACGAGTGGGCGACGGTACAACTCAGGGAAACCGAAGCCCGGCTGGCCTTCGAGCGGGGTCTTGAAGAAGCGCAACGCCATCGGTCGGCGGGGCGACTTGACGAAGCCCTTGCGACGCTCCAAAGCCTGAGCCAGCCGGCCGGCAATCAGACCGACGTCCAGGTATTGATTCGCGAAATCGAAGCCGAGCTGGTTGCCAATCGGCGCAGGGAGGAAGAAAAGCGGGACATCATAAGACTCGTGCCTGCACAGGACGATGGCCCTCAGAAACGACAGCAAAACAAGTATTCCACAAAACGTATCGTCACCGGTATAGTCGGGGGATTAATCGGGCTGAGCATTGCCCTCTACATAGTGGACAACCCATCATCCGATGGGCTCTACTCAACTACGCAACAGACCTTTGACCCGGGCTACCTGGGCGGCAGCAGTAAAGAAGACCCTTATTTGGACCCTGGGTACAATGATTCACCCGGCTACGACACTCCCCCATCCTACGATACTCCGCCAACCTACGACACACCCCTTCAGCCGTCGGACCGCCTGGCCGATTACGCCGAGCTGCTGACCAGCAGTTCGTACATCCCGGCCTATCCTGCCACGCATCAGGCGCTCTGGACGGAGGGATATCACTCGTACACTCTCACGTTCCAGCAGGGCGTGGAGTATCTGGCCGTGGGCTTTTGCGACCAGAACTGCGGAAACCTCGACATCGCCGTCATAGACGCGGCCGGCACCTTAATCGCACAGGACGACATGTACGATTCGGTCGCAGAAGTTTCGTTCGTGCCGTACGTGTGGGGTTACTACAACGTGGTGGTCACCATGTCGGAGTGTAAAAGCTCGACGTGTTCGTACTCCGCGCAGGTTTTCCTGAACAATGGCTCGGCTTATTACCCCGCTGTTCCGGCTTACTGACCAGAATCATTCGATTCGAAGCAGGTTGAAAAGAAGAGGCGATCATGGAAACGTATTCCTCAACGAGCGACCTGGAGGTTCACTTCCCACCCACCTTTCGCGCCCGGCGGGCAGATTTATCGAGCGTCGGCAGCCGAATCGTGCGCAGGAGGCGCCAGAGCCCCGGCGCGCCGGAGCCGCCTGAATACCGGGACGTGGTGGACGCGATCACGGCGAGCGACCTCGAGCTGGTGGACGTCGTCGAGCTCGAGCCGGAGGTCGAGGCGACTCCGCCGACAGGCCGCCGGCGGTCGGGCGCCACGCCGGTGCCGCCAATCCAGGACATCGAGGTTTACGTATACGTCGACGCCGAGGAAAAAGCTGTCCTGCTGGTAGAGCAGGACGGCATGTACGCGTGGCAGTACGAAAGCGAGGCGTCAACGGTGACGCTCCCCGGCCGGAGGCGAGGCTCGGGTGAACCCGCTCGACGGGTGAAGTTTCGCGTGGAGGTCCACGCGGAGCGTGACTTCGTACCCAGCGGCCCCCGTAGGGGATTGATCAAGGACCTGCTCTTCAGCCGTATCCGGGTGATCGTGCTGAAGTTCGTCTCCCGCGTGGTCGTACGGGAGGCGATCGATACGCTCGAAAAGAACGTCCGGCGCGGTCTGGTGATCATGAACGAAGAGGATCCCCTGTCCTGGAGGCGGGTGGACGATGCCTCGTCGCTCGAGCGGCCATCCGGGCGGCCGGCAAGGGTGCTACTCTTCATACACGGCACGTTCAGCAGCACGGCCGGCAGCTTCGGCGCGCTGAGTGCCTATCCCTGGGGGAAAGCTTTTCTGAAAGACGCCCGGGAGCAGTACGACCACGTGCTCGGATACGATCACCCAACGCTCAGCGTCGATCCGGTCGAGAATGCGAACGATCTGCGAGAGAGGCTTCGGCCGCTGGGGGACGTCTACATGGACGTGGTCACCTACAGCCGGGGAGGACTCGTTTACCGGAGCCTTGTCGAGCTGCTGCCGGAGTCGGACTGGAAGCCGCTGGTCGACCGGGTGGTGTTCGTGGGGGTTCCGAACAAGGGTACGTTGCTGGCCGAGCCTGAAAACTGGCGGACGCTGATCGACCTGTACACGAATCTGGCAGTGGGCGTCTTCCGGCTGATCGGCCTGGTGCCGCAGGTGCAGTTTGCGTCGGTGGTGTTGCGCGAGCTGGTGCAGGGGCTTGGCGCCCTGGTGAAGTACCTGGCGACGGAGGCGCTCGAAGGGGGCAGCGTGCCGGGTCTCGCCGCCATGCAGCCGAACGGGCCCTTCATCAACCGGATCAACGAGATAGAAGCGGGGCGGCCGACGATCGAGACGACGTACTACTGTGCGATCACCTCAGAGTTCGAGGCGCGGGTCCTCGACGGCGACCACGAGCCAAAAGAGCTCTCGCGGCGTTTCCTTCTTGCCCTGAAGGACTGGCTCGCCGACCGCTTCATGAACCAGGAAAACGACCTGGTAGTCAACTGTAACTCGATGAAGGCCATCGATGAGCTCGGGGGCACGTACGTCAAGGATTCGCTCGATTTCGGGCGAACGCCGCACGTTTTCCACACGAGCTATTTCACGAGGCCCGAGGTTACGTCGGCGCTCCGGCGGTGGTTTGACCTGCCGGGACCCGGGCGTATGGAGCCAGTGGACCAGCCGGTGGTTCGCCGCCGCAGTCGGACCACCACGACGCCCTACGCGTGGCTTCAGTGGAACCGGTCTTTCATCCCCGTCGGCGTCAACACGAACATCCTGATCGCCGACGCCTGGACGCCGATTGCCCGGCTCGAGCAGACCATGCGGATGATGAGACCCGATTACGTCGTGGTCTGCCGCGATTACCAGGGGGACGTACTGAACTACGCCTACAAGTCGGATGAGGTCTTCTGGTACGCGGAGCAATCCAGTCCAAACAAATCCCTGTACAATGCGCTCGATCTTCACGAGTACGACGCATCGCCGGTCCGTGAGCTTTCCGCGCCGGAGGAGCTGACCATTCAGAGCTGGGGCACCCGCACGGCACAGCGGACGGTCGTCCTCGACGACGGCCAGCCGATCGGGGTGGTGACGGAGCGAGAGGAGCCAGCTTCCGGAACGGAGCTGGCCGAGCTGGCGGCCAGCATCGACGAACAGGGAATCGGGGGGGCGCCGAACCTGGGCGGATGGGTGCGGGAGCAGCACCTCGACTCGCTCGAACCCACGCTTCATGCGGCCAATGGCGGCGGTGGGCCGAGGCGGTCGGCAGAACCCACCGGAGGTCTGGACGAACCGGCTCCACGACCCGGGAGACGGCGGAGCGTGCGCCCGAGCCTGCCCGAGCTATCCACCGAAGCGCCCACATCTGTAGCGCACCCGCCTGAAACAGCGGCGGTCGAAGTGCCGCATGCAGCGCCCCACCTTTCGATCTGTCATTTTTATGCCGAAATGGACCGGGAAGTTACCGTCCAGGTGGATACGACGCTCGTCGTGGCCATTGCGAGCGAGGAGATTGAACGGGCAACCGAAGCCGCAACGTCGGCGGCGCAGGCAAACGTCGCGCTCGACCGGAAGCTGATCGTCGACGTTCGTCCCCGGCGGAACTTCATCGTCCTCGACGAATCACGCGTCGAGATCGATCCGGGCACCATCGGGGAGCGCCTCGACCTGTACTTCACCGTTCGGCCTGTACAGACCGGCGAGGGCGAGATCTGGGTGATTTTCCGCCAGGGCCCACTACCACTCGCCCAGCTACCGATAAAGGTGCAGGTCACCGACCAGGTGCCGAGGCAACACCGAAAGGTATCAGTCAAGCAGTTTGCCTCCGAGGTCCCTCCAACCGTTGCACCGTTCAGCCAGCTCACGGTATTTGAATCGACTGCCGGGGGAAGCACGACGTACTTTTACGATCTGCACATCCCCGGAGTGATCCACCGGCCGTACACGTCGAAGCCGATATTCGGCGACCGCCAGGACTACGTGGGCGAGCTGTACAAGCACATCGAGGAAAGGTGGATAAGCAGCCGGCAGGACGTCGTGCAGTTTGAGGAAGAACTCCGGGAGATGGGCGGCGACCTGCTCGACGAGCTGCTGCCTGTGGACCTTCAGGAAGCGCTGTGGGAGCACCGCGACAAGATCGACAACATCCAGGTACTCTCGACGGAGCCGTTCATCCCCTGGGAGCTGATTCACCTGAAAGAGCCCGGTAAGCCGCTACCGGCGGAAACGTGTTTCCTGGGGCAGCTCGGCCTCGTGCGGTGGCTGTACAGTGAGAAGCCGTACCCGTACTATCCCGACCGGCTCGTCGTGCGTCCGGGTCGTGCGCGGTACGTGATACCGAACTATCCGCTCGACCGTGACAAGCTCCCGGAAGCGCAGGCGGAGATCGACTACCTCGTGAAGGCGTTTCAGGCTACTCCCGTAACGCCGGACTCGCAATCGGTGCGGAAGCTTCTCGCGACGCCGGGTTCGTTCGACCTGCTGCACTTCGCGTGTCACGGCACGTCGGATTACGGAAAATCGAGCAGTGCGACGCTGGAGCTGGAAGGCCGGATCGAAAATGGTAAGTACGTGGAGGACGTCATCAGTGAAAAAACGGTCGGCCAGCAAGGCCATTTCGCTGAAGACGGGAGCAGACCGATGGTGGTGGTCAACGCGTGCCAGTCAGGGCGCCTCGGGTTCAAGCTGACGGGGGTCGGCGGGTTTGCCGAGGCCTTTTTGCGTCGCGGGGCAGGCGCATTCGTCGGGACGCTCTGGTCGGTGAGCGACCAGCCGGCGCGGACGTTCACCGAGATGCTGTACACGTCGTTGTTAGACGGCAGTACGCTGGCGGCTGCGACCGTCGCCGCGCGTGAAAAAGCGAGGACGGCGGGTGAGGGTTCGTGGCTGGCGTACGTGGTGTACGGCCATCCGTTTACCCGGCTCGTGAAGGAGTAAGTGCAGGCCGTTACAGGTGGGAATCCAGCTCCCGGAGCAAAAGGCTGACTTCGGCTTCCGAAAGATCGGCGAGAGGTTCTTGCCGCGGCAAGGTTCGTACGTGCCGTTGTCGCCTCCCGACGGCGTACACTACGCCTGCGATCGCCAGGCCTACCAGCAATGTTTTCAAAATGCTATTCACAGGCCATACCCGGAACCAAACCTTTCCTGCCGGACTACGTTCATTGTTCGAATCGTGAGGTCAGTAACCGGTAGGAGTACATGAAACGAGTAACCAGGTCGATCGGAATTCTCCTTGCAGGTTTTGTAGTATCGATCCTTGTCCCGCATACCGCAGCCTTCGCCCAGAGCTCCAACTTCGCAATCAAAATAGCGGCGGTAAAATACAACGGGGGAGGCGACTGGTACCAGGGGCAGACCCCCCTTCCCAACTTTATCCAGTTCGTACGGGCGAATACGCTGATGGACATCGACCCCAAGCCCGAGGTCGTGGAGCTGAGCAGCGACAAGCTGTTCAGCTACCCTTTCATTTTCATTTCGGGACACGGCAACGTCATTCTCAACGATCGTGAAGTGGAAAATCTCCGCCGTTACCTAGAAGGGGGCGGCTTTTTGTACATCGACGACGACTACGGCCTCGACCGGTACATCCGCCGCGAGATGAAAAAAGTGTTTCCGGACCGCGACTTCGTCGAGCTCCCGTTCGACCATCCGATCTATCACACGCAGTTCAGCTTCAACGGCCCGCCGAAGATCCACGAGCACGACAACAAGCCTCCGCAGGGCTTCGGAATCATGGTGAACGGCCGGCTCGCCGTTTACTACACGTACGAGACGAACTTCAGCGACGGTTGGGAGCCGGCGGGTGTGCACCCGAACACACCTCCCGAAAAGCGCGAACAGGCGCTCCGGATGGGGGCCAACATCCTCGCGTACGCGCTGATGAATTGACTGGAAACCGAAAATGTTGAAGCCCGTATGCGCACCGCTTTCGTTACGATGATTCTCGCGATCATCGCCTTGATGTACTTCAATCCCGACATGGACGACTTCAGGCTGTTCGTCGAGGATCGCTCGGAGCAGTTTTTGCTCGAAGAAACGGGGGACGACGCATTCGGCCGGGCGCTATCGGGGATCGGATCGTCGCTGGCCGGCACGTTTGTGGACCGGATCACGACGCGGCGCAATTTTTTCGTGTTCAGCACGTATACGATAGACCTGGACGGTCCTCAGGAGGAGGGCAATGAATGGCGATTCGTGGGTATCGCCGGGCGGTTTTTGACAACCGAGGAACCGGAGGGCCTGCGGCGGCAGAAATCATAAAGAAACTCACGGGGCTCCGGAAACACAGCCCCGAGTTTTTCGTCCCGCTATTTTTACCTTTGTGAGATCGTTCAACCTCTCTTTTTTCATCAACTGTAAATACACGAACAACACATGACGGAACTCCAGACCCACGACCCGGAAGTATTCGCTACCATACAGAAAGAGGTGGAGCGTCAGAACGACGGGATCGAGCTCATCGCTTCGGAAAACTTCGTATCGAGAGCTGTGCTCGAAGCCATGGGCTCGCCGCTGACGAACAAATACGCTGAGGGGCTTCCGGGTAAACGGTATTATGGGGGCTGTGAGTTCGTTGACGTGGTGGAGAACATTGCGCGGGACCGTGCGAAGGAGCTATTCGGCTGCGAGTGGGTGAACGTGCAACCGCACTCGGGCGCACAGGCAAACGCAGCGGTATACCTGACGCTGCTCGAGCCGGGCGACACGCTGCTCGGCCTCGACCTGGCGCACGGGGGTCACCTGACGCACGGAAGCCCGGTCAACTTCTCCGGGATCCTCTACCACGCCGAGTTTTACGGCGTCGAACGGGACGGCGAGCAGGCCGGGCGGATCGACATGAACAAGGTCCGCGAACGGGCGAAGGCGGTGCGGCCGAAGATGATCTCGATCGGCGCGAGCGCCTATCCACGGGATTTCGATTACGCCGCGTTCCGGTCGATCGCGGACGAGGTCGGAGCTTTCCTCTGGATGGACATGGCCCACACGGCCGGACTCATCGCGACGGGCATGCTCCGCGACCCGATGCCGTACGCGCACATAGTGTCGACGACGACGCACAAGACGCTTCGCGGCCCACGGGGCGGCATGCTGCTGATCGGGCGCGACTTCGACAACCCGCTCGGCAAAACGGCGCCGAAGACGGGCCGCGTGAAAAAAATGAGCGAGCTGTTCGATTCGGCGGTCTTCCCGGGCACGCAAGGGGGGCCATTGATGCACGTGATCGCAGCCAAAGCGGTGTCGTTTAGCGAAGCGTTAAAGCCAGAATTCAAGGCATACGGCCAGCAGATCGTTAAGAATGCGAAGGCGATGGCCGATGCACTCATTGAGCGGGGGTACGACCTCGTGTCGGGCGGAACGGACAATCACCTCGTGCTCGTCGATCTGCGTTCAAAAGGCATCACCGGGAAGGATGCAGAGGCCGCACTCGGTGAGGCGGGCATCACGGTCAACAAAAACATGGTGCCGTTCGACGATCAGAGCCCGTTCGTGACGAGCGGTATCCGCATCGGCACTCCGGCGATGACGACGCGAGGGTTCGGAGAAGAGGAGTTCAGGCAGGTGGTAGACATGATCGACCGCGTGCTCACGAAGCCCGGCGACGAGCAGGTGCAGCGGCAGGTGCGTGGGGAAGTGCTCGAGCTCTGCCGCCGGTTCCCGTTGTACGATTTCGTTGTAGCCTGAAAACGGAACGGATTGTGCCGACCCGGGTTCATTTTTTTGTCCGTCAGTCGGTGTAGACGCGGCCTTCAGGTGAAACAACAATAAATTAAAAAAACAATTGGTCTTACGAAGGGTTGCAGGGGGTAGAGCCCGGCATCTTGCCGGCCCGCCGCCTTCAGCCATACACGTTATCGACCGCAATACATGGCGACCAGTACCCTCACCAATGCGACGTATGCCGACCTCGTAGATCTGGGCCGCAGGCTCTACGAGCAGTCGCTCGTACGTCGGGAGCAAGAGCTGATCACGGACCCCCGGGGCCAGCCGATCGGCTGGCTGCTCGACACCCGCATGCCGATGCTCGATGGAAAGCTTTTCGTCGAGGTGGGTACGGTGCTGGCGGAGCGGCTCCGGTCGAAGAAAGTGTACCAGGTAGCTGGATACGGCTTCGGGGCGTATTCGATGGTCTGTTCGGTGCTGGCGGCGTCGGGCACGCCGACGTTCAAGGGTGGATTCGTGCGGGAGCAACGGAAGCCGCACGGAAGACGCCGACTCGTCGAGGGACCGCTCGACCGCACGCAACCGATCGTTTTGCTCGACGACATCCTGAACAGTGGGCGGAGTGCTGCCCGCGCGATCTCCCTCCTACGCAGCGACGGTTTCAACGTGGTCGGCCTGATGACGCTGTTCAATTTCACCTGGAGCGGCGGGCGCAGCCGGATGGAAGCTGAGAACATCTGGGTGGATGCGTTGCTCGACCTCAACCTGCGTGAGAGCGGCCGAAGCAGCTCGGACTCGATTTAAAAATGGACCTTTGTAGTGGATTCCTTTCGCTGAGGGTGTCCCCAGTATGTAGCACATTCGTTTAAGACGATACATATGAAGTGGTTAAGAGCACGCTCGTCAACGCAGTTGATGGACGTACCGGCGGGAATACAGGGCGATGGGGCTTCGAACGAAGTACCGGTTCCCAGTGAAGACCTGGCGGAGATGTCGTTTCTCGAGCACCTCGAGGAGCTCCGCTGGGCGATTCTCAAAGGGTTGGGAGCTCTTCTCCTGATCACGATTGCCGCCAGCTTTTTCAGCAAGTGGATCATCGACGTCCTGCTGCTCGGTCCTGCGAAGGCTGACTTCTTCATGTACAAGTTCTTCGGCATCGAGGCGGAGAACCTCTACCTTCAGAACCGGACGATCACGGGCCAGTTTTTCGCGCACATCGGAACGGTGGTAGCGGTAGGCCTCGTCATCGGATCGCCAGCGGTGGTTTACTTTTTCTGGAAGTTCATTGAGCCCGGTTTATATGCAAGGGAAAAGAAGGGCATGCGCTTCGCGGCGGTCTTCGCCACTTTTTTCTTCATGCTCGGCATCCTCTTCGGATACCTGATAATCACCCCGCTTGCGCTTCAGTTTTTCGCCAACTACCAGATCTCCTCGCAGATCGTCAACGAGTTCGACATTACCAAGTACTTCAGCATGGTGACGTTCTGGGCATTTGGCGTGGGGGTGCTTTTCGAGCTGCCGGTGGTGGTCTATTTCCTTGCAAAGGTGGGTCTGGTAACCGGGAAGATGTTGCGCGGCTTCCGGCGCTATGCGGTCATTCTGGTGCTGGTGCTCGGGGCAATCTTCACACCGCCCGACCCGATTTCGCAGACACTCGTTGCGATCCCGCTGTACATCCTGTACGAGTTGTCGATCCAGATCGCGGGCTACGTCGAGCGGAAAGAGCAGGCTGCGTTGGAAGCGGCGCTCAAATAAAACGAAACGGCCCCCCATCGAAGATTAAACGAGGCGTAGGGAGCGGCCTCGACGACATTAAGAGTAAAGCGGCAACGACCATGAAGAAAGCGAAAGGCACGCTGCTCGTCACCCTGCTGACCGTCCTGCTCGGGTCCGGGGTGTTCGTGGGTTTCTTTATGCCCCCCGACGACGATTTCTTCGCGTTGCGGAAGAACTTCCAGGTTTTCAGCGCCATCTACGAAGAGCTCGTCACGGGTTACGTGGACGATCTCGACGCGGAAGCGCTACTGCGGTCGGGGATCGACGCGATGTTGGCGGACCTCGACCCGTACACCGCCTTCATCGACGAGGCCGACAACGCGGACATCGAGATCATCACACGGGGCCGGTACGGCGGCGTCGGGCTTAACCTCGGCATGCGCGGTGGAAAAATAACGGTGATCTCGCCCGTTGAAGGGGCCAGCGGATACAAGCAGGGTATCCGGGCCGGCGACATCCTCACGCACATTGCCGGGAAAAGCACCGAAGGGCTTTCGCTTTCGGACATTCGCAACCTGATGCGCGGCGAGCCCGGCACGGCCGTCGAGATCACGATCGTCCGCGAGGGGCTGGACGAACCGCTGAACTTCCTGTTGACGCGGGAAGAAGTACGCCTCAAAAACGTCACGTACAGCGGTTTCATCGAGGACGACACGCTGTTGGGCATCGGGTACATCCGGCTCGACCGATTTGCCCGGGATGCAGATTCGGAGGTTCAGCGAGCCATCAAGGCGCTGGACGAAACCGGGAGGCTGCAGAGTCTGATTCTCGACCTGCGGGACAATCCTGGCGGGTTGCTCGATGCGGCGGTGCGTATCACCCAGCTTTTCGTGCCGCAGGGGTCGACGATTGTGTCGACGCGCGGCCGGAGCCCGGAGACTGAGCGGACCTACCGGAGCCAGACGGCTCCCCTGCTCCCGGACTTGCCGTTGGTGGTGCTGGTCAACGAGTACAGCGCTTCGGCCAGCGAGATCGTCGCGGGCGCCATCCAGGACCTCGACCGCGGCGTGATCGTCGGCACGACGAGCTACGGCAAGGGGCTCGTGCAGGTGATCAAGCCGCTCCCCTACAATACGTCGCTGAAGATGACCACGTCGCGGTACTACACGCCGAGCGGGCGGAGCATCCAGGCGATCGATTACGGCCGGCACGACGGCACGTCGTCCGAGATTCCCGATTCGTTGCGCCGTGTTTTCCGGACGGCACACGGCCGTGCCGTGCTGGACGGCAACGGAATCGAGCCCGACATCGAGGTGTCGCCGGGTGAGGTCAGCGAGCTGGAACAGGCGCTCGACCGGAGAGCGGCCATCTTCTTCTTTGCGAACCATTACGCGGCGACCCATCCAACGATTCCGCCTTCGTTCACCGTGACCGACGAAGTGATGGAGGAGTTCAAGACGTGGCTGGAGGATCAGGGCTTCACGTACCGGACCGACGCGGAGCGATCGATAGACGACATCGCACGGGCGCTCGAAGAGCTTGGATACGAGTCGGCTACCGATGAGGTGAAGGCACTGCGTGCCGCGGTCGCCAAGGAAAAGGCGGAAGACTTCGATCGTCACGATGAGCGTATCCGAGAGCGCCTCCGTGCAGAGATTCTGGCGCGCTATTCCGGTGAGGAGGCCCAGATCAAGGCTGCGCTTGCCCGGGACGCTCAGGTCAAAGCGGCCGTTTCGTTACTACAGGACAACACGGCATATGCAGCCGTTCTTCGATAGAATCTAGATGGAATGGATGGACGTGGCCCTGCTGGTAGGATCGGGCCTCATGGCAGGCTTCATAGCAGGGTTGATCGGTGTTGGGGGCGGAGTCATCTTCGCCCCCGTTCTTTTTTTCTACTTCCAGAGCACGGGCGTGGCGTCGGACGTGATCGCCCCCCTTACGATCGGCACGAGCCTGCTCTGCACGATCGTAGCCGCGTTTACGAGCGCCTGGCACCAGTTCAAAAAGGGTGACCTGTCGGCGGGGGTGGCCTTGCGGGTGGGGCTGTTCAGCGCGGTCAGCGTGAGCCTGATGACGCGTCTCGTAACGACCCAGCCGTGGTACAACGGCACCGTTTTCCAGGTGACCTTCAGCGTGGTGCTCGTCATCGTCGTCCTGAGGATGCTCTTCGGGAAAAAACTCGAGTCGAACAATCCGGCGGAAAACCGAGCGGAAGACCGGCACGGCTTCGGCAAGCTGGCAGCCGTGGGTACGATAGCGGGCGTCGTCTCGTCGGCGTCGGGCGTCGGAGGAGGTGTGGTGCTGGTGCCGGCCTACAACAACCTGCTGAAAATGCCGATTCACCGGGCGGTCGGCACGTCGAGCGCAAGCATCGTGATCATCTCCAGCCTGGGTGTGCTGAGCTATCTCCTGACCGGAAATGGCGCGTCCACCTCTCCCTTAACGATCGGGCACGTGGACCTGTTGACGGCCTTCGTACTGGCTTTTCCGTCGATCTTTACGGCTCGTCTCGGCGTCTGGACGTCTCACCAGTTCAATACCAGAGCGCTCCAGTGGAGCTTCGGGATCGTGGCGCTTTTCGTGGCCTTCCGCCTGCTTCTGCGCGCCTTCGGCTGACGGATAGAGGATGCCCGTCACGTGCGAAACGTAGAAACCGGCGGGCGCAGGGCTCGTATCAAACGACGTTTGAAAGAGGTGACCAGATCTGTTGCATATCATGGTTCAGACGATGAAGCGTTCCGTTCTATTCCTGCTGCCGGCCCTGGTTTTTATCGGCAGCTCGCAACTGGCCTGCTCACAGCAAACCCGGCCGGTCCCCCCACCGCAGCGAGTGGAGGCGCCTGCCGATGAGGACGTCAACGAGCAGATCAGCCGCAGCCGCCAGACCGCGATCACACGCGCCGTGGAGGCGGTCAAGCCGGCCGTCGTGAGCGTGAACGTGATCGAGGTGCGCCGGGTCGCCTACAGGGATCCCTTCGCCGACCCGTTCTTCGAGTTCTTCGGCCTGCAACGCAGGCAATCGCGGATCCTCGAGCGGGAAGTGCAGGGCCTCGGGTCGGGATTCGTCATATCACCGGACGGGTACATCGTGACCAACGACCACGTGGCGGGGAATGCGACGAAGATCACGGTCTCCTTTCCTGACGGCAAGACGCTCGATGCCCGGCTGGTGGGCACCGACCCGGCGACCGACATTGCGCTGCTCAAGGTGGACCCGGACGAGCCCCTCCCCTACCTCGAGTTCAGCAAATCCGGCCCACCCATCGTGGGTGAGTGGGTGATTGCGCTCGGCAACCCGTTCGGCCTGTTCGAAGCAGCCGATCCGACGGTGACGGTCGGCGTGGTGAGCGCCACCGGGCGGGACCTCCAGGTGGAGCGCAGAGGAACCATCTACCGGGACATGATCCAGACCGACGCCGCGATCAACCGCGGCAACTCGGGCGGCCCGCTCGTGAACGCCCTGGGCGAAGTGATCGGGGTCAACAGTGCGATCTACAGCGAATCGGGGGGATCGATCGGGATCGGGTTTGCAGTCCCGGCCGACAAGGCGCGGCGCATCATAGAAGAGCTACGCGAGAAAGGGTTCATCGACCGGTCGTACTACACCGGTCTCGCGGTGATGAACGTTGACGAGCGCATCGCGCGGGCGCTCAGGCTCGAGCGGGCGAGCGGCGCGTTCATCCGTGACGTAGACCCCGGCTCCCCCGCTGAGGCAGCCGGACTTCTCCCCTACGACGTCATCATCGAGATCGAAGGAGAGCGGATCACGAACTCGAACGACTACGTGGCCCGGATTTACGACTTCCGGCCGGGAGACACCGTGGGTGTCACGGTGCTTCGAGACGGAAAGCCTCGCGATCTGAACCTTCGAATAGGACGTGCGCGGGGGTAAATCCGGCACATTTCAGTCCGGTTCAGGGGTATGCTTCGACCTCCGTCAGGGCGCTGTAGATCATGGCGCGCACCCGGTCGTGGTCGTTGAAGCTGCCTGCAGGGATCAGTTGGGTCAAATGTACGACGACCAGGCGTTCGGCGGGATCGACCCAGTACTGCGAGTGGTACGCTCCGCCCCAGCCGTACTCGCCGACGGAACCGTGCAAACCGGCCGCTCCGACGTCCTTACGAACCCAGAAGCCGAGCCCGAAGCCCTGTCCCTCCCGGAAGGGGATGCCGTCCAGGTGGTCCACCGTCATCAGCTGGACTGATTTCGGGCTGAGGATTCGTTTCCCGTCGAGCTCGCCGCCGTTCAGCAGCATCTGGAGAAAGCGTGCGTAGTCGGAGGCCGTCGAAAGGAGGCCCGCTCCGCCCGAGAAGCTTTTCCGTGGCCCGTTTACGTACGCGCCCTGCCCGACCATGCCGCCGGGCTCGGGTGCGCGCTCGAGCTCGCCGTCGTCGTTCATCGAGTAGACGACGGCCAGGCGATCGGCCTTCTCAGGGGGTAGGTAGAAGTGCGTATCGTTCATCCCAAGCGGTTCGAGGATGTTCACGCGCAGAAATTCGTCGAGCGGCATACCTGACACCCGTTCGACCAGGGCGCCGAGGATGTCGGTGTTATAGCCGTAGACCCACTGCTCGCCCGGGTGGGCGTCGAAAGGCAGGGAGGCCATACGTGCGACGGTAGCGCCGATGGGTTCGTCCCGGTCGGCGAAGTACCAGCCTTGAATGCCTGCGGCTTCCCACCGGTCGCTCGCCACGCCGCCGCCGTACCCTATGCCGGCTGTGTGAGTGAGCAGGTCACGGATGGTGATCGGGCGTTTTGCGTCGACCACTTCGTATCCCCCGCCCTCGAGCGGAACGGCGACCGTCGTTTTCTTGAACTCGGGCAGGTAGTCGCCAACAGGGTCCGTGATCAGAAGTTTACCCTGCTCCTGGAGAATCATCACGCCGACGCTGGTGATAGCCTTGCTCTGGGATGCGATCCGGAAAATGGCGTCTTTGGGCATGGGAACGCCGGATTCCCGATCGAGGTCGCCGAAGGCCTCGAAATAGGCGGTCTTTCCGTCCTTCAACACCAGCAGCACCGTACCGGCAAGCTTCCCCGAATCCACGTACCCGCGCATGGCGTCGGTGAGCACTTGCAGGCGATCCGGGGACATCCCGACCGATTCGGGCGGGGCCACGGGCAGCGGCTGTGCGAAGGCTCCGGCAACGGTCAAAAGGGACAGAACGAAACCGTACGGCACGAAACGGGAACGGAACGTGATCATGGCGAACACCGGCTAAAGGAACGACACGGACGTGAAGACCGGAAATTAGCGGCGAGTAGGGCAAGGGTCAACCAAATTCTCGTGCGTCGAACCGATAGTGTTGAGGTGGTGGTTCAGGCGTAAAAAGGACGTCGCCTCTTGCGCCTGCGGGGCGAAAGCACTAACTATGCTTTGCTGGCCCGGGGTCACGTGTTGGAGTATGGGGATTGGCGCCATGAACGTTTTGCTCCTTTCGATGCCCGACTCGTTCGAGCACATGCCGGTTCTCGCCATCCGGATGCCCAACGGCGCGCTCACGTCGTTGGCCGGAAACGTCGATCCCCATCATCACGTCGCGGTGGCAGATCTTATCCTGGTGCAGGATCGTGTCCGAAAGACCCTGGAGGACCTCGTCCGCGAGCACCGGCCGGACGTGGTGGGGCTTTCGGTGATGACTTTCCAGCGAAAGACGGCCTGGAAGGTGATGCAATTCGTCAGAAGCCTGAAGCCGGACATTCAGATCGTCGTCGGGGGATACGACCCGAGTCTCGCACGGGAAGCTTACATGGCGGCTCATGGAACGGGCGCGGACTTCATCGTGCGGGGTGAAGGCGAAGCCACTTTCAACGAGCTGCTGCGGGCGATGGAGCAGGGCTGCGGCTATGATGGAATTGCCGGACTTACCTATCGTGAGGAGGGTGAGTACCACCATAACCCCTCGCGCCCGCCTCAGCGGCTCGACGACGGTACGGTCCGCCTGCCGAGGCGGGATGCCCGCGTGCTGAAGGGTTACCACCACCTGGGCCGCGGGATCGACGTCGTCGAAACGTCGCGGGGCTGCACGTACGACTGCAGCTTCTGTTCGATCATCGAGATGCGCGGACGAAATTTCTTTACGTTCCCCATCGAACGGGTGCTGGACGACATCCGCGACGCTCGCGACCACGGGGCGCAGGCGATCTTCATCGTGGACGACAACGTGATGCTCAACGTCAAGCGGTTCGAGGAGCTGTGCCACGCGATCATCGACGCCGGACTGAACACGCTCGACTATCACGTGCAGGCGATGACCTCGACGATTGCCAACCACGGGGAGAAGCTGGCGCCACTCATGCGGCGGGCGGGCTTCCGGTACGTCTTCCTCGGCATCGAAAACATCCTGGACGAGGACCTGACGTACTTGAAGGCTCGCGCCAAAAACACGCGTAAGGAGCAGGGGCGTAAAGCCGGGAACGCCTCCCTCAAAGCCATAGAGTACGTGCACCAGAACAAGATGTACGTGGTCGGGGGGCTGATCGTCGGAAGCCCGGACGATACACGCGATTCGATCGAGGCCAACCTCGAGTTTGCGCGTCGGTACGTCGACTGGCCGTACATCCAGCACCCCATGCCGTATCCGGGGACGCCGATGACGTTCGACCTGCGCGAGCGCGGCCTCATCGCTGACGACGAAGTGGAGCACTACGACGGCACGACGGCGGTGGTCCATACGAAACACGTGGCCGCTGAAGAGGTCGAATACCTGCGCTGGCGTGCGGAGCGGTGGATGAAATTCAGGCACATGCCCGCTGCATTGTTACACGACCCTCTTTTCATAGCCCGGAACGCCCACCGGCTGGCAGCGCACACGCTTCGCGGGAGCACGCTACGCACCCTGCTGGGCCTGGAGGACGATCGAAAGGCCTTCGAGCGCTTCCGCCACATCTACCGGGACGAAAGGAAGTATTTGTAGACACATCAGGAGCTCCTATTCAACTTCTGGTTACAGAAGGTCCAGAAAACAACCCCAGTACCAGCTGGTGAAGGAGGCCAAAAAAGGTGACGAGCCAGGCGGCGAGGGCGACGTAAATGAAGTACCGGGGAATGATTTCCAGAAACGGCACGTCGAGCGCTAACGAGAGCCGGTAGGTGCAGGCGGTGTACATGCCCAGAGGGAAGACCATTCCCCAGTACTGAGGGTCATAGGTGAAGGGGTAACCTTTGTAAAGGTGGCGCCAGGCGCCGAGGATGAAGAGGAGCGGGATCCACCACGTGGCCACCGCCCAGAAGAACAGGGTAAACCCTTTGAGGAAGGGCAGCAGGTCGGTGAGTAGGAACCACTGGTCCGCCTGCAGGATAAGCCCTGCCCCGGCCAGGGTCGTGATGGCAACGGCGCCCATGTTGATCCAGTAGGGTGGGGTGAGCGCGGCCATCGTAAGCCGAAAGAAGGAAAACCGGTAGAAGATGAGCGTGATCACGAAGAGGTAGAGCATACACCCGATCAGGTACATGCAGAGCGTAAAAAAGAGCAGAACCGGGCGCGCCGTCTCGTGGACGCCGGCGAGCAGAGTTCCAAGGACGGAGACGGATTGTGTGGCCACAATGGCGATCAACCAGGCGCCGTTGATCCCTCGTTCGAGGGTCGGCTTTTCTTCCCGGACGGTGATGGCGGTGAAGAAGGTATACGTAAAAAGCACCCAGAGGAGCAGGCCGAGCCACCAGAGGGCAAGCGCCACAGTGGGCAGGTTCGTCACGACGACTAGCTGACTCCCGAGAACGCACGTTCCGGCAACGAGGGTAAAGAAGCCGGCACCCCGGATGTGGCTGGTGAGGTCCTCGAGAAAGCGGGGGAAGTATCGGACGAGCCTCGCGATCGTCAGGATCCAGAGTATGACGTAAGCCAGGATGTTGAGGACGAGCAAGAATACGGCTATCTCCGTCATCCCAAGGAAGTAGGTGGCGATGGACACGATGCCGGTGGCCATCACGAGCGCGAAGTAGCCCGGGAAGAGGTTGCTGACGGCTTCGTCGATGGTATGCAGCAGCACCGCTCAGCGCTCCATACTGTAGAGGTACCACAGTAAGCCCACGTTGAGCACGAGGCAGACGAGGCTGGCCAGGGCAGCAGGCCACAGGATCGACGTGTCGCCGCCGAGGTAAGCATTCATCGTGGCGGTCAGGAGCCAGAGCTGCAGGATGACGATCAGGATGATGAACGTCAGCATTCCGTTCACGACCGTCATGCGCCGGCTCCGGGTGAAGTGTAGCCGTCTTCCGTTCATGTCGTTCTCGGTTCCAGACCGGTTGCGTAGATGACCCCGTCCCGTATCTCGAGCGTGACGCGGGCGAGCGGTCTTCGGGGTGGGCCGGCGATGGGCCTTCCCGTTTCGAGGTCGAAAAGCCCGTTGTGGCAGGGGCAGTGGAGGGTGCCGTCTTCCACACGGGGGAAGACGGGGCATAACAGGTGGGTACACTGCTGGTCGTAGGCGACGAAGGTGTCGCTGCCGGTCCGAACGAGCAGGCGCGGGGCATGGTCGCCCTCGGGATAGTTGAATACGAGCGAGCCGCCGACGGGCACGTCGCCAACGGCCGCCACCCGCATTTCGGGATACGTCCGCACCTGCCGCCTGAAGAGCTCCTTCCCCAACAGCCAGAACTGTCCCGTGGTGAAGGCGAGGCTCGTCAAAACGATGAACTTGATCAGGTCGCGGCGGGAGACGTATTCGTCTTCGGGCCAGTCGATCGGGAAATCCTGTCGCCATTTCGGCTGCAAGGCGAGCGGTTGTCCGTCGGGCGGTACGGTGACCTGATCGGGGTCTTTCTGCATCATAAGAGCTATTCCGGGTCGAACATATTTTCCATGAAGACGTCGTCGGTCACCTCGTGGCTGATGGTGGGGGCGTTGAGGGCGGCGACGACGTCGATGATGCTGAGGGGCGATTCACGCGGAACCATCATGTTCACCTTCGTAGTGACGGTCTGCATCCCGAACTGGAAGGTGTTGACGGGTCTTGAGTTGGGCCGTGCCGCCTCGATCTCCTCACGCGTACCGAACCAGAGCGCGCCACTCGGGCAAACGGACGCGCACATCGGCTTCAGGCCGATCGAGGTGCGGTCGTAGCACATGTCACACTTCATCATGAGGTGCATCCCTGTGTTCATCTTCGGGACGCCGAACGGGCAGGCCAGGACGCAGTTGTTGCACGCGATGCACCGAGGTTTGCGGGCGGTCTGGACGACGCCGTCGGCGGTGCGTTTGATGGCATCCGCCGGGCAAACCTCGGCGCACGTGGGCGAGTCGCAGTGCATGCAGACGACCGGCACGGTCTGCGGCGAGTGGGCGCGGTCGATGTAATCGAGCTGGATCATCGAATGTCCCTTGTGGGTGTCGCACTCGGTGCAGGCCTGCACGCAGGACTGGCACCCGATGCACCGCCCGGGATCGATAAAAAACTCCATTTCAGCGGGTACAGGCACGACTCACCTCCTTCATTCGACGATCTTCTCTTTCAGAGTCCGTTCCGCACTGGCCCTTCGTTCGGCTGGTAGCGTGCGAAGAGTCTCGATAGCCACCTCCCACGCACCCTCGTGGCAGAGCCCGCTGATTTTTGCCTCCTCGTAGCGCTGCAGGGCCGTTTCGATGCACGCCTGCAACGGGTCAAGCACTGTCCGGATGTTCGAAACGTCGCGGTGGGTGGTCATCGCTCCTTGGGTACAGGTCACTGTTGCGGTTCGAGCCTGCCGTGGTACTCGGGCGGCGCTTCTGCCTTACGGAGCCTGACGGCGCAGACCTTGTATTCGGGGATCTTCGAGATCGGGTCCTGCGCGGAGATCGTGAGCTGATTCACGCTTTTGCGCCCGGGCCAGTGGTACGGAATGAAGATGGTATCGGGACGTATCGTGCGGACGACGCTGGCGCGTAGGGTACACGAGCCGCGGCGAGACTCCGCGGTAGCCCAATCGCCGTCACGGATACCGAGTCGTTCGGCGAGCTTCGGGTGCAGCTCGATCCTCGGCTCGGGGTAGTGATCGACGAGGGGGCCAATACGCCGGGTCTGATTGCCCGAGAGGAACTGGCTCACGACGCGTCCGGTCGTGAGGATGATGGGATACTCGTCGTCTACGTCCTCGGCGGGGCCGACGTAGGGCGTGGGATTAAAGCGGGCTTTACCGTCGGGGAAATAGAATGGACCGGCTCCTTTTGCGATGGGGTTCCACGATCCCGGCTCGAAGAGTCGGAGCGTGCCCTGGGGTCCGGGCGGGGTCACGCCGTCGGGCACCTCGGCGGGGCATGGCCAGAAGACGCCGTAGTTGTCCTCGATGCGTTCGTAGGAGATGCCCGAGTAGTCGTTGGTCCACCCCTTCGAGGCCACACGCAGCTCTTCCCAGATCTCTTCGGGGCTGTTGAAGGTGAAGCCGCGCTCGCGTCCGAGGGCCTTTGCGATGTCCTGGATGATCTCCCAGTCGCGTCGAGCCTCGCCGGGGCACTCGACGGCCCTGTTGATCTTGATGACACGGCCTTCGAGCTGGGTGACGGTGCCTTCGTCCTCTTCCTGGAGAGAGCCGGGCAGGACGACGTCGGCGTACCGTGCGGTTTCGCTCAGGAAAAAGTCGATCGCGACGTAAAACTCGAGCTTTTCGAGCATTCGCCGGACGTAGTTGTTATCCGGCAGCGAAACGAGGGGATTAAAGCAGATCGAGAGCAGACCTTTGACCTGGCCGCGGTCGATGAGGCGGAAGATCTCGTAGGCGTCGACGCCGGGCTGAGGGAGGTCGTCCGGATCGATGCCCCAGACGGAGGCGACGTAAGCGCGGTGCTCGGGGTTGGCGAGGTCGCGTCCGCCGGGTAGCTGGTCGCACTTCTGGCCGTGTTCGCGGCCGCCCTGGCCGTTGGCCTGGCCTGTGATGGTGCCGTAGCCGCAGTTCGGGCGGCCGATGCGCCCGGAAGCGAGGACGATGTTGATGGCCGAGAGGACGTTTTTGACGCCGTTGCTGTGGTGCTCGAGGCCGCGGGCGTGGAGGAGGAAGCTGGTCCTGGCGGTACCCCACCACTCGGCCGCTTTTCGGATGGTCTTCTCGGCAATGCCCGTGACTTCCGCAGTGCGGCGGGGCGTCCAGGGTTTTACGCTCTCGGCAACCTCGTCGAAGCCGACGGTATGGTTCTCGATGAAGTGATGGTCGAGCCAGTCGTTCTCGATCATCAGGTGGAGGATGCCGTTGAACAGGGCGGTATCGCGGCCGGGCTTGATCGGCAGGAAGAGATCGCAGGTGCGGGCGATGGGGGTCAGGCGAGGATCGACGACGATTATTTTGGCGCCGTGCTCACGCGCCTGCCAGACGTAGTCGGTGGTGATGGGCGCGCACTCGGCGACGTTGGCGCCGCTGATCCAGACCACCTCGGCGCCGATTATATCGGACCACGGGTTGGCGGAACGGTCGACGCCGAACGCCTTTTTGTTGGCCGCGGCGGCGCTCACCATGCAGAGGCGGCCGTTGTAATCGATGTTGGCCGTTTTCAGGCACATGTGGGCAAACTTGCCCATCAGGTAGGTCTTTTCGGTCGTCAGGCTCGCACCGCTGAGAATGGCAAAGGCGTCGTTGCCGTACGCGGACTGGATGCGGTCGATCTCGGATGCGACGCGCCGAATGGCCTCTTCGTAATCCATCACGCTGAAGCCGCCGGGTGCGTCGGGGTCCTTCCGGTAAGCGTGCAGGAGACGGTCGGGATGGGCGTTTTGCAGGTACCGTTTCACCCCTTTCGGACAGAGCTTGCCCTTGTTGAAGGGGAACTCGTACCACGGCTCGATGCCGATGATGGTGTTGTCCTTGACCTTTAGCTGCATCCCGCACTGCTGGCCGCAGAAACAGCAGTGCGTCTTGACGAGTCGGTCGGGAACGACGGCGGAGTCGGTGCGATCGCCGCTTGCGTAGGCCAGGTGTGGGCCGAACGACTCGATGACGTCTATGTGGAGGGGCGGTACTTCTGGCATGTCGGGTCCATTTTCAAGGATGGAAGTTGCGCGCGTCTTCTTCACCGAGAGGGCCTTCGCCGAGGCCCGGGTTGGCGTACTGCGGCATCGGCCTGGGGCGCCCATCCGGTTCGGGCAAGGGACCGCCGCCACGCTCACCCTGCCAGACGAGCCCCTGGGCGATGGAGAGTGAAGCGCGCCGGCAAGGCGGGCAAATCCACTGGTAGTGGCCGGTTTCGCTCCCGGGGATCTCGTAGCGGTAGCCCAGCGCCCTTTCGACCTCGATCAGGTCCTCGACCTTCATGCGTGAAGTGAACGGGTGGCCACAGCGCCGGCAATGGGCAAGTTCACTTTCGGAGCCGACGTCCTTGTAAAAGCCGACGCCGAGCTGGGCCGGGCGCTGGAAAATGTGAAAGAACTTGCCGAAGGGCAGCCAGACAAACGTGCCGATCACGGTGATCGCGTGCAGGATGGCGATGAAATTGTAGGCGTAGCCCTTCATCCAGGTATAGCTCGCCGTGAGCATGAGGCCGGTAAGGCTCACGGCAAAGAGCAGGATGAGCGGCATAAAGTCCTCGACGTAGCGCTGCACGGCCGCGGCGCCTTCGTCGCGCATGCGGCGGCGAACGGCGAGCATGACGCCCGCAATCACGAGGAAAGAGGACCAGACGAGTCCGTGAAAAATGAAAAAGGCTATTGCCGAGTAAGCCGGGAAGGCGATGGTGGGGAAGCCGAAAACGGCGACCCGGTACCAGCCGGGGTTGCCTTCCGCAGGGATGAAGTAGAGCCAGCCGAAAACCAGAGGAAACGTGATCAGGACGGCGATGATGCAGCCCCACATGATCAAGAGGTGCGTGAGGCCCCTGAGGCGGTCCCGCTCGAAGATGAAGCGGTTCGCCAGGACCTGGGAGCCGAAGCGTCGGAACCACACGCCGAGGTTACGGAGCCTGAAGCCGCGTTTGAAAAAGGCCTGCCAGCCTCTCCGCCAGTATACGCCCGTAGGAGGGCGTTGCAGCCACATGGTGTAGCGATAGGTGAGCCCGAACGTGGCAAAGAGAACGGCGAACGTGTAGGCGACGAGGGCAGCGTCGAAGTGCGCCAGATTGCGGGAGCCGATCACGATGAGCACAGCCAGTATCGCCGTGACCAGCAGCCCCCAGGCGGTTGCTTTGATCACCTCTCGTTTCATGGGATCGACTCTGAGATTTCTGGCTTTCACTTCATACGGCGGCCGGTTTGCGGCGGCGCACCGTCGTAGATTAAGATAAAATTATCCGAATTGCCAGCCTGAATTTCACGGCCTGACAAGAAAGTGGCAGTTGTGACTGCACTCGCATTTGTGAAGAATACATGAAGTCCGAAACCCTAGAGTATACTCAAGGCTGTACCACCTCTCGTCAACACGAATGGATCGGGATATGAAACCATCAGGGGAGACGCTCAAGACAGGTGAGCTGGCCGAGATGGCCGGCGTCAACATCCACACCGTGCGGTATTACGAGTCGCGCGGACTTTTACCTGAGCCGAGGAGGTCGGCGTCGGGATACCGGCAGTACGGGCCGGAGCACGCCACGTACATCCGGTTCATCAAGCGGGCGCAGGACCTCGGGTTCACGCTCGACGAGATCCGCGAGCTGCTCAGTCTACGCGTCGTACCGGGCGCCGGGGCGGCGGTACGAGCCAGGACGAGCGGCAAGATTCAAGAGATCGATCGAAAGATCGAGGACCTGCTACGCATCCGGCAGAAACTGGTGGAGCTGGCTGAGGCATGTGACCACCACGGATCGCCCGAGTCGTGCCTGGTGCTCCACGCCCTGGAAGATCAAACCAACTGACTCTCTTATCCCCTCACAAACAACCGAGATAATCGAAATGAACACGTACCAGAATACGAGATTGATTGCGATCCTCTTACTCTTTGCTGCGGTATCCTTTATCGGCCCGATGCCAGCAAGCGCGCACTGCGACACGATGAACGGACCTGTCGTGCAAGATGCCAAGAAAGCTCTCGAATCGGGCAACGTCGAGCCGGTGCTCAAGTGGGTTACGGCAGACGACGAAGCCGAGGTAAGAGCTGCCTTTGAGCGGACGACGAAGGTTCGCGACACAAGCGCCGAAGTGCGCGAGATGGCCGACATGTACTTTTTCGAAACCGTCGTGCGGCTGCACCGAATGAGCGAAGGCGTGGGGTATACGGGACTCAAGCCCGCCACGACGGTAGCGCCCGCCATCGCGGCGGCGGACCACGCGCTCGAAACGGGCTCCGTCGAGGCGCTTTCAAACCTGCTCGTTCACAACCTTCAGGAGGCGCTCGCCGAGCGTTTCGCCCACGCCTACGAAGCCCGTGCACACGCCGACCACAACGTTGAAGCCGGTCGGAAATACGTCCATGCCTACGTCCTCTTTACACACCTCGCCGAGGAGATCGACGCGCTGACGAAACACGCGCTCGAAAGCCGCGGCCACGGATCCCACGCCTACGACCACTAAAATATCTGGTATTTGACGGCTAGACCGGTTGGGTGGAAATACTGCCCAACCGGTTTTTTACGTACAAAACAACTGTCCGCCGAATGACACGGGTGTTCGCGAATGATTTTTTGAATGGAGGATCGAGTACAGCCAAATCAGATGCCTGGTGCCATAGCGGTAGGTTTTTAACAGAAAGGGGGCAGGGTGCAAATTTCGACCAAAAACATTAGAAAAGCGTCATTTCCCCGAATACGAACACGAGCGTGGAATACCTGCTATAAAACCGCGGACGTACTTATTTAGCAAATTCGTTTTGCTTTAATACTTGAGGTTGAACATATTTTGTTGCCCGCGGAGATATAACTGCGTCCTGAGGACGCAGTTATATCTCCACCACGATGTTTTGTTCCCAATGATAAAAGGATCGTCAAAAAATTGACAAAATATCTGTATGACTGTTGAAAAATACTTGTACTGCCCTTATATTGAGTCCTTAGGACTCAATATAAGGGCATATGGAAGACATACAGATCCCTGAGCCAATACTTGTCTTGAAATCACTGGCTGCTGAGGGTAGACACATCCTATCGACCTGGAGAGCAAATCTTTACCTTCGCCGTAACATCGATCCTTTCTATGACGAGAACAAGGTCCGGCGGATCATCCGAAAATTGGAAAGGGATGGACTAATACGACCTATAGATCAAAACAGGGGTGGTCTCTACCAGGTAACTAGTCCCTACGCCAGAAAAACCATCAACGTCTATGAGGCTATCGGTGAAGCTTATTGGATGGGCGTATTTTGTTATGCTACCGCGCTGGAACTTCATCGTTTAACCGATCAACGATCAAAAAAGCTACACCTTATTAATATTTCACCTGGAGATAGGTCGGTTATCCGCTCGACCAAACCGGATCGAACAGAAGAGCCTGCTGCAGATACCAACGTCCCTCTTGGCAGTCGGCCATCAGAATGGAGGTTGCACGAACTCCCTCCCACTTATCACTTTTCAAAGTTCCATGGTTTCGAGATAAAAACCCATTCGATAAAACGTGAATGGTTGTTCGGCATTACGGAAACCTCCTTCGAAGGTGCTCCACTTCGCTGTACAGATCTTGAGCGAACCCTCATCGACGGACTACGCTACCCCAAGTATTGTGGAGGACTTGGTGAAGTTTTCCGGGGATGGGTTAGGGCTTTGGAGCGTATAAACGTAGATCGCCTCATAGCTTACACTGAACGGTTCGACCAGTCCATACTTTATCAGCGTGTTGGCTTCGTCATGGAAACGCTCGACCTCTATCATCCAAGTCATACTGATTGGAAGCGTGAGAAGACCCAACGGGGCGGATCCCGTCTTCTTGATCCAGAAAGGGAGTACAGCCCTACTTATAGCGAAGAATGGAGCTTGTCCATAAACTATCCAATTTCTATTCTGGAAAATCGAGACGCCAGCTATTCTTGAGTCGCTCGAACATCCGACATATTCAACTCATCCACAAGGGCAAGAACCGCCGCAAATGCATCGTCGAAAGAGGGTAACTGCTGACCGGGCGGTAAGTGGTCTTGAATTGCGTCGAATCCGACCGAGGCGCGCTGCCTGATCTCTTCTACATAAAATGATTCTCTCGTGATCGGGAAAATTTGATCACGATCACGAGACTTGTGGACAAGGAAAGACGCTATCTTTTCAAAATCCAGGATACGTCGAACGTGAGTCCAGTAAAACCATATATCATATACGTCGTTGGGTCTATTCCGATTTCGAGGGATCTGCTGGAGTAGAGCACGAAGTTTCTCGGCAATAATATCGTCGAGGCTTGAAATGTGCACGTAAGACTCCCCCACCTCAACATACTCATCCTCACATACGACGTCATTGAGCGAAACGTCAAGTCGAATTGAATCATTAAGCGGTAAACGACCCTGAGGGTTTCGCGAGTAGCCAACCGAAATCTCCAGTGAAGGAAAAGTCCGATGTATAAGGTGTCGTGGCTGTACGCAAGCTTTCTGGACGCTCATTAGCGTAAAGCCAAAACGATGCTTTACACTCTCTAAGGCCTGGTTCAATCTCGAGCAAAACTCATCAAGGAGCGCTTCAGTGGCACGGTGCTCCTGGTGAGCATGCGAGTCAATCGAGGTAAAGTCGAGATCAACCGAAGCCCGAACACCATGGTATGCAAGCCTGAGCGCGTTTCCACCTTTCAGAACGAAGTGCTCGTGGAGGAAATCATCCACCTCCATCGCTTCCACAATAGCGAGAATGGCCTCTTCCTCCGGAAATCTTTTGGTGTATCGGCGGGTCATTATTTATCAAGACAATGCGAGTTCGAGACCGCTACAGGCCAGCAACACGCTCTGCTACCGGCTGCAGTGGGGGGAGGTTGGACGTGGGGCTGGCGAGGTAGAAAAGGGCC
>CBINFS010000030.1:0-45810 GCA_966250015.1 uncultured bacterium | reverse complement strand
ACTTTCACTCAGAACGTCTCGTCGCATTGGGTGCAGTGGGCCGGCGTCGACCCGATACCCATCGCCCTGACTGAATACAACATCTTTTCGGAGGAGAAATACAAGGCGACGAGCCACCTGAACGGCCTGTTTTTCGCCAGTGTGATCGGGGAGATCATCCGCCACGGCTACGGGATGGCGAACATGTGGGACCTGAAAAACGGGTGGGAGGACGGAAAGGACCACGGGTTGCTCGCCTCGGCCGACGAGCCGGGCGTCGTCGAGAACACACCGCACCCCGTCTTTTTTGCGTACTACTTCTACACTCGCCTCTTCGGCGACGTGATGGTGAACGCTTCCGTCGACAAGAGCACCGTGAGGGCATACGCGTCGCGGTTTTCGTCGGGTGAGACGGGCGTCGTGATTGTCAACCCGACGGGAAACGACGAGACCGTGCTGCTGGACCTCCGCGACGTGACGCCCGAGGGGCGGTATTACGTATACGAGGTGCAAAACGACGATCCCGACTCCCGCAAGCTTGAGATCAACGGGGTCGGGACGACGCAGGAAGGAGGAGGACCGGAGCACTACGAGGCGGTGCCCGCACGGTCCTGCACTGTTGATGGGCAGCTTCTTCTCGAGGTGAAGAAGTACAGCGCCAACTACGTGCTGGTCGAGACCCGCGAGGGCGTTTCGACGAGTGTGGAGCTCCCCGAGAGTGAGACGCAATCACAGACAGAGGTCTATCCCAACCCGTCCAGCGACCGGATCCACGTTCGGTGTGTGGTGCGGGAGCCGCAGCCCGTGCGGATGGAGCTTTTCGACGTCACCGGGCGGCTGGTGCGAAAGGGCGCCGGGGAGTATCTTTTACAGGGCGCCCACACGCTCACGCTCGACGTGACAGGGCTGCCGAGCGGCATCTACTTTCTCATGATCGACAGGGAAAACGAAGGCCGCCAGGTGCACAAAATCACGGTCATTCGGTAAGGACCTGCCAGAACAGCCAATTCGGAGGTTTATCGTTGAACAGAAGAACGTTTATTCCACTCTTAGGGGCTCTGGGGTTTGTCGGCGTCAGCGGGTTAGGGTGCTCACGGGCCGTTTCACAGGAACCGATCGCAGGCGCAGCCGACAGGCGGGCCGAGCTTTACAGGCTGCTCGGCGACCTGCCCGATCGTAACCGGCCGATCTCGGCGGAGAAAGTGTCGGAGGAGGACCGGGGATCGTACGTGCTCGAAAAGCTGGTGCTCGACCTGAACGGGATCGAGCCGGTGCCGGCGTTTCTGGCACGCCCGAAGGAGATCAGCGGGCGCGTCCCGGCCGTGCTCTTCAACCACTCACACGGCGGCGGCTACGACATCGGGAAGAAGGAGTTCATCGAAGGGCGCGAGTACCTCCAGGACCCGCCGTACGCCGAGGTCATCACCGGCCTGGGCTGGATCGGGCTGAGCATCGACCACTGGGTGTTCGGCGAGCGCAGCCACACGTCCGAGATGGACACGTTCAAGGCGATGCTCTGGAACGGGCAGGTGCTCTGGGGCATGATGGTCTACGACAGCCTGCGGGCAGTCGATTACCTGACGACGCGTCCGGACGTCGACGCCTCGCGGCTCTCCACGCTCGGCATCTCGATGGGCAGCACCATGGCGTGGTGGCTCGCCGCACTCGACGAACGGATCAAAGTCACGGTGGACTTGAACTGCCTGACCGACTTCCACGCTTTGCTAGAGCACAAAGGCCTGCACGCGCACGGCATCTACTACTACGTCCCGTCGCTGCTGAAGCACTTCACGACAGCCCAGATCAACGCCCTGATCGCGCCGCGCGCGCACCTCGCTCTCGCCGGTACGCGCGACATCCTGACGCCGGTCGACGGCCTGGACCGTATCGAGGCCGAGTTGAACGAGGTCTACGCGTCCCTGGGCGCCTCCGACAAGTGGAAGCTGCTCCGCTACGACGTCGGCCACATGGAAACCCCCGAAGGCCGCCAGGAGATCATCCGCTTCCTCCAGCAGCACGTGTGAGGGGCCGAAGGTCTCACGCGAAGACGCGAAGTCGCGAAGGACTTTTTGAAAAACGACGGTCCGGGGATGGCGCAGATGTCCGCTGATGATTTTTTGTGTCGCCTTGGATCGAATGTGGGACGTATAGGGCTACCAAACCACTACCCAACCACGTCATCTCCCCGAAGGCAGAGATCCAGAAAAATATTAGGTTTACCTCAACCATTCTGCCCTTCAGAACCCATGCATGGATTCCGACTCGGGGGCAGGAATGACGGGTTTTTTGGGGTATTCAATAGAAAATACGTCCTGCCTTCGGTCTACTTCCCTTGAAAAAATCATCTGCGCTAGTCGGCGTCCATCAGCGGATTATTCTTAGGAATCCTTCGCGCCTTCGCATGAGACACATTTAGTCAGCAAATACAAAAACGCCGGAAACCGGGGTGCTGGGAGGCCTCGGATTCCGGCGTTTTTTTAGGAGGGTAAATCAGTATTAAACATACTGGTAGCCCGCCGTAGTGGTGGGTGCGGTCGGGGCGCCGTTGCCTGAGGGAGCAGGTGGGCGGGCTGGTTCGGTACAGGTGGGTGTCTTCTGACCTGAATCTGTTTTGAACCGTTTCACGAGGGCGTGTAAGTCCTCCGTGAGGCGGTTGAGGTCCTCCGTCGAGCGGGCGATCTGGTTGATGCCTGCTGCGGACTCATTGGTTGCGGCCGTGATCATTTCGATCGACCTGGAGATCTGCTCGCTCGTGGCGCCCTGCTCCTCGGTGGCGGCTGCTATCTGCGCGATCATGTCGGAGGTCAGGGTGGTATCGGCCACGATCTCGTCGAGCGCCCTGCGCGTTTCGTCGCCGAGCCTGACTCCTTCACTGATGACCCCTTTGGCGCTGTTCATCGACTCCACGACGTGCGCCGTCTGCGTCTGGAGCTCGTGCGTCATTTCAGAGATCTCTTTGGTCGCCTGCATCGTGCGCTCGGCGAGTTTACGAACCTCGTCGGCGACGACCGCGAAGCCCCGGCCGTGCTCGCCGGCACGGGCGGCCTCGATGGCGGCGTTGAGCGCGAGCAGGTTCGTCTGGTCGGCGATGCCCGAAATGATGTCCGCAACCTCGGCAATTTTCTGGCTCGACGCGGCGAACTCGTCGATCGACTTACCCACCAGGGCTGCGTACTTCCCGTTCTGTTCGAGGATCGACGCCGACTGCCGGACCATCTCGCTGCCGCGCTTGCCCGACTCGCCGCTCCGATTCGCCACCTCGGCGGCTCTCGACGCGTTGCTCGCGTTTTCGAGGATCGTGCGGACCATCTGCTCGATCGCGGCCGCGACCTCTTCGGATTGGGCCGACTGCTCCTGCGCTGTCGAGGCAAGCTGATCGGACGAGGCGCTGATCTCCGCCGAAGCGCTCGCCACCGCTTCGACCACCTGGTTGACCTTTCGTAATACCTCCTGCACGTTGCCTGCGGCCTCGTTGAAGGCGGTGAAAAGCATCCGGTGCTCGTCGGTACGGAGCTCGTCAAGCGGTAGCCTTACCGAGAAGTCTCCGGCGGCAAGGTGATGGATGCCGTCGGCCAGCTTTTCGGCGACGGACCGGTTGTAAGCGGCAAGCCGTTCCAATTCATCTTGCTGCATTTGCACCTGCTCAAGCGCCTCCTCCGCGGCCGTTCGGCTTTCCGATGCCTCCTGTAGCGAGCTCCGGATCTGCGCCACCATCTGGTTGAATAGCCTGGCCATTGTGCCAAACTCTTCGGTTGTATCCTGCGTGATGGAGACGTTCAGGTTGCCGGCCATGAACTCGTGGGCTGCTCTTTCGAGGTTGGCGATCGGCTTCCGGATGAACCGTAGCGTGAAGAATCCCAGGCCAATGGCGAACAGGGCTGAGATCAGGACGAAGGTTGCGATCGAGCGGCCGATGCTGGCGATGGTCGTTTCGATGTCGTCCACGTAAAGGCCCGTCCCGATGATCCAATCCCAGGGCTCGTACAGCTTGACGTAGGAGATTTTTTCGGACGGTTCGTCGCTGCCCGGTTTGAGCCACCAGTACCGGACGAAGCCTGCGCCGGACGTTTCGACCACGCGGTTCATCTCCGCAAAGAACCGGTTCCCCCGCGCGTCTTCGTACGTAGCCAGGTCGATCTGATAGGCGCGTGGGTCAGGGTGCTGGATGAGCTCGAACGACGTCGTGTGGATCCATACGTACTCGTTGCGGTCTCTTCTCAGTTCTTCGATCAGGGCAATTGCCCTTGCCTGGGCCTGCTCCGTCGTCAGGCTGTCGGTACTGCTGAGCCGCGCCGTCGCTTCCACGACCTCGTACGCCGTCTCCAGCAGCGCCTGAACGCTTTGCTGGCGCTCCTCGTATATGAGCTCGCCGATGCGAGGCAATATGAAGGCGAACATGACGAGGACCAGCGGCACTCCCATTACAAAGATCAGCGCTGCCAGCTTACCAGTGAGGGGCCAATTCTTGAACCTTACACGCATACTTCTCTCGCTACACCATAGACTGTGACTTGCATCGTTTGAGCGTCGGGTATCGGTCAAAAGAAGGGCGCCTTAAGCGGAGCAGACTCCTTGTTTACCAATTCAAACTGGCCGGCGATTCTACTAATGTTTCTGCAATTCTGGACAGTTTTTGGGTCGAAGGCCGGTTGGAAGAGTGGAACCAAGAACGACAAAAATCCGTCTATTTGAGAAAAAACGGCAAGAGACCGGCGCTGCGAAAGAGTGAGCCAGTCGGGAAGGCGCGATTTTTGCCCTTTATTGTAAGCGCCATGGCGCTGACCGGGGCGGGCGGAGCTGGTTGCAACGGTACAGGGGTTGCGTGGTCCCCGGTGATAAATCCAATCCATACGGTGTCCGCTCATGACACGTTATGCTGCACTTTTGCTGGTCCTGACTCTGGTCGGCTGTGCATCTTCGAAGGAGGGCGAGGACGAAGCGGTGACGAGGCGCGGGCCGATGACTCTTTGCATCGAGAATAGCACCGCGGGATACGGGAACGTCAATGCCAAAGCCCGCATGGTGAACTTCGAGCTGATGCCCGGCGAAACCGTCTGCAAGGAATTGCAGGAATACGGTTCGACCGTGCCGATCGTCGCGGTGACGCGCGGGGGAGGCATCTATGGCCCCCTTCGCTTCAGAGCCGAGGTTAGCCCGGTGCAGGGGGACTGCTGGCACTGGCGCCTGACCAACGACCGACAGACCGTCCCGATGCACTGCTACCTCACACCCGGCGAGCCCGAGAAGGCCGGGGACGACAAAAAGCCCGCTAGGGCCGACACGACCAAGACCGAATAGAGAGCCGATTCCCGTGTTACAGGTCGGTTAATTTTGCCGTGCCGCCCCGGGTATGTAGTTGTTTCGAGCAGATTTCGTACTATTTAGTATGCGGCCGGATGGGCGGAGTTGTCGCCCGACGGGCGATAGGAACGGGCCGCTCAGAATGGGAGCGACGGTCGCTCCCTCGTAAACATCCCAATCCTCGTCCGGTGTTTGCGTATGATTAGAACGGCCGCGGTGCTGCTTTTTCTGGCGGTGCTCGTGGGATGTGTCACGACCTACGACGAGAACGCCGCCACCCCTTCTCCTGAGACATTGACCCTGTGCATCGAGAATGCGACGGCGGGTTACGGGAACGTGAACGCCAAAGCCCGAATGACCAACTACGAGGTGATGTCCGGGCACACCGTATGTAAGGACCTGAACGAATATGGTTCGACCGTTCCCATCGTGGCGCGGACGCGCGGGGGCGGCGCCTTCGGGTCGCTCCGGTTCTACGCTCAGGTCGATCCCATCCGGGGCAACTGCTGGCACTGGCGGTTGACCAACGACCGCCAGACCATCCCGATGCACTGCGCCCCCGAGCCCGAACCGGAAGACTCCACGAGTGCGGAGTAGAGCCACCCAACCGCCGCAATCTGCATCGCCACGCCTTTCTGCGTCATCGGCGGATCGTATACCTGCGCCTAAAGCTGATGTGCGGACGTGTACGGTCGTTAACTTTAGCCGATTCCCGTTCATCCAATCGAACCGTATGGCTCCCGAGCACACGCTGAAAAGTACGCTCCGCCGGTCGGCGCCGCTCTTGAAGAAGGTGCTTCCGGTCGCCAGGATCCGGAAACTCGTGCCGATCGAGACCTGGAAGCGGATCAGCATCTCCCTGAAGGACTTCAAGGCGCACCCGCCGATTCTCGTGTACCAGGTAGGCAAGGTGGGGTCCGGCACCGTCCACAAATCGCTTCTTGCCGCCAGGATTCCCAATCCGGTTTACCACATCCACGTCCTGTCGGACGGTGGCATCGAGTGGGCCGAGGGGCTGTACAAATCGGCGACCACCGATACGTTCCAACCGAGCGGGCACGTGCGGACGAGCCGCTTCCTGCGAAAACGGATCGACCGCGAAAAGGACATCCACTGGCGGATTGTCACCGGCGTGCGCGAGCCGGTACGGCGGAGCCTGTCGGAGTTTTTCCAGACCGTCGACTGGCGCTTCCCGGAGCTGCTCGACGATCGGGGCAACCTCCGTGAGGATGAGGCCTATCGCTTCCTCTCCGAGCGTCTCCCGTCCTTCGTGCTGAATGAACGCTCGATCAACTGGTTCGACCTCGAGCTGAAATCGGTTTTTGGCGTCGACGTTTTCGAGACACCTTTCGACCACGAGAAGGGCTATTCGATCATTGAGCAGGAAAATGTTCGAGTGCTCGTGATCCGGCAGGAGGACCTGAGCCGGTGCTTCACCGAGGCGATGAGCCGCTTCCTCCCGGACATCCCGACCCCCAAAATGGTCAATGCGAACGTGAGTTCGAACTCACGGCACTGGAAGGCCTATAAATCACTGATGAACCGCCTCCGCATCTCCGAGGAGGTAGCAGGGCAGATCTACTCGTCTCGGTTAGTGCGGCACTTCTACACGGACGAGATGATAGAGGGCTTCAAAAATCACTGGACTCGCTCCGAGGAGCCAATTCCGCAATCCTGAAAGGCAGGACGATTTCCGGAAAAATGCGTACACTTAGTCCGCCTGTCGGTTGGACGAAGCGGGCGTGTATCGGAACGGGAGAGAGGCGGAGGCCCGGCAGATCTCCGGCAGGACCACGGCCTCACAAACGCTCACTATCGCTCAGTACTTGCCATGTCCCGCCTTATTTTTTGTCTCTGTCCGGCCCTTTTCCTGATTCTATTGGGTTGTAATCCCGAAAACGGTGGCGGTACCGTTGCCCCACAGTGGGAACAGGTAGAGATCGTTTTCGAATCGGAGTACACGTATGCGAACCCCTATACCGACGTCGAGATGCACGTCGTGTTCAGGGGGCCGAAAGGGGAGGAGCTGCTGCGTCCGGCGTTCTGGGACGGGGGCAAGACCTGGAAGGTGAGATTTGCCTCGCCGACAGCGTCCGGCGTCTGGACGTGGCGATCGGTGGCGTCGGATACCACCGACACCGGGCTCCACGGGCGGACGGGTCGGCTCCGGGCGACCGAATACCGTGGGGACAATGGGCTGATCCGGCACGGTTTGCTGCGGATGTCGCCGGGCAGGCGGAACGTCGTCCACGCGGACGGGACGCCGTTCGTGGTCGTTGCCGACTCCCCGTGGTCGCTGACGCACCGGGGGACGCCGGAGTCGGTCACGGTTTACGCGCGTGACCGGCAGGAGAAAGGGTTCAACGCGGCGCTCTTGATGTCGGTGATGCCCGACCAACACGCCGACGGCCCGCGCGACCGGACCGCGATCGGCGGCTTCGATCGCGGGTTCGAGGACCTCTCCGAAGGGCATCTCAACCAGCCGAACGTCGCGTACTTCCAGATGCTCGACACGCTGACGTCGATCCTGATCGACCACGGGATCGTGCCGATCTTTGCGCCCGTATTGCAGGGATTCGGCTGGAAAGGCCTCGGCTCACTCGGCTCCAGCGCCGATACGACGGAATACATGCGTTACACGCGGTTCCTGCTGGCCCGCTACGGCGCACGGCCCGCCATGTGGCTGATCAGCGTGGACGGCAGGGGAAAGGAGCCGGTCGTCGAGCCGGCCGGACGGCTGGTTGAGGAATGGGACGCTTACGGCCAGCCCACCGGACTCCACTACAACCGCTTCGACGACTCCCAGCCTGCATGGACCGACGACCCCGAATACGGCTTCCACGGCAACCGTTCGTTCCACGACGCCGAGTGGCTCGACTTCCAGCTCGCACAGACCGGCCACTTCAACGACCACCTGCCCGAAAAAGTGTACCGGATGTACGACTACGAACCGGTGAAGGCCGTCGCCAACGGCGAGCCGACGTACGAGCGTATGGGCGAGCCCACCAATGGCGCGGGATGGTGGCAGGGGCACGAGGCGTGGCTCAACCTGACTTCCGGCGGTACGATGGGCGTGTTCTACGGCGCGGGCGGCCTCTGGAACTGGAAGATCACCGCCGACGAACCAGGCTGGGAGCCCTGGGCCGAGACCGAAGCAAACTGGGAGGATGCGCTGCACTTCGAAGGGAGCCGCTACGTCGGATATGTCTCCCGAGCCCTCGAAGGGCTCGACTTTGCCGACATCGAGCGCCGCCACGACCTGGCTGGCGGCCGCCTTGCCCTGGCGAAGCCGGGCCGCCTTTACGTCGTCTACCTGCCGGAAGGCGGCGACGTCACCCTTGACGGCCTGACTGCACCGCTCCCGTACCGCTGGTTCGACCCCCAATCCGGCGAATGGACCGCCGCCGGCACCCTCCAACCCGGCGAAACCCTCCACGCTCCCTCAGCAGCCCCGTACGTGCTCGTAGTGGGGAAGGAGTGAGGGATACGGTTAAAGCTGAACGGCTTCCCTGGCTCGCGGAGACCGGTTAATCGGATAGTTGTATAAATATCTTTTGATTATTTACAATAAATATCTGTCCAGCCAGGCTCCCCTCCTGGACAGGAGGGGCCGGGGGTGGTAGATCAAATGGCTGAAAAAAGCCTCTACCTTCAAAAATATGATTGTACGTTATTTTAACATTTTTTGAGGTTTTGCCATCCCGTTTTATCGACCTCCCCCGTATCCCCTCCTTTCCAGCAGGGGAATTATTTGCTCACCTTTTTGATACGTTATTTTATAACATTATTGTCCGATTTATCGACCGCCCCTGAATTCCCTGGGCAGGCGGGGGTTATACGTACCGCTGTTTCGCTAAACATCGTTTGGAAGTCCTTCGTCGCAGCCGGGACATTTGGGCATGCATTTCGTGTCGTGGAAGTGCAATTCATCACGAGAAACGGAACCTGAAACGGATGATCCTCCGTATGCAGCCTGTTCTCCGTCCCTTCACCTCATCTCACTGGATTTTCGGGAGGGTTTCCGTTCTCTAGCAGGCTGAAAAATCCGGTCACCGGCTGGTTTTCATGAGTAAAATAGTTAAAAGGATCCTTATAGGTGTTATTCTGTCGGTCGTCGTTCTCGGGCTGGCGTGGCGCAAGCTCGACAGGGCCGACGCCGGCGCCGCTCCCGCAGGCCCGGCGCGCGTGGCATCGGCGCTGTCGGCCACCGGGTACGTCGCATCTACCGCCACGCTCACCGAACGCGTACTGACCACGGGCACCCTCCGCGCAAACGAAGAGGTGAACCTCGCGAGCGAGTCGTCGGGGAAGGTTACCGGCATCTACTTCAACGAAGGCAGCCGCGTGACGAAGGGGCAGCTTCTCGTAAAGATCAACGATTCCGAGCTCGTCGCTCAACGCCAGCGCATCGAGTACCGGCTCCGCCTGGCCGAGGAGCAGCTCGCCCGGCAGCAAGTGCTCCTCGAGAAAGGGGGCGTGAGCCGTGAAGAGTACGAGCGTTTCGAGAACGAAGTGAACGTCCTGCGCGCCGAGCTTCAGCTCAACGAGGCGCAGATCGCCAAGACGGAGGTGCGGGCGCCGTTCGACGGTGTGCTCGGCCTGCGCCACGTCAGCGAGGGCAGCTACATCTCGCCACAGGACCGCATCGCCACGTTGCAGGACGTCTCTCCGATCAAGATCGACTTCTCTGTGCCGGAGAAGTACGCCTCGCTCGTTCGCGTAGGAACCACAGTCAGCTTTACCGTTTCAGGCAACCCGCAGGTGTTTCGTGGGACGGTTTACGCCATCGAACCGCGGATCGACGAAAACACGCGGACGCTCCAGGTACGGGCCGAGAGCCCGAATCCGGACGGCTCCCTGCTCCCGGGCGCGTTCGCCGAGATCCAGCTCGTCGTGAGTGAGCACGACGAGGCCATCGTGGTGCCCGCCATCTCCATCATACCCGAACTTGAAGGAAAGAAGGTCTTTGTCGTCGAAAACGGGCGCGTAGCGCAACGTATGGTCGAAACTGGCATCCGCACCGATTCGATGGTCCAGGTGCTGAGCGGCCTGTCGTTGCAGGACACCGTGCTGACGTCCGGGTTACAGCTTGCGCGGCCTGGAATGCCGGTTGACGTCATCGTTCCGTGAGCCGGCGACGATCTGAAACAACCGGGAACGCCCGGGTGCAACCGAATACCCTATGAGCCTTTCTTCACTCAGTATCCGCCGCCCGGTTCTGGCCACGGTGATGTCGATCGCGATCGTGCTGTTCGGCGTCATCGGCTTCTTTTTCCTCGGGGTGCGCGAGTACCCGGCCGTCGATCCGCCCGTCGTCAGCGTGAGCACGACGTACCGCGGCGCGAATGCCGACGTGATCGACGCCCAGATCACCGAGCCGCTCGAAGAGTCGATCAACGGCATCGACGGCATCCGCACGCTCACGTCGGTCAGCCGCGAGGGGCGTTCGTCGATCACGGTTGAGTTCGACCTCGGTATCGATCTCGAGCGTGCGGCGAACGACGTCCGCGACCGCGTGTCGCGAGCCATGGGGAATCTTCCGCCCGACGTCGAGCCGCCGATCATCTCGAAGGCCGACGCCGACGGCCAGCCGATCGTCTTCCTCAACATCAAAAGCCGCCAGCGCGACCTTCTCGAGCTCTCCGACATCGCGGACAACATGTTCAAGGAGCGTCTGCAGACGATCCCGGGTGTCAGCCGGGTGGACGTGTGGGGCGAGAAGCGGTATGCGATGCGGATGTGGATCGACCCGCAGAAGCTCGCCGCCTACAACCTGACGCCGCTCGACGTCCGGAATGCGCTCAACCGGTCGAACGTCGAGCTGCCATCGGGACGGATCGAGGGCGCCGACGTTGAGCTGACCGTCCGTACCATGGGCCGGCTTGCCGACGTGGAGGATTTCGAGAACCTGATCGTCAAGCAGGAGGGCGACCGGATCGTGCGGTTCCGCGACGTGGGCCACGTAACGCTCGGCGCCGAGAACGAACGCACCTCCCTGAAGCGCGACGGTGAGGTGATGGTGGGCGTCGTGCTGCGCCCCCTCCCTGGCGCCAACTACATCGCCATCGTCGACGAGTTCTACCGCCGCCTCGAAGACATCAAGCGGAATATGCCGCCCGACCTCGAGCTCGGCATCGGATTCGACAATACAGATCAGGTCCGCAAGAGCATCGCCGAAGTGCAGGAAACGGTGTTCATCGCCTTCCTTCTCGTGGCGCTCATGATCTTCCTGTTCCTCCGTGACTGGCGGACGACGCTCATCCCGGTGGTGGTCATCCCTGTGTCGCTGATCGGGGCCTTCTTCATCATGTACGTGATGGGCTACTCGATCAACGTCCTGACCTTGCTCGCGATTGTGCTGGGCATAGGCATCGTGGTGGACGACGCCATCGTGGTGCTCGAAAACATTTACGTGAAGGTCGAGAAGGGGATGGAGCCCATCCGGGCAGGTATCGAGGGCGCACGCGAGATTTTCTTTGCCGTCATCGCCACCACGATCGCCCTGACCGGTGTGTTTCTGCCGCTTCTGTTCCTCGGCGGGCTAGTTGGCCGACTTTTCCGTGAGTTCGGTGTGGTGCTGGCGGGCGCCGTCATCATCTCGTCGTTCGTCGCACTCACGCTCACCCCGATGCTCGCCACGAAGATCCTCAAACGGCGCGACGAGCACCCATGGTTCTACCGCAAGACCGAACCCTTCTTCCTGTGGTTGATCGGGCACTATCGAAATTCGCTCGCGGTGGTTATGAGGAGGCGCTGGATTGCGTTTGCCCTGATGGGGGCCAGCATTCTCCTGATCGCGTTGATCTATCCCGCACTTCCCTCCGAGCTCGCGCCGCTCGAAGACCGTGGCACCGCGCAGTTCAGGGCGACTGCGCCCGAGGGGGCAACGTATGAGTACATGGATGCCTACGTCGGCCGCCTCGTGGCGATGATCCAGGAGGAGGTGTCGGAAGACGAGCGCGAGGCGCTCATTTCGATCACGTCACCGGGCTTTAGCGCGTCGGGTGGGGTCAACTCGGCCTTCGGGTTCCTCGTGCTGAAGGATGCAGACGAGCGGGAGCGGTCGCAGCAGCAGATCGTCGAGGCGCTCACGCGAAAGGTTGCCACGCTCACCGGCGCTCGGGCGTTCATTTCGCAGGAGGAGACGATCTCGGTCGGCCGCCGGGGAGGTCTGCCGGTACAGTACGTCCTCCAGGCGCCCAACATCGACAAGCTCAAGGAAGTCATTCCGGTTTTCCTCGATGAAGCGTCGCAGGACCCGACGTTTGCGTTCGTCGACGTGGACCTCAAGTTCAACAAGCCGGAGCTTCGCGTTTCGATCAATCGCGAGCGTGCGGAGAGTATGGGCGTGTCAGTGCTCGACGTGGCCCAGACGCTTCAGCTGACGCTTAGCGAGCAGCGCATCGGCTACTTCATCCGGAACGGGCAGCAGTACCAGGTCATCGCACAGGTGGACCGTGCCAACAGGAGCGAGACGCTCGACCTCAAGAGCATGTACGTCCGGACAAAAAGCGGCCGGACCGTGCCGCTCGACAACCTGGTGACGGTATCCGAAGAGAGCAGCCCGCCGACGCTCTTCCGGTTCAACCGGTACGTGTCGGCGACCATCTCGGCCCAGCTCAGCCCGGGGTTCACCATTGCCGACGGGATCGACGCGATGGACCGGATCGCCGAGAAGGTGCTCGACGAGTCGTTCTCGACGGCCCTCGCCGGCACCTCACGCGACTACGCCGAAAGCACCGGCGGGATCATGTTCGTGTTTTTCCTCGCAATCGTGCTGATTTACCTCGTGCTCTCGGCGCAGTTCGAGAGCTTCCGCGACCCGTTCACAATCCTGCTGACGGTGCCAATGGCGCTTTCCGGAGCGCTGCTGTTCCTGTGGTACTTCGACCAGTCGCTCAACATCTTCAGCCAGATCGGTATCGTGATGCTGATCGGGCTCGTGACGAAGAACGGCATCCTGATCGTCGAGTTTGCCAACCAGCGGCGGGCGCAGGGATTCAATATCCTCGAGGCCGTTCAGGGGGCGGCCGTCGCACGGTTCCGGCCGATCCTGATGACGACGCTTTCGACGATCCTGGGCATCCTGCCGATCGCCCTGGCGCTCGGGGCGGGCGCCGAGAGCCGGAAGCCGATGGGCATCGCCGTGATCGGCGGTCTTCTCCTGGGTACCGCGTTGACGCTGTACGTGATTCCGGTGATGTACTCCTACGTCACGCGCCGCACTGCGGCGCCGTCACTGGCCGTCGACGCCGCGCATACCGGTGACGGCTACGAGCTCCCCGCCGGCGCGGTACACCGCCCGGCGGAGGAGGAAGAGGTGTCGGGGTGAGGTGTTTTTTAAGGACCGAGAATTACACTCGGGCTAGTTAGGCTCAGTGTTAATATTTGGCGCCATCCATAAATCAACGTCATCCCGGCCGCCGAGCCGGGTTCCATGTGAGCGTGCGACATGCCTCCACGTTTTTACCTTGCACAACCCTCGAATGGATTCCCGCCTTCGCGGGAATGACTTATAAAATATGGATTTGGCAATCCTGATTGCCGCGTCTTCGGTCTGCCTTTTACCATAAAGAATCATCCCACAGGTTCTCCATACCGTTTCCATGTTTCGTATACCATATTTCCTGCTCTCGTTGGTGTGTGTCCTTTCGCTTCCTGTAAATGCGCAGGACAAAGGGCAGGGGAGGCTGCTGACCCTTGAAGAAGCCGTCCGGCTTGCGGTCGAACAGAATTACGCGATTAGGTTCGCCGAAAACGAAGCGCAGATTGCGGCGAACGACTATTCGATCGGTAACGCCGGCTTCTTGCCGTCGGTCAACTTTAGTGCAAGCCAGAGCCAGCGCAGTATCGGCGGTTTTTCGGGCAGCCCGGGGCTGTCCGGGACGTCGAACAGCGCATTCGACCTCTCGATGAACGTGAGCACGACTCTGTTCGACGGCTTCGGCCAATTCACGGCCTACGAGCGCCTCGGCTCCGAAAAGCAACAGGTCGAGCTCATAGCGGAGCGGACCAAAGAGGCCGCCCTGGCCGACGTGGTCGTGTCGTACTACGACCTCGTCCGCCAGCAGGAGCAGATCGAAGTGCTGAACGAGGCCGTCGAGATCTCGCGGGAGCGACTCCGGATCGCCGAATTGCGTCGCGACCTCGGCAACGCCTCGGAACTTGAAGTCCGGCGCGCGCAGGTGGACCTCAACGCCGACCTCGCCGCTCTCCTGCGTCAGGAAATCGCCTTCACGGCGGCTCGGGCCAATTTCAACCAGCTGCTCGGCCGGGAAGGCTCGCTCGACTTCAGGGTCGCCGACACGCTGCACATCGACCGGTCGCTCGACATGGATGCCCTTCGCGGTCTCGCACCGCAGATGAACCGCGAGCTTCGAGTGGCCCGTCAGGCTCGTGAAACAGCCTACCTGAGCCGGAAGGAAGTCCGGTCAGAATGGCTTCCAACGATCAGCCTTCAGGCGGGGTACGCCTTTACGGATCTCACCCGGGAGCTCGGCCTCGCCGGAACGCGCCCGCCCGGGTTCAACTACGGCCTCACCGCCACCTGGGGCGTCTTTGAAGGGTTCAATCGTCGCAGGCGCCTTGAAAATGCGACCCTGCGCCTGCGCAACAGCGAGCTGATGATCGAGGAGACGCGCACGTTCCTCGACACCCGCCTGGAGAACGCCTTTCAGGCCTTCGAAAACAGCCTCCGGCTCGTCGATCTCGAACGCGAGAACGTCAATCTGGCGGCGTTCAACGTCGAGGTAGCCCTCGAGCAGTTCCGCGTCGGGTCGATCACGTCGGTCGAGCTGCGCGAGGTGCAGAGCGCCCTCACCGGAGCCGAAGGCCGCTTCATCACCGCCCAGTTCGAGGCCAAACGCGCCGAAACGGAGCTCCTGGAGCTCAGCGGCCTGCTCCTCGAACACCTCGGCGTGCGGGAGTGACGCCTACTCGGGCCCGTGAAAGTGCTCCAGCTGCGATGCAGGGATCTCGACGGTGTAGAGGCCGTTGGTCACCCGGGCCGACTCCAGTCCGTGACGCTTAACCAGCGAGCGAAGCAGCTGCACGTCGCTGGCGCTCGGCGCCACAACACCCAGCCGAATCCGACCATCCTCTCGCTGGATCGTGTGGTTGTGGAGCATGGCCACGTAGTGCCAGCCCGCCGCGACGTCGCGCCCGGCCTCGTCGAGACCGTAGACCTCCTTCGGTGGAAACATCGAATCCCCGGCGCCCAGATAGACTCTGAGCAATGCACGTCCATTCGTTACCTTGCGCAGGATGGAGACCAGAAACTCGGAAGGGTTCTCTATCTGATCGTACTGCGCGTGCCGGTACGCAAATAGCAGTGCTTCGAGGCAGTTGATCGGACGAATCGAGCCGTGGCCGCCGTAGGCAAGCTCGACGTTCCGTAGCTCGCGCTGCCAGCCGGGCGAGCTCTTTTCCGACTCCGGCACCGCCAGCGGCGGCCGCATCTCGTCGGCTCCCGCCTCGATAATCTGTACGCGATAGCGGGTATAGGCCGAATCGGCTGGTAGCTGAGCCAAGTTCCACACCTCCGTTTCGTCGAGGTCCCAGAATTGCAGAACTCCGCCCTCCACCTCTTTCACGACGACCGGGTCCGAGGGAAAGGCGCACTCGTTTTCCGCCACTTCCATCCGGCATGATGCCACGGAAACGAGTGCTAAAAGGAGTAAGACGGTTCGCCTCATAGGAGATGGTTTTTGTTGGGCTGGACCGAAGGTGGTACTCTCAATGCTACAAATGACATAACCTATACGTCATCTCCCCGCAGGCGGAGATCCATGTTAGGTATCAAATGGCAAGACCGCTGAGGTAGACCTTTTTCTGGATTCCCGCCTTCGCGGGAATGACTCATTAATTAAGGATTTAAGGTAACACAAGGCGCTCCCTTTTATGTAACGAATAGCTCAATAAACACGTCATCCCGGCCGCCGAGCCGGGATCCAGGCAACGGACGCCCGAGGCAGAACCGTATAATCATACGACACCGTTGCCTGGATCTCCGCCTTGGCGGAGATGACGTTTCGTTTGGTGTTTTAGTTGAAACAGTCGTCACACCTTCGTATAGCTTGTCTCCAAAGCACAAGCGGCCATCTATGGACATTAGTCCTATCATGGCCTGAACGTAATCTGCAATTTCTGACCGGGATTGACTATAAGCGGGGTGGGGAAGCGAAGGGTTTGGCGGCCGTCGTTGGGGACGGTTTCAATACCAACCTCGTTGCCGTCGAGCGTAACAGAGGCGATTTCGCCTTCGACTCCGGGAGTGAAGGAGCGCAGGATAAGGGCGCCGTGGGCCACGGAAAGGGTGGCCGAGGTGTTCGTCTGCTCGTAGCCGCCCCAAGCGGAGCCGCCGGACCAGAAAGTGCGGAAATCGTCCTGGTTGAGGCGGGGTGAGAAACCCATGGTCTGCTCGACGCCATCGTACTCGAACCCGGAGAGCGCGAGGAGCACCGACCAGCTTGCCATAGCCCTTGCGTAGTGCCAGCCCGACTCGTGGTGGGCGTACGGGTTACGCTTGAGGCCGTCATGGCGCGCCTGTACGGCCTCGACCACACGCAGCCCTTCCTCGACGTGTCCCGAATAGATCAGCGATGCGGCCACCTGAAACTCGACGCCCGTCCAGACCTCGTCCGAGTAGACGAACGGAAGGAGTGGGCGGTTGCCATTCGGCCACGCGCAGAGGACAACCCCGGCCTCGTCGTTCAGCGTGTAGACCCGCTGGACGTTCTCGTGCGCGCGGGAGTTCTGCATAAAGTTGTACTTGAACACCGAGGCCATGGCCTCGTCGACGCGCTCGGGGTCGAGAATGTAGCCGAGGCCGGAGATGTGGGCCAGGTATTGCCCGAGAAGCTGGTCGGCGAGTGAGCCGTCGCCGTACTGGTATTTCGGAATCACGCGCCCTTCGGCGTCGGGCGGCGAGAGCTCGCCGTCGGCATTCGGGTTTTCCTCGATGATCTGGATGAAGTACTCGCCGTTCCAGAGGTGTTCTTCGTGGAAGGCGCGGCCACGCTCGTAGACCTCGAGGTACTCGCGCGCCTTGTCCGTTTCGCCGAGCGCCTCCGCCATCTCTGAGGCTGCCTTGAGTGCGGCGAGGTAGAGCGAGCCGGTCATCGAGCTCGGGCCGTAGAAGTTGATGTCGTACGTGTTGTGCTGCTCGCCCGTCAGGATGCCACGTTTCTCCGGGTCCCACGCCTTGTGACGTTCCTGGTGCTTGAGGTCCGGCCGGTCCACCGTCCCTGGCCCGTACCACGCGTATTCGAGGGCTTTTTTGACCTTCGGCCAGAGCGATCGGAGCCACGCGGTGTCGCCGGATAGCTTCCACTCGCGGTAGACGCGTACGATGTTGCCCATGTGGCCGTCGGCCGCTGGCGGGCCGTCGAACCAGTAATCGCCCAGGGGGAAAACCGACCGGATCGCCTGGAAGCCGCTGTCGAAAGTGTCGTGAAGGAAGCTCACGTCGCGCATCGTGCGCTCGAGCGACGGGAAGAGCGAGGCGAGTGTCTGCTCGTAGTTCCACACGTGCGTGCACGTCCCGGGGCAGCACCACCCTTCAGGCAGCACTCCTTCGAAGCCGTGCACGAGCCCTTCCTCGGTCCGGTGGATCAGGTTGGTTTTGATCGTCGAAGTCTGCGTGGCGAGCGCGTCGAGCACGTAGTCGGGGTACGTCGAGCCGAATAGCAGGTCCGCGTACGCTTTGGTTTTCTCGTACAGGGTGGATTCAGTCGCCAGAAACTTCTGGAGGACGTCGGTTGCGCTGCTATACTGCTTCCCGTAGTAGTTGCTAAATGGCTTGTTCGCCGCCTCCTCAATACCGAAGGTCTCGGCCGTAGTGAACGTCCGTTTCGGGAAGTACCAGGTGAGGTAGAAGGGAACGGTTCGCGACTCGCCCGGCTCGAGCCGGAACGGCGCGAGGAGCGAGGCGACGTCGGGGTTGCGTCCGGAAGGGAGGGCGTCGGTTACGGGATCGAGGCGGCCGTCACGTGTGAAATCGTCCCAAAAGATGTGGGCGTTGTCGATCCAGCCGCCCCGGTACCAGCGGGTCTGGAGGTCCGTGTCAGAAGCCGTCGTGGCGATGAGGAGGTCGCCCTGCATGTTGACGGGCACGTCGCCGTCGGCGCTCATGCGCACGCCGGTAAAAGTGCGGTTCTGCACGGCCTCGTTGAGCCGTGTGGCGCCCCGGAGGGGATTCTGCATGCTGAAGACGATCGAGACGTCCGTCGGCTGATCGGTCGGGTTGTGGATCGTCCAGCTCAAAACGGCGAGCGGCATGCCGCTGGCGTCCGGATCGAGGGGGATGAAGGGGTTGTAAGCCTCGAGGCTGACCTCGACGGGCACCGCTTCGTCCTGAAAGGCCAGGCGGGCGAACGGGTACTTTCCTTCGAACACGACTTCTTTGAAACGAGGGAGGCCGTTCAAATAATCGGACGAGACGTTTTCGTACGGGGGAAGGAGCTCACGCTCGAGGACGCGGGTGACCGCCTGCCCGCCCTCGGGCTGCACCCGGATTGCAAAGAACGTGCGGGGTGGCTTGGCGGCGTTGCTCGGACGGTTGAAGATCTCGAGGTGCGCGATGTCGCCCCGGCCGCCAAGCTGGATGTTCCCCGTCCCAATGCCCCCGATGGGCACTTCGAGACGTTGTAAATACTGGCCCGCGTAAGTGTGCGGAGCGCGCTGCCCCACGCAGGGCTGGACAGAAACGAACGCAAAAAGACAAATCGCCAGGACGACGGATATTCGGATGCGCGGCGGGATCATGGATACAACGGGTTGAATCGGGCATGCTGACACCCCGCAAGCTACAGCATCCGCATTCAAGTGACAATGAATTTGCGCCACACGCAGCTCCCGTGATTTCACGAGCTCTGTTAAGAGCTCCGGGATACGTCGCTCAAAAAAGGCTGTGCCAGTCTTTCAGTACACTCCTATGATCCCCTCAAGGGGATGGTGGCTTGGAGCAATCAGGTGGATATTTGCCGAGCGGCGTGACCGCACTTCTATGCTTGCCTTCCTTCGCGTCTTCGCGTGTAAAAAACAGGAATTTACCTCCCCTCCGCCAGATTGTTGATTCCATCGAACAGCGCCTTGAAGGATTCCACGTCGCCGTTGTTGCGGTTGTCGGCGGAGCCTTCGGAGCGGCCGTAGAAGCGGTCGATGAAGGACTCGGCGCTGGACCAGACGGTCTGGAGCATGCCAGCGAAACGGTCTTTCATTTGCGGAGTGGCGCCCTGGCGGAAACGGTGCATCATGGCGAGCTGCTCGGTGGTGACTTCAGGCGTGCGCCAGGGGGCGGTGACGACGCGGAAGCCCTTCGTCGCGAAGTAGGCGGCCGTGGGGTCGGGGCGTTCATAGTGCCAGTCGTTGATCACGACGGTTTTCGGGATCAGGTCGATGGCGCGGTACGTGTTGTTCATGCTCGCCTCCCACATCCCGATGCCGGTGGTTTTGCCGTCGATCAGGCGGTCGCCCCAGATCCAGATCTCGATTCCGCGGCCGGCAAGGTGGTCGTGGATCTTCGTGACTTCACCCGCGAAAAGCTCCGCCGGGTCGCGCCCGCCGCACCGCGGGCAGCGGTCCTCCGCGATGTAAAACACCTCGTCCATCCCCGCATGGAAGGCGTCGGTCTCGAACACCTCGACGATCTCATCCACCACGGCAAACACCACGTCGTGAACCTCGGGGTGAAGCGGGCAGTAGCTCTTGCAATAAAGTCCATCGGGATTGGGCCACTCGTAGTTTTCCGGCATCTCCACCCAGGGTGTCTCGTCGAACTCCGGATACTTGCGGAGCAGCGCTCCCAGGTTCGAGGCCCACGACTGGTGCCCGAGCAGGTTGACCTGCGGGATGATCCGGATGCCGGTTTCCTTTGCCGCGGCGACGATCTTTTTGACGTCGGCCTTCGAGAGCGGATTGTCCGACCGGAGCTCGGGGTGGCTCTCGAAGGCATAGCTGTAGTCGACGCGCAGCACGAGCGTGTTCACGTTGCGCGGCGCCAGCTCGTCTTTCATGAACGCTATGAAGTCGTCCACCCTGTCTGGACGCGGGGCGGCGATCGAGAGCCCGCGTACCGGCATCAACGAGTCGACGGGCGCCTGGGCGTGAGAGGTGAGGGTAAGTAGCAGCGGTACGGTGAGCAGCAGGAGGCTTCGTTTCATGCGGGGAGTGAAGGATAGCGAGTGAGCGGGGTGTGTGGCAGGAAACTACAGACATATGATAAGGCAGGAGGGGCGTTATTTGCACCACCGGAGGCCTGGTGTCAAGGTTCGGTTAACATATCGTGAGGGGCTAAACCAGTTGACTGCTCCCGCCGATACCTGTGGCGAGTCCCCTGGGTGTTTATTGTGACAGGTTGAAGATGTACCAGAAAGATCGACTCATTAGCCTTCTCATTTCCCGCCACGATCTCACCAAGGAAGAAGCAGAACAGGCCCTTAAATTAGCCGCCCGAAACAACACGCTCGGTATGCCCCTGCTTGACGAGTACGCGGTGATGGGCCTCACCAGCGAGCAGGCCGCACAACGCATCTGGATTCACTGGATGGCCGAGGTCTTTTCCAAAAAGCTGCCCAACAAGGAGCCGACGCCGAACGTGGTGTAACGGCGCTATTGGCTCGTTTTCGCACGCGGAGGCGCGGAGAACTTAAAAGGATAATTCCGCAGATGGCCGCTGATTAGTGCAGATGAGTTTTTGCATGGAGGTGGACCGAAGGCGGGACTTTCAATGCTATTAAAGACCTAACCAATACGTCATCTCCGCGAAGGCGGAGATCCATGATAGGTATCAAATGGCGAGACCGCTGAGGTAGACCTTTATTCCTGGATTCCCACCTTCGCGGTGATGACTCATTAATTAAGAATATTGGGTAGCACAAGGCGCTCCCTTTCGTGTCACGAATATCGCAATAAATTCGTCATCCCGGCCCCCGAGCCGGGATCCAGGCAAGTGTTATTTAAGGCAGGAAGGTGGAGGAAGACCGTATGTTTTTCTGGATCTCCGCCTTCGCGGAGATGACGCTCCGGGTGAGGAGTGCAGGTGGGAAACCCTGCATCTCACTCTACCCCCCAGAAAACGTCAGTGCGAAATCGGCACCATCAGCGGATGGTAGTTCGGAAATGGCGCCAAGTTATAACCTGGCGTTTAGGGCGAATCCGATACCACGGGTTCACGGAAAGGTTGTTCTTGTGCAGGTACGTGATAGACGTTCCAGCTTTTTGACATCGCTCCTATGACAAGTCCAGCCACACCTCCAATAATGCCCCATGATAATCCGTTCATCAATACATATTCCTCTTCTTCGAAAAGAGAATAGCCTTCTTCCCAGCTAATGAGACCGAAGATAGCGCCAACTAAGACGCCACCGAACAGTCCGAAGCCCATTCCTTCGAGCGCGCTGCGATGAACGTATTCGATTTGGACGCTTTTGATTTCGCCTGTTGGCACATTTAAGAATGCTCCGGTTGTGGTGTCAACCCACGATGCTTCAGTCGGGGAGATCCGCAACAAGGAAGCACTGACTTGCTGACCGTTTCTTAGTACCACGATTGTTCTGTGCTTTGAGGCCTCCTCGTTCAACCGGGCGTAGTCCTGCTCTTCGACCAGCGAATGAGAGGTCCGGCAGCCGGCCAGAATTAGTAGGATGGAGCAGCAGCAGATCGTGTATAGGATCCGCATCTTTCTCACGCCTCCACGATATCAGAATTTTTTTGTCCTCCGTTATCGCACGGCTTCGTGCGGATTACGGCGCGGTGACCTATTTACAGTAGATGGATTCGCAGCTTTGCGCAATGTAGAATTGGCATAAATAAAGCATAGTCAATACGTTGCGGATATCAGACCGGGCGCCAGCAACGTGCCCCTCGCATGACGTTCCATATCGCGTTGATAAATCATCAGCGGGGCTTTGATTCCCGGGTTGGTTGCGCTTATTATCGTTATCCCGCTGTTGTACTTCGTTTTTTTGAAGGTTGAATCATGGATAAGTTTGTCAAAGCCCTTCTACTACTTTTTGCCATGACGTTTAGCATGGACCTCGCCGCGCAGGATGCCGGGCGAATTCGGCTCGTCGTTCGTGGGGACGACATGGGCATGGCGCACTCCGTCAACGTCGCGACCATCGATTCCTATCGAAACGGGATTATGAGGACGATCGAGGTGATGGCGCCGACACCGTGGTTTCCCGAAGCCGTCGCGATGCTGAAGGAGAATCCGGGCCTCGACGTCGGCGTGCACCTGGTGCTGACGAGCGAGTGGGAAACGCTCAAGTGGCGGCCTCTGACGCACGTGCCGAGCCTGGTTGATGAAGACGGTTACTTCTTCCCGATGATCTGGCCGGGCCGGGCATATGGTCCTGATCGCGCCCTGAGGGAGCAGGAATGGAAGCTCGAGGAGATCGAGCAGGAGCTGCGGGCGCAAATCGAGCTCGCCAAGAAGCACATCCCGCAGGTCAGCCACGTTACTTCTCACATGGGTTTCACCGGAATGGATGAACGGGTTGGTGCGCTCGTCAAACGCCTCGCCGTCGAGTACGGCCTCGACATCGATCTCCGCGAGCTTGGCGTCGAGAGCGTGAGCTACGACGGACCGAAGCGGACACCCGAGGAAAAAATCGAAAGCTTCATCCGCATGCTCGAAAAGCTTGAGCCGGGTAAAACGTACATGTTCCTCGACCACCCTGCGTACGACACACCGGAGATGGAGACCGTCGGCCACGTGGGGTACACCGACGTTGGCCTCGACCGTGAGGGCGTCACCCGAACCTTCACTGACCCCCGCGTCAAAGAGACCATCGAACGCCTCGGCATCGAGGTCATCAGCTACGCTGATTTGAAGAAGTAGGACAGCTATTTTCTACCACAGTTGATCCTGTGGCCTGCAAGCCAGGCTTGGCAGGAAGCCCTCGTGGGAAGTCTTGCATTCATATAGCTTTGTGCCATTATGTGAGCGCAAATTCTGTATGGTTTATCGGGGGAAAAAACGTTAAGAATAGCTCGCCTTGGTGTTTGAGCCGGTACGAGATTACCGAGGAAGATGCGCCTAAATCGACGAGTGAGTTAGTGCCGCAATTGTGACTTTTTCCTGCCGGATTGTAACTCTTGGGTAGCGCTTCCGTAAATTTAGGCGTATCCGGTGAACGCTACCGGGTATTTGCGAACAGTGACGGTGTGTCGAGGCCGTGCTCAGGGCATGATCGTGGGGCGTGAAAGCCGTCAACGGGTCGATACACCTGACTACTTCCTCTACCTGTTGTATAACCCCTCCTTTATTCCGTTCGATAACGGTCTGAAGGAGGGGTTTTTTGTTGGCGCTACTCAATGCGCCATCAGTGGAGTCAGCTCGGTTTTGATGAAGGCGCGGATCACCTCGATGCTTCCGCCGTCGTATATGACCTGCCGCGCTGCCTCGTCTTTGAACAAGCGTGCGATCTGGCCCATGATCTGAATCTGCGGCGTCATGTCCTGAGCAGGGGTAAGGAGGAGGAAGATCAGGCGAGTTGGGAGTCCGTCGGGGCTGTCGAAGTCGATTCCGTTGGCGCTGTGTCCGAGCACCAGGATGGGGCGTTTGAGGCCTTCGATGCGTCCGTGCGGCACCGCGATCTCGTGCCCAAGGCTCGTTCCGACTATCCGCTCGCGGGCGAGCACGGTCCGCGTGACTAGGTCGGCGTTGAGTCCGGCCGATGCGGCGGCTATCCGCGAAAGCTCGGTGATCGCTTCCTCCGAGGTCCCGGCTTCCAGCGCCGGCACGAACTGGCTCGTAACGAGCAGCTCTTCGAGCTTCCATTCCTTCGGCCGGTAGACGAACCGGTTCATCAGCGGGCCGCTGACGAGCGAGGTGACGAGGGCCAGGACGACGAGCGCGATGAACATCTCCTCCTGAATGACCCCGTACTGAAGGGCGAGAAGGCCGAGGATGATCTCCATGGCCCCGCGTGCGTTCATGCCGAAGCTGATCGCCAGGCTGTCGTTCGTCGGGAGCCTGCCGAGCCGCGCTCCGAGCATGCACCCGGCAAGCTTTCCAACGAAGGCGATCACGAGCACGCCCAGGATGAGCGGGCCGTTGAAGTTTTCGAGGAAGTTGGCCTCGAGGCCGATCGAGACGAAAAAGATGGGTGCAAAGATGTAAGTGACGAACTGGTGGAGCACTGTGCGAGTCTGCGCGCGCATGTGGTTCGAGTCGCCGATGGCGACGCCCACCAGGAAAGCCCCGAAGATCGCGTGTATTCCGATGGCTTCGGTGGCGGCCGCGCCTGCCAGGGTCAGCACGAGCGTGAAGCTGAGCACACCGCCAGGCCAGCTCAGGCGCGACTGGATCCAGGGGAGCGACCGATGGACCAGCCAGCGGCCCAACGTCAACGTGAACGCAACGATTCCCAGCGTCAGCATGATAGTTACGCCGATCCCCGGACCGTGCCCTCCGTTCGTCACAGGTGAATCGTCCCCGGCGGTGACGTTCATCATACCGAGCACGATCGAGAAGACGATCCAGCCTACCAGGTCGCTAAACATCGCCGCCCCCATCACCAGCATCCCGACGTCGGTCTTGAACAGGTTCAGGTCCATCATGATCTTGGCGATGACCGGAAGGGCGGAGATGCTGAGGGCCGTACCGAAGAAGAGGGCGAAGGTGAGCAGGTCGGCGCCGGGTTCGATGCCCCAGAATCGGGGAAAAGCATAGGCGCCGGCAAACCCTATGACGAAGGGCACCAGGGTGCCGAAGATGCTGACGAGCAGCGCCGCCCGGCCCTGCCGCCAAAGGATGCTCAGGTCGATCTCCAGGCCGGCGATCAGGAGCAGCAGGACAACTGCGAGCGTGATGATCGCGTGATAGGCGATCGCAAGGTTTCCCGAGGCGGGAAAGAACCAGCTGAACACATCGGGCATCAAGGCGCCGAGCACCGTCGGTCCCAGCAGGATGCCCGCGAGGATCTCCCCGACGATCGCAGGTTGACGCATACGGTTGAACAGCTCGCCAAACGCACGTGCCAGTCCCAGCATGACCGCGAAACCCAGGAGCAACGCGGTGATCTCAGTGGCCGATAGTTTTTCCATACGCGTGTGAAAAGGAGCGCGGGGGCAACCTTACTTCAACTCTCGCTACAACACCGGGCTTGCTTCCCGGACGACCCACATATTGCACGGGATTTCCCGCAGGAGCCACTCCATGTCCGACGGAAACAGGCGTTCAAAAAAGTGTCCGAATCCGGCGCTCGACGACATGACCAGCAGGTCTACCGAGTGGTCCGGGACGAACCGGGCGATGACGGTGCCGGGATGGCCGGGAATGCAGTACGGTTCGACTGGCACTTCGGTGTGCCCGGCCGCGTCGACGAAGTCCTGCAGCAAGGCCATTTCCTCCTGTAGGTTCGATTTCTGGTATTCCGTCGCCTGCTCCCTGCGGAGGCCTTCCGACAGCACGAGCGCCTCGCCGTACTGGGAGAGGGCGCGGAGCACAAACACACGCTCGGCGCCTTCCCGCTCGGCATACCGCAGGGTCTTGACCAGCGCGATCAGTGAGCCCTCGGAGTAGTCCGTCACCAGGCAGACGTTGCGGAACGGTTGGGGCTCGACGCTCGGCTCGGTAAAAAGCAAGAGCGAGCACGGCGACTGCCGCACCAGGTTGTGCGCCACCGACCCCATGTAGTATCGATACGCCCGCTCCCGCTCGATGGCTCCTGCGATGAGGAAGTCTATGTCCAACCGACGGACAGCCCGCAGAATGGCTTCGTCAGGCTGCCCTTCTTCAAAATAGATTGGCGTATCCTCCGGCAATCCGGCACGTTTGAGGGCTTTCCTGAACCCGTCTTCACTTTTCGATGTGGCGGGGCCGGCGTGTATGAGACTCAACGTCGAAAAAAGGAAGGCTTCGCGATGCGCCGCTTCGGCAAGCAAAGCGTCGAGCCTCGGCGAAAACGTGACAGCCAGTCCGGCATTCCGGTAAAGACTCATACGGCAGATCAAAGGTTAGAATAAAACGCAACCTGGAGAATAGAAGATACCCACAAACGTCAAAGAAACCCGGGAAAGATGTGTCACGCCCGGAAACAAAAGCGGCGTGCAAACCGGGCACGCCGCTCAGGTACTAACAATATGAAGAGACCGCCCTACCAGCCGTAGTGCGATTCCCTGCTCAGCTCGTCCAGCCGCTTTCGGATGTCGGAGCGAGCCTGCCCGGTGCGTTGTTCCAGGAGGCCCTCGAGCTGGTCGCGCTTGCCTTCAAGGCGGTCCAGGTCATCGTCAGTCAGGTCTCCCCAGGCCTCTTTCAGTCGGCCCTTAAACTGTTTCCATGCACCGCTACTCTTCTGCTCAGCGGGAGTTTTCATTTTTTGTCGTGTATAAGTTAACTGTTTAGTAATAAGCAACTTATACACGGACTAAGTCTGGAGTGTCCACCGGAATTGATGGTAAGTCCCAATATAACCTGTTCTTTACCCCACGCCTTGTTTGCGTAACAGGAATAATCGATTTCCCGTATCGGTGGAAGGGTAAATGCGCACGTTGTACCTTGCCTCGATTGGTCTTTTTCCTATCCATCTCCACGTCCATGATCAGGGTTTTACTTCTCGTTATCGTACTACTCGCCGCCGGTTGCAGAAGCTCGCAGGAGAGCCGTCTGGAGGAAGTACCAGAATTTGCCCGGGTGTTCGACGAGGCCGGTGTGCACGGCGCGTTCGTGCTGTACGACCAGGCGAACGACCGGTACCTCGTCCACAACGGCGCTCGCGCCGACTCGGGGTTCATTCCGGCCTCGACGTTCAAGATTTTCAACTCACTCGTCGCCCTCGAGGCGGGTGCGGTGGCGAGCGAGGAAGAGGTTCTCGAGTGGGACGGGGTGGAAAGGGGGTGGGATGCATGGGACCAGGACCACTCGATGCGGTCGGCCATCCGGGTGTCCGCCGTGTGGTTCTACCAGGAACTCGCCCGCAGGATCGGGGAGACTCGGATGCAGCAATATCTCCGCGAGGTTCGATACGGCAATCAGACGATGGACGGCGCGATCGACGACTTCTGGCTGTCGGGCGGCCTCCGCATCACGCCCCTCGAGCAGGTGGACTTTTTGGTCCGGCTCGCTCGAAACGATTTGCCGTTTTCGGATCGTACGATGGCAATTGTGCGCGACATTTTGATCCTCGAAGAAGGGGATGGGTGGGTGCTGCGAGGCAAGACCGGCTGGGCGAACGCCTTCACTCCGCAAGTAGGGTGGTTCGTCGGATACGTCGAGCGTGAGGAGGGCACTTACTTTTTCGCCTGCAACGTCGACATCGTGCATCCCGGCGACGAAGACGCCAGGCAGGCCGTGGCGCGGCGAATCCTCGAACAGCAAGGCCTCATAGAACCTCAAGAAAACCGGTAACGGTAAAGGTCATGGCGACGACGAATCAGACGATGGACGAGCCGGGCGATGCCGCAACGAAGGTGGGCGTCCGGCGGGCTCTGATCAAAATAGGTCTGTTTACGGTCTTTTTTGCCGCGTTGCTGTTCGGCTCCGCGGGCACACTCGAATGGCCGATGGCGTGGGCTTACCTCGCCGTGATCTGCATCGGGACGGCGGTGGCGATGATGCACGTCTCGCCAGACCTGATTGCCGAACGCTCGAAGATACAGGCGGGTACGAAGTCGTGGGACAAAGTGCTCGCGTCGCTCGTTGCGCTGGTGGGGCCGATCGCCACCGTCGTGACGGCTGGCCTCGACCACCGGTTCGGCTGGTCGCCGGAGCTTTCGGCGGGGCAAATTGCGGCGGGTATCGCGCTCACGATTCTGGGCTACCTGGTCATGACGTGGTCGATGTGGACAAACCGATTTTTCTCGTCGACGGTCCGGATACAGCACGATCGCGGGCACGAGGTCGTCACCGGCGGTCCGTACCGCTTCGTCCGCCATCCGGGCTACTTCGGCGTTTTACTGTACAACCTCGGGACACCGCTTTTTCTGGAATCCTACTGGACGCTGATCCCCGGGTTGTTCGTGATCATGCTGACGGTGGTCCGTACGGCGCTCGAAGACCGGACGCTTAATGCTGAGCTTGCCGGCTACCGTCAGTACGCGGAGACCGTTCGAAATCGGTTGATTCCGGGGGTATGGTGATGTATGAATCATTCGAGAGATCTGTAAATGAAGGGTATAGTGCTAATGCTTCATTTGAATAACACACCCTGAAGCCCCCTCAAGGGGGCGGTTGGGGGTTAGCTATAAGTGAAGTTCTATGCCGTGATACTGGTACATCAACAACCTTAACCTTGAAGGGATTATCGAGGTGTATTCTCAACCATCGTGGAATACATAGAGTCCGGCATAGGTGGTTTGAAATTACGACGGTGAGTCCATGTTAGTCGCCAACCCACAGGGTTTTTCAGCTCGGACGTACCTGTTTGAGGAGGATGGGTGGGAGGCGGGTGTACTGCGGGTGCGGTACTTCAGGGAAGCCGCCGAGTACGAGGTGGGTGGCAAAACGTACCAGATGAAGCGGGAACGGTACATGAGCGGGCCGTTTCTTCTTCTCGAAGACGGGCAGGTCATCCTTTCGGCGGAGAAGACGAGCATCATCTTCAACCGCTTCCGCTTTGAGTGGGCGGGGGAGACGTATTGGCTTAAGTCACTTGACTGGACAATACGTCATTTTGCGGTGCTTGCCGGTGAAAAGCAGGTGGGCAGGATCGAAAAAAGCGGGTGGATATCACGCCGGTCGACGATCGACCTGCCCAAAGATTGGCCGCTGCACGTGAGGGTCTTTATCTTCTGGCTGGTGTCCGTGCTCTGGGACCGTCAGGCGACTGCTTCCGGCTGAGCGTAACATCGTTTACCGTACAAATTGTGAGGTGTCATGGCGTCGAGTAATGCAACCACCGTCGAAGCGTACCTCGAGGAGCTGCCGGAGGATCGGCGTGCGGTAGTCTCGGAGGTGCGTGATGTGCTGCTCCGGAATTTGCCGGAAGGCTACCAGGAGGTGATGAACTGGGGAATGATCACCTACGAGCTCCCGCTCGAACGGTACCCGAACACCTACAACAAGCAGCCGCTCCTGTATGCCGGGCTCGCGGCGCAGAAAAACAACTACTCCCTCTACCTGACGAACGTCTATTCAGACCCCGTGCTTAAACGTATGCTGGAGGAAGGCGCCCGGGAGGCCGGCAAGAAGCTCGACATGGGCAAGTCGTGTATCCGTTTTCGCCGTGTTACCGACCTGCCGCTCGACGTGATCGGTGAGATCGTGGCGAGCACGCCTCCGGACGATTTCATCACGCTCTACGAAGAGGCCCGTCAACGAAACAAACCGGCCGGTAAAGCCGGAAAATGAATGCCCATACACCTGGACTGCGGTGACTTCGTGCTGCGGACGTGGCAGCCGGGGGACGCCGAGTCACTGACGTTTTACGCGAACGACCCGGCGATCGGCCGAAACCTGCGGGACGGCTTTCCATACCCTTACACGCGCCGTGCGGCCGACCACTGGATTAGCTTCGCTTCAAAGGAATACCCCGATACGTTTGCTGCCATCGTGATCGAAGGCCGCGCCGCCGGAGGGATTGGCCTAACGCTTCACGAGAACGTCGAGCGGACGTCGGCCGAGATCGGATACTGGCTCGCGAGGGCCTACTGGGGCCGCGGCATCACCACCCGGGCAGTCGTAGCGATGACCGCCTACGCCTTTAGCACCTTTCCTCTCACCCGCATCTACGCCGTTCCCTTCGCCCACAACGTTGCCTCCAGCCGTGTCCTAGAAAAAGCAGGGTACACACTTGAAGGCGTCATGCGCCGCAGCGCCGTTAAGGAAGGCAAAATCATCGACCAGCTCCTCTACGCCATCACCGATCTCGATTGGAGAACAAAGACGTTGCCCAACTGATAATCCGCGGGAAGGAAAACTAATAATCCGCAGATGACGCAGATGGGCGACGTAATGCACGTGGTTTCCTACTTGCACGTCCTACCCGGAGCGTTATCCCGGTGAAGGACGGATCCATTTGAACATGCAATTAGCCTCCACCTTCATGCTTAACGTAACCCTTATATGGATCTCCGCTCGGGGGCCGGGATGACGTATTTATTGAGATATTCGTTACATAAAAGGGAGCGCCATGTGTTAACTAAAATCTAAATTAATAAGTCATTCCCGCGAAGGCGGGAATCCAGGAAAAAAGGCATATCTCAGCGGTTTTGCTATTTGATACCATACTGGATCTCCGCCTTCGCAGAGATGACGTGTCGGTATAGTCTGAAAAAAACGTCCCGCCACCGGCCTGGCCTCATAAAAAGCTCCTGCACTAATCTGCGGCCCTCCACGGATGTTTTAAAAAGCCTTCGCGCCTTCGCATCTTCGCGTGAGAAAACATTCCTCCCACACCGATCCGCAGATTGACAACTTCGACTCACCATCTCCAGAAGCCGGAACTGGCCTGTGGGAAGGCGGTATTGGAGCTTTGCCCCTGATGGACAATCCCGGTGCACCCCGGCAGTGGCCGGGTAATGAGGCGATTGACATGCTCCAACCCCACGTATTTATAGTCTTCGGCGGGACGGGCGACCTGATGCAGCGTAAGCTCATGCCCGCCCTCCACGACCTGCTCGTAGGACGGAAGGACAGCGAGTACCTCATCGTCGGGACGTCGCGCTCGAAGCTCAGCGACCAGGAGTTTCGCAAGCTCGCCAAGTCCGCGATGGTCGAGCACGGGCTTTCGGAGGAGGAAGCGCAAAGGTGGTGTGCATCCCGCCTGTTCTTCCAGACGCTCGGAGAGCAGACCGTCGAGGACTACGTCAACCTCCGAAGGCGAGTGGAGGCGCTCGAAAAGGAGCACGGCCTGCCTTCAAACCGCATCCTGTACTTTGCACTGCCTCCGATCGCCTTCGAGGATACCATCACGAAGGCCGGCGAGGCCGGGCTCGCGCACAGCGACCACGGCTGGACTCGCGTCGTCGTCGAAAAACCCTTCGGCCGCGACCTCGAAAGCGCTCGCCGGCTCAACGACCTCCTCCACCGGTACTTTTCGGAGGACCAGATCTACCGAATCGATCACTACCTGGGCAAGGAGACCGTCCAGAACCTGATGGTCTTCCGGTTCGGGAACGCGATCTTCGAGTCGCTCTGGAATCGCGAGCACGTCGAGCGAGTGGACATCCTCGTCTCCGAAACGGTCGGCGTCGAGGGGCGCGCCGCCTATTTGGACCGGGCGGGCGTTCTCCGCGACATGGTGCAGAACCACCTCACGCAGCTCCTGACCATCGTGGCAATGGAGGTGCCCGCACGGAGCGAGCCCAACGCGATCCGGTTCGAAAAGGTGAAGGTCTTGCAGAGCATTGACACGCTGGACCGCCGCAACGTCGTCTTCGGGCAGTACACGGGCGGCGAGATCGGCGGCAAGCCCGTGCCGGGATATCGGGAGGAACAGGGTGTGGCGCCCGATTCGAATACCGAAACCTACGTCGCCCTCCGGCTGATGGTGAACAACTGGCGGTGGCAGGGGGTGCCGTTCACTCTTCAAACGGGAAAGCGGCTGCCGAAACGCCTTACACGGATCGCCGTGACGTTCAGAAGGCCCCCGATCGCCCTTTTCCAGACGTTCGAGCGGTGCCGGCTGTCGCGGAACGTCCTCCTGATGACGCTCCAGCCGAGCGAAGGGTTCACACTATCGTTCGACGTGAAGGAGCCGGGAGGAGCGTTCACCTTGCAAACGCAGGAGCTACAGTTCCGCTATGAGGACGCATTCGGCCCACTGCCCGACGCGTACCGGACATTGCTCGCCGACATCATCCGGGGCGACCAGACGCTCTTCGTTCACACTCTGGAGGTCGAGGAGGCCTGGCGGCTCTATACGCCGCTGCTCGACGACCGGTCAGAGCGTTACCCGTACGCCGCCGGGACGTGGGGACCCGAAGAGGCTCAACGGCTGATCGGCGACGTCCCCCCGTTGCTTTATTCGTAGGCGAAAAAAATGTCTGACTATCCCGCACCCGAGCCGCTGATTCAGGTGCTCCCCGAGGCCGAGTCGCTCGGCAGGGCGGCTGCGGCGAGGATGGCCTCGATTCTGCTCGAGTCTCCTGAGGGCATGCCGCTTTACGTCGCGCTGGCAGGCGGAAACACGCCGCGCCTCGTCCACGACGTACTCTCCACAACTTTTCGAGAGCGACTCCCGTGGGACCGCATTTTTCTCTTCTGGAGTGACGAGCGGTTCGTGCCGCTCGACGACGAGCGGAGCAACTACCGGATGGCGCTCGAGACGCTGATCTCGAAGGTGCCGATCCCGCCGGAAAACGTCTTCCCGACGCCGGTGCACCCTGCAACACCGGAAGAAGCGGCGGATGCTTACGAAGAAACCATACGGAGCGTCCTGGGCGAGCGGGGTTTCGACGTGGTTTTCCTGGGCATGGGCTCGGACGGCCACACCGCCTCCCTTTTCCCCGGCTGCGACGCGTTGGAGGAGAAGCTCCGCCTCGTCCGTGCGGTAGACGCACCCGACTACGCCGATCCGCGCCAGCGGATCACTTTCACGCTACCACTGATCGCACGGTCCGAGCACGTCATTTTCGTCGTCTCCGGCGCAGACAAGCGTGATGCACTGCGTCAGGTGCAGCAGGGCCATTCTCACCTCCCCGCCTCCCGGGTAAAGTCCCACGGCACGGTCGAGTGGTTCGTCGACGCCGCCGCATTCGGAGAGGAGAGCCCTGCGTAACCTCAAAGAGGGTTCACGCGAAGTCGCGAAGGGATACGATCAGCTAGTGGTCGCCGATTTTCCGCGGGTGATATTTGGGATGGGATAACCGAAGGTGGGAGTCCTTAAAGCTACCAGCAGCTCCATACAATACGTCATCTCCGCGCAGGCGGAGATGACGCTCCGGGTGGGCAGTATAATTAGGAACCCAAGTGCATCACGTCAACCGTTCAAAAAGTCATCTGCGCACAGCTGCGGCCATTGGCGGACTATTCCTGAGGATCCTTTGCGTCTTCGCGTGAGAAAAAAGGGCTCACCGGAGGGAGGCGAAGGTGTCGCAATCGTTGATCGAGCCGGTCTGGTAGCCTCGGGCGAACCATTCCTGGCGCTGACCTGACGAGCCGTGCGTGAAGCTTTCGGGTACTACGTAGCCCTGCGCCTGCATCTGGAGCCGGTCGTCGCCCACGGCGGAAGCCGCGCCGAGTCCTTCCTGGACGTCGCCCTCTTCGAGGATATTCCGCTGCTGTTCCGCGAAGTGCGCCCACACCCCGGCGAAGCAGTCTGCCTGAAGCTCTTGCAGGACCGAGAGCTGATTGGCCTGCTCCTGGCTGACGCTGCTCCTCAGCCGGTGCACCTCGCTTGAAATGCCGATCAGGTTCTGCACGTGGTGGCCCACCTCGTGGGCGATGACGTACGCCCGTGCGAAGTCACCGGGAGCGCCGAAACGGGTCGAAAGGTCGTCGAAGAAGGACGTATCCAGGTATACCTTCTCGTCGGCCGGGCAGTAGAACGGTCCGACGGCCGCCTGCGCGAAGCCGCACGCCGACTGGACGGCGCCGGTGAACATCACCAGCGTCGGCTCGCGGTAGTCGCCTCCGGATTGCTGGAAGATGGTGTTCCAGGTGAGTTCGGTCTCACCCAGAACGATCGAAACGAACTCGCCTTCGGCGTCGCCCGTCGTGGGGTCGTACGGTGTGGCAGGCTCATTCGAGGGAATGACCCCTTCGAGCGCACCCGGGTCGATGCCGATGAGCGAGGCGATGACCAGGACGAGGAGGGCCCCTATTCCACCACCCACCATGCCACGCGAGGGGCCTCGTCCCCGCCGATCCTCCACGTTACGGCTTCGTCTGCTTTTGTCTAGTTTCATGTCCGTTCCCGGCTCCCTGATTTATCGTTTTAACGTGAATGTAAACCAGAAACCCGGTCAGGAAATCCTTCCGCGGAGAAATTATGCTGTAACGCGGACCCGAAACTGCCTAAAAAGCTTCCTGGATGGTGATGTAGGTGCCGGACGAGTTGGGGGTGACGGCGTAATCGAGGCGGAGGTTGACGCCCTCGGGCGATACGCGGAACCGCAGGCCAGCCCCTCCGGCGTACTTCAGGTCTCCGACGGCGAAGTTGTCGAACCGCGACGACACGTTCCCGACGCCTCCAAAGACCGTGGCTCCGAGGCGTTTCCAGACGGGAAAGCGGTATTCAGCCTGCACCACCGCCATGAGGTTGTCGCGGTAACGGCCCTCGTAATACCCTCGGAGCACGTTCTGCCCGCCGACGCCGGGCAACAGGTGGAACGGCACCGTGCCTCCAGTGACGACTGCCGTACCCTGGAAGGCCAGCACGTGCCGACGGGCGATAGCACGGTATACGCGCACGTCCGCCGACAGGCGGGTGAAATCGTAGTCGCTGCCGATTGCCCCGTCAAACACCGCGCCCTCCAGGATGGCGTACGTGCCTCGCGTGGGGAAGAACTGGCTGTCGCGCCGATCCCATTCGAGGGAGAACCCTGCGCCTGACGAGAGGCCGGCGTCCGTACCGGTGAGCAAGCCAAGATCGATGGACCGGCCTTCCTCGACCTTGTAGAAGTCGCGGTAGCGGAGGTAGTACATCGGACCCAGCCGGAGGCCGGGAGCGAGCTTCCACTGGAAGCGGAGCATCGCCTCGAAGGTTCGCGCGCTGAACTCTTCTTTCGCCGATTCGGGCGTGTCCCGGCCGACGCCGTAGAAGTGGTCGGGGAAGTCGAAGTAGGCCACGGCGCCCGAGAGGCGATACCGGTCACCGGCGAGGTACAGGTCCGGCGAAATGCTGGCGGTTATCTGGCTCTTCTGGGTGTAAATGAGCGCGGCGAGGATACTCGACGTCCGTCCGCCTGGCTTTTTGGTCCAGTAGATGCCTGCCGCGCCGCCCCCGCCGATTTTGGTCTCGGGCGTGTAAAAAAGGGCGGGGAGGATGATCTTGGTCACCTTCCCCCGGGCGAACGTATCGGGAGGAGCCACCGAGGAGGAATCCTCCGACTGACGGGCGAAGGAAGTCGTCGAAAAAAGGAGAAGGAAGGCGAATACAAATAAAGGCCTGAAGGGCTGTGTTTTCATACGGGTAGAATCGGTTCATTACAGGAGGAATCCCGGATGGATCACGTGCCGGTCCATTCACGGGATCTTGACTATGGAACAGGCTTGACCCCTTTAGTTGACGACTCTACCTTTCCTGTAACACCCCATGATCAAGGCCTGCATTTCTGCTACACGACAATCTGTCGGATGGAGGCTCATACGGTGAAGTGAAATGAAGGATACAAGAAAGATGAACCGCCGCGACTTTGTGGCCGTCGCGGCCGGGTCGGCGGCGTTGGCGGCGTGCCGGGGACGGGAAAAACCAGAGCCGGCGAGCCGAAGCGTTCGCGCAAGCACGACGGACGCCCCGACGTCTTTCAGCCTGCCCGAAGACAAAACCCGGGAGGAGATCCTGGCCCACCTTGACCGACGCGTCGACCTGTACATGGGCGCGTGCCACCACTGCGCGCAGGCGACGTTCGTCGTGTTACAGGAGGAGTTCGGCCTCGACAACGGCGCCATCCTGAAGGCGCTCACGCCCGTGCCGGGCATTGGCGAACGCGGCGAAACGTGCGGCGCCGTGACGGCCTCGCTGATGGCGCTCGGCCTCATCTTCGGGCGCGAACGGCTCGACGACTGGGAAGGCTTCCGAAAATCGCTGATCCCCGCCCGGAAGTTCTGCGCCGCCTTCATCGAGGAGTACGGCAGCACGATGTGCGCCGACATTCAGCACGACATCTTCGGTAAACGGTTCGACCTGCTCGACGAGGCCGATCTGATCGAGTTCCAGACCTCCGGCGCCACCGAAAAATGCGGCGCCGTCGTCAAAAAAGCCGTCCGCATGGCGGCTGAGGTGATACTCGACGAGACGATGGGTTTTTCCTCGTAGATGGATGTACTAATAATCTGCTGATGGACGCAGGCTAGCGCGGATGATTTTTGGTGTCGATGTGAACCGAATGCGGGACGTCCCGTGCTTGTTGACTCACCAAACAATTACGTCGTCTCCGCGAAGGCAGAGATCCAGGCAACGGTTTCGGCTGGCTATACGATTCGGCCTTCGCGCTGCGCATTCCAGGATTCCCGCCTTCGCGGGAATGATTTGTTTATTAGGCATTTAGGTTAATTACTGAGAAGTGCCTTTTGGTAAACGTACCCCTAAAAACGCGTCATCCCGGCCTCCGAGCCGGGATCCATATGAGCGTGCGACTTGCCTCTACGGAATTATCCTTTACAACCCCATCCGTAAAGCATTCGATCTACCCCCAAGTAGCTCCGCGACAGCTCCTCCCGTAACGAGTACGGGACAGGCCCGTCCAGGGGAGCAGTTCCGGTGCTTTCAATTTCCGATAGCGCCAACCAGTAAGGCAGCACATCGGGAAGATTCCTCACTTGTGTTCGGAATGACAAAATGAGAGGTACGGGCAACCATCCGGGCTTCCAGCTACCGCCGTTGCCCTGTTCTGTCATCCCGAATCCCACGAAGCGGGTGAGGGATCAATATGAAACGGGGCCTTCAAGAATGGCAGTCCGGGTGCGAACAGCACTCTTTGACACCGGGGCTACAAAGCATGGACACACTTTGTGAAGACCTCTTCACCGTAATGTGCCCTATCGCGCGGCAGTGCTTTTTGAGGACCTGTTCTTGCGGAGGCGGTCGAACTTTTTCTGTTGCTCGGTGCCGGGGGGGACGTCGTACGGATGCTCGGGCAGCTCGATCTGAACGAGCACGGGCTCGGGGCCGGAGGTGTCGAAGACCTTCGGGTCGCCCGTAGGCTCGGTGCCGATGACGAGCACCATTGTGCCTTGCTGGATGACCTCACCCTTGCGTGATTCGTAGCCCGTGCCGCCCGCACGGGTCTTCCAGCCGTCGGCCCAATGGTAGATCCAGCGGGCGTCGGCGTCGAGCAGGCGGACACAGCCGTGGCTCGTCGGTGGACCTGTCGGGAAGGCGTACTGGTGGACGTGGATGCCGCGCTTGTCGTGGAAGTTGAAGACCCAGTACATGTCCCACGGCTCATCTTCGGGACTCAGCAGGGAAGTGCGGAATTCCTCCTTCCAGTTGAAGTTGAAGCGTCCGGAAGGTGTTTCGTAGCCGGGCCCGCCGGTATTGATGACCCCCCAGCGCACCAGGTCGCCGTATTCGTAAGCGGCGAAGGCCTGGGTGGTTTTGTCGAGGATCACGAGCTTGTCGAAGTCTGCTGCGCCCTCGTAATAGTGCGGGAAGGGGGAGTAAGCGCGGAAGTCGAGCTCGTAGCGGCTCGGGACGACGAGGGTGTCGCCGAGCTGGAGGTCGTCGATCAGCCGCCGGTTGAGCAGTTCGAGGAGCACCGCCCGCTCCTGGCCTTTTATCGGGTCGCCCTCTCCGAGCTCCTTGTACATCATGTTGCGGGCAAGGATGCGGCTGCCGCTGGTGTCGTCGAAGATGAAATACGAGTACGAAACCGGTGGGAAGTAGAAGTGATCGACTTCGTACGCGGAGAGGACTGCCTCGATCTTTTCCTGGTCCAAAAAGCTCTGCGCCAAGGCCGTCTGGAAGGTCAACCCCCAGACCACGGCCCACAAAATCAAGACACCCGTTCGTTTCATCCTTCCAGTTGTATCGACGTCGATAAGCTTATCCTTTTAAACCGGCTCGCCAGGGCGTAACCGGAGTTGAAGCGCTTAAAATAACACCTTTGCGCCATTGGAGTTGTTGAATCAGCCGTGAACCGAGCAAATAATGAGAGTCGCGGCCGTTCAGCTTGCCCTGCGGAACCCTCTGCGGCCGTACTCGATCAGGCGCGACGCCAGCTCATCGGTCGAGTAGGCGGTGATGAGGAACGACGATGGGTACCGCGAAGCAGTATAAACCCGTCCGAAAAACTCCGAAGGGTAGCTCGTACACATCCAGGGCCGTCCGTAGGTGCCCAGGGGAAGGGGATCGTTCAGCGTCTGCTCGAATAGCTCAATGGCCTCGGTGATCTCACGCCTTTCTTGGTCGGTCCACTGTCCTGAAAATGATACCAGCTGCTCCATAGCCAACCTCCACGTTCGATTTGCGGTAGAGGAATAAAGTAACGAGATCGTTGTTTTTCGGCAAATGGGGAAGCGATGAATTTACATGCATTAAGGGCAGTTTTTCTCGGCGCCGCAGCCTGTGTCCGTTCGTTCCACGCGCACCCAAATTTGAGCGAATGGAATACTGAATGTCAGGTTTTTGAACCGACACTGCCCCAAGGTGGGGGCGATAAATTGGGGCCGAGTTATTTAAACAGAAGTACCTATTCCTACGGTAGTCCCCGAAACACGCAGCGTGGAGGTATCATGCCGATTCTATCTGTTTTCAATCACGTGTCGCTAGACGGCTACTTCACGGATACCAACGGGGACATGAGCTGGGCGTACGCGGACGATCCGGAATGGAACGCGTACGTGGCCGAAAACGCCTCCGGCGAAGGGCGGCTCGTACTCGGACGGGAAACATACGACATGATGGCGAGCTTCTGGCCGACGCCCGCCGCGATCGAGACGTTGCCCGACGTCGCCAACTCCATCAACGCGATGCCGAAGCTCGTCTTTTCGAGGACGCTTGGCGAGGCTGCCTGGCAGAATACGACTGTGCTAAAGGGCGAACTCACAACGGAAATGCGCCGGCTGAAGGCGGAGCCGGGTCTCGACATGACCATTCTGGGAAGCGGCAGCATCGTCGCACAGCTCGCACAGGAGGGGCTGATCGACGAGTACCAGATCGTGGTGAACCCGGTCGTCGTCGGGAAAGGCCGCACGCTCTTCGAAGGCGTCACCGGAAGGCCCGCATTGAAGCTCGTCGAAGCGCGGTCCTTCACGAACGGGAAAGTGGTGCTCCGGTACGTGCCGGCTTCAGCGTGAAAAAAGTACACCGATGTTACATCCGGGAGTGTTTTTGGGCTGAATCGAAAGTCGGCATTTGTCAGATTACGCCTGCCCCGTATATTCAAGCCCTCATTAGTGCGCCTGCGTGAGGAACAGCCTGATCCCGCCAAGGAGCGTTCCGGTCCCATCTCGTGACGGTCCGTCGAAAGGCGGAAAGCCTCGGCGCGTCCACTCGTCTGCCTTTTCACCTGTCCAATCCAACGAACCCTGATGAAGAACTGGACGATTATCGCCCTTTTTATGCTTTTGCTGGCCTCCGGCGTACAGGCGCAAGAGATTACGGTCAGCGGGCAGCTTCGCCACCGAAGCGAGATCGACGCGCGAGACTTTACCGGCGCCGCCGATACGTACGGTTATCACCTCCTGCGAACCCGCCTCGGTGTTGCCGTCAAGCCGTTGCCCGACGTCACTGCGTTCGTCCAGATCCAGGATGGACGCAATTTCGGCGGTGAGAACCCGTCGCAGGGACGCGGCACCATGGATGCCAGCGCCGACCAGCTCGACCTCCACCAGGCCTACTTCCAGGTGGACGACCTTTTCGATGCACCGATGTCAGTCCGTCTCGGCCGGCAGGAGCTACAGTACGGGAACGAGCGGCTGATCGGCGTCGTGGCGTGGGCGAACAGCGGGCGTTCGTTCGACGGTGCGGTGCTCAAGCTGCGGACGGACGCTGCTAACGTGGACCTCTTCGCCGCGCAGCTCGTCGACGTGCCGGGCGAACCTGAGGGGCAGGCTCTGTACGGCGTCTGGAGTGTGTGGCCGATATTCGGCGGAGGCAGCCTCGAGGCTTTCATACTGCTCGATAACAACACCAGCGACGTGACGGGTGGCCCTGATGAAGGCAAGAACCAGCTCGTCCGATATACGCCGGGCCTCTACCTGCACGGCGCCGGTTCGGGGATCGACTACGCCCTCGAAGCCTATTACCAGGGTGGAAAGGTCAGCCCCGCCAGCGAGGCTCCCAGGCAGGACATTCAGGCGTATCTGCTCAGTGGAGGGATCGGTTACACGTTCGAGACTGAAGCCCGTCCGCGTCTCGGCGCGCTCTACACCCTGATCTCGGGTGACAACGAAAATGACGACACGTACAAGGTGTTCAACACCCTCTTTGCGTCGAACCACGGGTTCTACGGCTACATGGATTACTTCCCGGCCCTGCTGAACAGCTACGGACTCCAGGACTTCGGCCTGTCGGCGAGCACGAGTATCACAGAGCGATTCCGGCTTGGTCTGGACTTCCACCACTTCATGATGGCGGCGTCTATAGAGCTCTCAGACGGGCATGAGCTGAACGTCCTTGGCCAGGAGTTCGACTTGACCGCCACGTACCGATACAACCGGCATTTCAGCATCGTGGGCGGCGCTTCAACGTTCCTTCCCCGGGAAGCTGTCGAAACCATAATTGGGGACGAGCAGACGTACTGGTTCTACCTCATGACCGTCGTGAGTTTCTGACCGGGATCTTCGCGGAAAATCATTGGTGCGTAACAGGATAGTTACGCAGAATATGGTTAACTAATCCGTTGTTATTCATACAGGCAGGAAGGGGAGGTAGGTTGCGGATGGAAGGCTTCCTGGTCACGGAGGTCAATCAAGGAGGGAACTGGCATGAGCGCGAACGACTTCGCCCCGCGCGGGCTGGAGCTGCTCTGCGACCGCGTGCTCCTCGGTGTGCTTTCGGAGTACGACATCGCGATGCAGGAGTTGAAGGACGACCCTACAGAGCTTGGCACATCGATCCGGAATGAGCTCACGGAGGCGATCCGGATGGTCGAAGAAGAGCTCAAACAACGGGGGCTGGACAGGGTCGCCTCGCGATGTTCGATCAGGCCTTCCCACACGATAGGCAACCCTCCCAACCCGAACTGATTTCACCTGACATTCAGTTCTGATCTTCACCCGCAGGGCCGGGAGAGTCCCTTCATACTCATTTTGATGGCTTCGACCTTACTCCACTACGCGATAGCGGCGACTTCCGATGGGTGCGTACTTCTCGCCGGGTCGGATAAGGGGATACGCGCGCTTTTTTTGGGCGACGACGATGAGACCTTAGAGGCTGCACTTGAAGAGGCGTTTCCGGGCGTCGAGCTGCGCCGGGACAAAGAAGCCGTAAGCAAGTGGATGCAGCCCGTTCTGGACTATCTCGAATCGGGCGGCGACATGCCCGATTTGCCGCTCGACCCTGAGGGAACGCCTTTCCAATGCCGTGTCTGGGACCTGTTGAGGGCGATTCCATCTGGAGAGACGAGAACGTACGGGGAGCTGGCTGAAACCCTCGGGCTGCCCGGTGGCGCACGGGCGGTTGGCGCCGCGTGCGCGGCAAACCGGATCGCCGTGCTGATCCCTTGCCACCGTGCCGTCCGCGAAGACGGTGGCCTCGGCGGCTACCGCTGGGGCATCTCCCGCAAACGTCACCTCCTCGAACTCGAACGCCACGCCCAACAGATGAGCCTGTTCTGAATCTGAAAAACTACTGTCCGCGGATGGCGCAGATAAGTTTTTGAGGGGAGTAGACCGAAGACGGGACGATTATTGCCAATAAAACAATAAACAATTCCGTCATCCCCGCGAAGGCGGAGATCCATGCGGCGTCTCGCAAAACCTACACGGTTCTGCCTCACGCAGCCCCCCTACTGGATTTACTTCGTCAGTCACTTCGTTCGTGTCGGATCAAGTCCGGAATGACGTATTTATTAAGGTATTCAGTTAACAAATAGCAATTGCTATTTAGTTACGTATACCTATACAATAACGTCATCCCGGCCCCCGAGCCGGGATCCATACAAAAGTTATATACGGCAGAAGGGTAGAGGAAAACCGTATGTTTTCCCTGGATCTCCGCCTTCGCGGAGATGACGAAATCGGTTAAATCATTAATAGTATCGAGCGTCCCGCCTTCGGTTTGCCTCCATGCAAACAATAATCTGCGGCCATCTGCGGATTATTCTTTGTCCATCTTCGCGTCTTCGCGTGAGAAATCAACCCTTTTGAATCAGGATTCTCACAAGTATAAAAGGAACGCAGGAGGGAACGGGCGGTCAAACCAATAGAACCCATCAGTTGCAGTAAAATGGGGGAGTGAGGATGGGTATTAATGGTTCCAGGCAGGGGAATCATTAAAACAGAAATGGGCGGCGCCCCGTAAGGCGCCGCCCATTTCACGTTCATTTTGGTACCGTTTTGCGCCGGATCAGAGCGTCAGAAGGACGTCGATGTCGATCTGGTTGACGGTGATGGTGCCCGAGAGGTTGCCGGTCGTTTCCACCACGAACGTCAGGGGGAACGACTCGCGGGCGAGGACCTTTTCGAGCTCGTCAATGACCTCGTCGACGGTCAGCTCTTTCCAGGCTTCGAGGTCCGGCCGGGACTCCTCGGGGAGGTTGTCGATGGCGTCCTCAATCGCCTGGCGGTTGATCTCGTTGCCTTCGATCTCAATTGACTTCGGCGTGACGTCGGTCACGCGGCTGTCTTCCACGGTGACTACGATCGGCTCGCCCAGGGTGACCGGCTGGCCGTCGAGAAAGACGAAGATCCGGACGGTCCCGTTGTAGACCTCACTGGTTTTGCCCGCCGCCGGAGTGAACGTGAAGTATTCCGGCTTGATCTGGACCTGTTTCAGTTCATCGATCGACTTGACGTCGAGATCGTTGGTGAACGTCGTCTTTTTGAGGGTGGTCTGGCCGCTTTCGACGGTCAGTGCGCCTTTGTCGCCCTTTAGCTCGATCGGGACGCGCTCGGCTTTGAGTATGAGGTCGACGTCCTTGAGCGGGTCGGTGAAGTCGCACGCGCTCAGGAGAAAGAGGGTGCAGGCAAGCAGGTGGCCAAGGGCAAGGCGTGTGAGATAAGTTTTCATATCTGTATGATACCGAATCGAAAAAATGAGCGATCAGAACAGGCGGGTCGAAAAACCGATCGTCAGGACCGGGTAAAAACGTGCCCACGAGATGTTCTCTTCGACCTGTGCAGCTTCCTGGTGCATGGGCTCGAGCATCCGGGTGCCGGTCATTTCGACGGATGGCGCCCCATGATAGAGCGCGCCAACGTCGATCGAAAAGCCGAAGCTCCGTTTGAGCGCGTTACCAAATCCGACGCCAAAGTACGGAGCAATCTGTGTGCCGGGCGAGACGTCGATGTCGAGGTCGCCGATTTCGGACGGGTCGTAGGTTCGATTGCTGACCTCTACGGGCTCGGCGGCGTTGAGCAGGCCGCTACCCTTGATACCGTTGTAGTAAACGCCGCCGCTCAGGCGGAAGGCATTGCCGAAGGGGTGCCAGTCGGTGAGGGCGGCCAGAAGGAAGAGCTCGCCTTTAGCGTCGTACGCCACGTCCACGTCGTCGACCACGGTGGTGCCGGACTGGCTGTAGGAGAAAAAGCTTCCCTGGACGCGGCCATTCAAGGTCGGGGCGATCGGGGCGGTAAGGCCGAAGCCGATGCCCTCCGTGCCGGCGCGTAGCGATGCGGCCAGCGACTGGGCGTGCACCGCCGTGGGGAATCCCATCAGGATCAACAGCACAACGACCGGTAACGAGCGGTTTCTTTTCATAAACACCTCTATCAGTTCATCTGGCGTACAACCATACAGGCCGCACTTTGTTACGAACGGGTAACGATATTAGGAGCCGTCTATCTCATTTGCAAGGGCTTTAACCCGCTGAAGCTTCATGGAAATAGTCGACCTCTTTTGCTAACATCCTGGGTCCCTCCCCATCTCACAATATTAACAGGGCTTGTAGGATGAGAGTCTATTATCTCATACTGGCAATTTTGATCGCCGTGCCGGGTTGTCTGGTGGCGCAGTCGGACGACGCGGATCAGCAGGCGGACTCGTACAGCTACGTGCGGTCCCATTTCGCAAATCCTCCGGCTGCATATCGAACCGCTCCGTTCTGGGTGTGGAACGGGGACGAGACCCGGGAAAGTATCGACCAACAGCTCAAGGACTTTAGCGACGAGCACATCGGCGGCGTTTTCATTCACCCGCGTGCGGGCATGATCACGGAGTACCTGTCGGATGAGTTCCACGAGCTGGTCCGGTACGCGGTGGACCGGGCGAAGGAGCTCGGGATGGAAGTGTGGCTGTACGACGAGAACTCGTTCCCGAGTGGCTTTGCCGGCGGGCTCGTCCCGGCGCAGATGCCGGAGTCGTACAACCAGGGACAGGGGCTGCGGCTCGTCCGTACGACGAAGCTCGACAAAAACGAGCGGTACGTCCTGGTTTTCCGCAAGGAAGGGGAGGAATTGGTGGACGTGACGGCTCAGCTCGACTCGTTGTACGACGTGGAGGCGGACTATACGGCGTTCGTGCTCGTCAGCTTCTCGCCGACCGGGCGGTACGCCGGCTTTTCGTACGTAGACCTGCTCGTTGAAGGCGTCACGGAGAAGTTCATCGAAGTGACGATGGAGGGGTACGAGAAAAAAGTCGGGAAAGAGTTCGGCAAGGTAGTACCGGGCATTTTTACGGACGAACCACACATCAATACGCCGGGCCGACGGATGATCCGCTACACGCCGGGCATCTTTGAGAAGTTCGAAGCCCGTTGGGGCTACGACGTGCGCCCGCAACTGGTCTCGCTTTTCGAAGAGACGGGGGACTGGCAGCGCGTACGGCACAACTATCACGCCCTTTTGCTCGAGCTCTTCATCGAGCGCTGGAGCAAACCGTGGTACGAGTATACCGAGTCGAAGGGGTTGAAGTGGACTGGGCATTACTGGGAGCATGGCTGGCCTGATCCCTCCCACGGCGGCGACAACATGGCGATGTACGCCTGGCATCAGGTGCCCGGTATTGACCTGCTTTTCAACTCCGAAAGGGCGCGCCCCGACCAGTTCGGCAACGTCCGCAACGTAAAAGAGCTGAGCAGCGTGGCGAACCAGCTCGGCCGCAGGCGCACCCTGAGCGAAACCTACGGCGCTGCCGGCTGGGAGCTCGACTTCGAGGACATGAAGCGGCTGGGCGACTGGGAGTACGTGCTGGGTGTGAACCTCATGAACCAGCACCTCTCGTACAGCACCATTAAAGGCGCACGCAAGCGAGATTTCCCACAGTCGTTCTCGTACCACGCGCCCTGGTGGCCGCAGTACGACTTGCTGGTGGACTACTTCGGGCGGCTCTCGCTTGTGCTTTCGAGCGGGAAGCAGATCAATACCACCCTCGTGATCGAGCCGACCACCAGCGCCTGGATGTATGCGTCGCCAGCGGGCACGCCGGACCGGCTCCGGGAGATCGGCGATTCGTTCGAGTCGTTCCTCGCCGAGCTCGAGCTGCTCCAAATCGAGTACGACCTGGGTTCGGAAAACATCATCAAGGACCGCGGCAGGATCGAAGGAGCAACTTTCGTCGTGGGTGAGCGGGCGTACGATCGGGTCGTGATCGCCCCCGGTACGGAGAACCTGGACCTGGCCACCGTCGAGCTTCTCGAGCAGTACCTCCAGAATGGGGGCAGGGTGCTTTCGTTTGTCGAGGCGCCGAAGCGGATGGACGGCCGCCTGACGGCGCGGATCGTGCAGCTCGAGGCGCGATATCCCCAACAGTGGGTCAGGGCTGAGTCGCCGGCCGGCGCCGCGCCGCTCCTCGCAGCGAAGGATTTCGAGGTGATCGAGCCTGAGAAGGTCGGCGGCAAGCTCTTCCACCATCGCCGGATCCTGGATGAGGGGCAGAT